>NZ_JBITSA010000002.1:699778-794133 GCF_044540385.1 Kitasatospora sp. NPDC086009
GGGTCGCGGGTCGGGGCGGCGCGGGGGGGGGGGGGGGGGGGGGGGGGGGGGGGGGGGGGGCGCCCCCCACCCCCCCCCCCCCCCCGGCCGGGTGCTGCGGGTCGATCAGGACGCGGGCACACCAGGGGTGGCGCCGCGCTCGGTGAGCATGTCGGTGATCAGCTGGATCTCCGAGGTCTGCCCGACCACCATCGACTGGGCGAGCCGCTTCTCGGTCTCGTTCTTCGCCAGGTCGACGTAGCCCTGGGCCATCTCCACCCCGCCCTTGTGGTGCTCCAGCATCAGCTGCAGGTAGAGCACCTCGGCGTCCCGCCCGCTGAGCGAGCCCAGCTTGGCGAGCTGGGTGTTGGTGGCCATGCCGGGCATCAGCGAACCGTCGTGCGCCGCGTAGTCGTGGCCCATCCTCATCCAGGCCATCGGCTTGGCCGCCGAGTGCTGCGGGAGCCCCCACTGGTCGAGCCAGCCCATCATCATCCCGCGCTGGTTCGCCTGGGTGTTGATGATGTCGAAGGCGAGGGTGCGCACCGACGCGTCGCCGGTCCGGTCCCGAACGATGAACGACAGGTCCACGGCCTGCTGGTGGTGGGTCGCCATGTCACGGGCGAACCCGGCCTCGGGCGAGTCGTCCGCCGGGGCCGCGATCGAGGACGAGCCGGACGCCGACGTCCCGCTCGCCACCAGCGCGGGGACCCCGAGCGCGAGGGCGAGCGCGGCGGCCAGCGCCGCCGGCCACCAGAGCCGCTTGCGGCCGGGCCGGGGCGCCGCGTCCTGGGTGTCGTCCAGGGCGTCGCCGTGGCCGGTGTCCCGGCCGTCGTCGTGCGCCCCGGACACCGCCGCGTCGGCGGTCACATCGCCCCCATGGTGCAGGACGCGCCCGGCTCCTGGGTCTGCTTGCCCTGCACGTACTTGGTGAAGAACTCGCCCACCCGGGGGTCACTGGCGCTGTCCACGACCAGCTGGGTGCTCCAGGCGCTGAGGGTGATGGTGCCCTTCTCGTCCGGGTACGGGCTCATCAGCGAGTACGGGGTGGCCTTGACCTTGTCGGAGAGGGTCTTGATGTCGTCCGGCGTGGCCTTGCCGTTGTAGGTCACCCAGACCGCGCCGTGCTCCAGCGAGTGGACGGCGCGCTCGTTCTCGACCGGCTGGTCGTAGACATGGCCCATGCAGTCCAGCCAGATCGCGTTGTGGTCGCCGCCGACCGGCGGGGTCTGCGGGTAGGTGACCTTCTCCTGGACGTGGTTGCGGCTCAGGTCGCCGAAGGTCTGGACGCCGTCGATCGGCGCGGCGGCCGCGGTCTCCTTGGCCTTCTTGTCGTTGTTGGCGTCGACCACGATCCAGGTGCCGGTGGCGATCGCGGCGATCACCAGGGTCCCGGCGACCACCGAGGCGATGATCTTGTTGCGGCGGTCGCGGCGCTGCTCGGCGGCGCGCAGCTCGGCTATCCGGGCACGACGGTCGAGACCGGCCTGCTTGCCGCTCGGCTTGTTGGACTGCTTCGAGGCGGAACCCATGAGGTGTCCTTGTCCCCGCCGCGCGCTTCGGGCGCGGCGGTCAGATGAGAGGGCGGAGGGGCGGATCCGTCGGTGCCACCCCGGCCGCCGTCCGTTCGGACGGGCGGGGGGAGGACCGGCGGTGGGTTCCGCTCAGGACCGGTGAACTTGGAGCTCGTGCAGGTCGGGTGCCGGGCGCGGACCGTCCGGGAGCCCGCGCGGAAGCATCCGGGGCCGGGTCCCGGGAGTCTCCGGGCGGGGCGTCAGGGCGGGCTGCTGCTGGGGCGGCGGATTGGGCAGCTGGGCGTCCTGGGCGCAGTACGGGTGACCGGAGCAGCCGTTGTCGCGGTGCGGCGGCTCACCGTCGGCGGAGCACCACGTCCGGTGCCGCTTCTGCTCGGCGAGCCGGTCGGCGAGCGTGCCGGCCGGACCGGTGCGCGGGGCTCCGGCCTGCCGGGACGCGTGCTCCGCCGCCGGCGTCCGCGGTGCTCCGGCGGTCGGAGGTGTCCCGGGGGTCGGAGGTGTCCCGGCGGTCCACGGTGTCCCCGTCGTCGGGGCGGCCGCGAGGGCCGGGCCGGCGACGCCGTCCGGAACGGACGCGGGGGCGGACCGGTCCACCGAGACCGCCTGGGCCTGGCCCGCGCACGGGAGCGCCGCCAGCAGCCCGACCAGCAGGAGGAACCACAGGGCGCCCACCGGGCGGCCCGCGAACGCGGTCCTCCCCGGTCGGAGCGATCTGGGGGCCGACGCGGTCATGCGCACATTTAATCAGCCGAACGGGTGAAGCGATGCCCCTCCTCGGCCCCCATTTTCGGCCCCCGAACCTCCTGAATACCCCAGAAACGCCCTGCTCGGGGCAGTTCCGGCAAGCGCGGACGGAACGGAAGCGAAACATGGGGCGAACCCGGTCATTGGGATCATCCGATCAGTGTGCGGTTGTCGCCGAAACCCGGACACCGTCGTTGCACTCGGAGACAATGACGTCGAGTCCGGCCCCGCCGGGGGCGGCGCGACCACGGACCGACCAGGAGCTGCCAGATGAGCAAAAAGGGTGCACCCGCACAGCAGCCCCGACCGGACGACGGTTGGTGGGAAACGGTCTACGAAGGGCCGGCGGGCACCCTCCCCGACACTCCGGACGCGGTACCGGGGGAGGGTAGCGTCGACGACTGGTTCGACACGGCGGCCGGGCTGATCGGCCAGCAGCGCACGGGTGAGCCGGAGGGCGAGGCGAAGCCCGCGATGGCGCCCGAGGTGGCGGAACCGGCGGCGCCGGCGGCGCCGGTGCCCGAGGCGTCGGCCCCCGAGGCGTCGGAGCGGGCCGTGCCGGAGCCCGACCTGCTGGAGCGGGACAGCATCGACGACTGGTTCGACACCGCGGTCGGGGTGATCGGGCAGCAGCGCGGGCCGGAGGAGACGCACCGGTTCCCGGCCCCGGCCTGGGCGCCCGCGCCCGAGGCGGAGGCGGAGGCGGGGCCCGAGCCGGAGGCGGGGCCGGAGCCGGTGGAGGAGCCCGTTCTCCGGAAGGATCCGGAGCCGGCACCAGAGCCGGACCCCGTGGTGGAGCCCGAGCCCGAGCCCGAGCCGACGACTGCCGGCCCCGAGCCCGCCGTCGAGCCCGAGCCCGCCGTCGAGCCCGAGCCCGCCCCTGCGCCCGAGCCCGCCCCTGCGCCCGAACCCGACCCCGTCCCCCCGGCTGCGGCGGTGGCCGTCGCCCGCCCCGCCGCCCGGTCGGTGCTCGCCGACGTCGGGCCCGCCGTTCCGCACGTCGGCGAGCGCCCGCCCACGTACGGGCCTGAGCCGACCGCCGTACCGGAGGCCGACCCGGGCTCGCTCGGCGCCGTGGTGCCCGACACCGTGCTGGAGGGGGCCCAGTACGCCACCGCCACCGTGCGCGCCGTCTCGGTCCGCGGCGACTCCGCCCGCTACCGCGGCGAGCCCCGCCGGGACGCGCTGCTGGTGACCAGGTTCGGCGAGGGCACGGACGGCCTGCTGCTCGCCGTGCTCGGCGGCTTCGACCGCACGGGCGCGGGCTCCGCCGAGGCGCTTGCCGGCATCGCCGACATCGCCCCGGAGGCGGTCGCGACCGCCTCCGCCGAGGCGTGCCGCCAGCTCGCCGCCGCGATCGGCCGCAGCCGGGCCGGCCTCGCCGCCGACCTGCGCGACGGCGCGCGGGACCGCCTCCGCTACGGTCTCCAACGGCTCGCGACGGCCGCCGCCGCCCCGCTGCGCGGCCTGGCCCCCCGGGCGGCCGGCGAGGACCCGGTCTTCCCGGCCTCGCTGCACTGCCTGCTGCTCTCGCTCGACCCGGCGGCCTCCTACCGGGCGGCCTTCGGGGTCGGCCCTGGCGGGCTCTACCTGCTGCGCTCCGGTCACTGGATCGACGCCTACGCGGCCCGGCTGCTGCACCACCCGGACGGTCAGCCCCCGCTGCCGGACGGTCCGGCGCCGGACCCCCGCCCGTTCCGGTTCCGGATGGTCCCGGCCACTCCGGGCGACATCCTGCTGCTCTGCACCCCGGGTCTGGCCCGGCCGATCGCCGACGAGCCGGCCGTCGCGCACTTCCTCGCCGCCCACTGGGCACACCCGCACCCGCCGGGCACCGTGGACTTCCTGCGCCAGGTCCAGGTCCGTGCCAAGGGGTACGCCGACGACCGCACGGCGGCCGCGATCTGGACGGAGTGACGCTGCCGGAGTTTCTCCGTCAGGCGGGCGCCAGCAGGGTCCGGCAGGCCGACTCCGCGAGGTGCAGGGCCCTCGCGCGGAGCGCGCCGGGCAGGCCGAGCGCGAGCGGTACGGCGAGACCGTCCAGCAGCGCGCGGATCTGGGCGGCCCGCTCGGTGGTCGCTCCGGCCGCCGCGGCGAAGGAACCGGAGGCGGCGCCCTCGTCGAGCAGGGCGACCAGGTCGGCGTCCCAGGGGGCCTCGATCTCCAACTGCCCCTGCCGCAGCTCCTCGCTGGCGGGGGAGCGCCCCCACACCTCCACCCAGAGGATCCAGCGCGGATCGCCCGCGCCCTCGGGCAGGTAGAGCCGGGTGTAGTCGCCCAGCCGCTCCCAGACGTCCCGGTCGCCGTCGGCCAGCGCGGTGCGGCGGCGGGCCCCGAGCTGGTCCTCGCTCCAGCGCAGCGTCTCCAGCAGCAGTTGGTCCTTGCTGCCGAAGTAGTAGAGCAGGTGACCGGCGCTCATCTGCAGCTGCTTGCCGAGGCCGGCCATGGTCAGCTTGGCGAGCCCGTGTTCGGCGATGGCGGCCCGCGCGGTGGCGAAGACCTCCTCGCGGGGCCGCGCCGGCCGGCGCGGGCGGGCGTCCGCCATGTGCTGCTCTCCTCTGTGCCGCTGCGACCGCGCCGCAGCGGCACCCACGATACCGGCGGCGCCCGAAGCCCCCCTGACCAGGAGCCCACCGGCTCGACGCCCCGCCCCGGCCCTCTCGGCGGGGGCGGGGCCCGCCGCCGGGGCGGCTCAGCTGTTGGTCCGCGCGAGCCGGTAGGGCCCGAGGAAGTACGAGAGTGCGGCGTGGGAAGGGCCGTCGGAGATCTCGCCGCTGGTCAGCAGCTTCACGACCCCGGCTTCCGACACCCACTCCACCCGGGCCGCTTCGGAGATGTCCTCCGGCTCGCCGATGCGGGTGCATCCGGTGACGTGGTAACTGCGGAAGTGTGCGTCCGAGATGCCGGCCATGGCGTCGTACTCGGTCATCAGCTCGACCCGGCCCGGACGCCAGCCGGTCTCCTCCTCGACCTCGCGGGCGATCGCCACGGCCGGGTCCTCACCGGGATCGGCCCAGCCGGCCGGTACCTCCCAGCCCCACCGGCCGGTGATGAAACGGTGCCGGTGGATGAGCAGGAACTCGCCCGCCTCGTTGGTGACGACGGAGGTGGTGGAAGCCCGGGGCATGCGGACCACGTGATGCTCGATCCGGCCGACGCCGGGAATGTCCACATCGTCGAGCCAGACCTCGACCCAGGGTGAGCCGTACACCTGCCGCCGACCATGCACCGGCCACTCCGCTCCCGCCACCGGGCCCTCCTCATGCGCGTGCGAGCTGGTGGCCCGACACTCTCACGCGTGCGGCCGGCGCCGCTGAGCGGTACGGGTACGACTGCACCAGCTCGCGGTCCGCACCTGTCTTCACCCGCTGCCGCACCGGCGGCCACAGCACGGTCTCCTCCTCGTCGAGAGCCCGGCAGGCAGCCAGGCGGTGCCGGGCGTGGGGCTCGCGCAAAGGATTGGGGATCCACCGACTGACGGTGTGCGACGCCGCCCTCGCAGACGATGCCCGCTCGGAACTCGTTGCCGGACCGCCGTTCCTGAGGAGGAGTAGTGACCATCCCAGCGCCCGAGCCCGAGCCCGAGCTTCGCGACATGGCCGACCTGATGGGCTCGACTCCACCGGCGCTCCCGCCGATCCCTCCGCAGGGTCCTCGGTAGGCGTTGTCGGCGGTCGTGCCGTCGACAACGACGACGTCATGGGATTCCAGCCCGGCGCGACGAGTGCCGCAGGGGGAGATGATCTACGAAGGAGCTGCTGTCCAGTGTCGGCACTGGACAGCAGCTCTCGGTAATCCGGCAGGTCAGGGGGCTAATCTGCCGGGGTGTCACACCTTCGGCTGCTGCTGGGTGATGCAGTGGATGCCGCCGCCGTTGGCGAAGATCTCGCGGGCGTCGACCAGTTCGACGGTGCGGCCGGGGTAGGCCTGGCCGAGGATGGCGGCGGCCTCCTGGTCGCGGGGGTCGTCGAAGGCGCAGAGCACCACGGCGCCGTTGGCCACGTAGTGGTTGATGTAGGAGTAGTCGACCGGCTCGCCGTCCTCGTCCGACAGGACGGTGGGGGCGGGGAGTTCGATGACCTCCAGGGCGCGGCCCCGGGCGTCGGTGGACGCGCGCAGGATCGCCACCAGCTCCTGGCACACCTCGTGGTCGGGGTGGGCCGGGTCCGGCTGGACGTGGGCGACCACGACGCCGGGGCGGACGAAGGAGGCGACGATGTCGATGTGGCCGCGGGTGCCGAACTCGTCGTAGTCGCGGGTGAGTCCGCGCGGCAGCCAGATCGCCTTGGTGGTGCCGAGGTGGGCGTGCAGCTCGGCCTCGACCTCCTCGCGGGTCCAGTCGGAGTTGCGGCCCTCGCCGAGCTGCACGGTGTCGGTGACGAGCACGGTGCCCTCGCCGTCGACGTGGATGCCGCCGCCCTCGTTGATCAGGCGGGAGGCGAATCGCTGAACACCCGTCAGTTCGCTGATGTGCTCGGCGATGTGCTGGTCGTTGTCCCAGCGGGCCCAGGACTGCGCCCCCCAGCCGTTGAAGATCCAGTCGGCGGCGGCCAGCGAGCCCTTGCCGTCGATCAGGAAGGACGGGCCGATGTCGCGCATCCAGGCGTCGTCCAGCGGGCGCTCGACGATCTCGACCTCGGGGGCAACGTACTTGCGCGCCTCCTCGGTCTCGCCGGTGTTGACCACCAGCGTCACCGGCTCGTACCGGACGATGGTGTTGGCCACCGCGGCCCAGGCCTCGCGCCCGGCGTGCAGGTGCTCCGGGCTGTCGAAGGTCGGGTTGGTGGTGGGGAACGCCATCCAGGTCCGCTCGTGCGGGTGCCACTCGGCGGGCATCCGGTAGCCGAGCGAGGCGGGGGTGGGGGTCATCTTCGCGTCCTTGGAGGGGAGGTGAGGGTGGGTCAGAGAAAGTACAGGCGGCTGAGCGAGACGCTGTCGGCGGGCTCGGAGCGCAGCGGGTCGCCGTCCAGCGAGACCAGGCCGGTCTCGGTGACCTGCACGTCGCCGATCCGGGCGTTGCGGACCATGTCGCGCGGGCCGATGCCGCGGGTGTTGCGGACGCCGACCCGGCGGCGCCGGGTGGGCATGCCGTCGGCGGCCCGGTCCAGGTAGGCGCCGTCGGCGGCGGCCTGGGCGACGAAGGCGACCGAGAGGTCGGCGGCGGTGGCGCCGTGGGCGCCGAACTGGGGGCCCAGTACGAGGGGTTCGCAGCGGTCGGTGGAGGCGTTGGGGTCGCCCACGACGCCGTAGGCGGGGAAGCCGGCCTTCAGGACGAGCTGCGGCTTGGCGCCGAAGTGGTCGGGGCGCCACAGGACGATGTCGGCGAGCTTGCCGACCTCGATCGAGCCGACCTCGTGGGCCAGGCCGTGGGCGATCGCCGGGTTGATGGTGAGCTTGGCGATGTAGCGCAGGACGCGCTCGTTGTCGTCGCCGCCCTCGGTCGTCCCGTAGGAGCCGGTGCCGTCGAGGGCGCCGAGCTCGGCCTTCATCTTGCCGGCCATGGCGAAGGTGCGGCGCACGGTCTCGCCTGCCCGGCCCATGCCCTGGGCGTCGGAGGAGGTGATGCCGATGACGCCGAGGTCGTGCAGGACGTCCTCGGCGCCCATGGTGCCGGCCCGGATGCGGTCGCGGGCCATCGCGGCGTCGCCGGGGAGGTCGACCTTGAGGTCGTGGGCGGAGACGATCATGCCGAAGTGCTCGCCGAGGGCGTCGCGGCCGAACGGCAGGGTGGGGTTGGTGGAGGAGCCGATGACGTTCTCGACGCCCGCCATCTTGAGGACGTTGGGGACGTGCCCGCCGCCGCAGCCCTCGATGTGGAAGGCGTGGATGGTGCGGCCTTCCAGGACCTTGAGGGTGTCCTCCACGGAGAGGCACTCGTTGAGGCCGTCGGTGTGCAGGGCGACCTGGACGTCGTACTCCTCGGCGACCCGCAGGGCGGTGTCCAGGGCGCGGGTGTGGGCGCCCATGTCCTCGTGCACCTTGAAGCCGGAGGCGCCGCCCTCGGCGAGGGCCTCGACCAGCGGGGCCGGGTCGGAGGAGGAGCCGCGGCCGAGGAAGCCGATGTTGACCGGCCAGGCGTCGAAGGCGTTGAAGGCGTGCCGCAGCGCCCAGGGCGAGTTCACGCCCACGCCCCAGACCGGGCCGAACTCCTGGCCGATGATCGTGGTGACGCCGGAGGCGAGCGAGGCCTCCATGATCCGCGGCGAGAGCAGGTGGACGTGGGTGTCGATGGCGCCGGCGGTGGCGATCATGCCCTCGCCGGAGACGATGGTCGTCCCGGTGCCGACGACGACCTCCACGCCGGCCAGGGTGTCCGGGTTGCCGGCGCGGCCGATGGCGGCGATCCGGCCGTCGATCAGACCGATCGAGGTCTTCCGGATGCCCTGGATCGCGTCGATCACCAGCACGTTGCTGATCACCACGTCGCAGGTGTCGCGGACGGCGGCGGCCTTGAGGTGCAGGCCGTCCCGGGCGGTCTTGCCGAAGCCGGCCAGGAACTCCTCGCCGGGCGCCTGCGAGTCGGACTCGACCCGGACGATCAGACCGGAGTCGCCGAGCCGGATCCGGTCCCCGGCGCGCGGACCGTGCACCGCGATGTAGTCGTGCGGGGTGATGGCGGTCACGATTCCACCTCGGCGTCGTCGAAGTTGGTCAGGTAGCCGGTCGCGCGGGCCTTGGCCAGGGCGGCCTCCTTGGCGCCGGGCGCGTCCAGCGGGCCGTCCACCAGCCCGGCGAAGCCGATCGCGACCCGCTCGCCGCCGATCGGCACCAGGCCGACCTCGACGGTGGCGCCCGGGTCGAAGCGGACCGAGGAGCCGGCCGGTACCGCGAGGTGGGTCCCGTAGGCGGCGGCGCGGTCGAAGGCCAGGCGCGGGTTGGCCTCGAAGAAGTGGAAGTGCGAGGTGACCGAGATCGGCACCCCGGAGGTGTTGTGGACGGGCAGCACCACCGTCTCCTCGACGGGGTCGTAGCCCGTGCCCGCGCCGAGCAGCGCGCCGCCGGGCGCGTCGTCGCCGAGCGAGCCGGCGCCCTTGAACGGGTCGTTCACCACGGCCAGCCGGGTGCCGTCGTCGAACACCGCCTCGACCTGGACCACGGTGACCACGTCCGGGACGCCGGGGAGCACGTCGTCGGCGGTGAGCACGCTGCGCCCGGCCTCGATGGCCTCGGCGAGCCGCCGGCCGTCGCGCGCGGCCTCGCAGACGGTGTCGGCGATCAGGGCGTGCGCTTCGGGGACGTTGAGGCGTACGCCTCGGGCGCGCCGGGCGCGGGCCAGCTCGGCTGCTGTGAAGATCAGCAGCCGGTCCCGCTCGGTGGGGGTCAGTCGCACGGTTCCTCGCTCGCGGTCGCCGGGGGGTGCCGATGGGTGCTGGGGGTGCTGGGGGTGCCGGGGGTGAAGTTAGAACGGCGTTCAAACATCTCGGGTCATTGAACCCGGACCCGGCCGCTCTGTCCAGCGTTGCCCGAAAACGACTCGTACGCATCGCAAACCTGTCCGGCGCGGGCAGTTGGATCACGAGTGCCGCGCCGTGCCCCTTTCACCCCAGGTGATCGGACGCACACTGTTCCAAACGGCGAAAGCTGGGCATGAGGATGGTGGTCAGAACGAGGCGGCCACCCGACCGGCGGGGGATCCGGCAGCGGGTGCCCGGATTGAGGGCGGGGGCAAGTGGTGATGGACGGTCAGTCGCGATTCCCGCGGCAGCGGACGGGCTCGGGGGACGCCTTCCGAGCCAGGCCCCAGGGGGGTGCGCCGGGTGCGTCGGCGGCCACGGGCACGGCGGGCCAGGCACTGCCGAGCATTCCGGCCCCGGGGTGTGCGCTGAACCGCCGGCTGCACGTGACGCTCGACGCGGCCGACCTGGTCGCGGTCGGCGCGGTCCGTCGGCGGCTGCGCTCCGCGCTCGGCCACTGGGGGGTGCCCGAGCTGGCCGACACGGCGGAGCTGCTCTCCTCCGAGCTGGTCACCAACGCGTTGCTGCACACCGGCCAGGGCGCGGTCTTCGACGCGGTGCTCACCGCCGACCTGCGGTTGCGGATCGAGGTCCAGGACAGCGTCACCCGGCTGCCCGGCCGCCGCCGGGACGCGGACGCCGAGTACGCCACCTCGGGGCGCGGGCTGCTGCTGGTCGAGGCGCTGGCCGACTCCTGGGGGGTCCAGCTGCGCGGGGACGGCAAGGTCACCTGGTTCGAGCTGGTCACCGCCTGAGCTGTTCGAGCTGGTCGCCGCCCTGGCTGTTCGGGCTGGTCGCCGCCCGCGCTCCCGCCGCGTGACGCCCGCCCGACTCCGCGCCCGCCCGCCGCCGCGCCGCTCCGGTGGCCCCGGCGCCGCCCGTTCGGCGCAGTTCCGGGCCCCGGCCGACCCGGCGTCCGAGCTGGGAGGGCCAGGTCGTTCGCCGCCGAACGGCACCTCCGGGCGAAGGGCGAGCCGAAGATTCCCGGTCCGGTGCCATTGCCGCTCGGCCGAACATTGGCGAGGATGGTGGGAATGTGTGTCCACGTGCGGCAAACAGCGGGGAGACCTCACCTCGACTGGTCGCCGCCCGGCCGCACGGTCCGATCGAGCACCACCCACTCACACTGCCCCGCGGCCAGGCCGGACACCCGGCGCGGCTCGCCACGGCAGCGGCAGGAGCAGCATGCCCACTGAGCCCGAGTCGCCGGGGCCGGCGCTTCCTCCCGGTCAGTCCACGGCCGGGTCGGGGCGGGCGAGACCACCCGCCCAGGCGGTGCGCAGGCACGCACTGCGGACGACGCCCGGACTCGCCGGGGGCCGGCTGGCGCCGATGCTCTCGGGTGGCCTGCCCGTCGCCTCCGGAGACTCCACGCCGGACTGGCTGGAGCCCGCGATGGCCGCCAACGGCATCGGCTCCTTCGACTGGGACATCCGCCGCGACGTCCTGGAGGGCGACCAGCGGGCCTGCGCGATCATGGGCCTGGACGCGGCCGAGCGGGACCGCTTCGACCGCACCTCGTCCTCCTTCCTGGCCCTGCTGCACCCCGAGGACGCGCCGGTGGTGCGCCGCCGGGTCGAGCGCGCGGTCGCCGAGCTGGGCCAGTGCGGCGCCTACTACCGCACCGTCGGGCCGAGCGGGACGATGCGCGCCGTGCGGTTCCGCGGCCGGGTCCTCGCGGACGCCTTCGGCCGGGCCTCGCGGATGGTGGGCTTCATCTGGGACGCCACGGTCGAGCTGCGCAAGCGCGACCGCGCCGACCGGATGGCCCTGCTGCGGGAGGAGCGCTCGCGGTTCATCAAGGAGGCCGCCCGCGCGCTCTCCGAAGCCGTCACCGTCCGTGACGTCGCCCGGGTCTTCACGGAGCTCCCGCTGCCCGGGCTGCCGCCGGACGGCCTGGTGCTGGCCTCCTTCGAGTCCGGCCGGGTACAGATCCTCGGCGCCTCCGGCTACCGGCCCGAGGAGCTCACCTTCTGGGACCGCTCGGTGCTGCCCGCCGACCACCCGGCGGCCGAGGCGCTGCGCAACCGGGCGCCGGTCTTCATCGCCAGCCGCGAGGAGTTCCTGGAGCGCTACGCGAAGGTGTGGACGCCGACCAGCCGGACCGGCCGCAGCTCCTGGGCCTTCCTGCCGCTGGTCGCCAGCGGCCGGCCGATCGGCGTCTGCCTGGTCAGCTTTGACGACGACCGCCAGCTGGACACCGACGAGCGCACCCTGCTCTCCACCCTCGGTGGCCTGGTCGCCCAGTCGCTGGCCCGGGCCCGGCTGCACGACGCCGAGCACGAGCTGGCGGCCGGCCTGCAGCGGGTGATGCTGCCGCGCAATGTCCCGTCGGTGCCCGGCGTGACCACCGCCGTCCGCTACCTGGCGGCCGGCTCCGGCCTGCAGATCGGCGGCGACTGGTACGACGTCGTCCCGCTGCCCGGCGGGCATGTCGGACTGGTGATCGGCGACGTCCAGGGGCACGACGTGCACGCCGCCGGGATCATGGGCCAGCTGCGGATCGCGCTGCGCGCGTACGCGGCCGAGGGCCACCCGCCGGCGGCGGTGATGGCCCGCGCCTCCCGCTTCCTCGCCGATCTGGACACCGACCACTTCGCCACCTGTACCTACGCCGAGGTCAACGTGGACTACGGCGTGGTCTACGCCGTCCGGGCCGGCCACCTCGACCCGCTGGTCCGCCGGGCCGACGGCACCGCCACCGTGGTCCAGGTGGCCGGCGGGCTGCCGCTGGGCATCGCCCCGGACGAGGAGTACCGGGTCACCCGGTTCAGCCTGGACCCGGGTGAGACGGTGCTGCTCTGCACCGACGGCCTGGTCGAGGCGCGCGGGATGGACCTCGACGACGGGATCGCCCGGCTGGCCGAGGTGGTCGCCGGCCCGCTGGCCGAGCGCAGGGAGGGCCACGCCGACCCGCTGGAGGAACTGGCCGACCGGATCTCCTCCCAGGTCGCCGACTCCAGCGAGCGCGAGGACGACATAGCGCTCCTGCTGCTGCGCTGGGACGGCCCGGAGGGCGGCCTCGCCGCCCAGCAGCTGCGCCGCCGGATCGGGCAGGCCGACCTCGAACGGATCTCCGAGGTGCGGGCCGAGCTGCGGGACGCGCTGCGCCGCTGGGGCGTGGCCGAGCTGGTGGACACCGCCGAGCTGCTCGCCTCGGAGCTGGTCACCAACGCGATCCGGCACACCGACCGGGACGCCATGTTCACCGCCCGGCTCTACCGCGAGGCGGCGGCGGACGGCGGCCGGGCCCGGCTGCGGGTCGAGGTGGAGGACGAGTCCGACCTCTGGCCGACCCGCCGGACACCGGGGGAGCAGGCCTCCTCCGGGCGCGGGCTGATGCTGGTCGAGGCGCTGGCGGACGGCTGGGGCGTGGAGCCGCGCGGCTCGGGCAAGCGGATGTGGTTCGAGCTCACCGCGACGACGCCGGCGGCCTGACCGGCCCGGCTCACCGGCGCCGGCCGGACCGGGGCCGTCCGGCGCCCCTGAGGCGGGCGCGGGTCGTGCGCCGGGCGCTGCCGTCCGGCGCCCGCCCGTCGGCCCTGCGGCGTCCGAGCGGCGTCCGAGCGGCCCGGGGCCGGCCGGTGGAGCGCCGGCCGGCGGGCGGCCTCAGCCGAACTGCTGCTCCAGGTCCTTCAGCTTGCGCTCCAGCGAGTCGAGCCGGGGCAGCGCGACGGTGTCCTCCTCCATCGTGAGGTCGATGGTGCGCCGCTCCGGGCGGGCCGGCAGCCCGGTCTGCACCACCGGGCCCTCGGCGGCCGGCGCGGGCGGCTCCACGGCGGGCGGCTCCACGGCGGGGCGCTCCGCCATGGGCCCGCCGGTTATGGCGGACTCCTGGCCGGCCTCCAGCTGCCGGGCGGCGCCGCGGCCGCGCCAGGCACTGTTGGAGCGGTTGATGGCCCGGATCTCGGCCCGTTCGCGGCGCCCGGCCAGCCTGCGGCGCTCCTTCTCCATGATCTTCTCCCGCTTGTCGTCGCGGACCTCGTCCACCGCCTCGTCCAGGCTGCGCACGCCCTCCAGCAGCATCAGCGACCAGGCCGCGTAGGTCTCGCGCGGGGCGCGCATCCAGCGGACGATCCGGATCTGCGGCAGCGGGCGCGGGACGAGGCCCTGCTCGCGCAGCGCGGCCCGGCGGGTCTGCTTGAGCGCCCGGTCGAACAGCACGGCGGCCGAGAGCGACATCCCCGCGAAGAACTGCGGGGCACCGGCGTGGCCGAAGCCGCGCGGGGCGTGCACCCAGTTGAACCAGGCGGAGGCACCGGCGAACAGCCAGACCAGCAGGCGCGAGCCGAGTGCGGCGTCACCGTGGCTGGCCTCGCGGACGGCGAGCACCGAGCAGAACATCGCCGCCCCGTCCAGGCCGAACGGGACGAGGTATTCCCAGCCCCCGGAGAGGTTGAGGTTCTGCATCCCGAAGCCGACCAGGCCGTGGAACGACAGCGCGGCCGCGACGCCGGCGCAGCAGAACAGCAGCGTGTACGAGGCCGCGCCGTACAGGGATTCCTTGCGGCGGCGGCGTTCCTCGGAACGCTCCCAGGAATCCGAGCCGCCCGGGCCGGCGGATCCCCGATTTCGGACCAGGGCCACCAGCAGGGCGGTGACCAGCAGCACCGCAACGCCGGTGACGGCCCAACCGAGCGGTATGTCGGACAATTTCATCGCCTGGACCAGCCTCGCTCTCCTGCGTCGTGATGGCGGGGACCATCATGGCGGATGCTCGGCCCGAGAATGGCCGATTCTCCGTCAATGCGCTGAGGAGAGGGATTTCTGACGTGGGAGAAGTCCCATTGTCGTATTAATTAAGGGGTGCTATTCCCCAGAATTCCGGGGATTCCGGGGGCCGTCCGAAGGCCGATGCCGTCAACTTCGCGTGACGCGGGGGCAGCCGCCGCACATCTCCTCCGGCCGCACGGTGTAGACGAGGCAGCAACTGGCCCGGGCACGGTCGGTGCCCGAAGCACCTTCGGTCGCGAAGCCCGCGCCGGGGGTGAAGGACGGCGCGCACACGCCGGGCGTGCACGCCCTGGCCACCGGGAGCGCCGGGGCCGCCGCTGGCCCGTCGTCCGCCCGGTCCGGTGCCAGCAGGTCCGAGAGCTCAGCCCGGGCCCGTTCCTCCTCGCCGAGCAGGCCGCCGACGTACCAGAGGCCCTCCACCACCGCGTCGGTCGCCATCGCCCAGAGCGTCCGCGGGCTGCGCCGCACCGCCGGGCGGAAGGCGGTCAGCACCGGGGCCAGGAAACCGGCCAGCGCGGTGCGCAGTTCGGCGGCCAGTGCCGCCTCGTCGGCCACCGTCCGGGCGCCGGGCGGCCCGGCCGCCGGGTCGTCCGGCAGGCAGACGAACGCCCCCGGGCGGGCGGTGAGTTCGCCGGTGGCACGGCGGATCGAGACGTCCTCGGGGGTGAGCAGCGGCACCCGGCGCTCCAGGAACCAGGGCAGGGTGAACAGCAGCGCCGCCGGCCAGCTGAAGCGGTGCAGGCCGAAGCCGGCCGCGACGTCGGGGCGCAGCGGGCGGCCGTACCGGGCGAGCCCCTCCCGGGCGTCGTGGGCGATCAGTTCGGCCAGTGCGCCCGGGTCGGTGAGGAGGTCGGTGCCGCTGATCCAGCCGTCGCCGGTGCGGGGAGGGGCGCTGTGCACCCGCAGTGCCGGGAAGAGCCGGCCGAGTCTGCGGTAGCTGGTGGTGCATGGCGCCGGCGTGCGGGTGACAGCGTGCGCGGGGGTGGTGCGGGGGGCGTACGGCGCGGGGCCGGGTCGGGTGCTGCTCGCGGTCATGGTGCGGGCCCTATCGGGTCGACCGGCCCCGTGCCGGACCGTCCGACCCGTGCCCGGCCGGGTTCGCCGGCGGCCGGGCCCGGCCGGCCGGGGCCTGGCGGAGCCCGGGAACGGCAAGGCGAACCTGGCCGGAGTACTGCTCACCCCGGCCAGGTTAGGCTCACCTTAGCTGATTGTTCCCCGGGGTTCCCGTTCGACGCGTCCGTCCGGGGGAGCGCCCGGCGTGCGCACCGCGCTCAGCTGGCGTGCGAGCCAGACCGGTACGCCCCCGAGCGCCTGGACCAGCCTGGTCGCCTCGGCCCGCAGCCGGACCGCCTCGTCCGGTTCGGAGACCTCGGCCAGCGCCGCCAGCGCGGGTGCCACCCCGACCGTGAAGCCGAGCTGCTCGCGCAGCCGCAGCGAGGCGTCGAACCCCTCCCGGGCCCGGTCGTGGTCCCCGGCGGCCTGGGCCAGTGCGGCCAGGTGCCGCCAGGTGTAGGAGCGCAGCAGCTCGTCCCCGCGCTCGTCGGCCCCCTCGTGCGCGCGGCGGTAGGCGATCCAGGCCGCCGTCGGGTCGCGCAGCAGGTTCTCCGCGACCAGCCCCCGGCGGAAGTCCAGCAGCGGACGCCCGGGGGCGTCCGGCGGCAGCAGCGCCGAGGTGCGTCCGAGCGCCGCCTGTGCTTCGTCCAGCCGGTCGCGTGCGCCGAGCACGCTGGAGACGTAGGCGAGGAACCCGCGGGCGCAGGAGGCGCCCGCGCGCTGCTCGGTGCTGGTCACCAACGCCTCGGCGAGGCGCAGCGCCTGTTCCGCCTGGGTCCAGTTGGCCGCGGTGAACAGGCACTGCTCGATGAGGAGTTCGGCCCGGCCGAGGGCGGCCTCGGGGTCGCGTTCGGCGGCCGGGCGTAACAGCTCCGCGGCCTCCTGCCAGCACGCCCGGGACCGCAGCCGCCATACGGTGTCCCCCGGTTCGCGGGGCGCCGGCCGCCCCCGACCGCCGCGCCCGCCCTGGCCACTCGGGCCCCATCCGTGCTCCGACAACGCCACCTCCTTGTGTGCGCCATCCAGCAGGACGCCGGCCTCTGCCCCCAAGGCCCGCGTTGTGGCGGCAATTCAACACGGGGGTGAGCTTGTGCACCAGATCACGAGCGCAGGTTGTTGCGGGCGAACCGGTTCCGCGCCGATCGCTCCCGGGGGCGGGCGGGGCCACCGGGACGGCCGGGGCCGGTGGGCCGGGCAGGCCGACGGCCCGGGCCGCGGGCGGACGGTGTCAGGCGGGCCGGGTCGGTCGGAGCGGGGTCAGGACGTCCAGCCGGTCTCCATCAGCGCCTCGGCGGCGCCGTTGGCGGGCTGGGGCACTCCGGCGAGGTCGAGGCTGAACAGGGCGACCAGCAACTGCTCGCCGCGCACGGTGGCCTGGTGCGAGTAGCCGGCCAGGGTGAACATCGCGGCGGCCATCTCCTCGGCGTGCAGGGTCTGCAGCCAGAGGCACTCCACCGACTTCACGTCGGCCGGCTCGGTCCAGGTATCCACCTGGGCGACCATCCGGCTGCCGAGCAGGGTGACGCCGTCGCGCTCCTGGGCCTCCGTCAGCTCCAGGTCGTCGAAGCCCAGCCACTCCAGGTAGCGGGCGGCGGTGAACACGGCGTCCTGCGAAGTGCGCACCGGGTGCGGGCGGAACGGCGCGCGCCGCCGCCAGGGGGTGGCCGAGGCACCGGAGCCGCCGGGCGGGGCCGGGACGGGCGCGTTGAGCGGGTGGGCGGGGTGCGGGCGGGAGTTCTGCGGGCCGGCGGTGCCGAGCTGGCCGGTGGTCGCGCTGCCGCCGAGGCGGGTGGTGCGGTCCACCGGCAGCCGCACGGTCGCGCCGCAGTTGCAGGTGAACTCGGGCTGCGGCCACTGGTCGGAGCGGCCGCAGTGCGGGCAGCGCATGTTCAGCCAGGAGTCCTCCCAGGACCGGAACCGCACCTGGACCGGCACGCCGCCGCGCAGCAGCGGCACCTTGAGCGAGGCGCCGCACGGGCAGGGCAGCGACGGCGGCTCGTACAGGTGCTCGCGCCGACAGGCGGGGCAGCGGATCGCCCGGGCGCCACCACCCGCCACCGGCCCGTGCTGTGCGGGGTCGCGTCCGGTGAAGTCGTCGGGCAGTCCGGACATCGCGGGCACCGTCCGTTCGAATCGAGGGGAAGGACGTGTCCCATGCTCCCCGAAACGCGGGGGCCGCGGCGCGGAATGGGGCAATCCTCAGGGACAGATCAGGGGTGTGCGGTCGATCCCTCGTCGGGGAGGAGGAGCCCGCCCCACCCCGTGGGGGGACCGGCCGCCGGTCCGGACCGGGAGAGGATCACCCCGTCGTCCAACGGGCGAGGTCGGCGGGGGTGTCCAGGTCGTCGGGGACGGCGATGTCGGCGCACTCGACGAGCGTGATCCCGTCGGCGTGCGCCGCCAGCAGAGCCCGCGCGCCGGAGTCGCCGGTGGCGCCCGCCGCAGCCTCGGCGAAGTGCCGGGCGCCGATCAGGACGGGGTGCCCGCGCCGCCCCGCGTAGGCCGCCGCCGCCAGCTCGGCGCCGGCCCGGTGGGCGGCGAGCAGCCGGGCCACCGCCGCCGGGGTGACACCGGGGGTGTCCACCAGCATCACCAGGACGGCCGAGGCCTCCGGCGCCAGGGCGGCCAGCCCGGCCCGCAGCGAGGAGCCCATCCCGCCGGCCCAGTCCGGATTGGCCACCAGCCGGCAGCCCGGCAGATGGGCGGTGGAGCGGACCCGGTCCCCGGCCGCGCCCAGCACCACCGTCACCGAGGCGCAGCCGCCGGCCCGGACCACCCCCGCCGCGTGCTCGACCAGCGGCCGGCCCCGGTACCGGATCAGCGCCTTCGGCCGGCCGCCGAGCCGCCGCCCGCCCCCGGCGGCCAGCACCAGGGCGGCGACCGGCCGATCACCACCCGTCCGGCGGCTGGTCCCCGTCGGGCCACTGTTCCCCGTCCGGCCGCTGGTCCCCGTGCTGTCGCGCATGGACCCAGCCTGCCCGTCCGGGGTGCCCCGGCGCAGCCGTAGGAAGCCACAGTTGGACGAACGCACAAGGAGGACCCGCAGGTCGGGGCCGCTCCCCGGTGGTTCGGCCGCTGGTATCCCGGCCCGGCTGCCCCTGTACTGGGCCGATGAACACCGCACCGCGCCCGCTGTCGGACCGCTTCGGCAGGGTCCACACCGACCTGCGGGTCTCCCTCACCGACCGCTGCAACCTGCGCTGCACCTACTGCATGCCGGCCGAGGGCCTGAACTGGCTGCCGAAGGCCGAGGTGCTGAGCGACGACGAGGTGGTCCGGCTGGTGCGGATCGCCGCCGGGCGGCTGGGCATCGGCTCCGTCCGGCTGACCGGGGGTGAGCCGCTGCTGCGCCGCGGCCTGCCCGACCTGGTCCGGCGGATCATCGCCCTCGGCCCCGAGGTCTCGCTGACCACCAACGGCATCGGCCTGGCCCGCACCGCCGACGCGCTGCACCGGGCCGGCCTGCACCGGGTGAACGTCAGCCTGGACACCCTGCGCCCCGAGCGGTACGCGGCGATCACCCGCCGGGACCGGCTCGCCGACGTCCTCGCCGGCCTGGCCGCCGCGCAGGCCGCCGGGCTCGCGCCGGTGAAGGTCAACGCGGTGCCGGTGCGCGGGGTCAACGACGACGAGATCCTCGACCTGGTGGAGTTCGCCGCCGAGCACGGCTACCGGATGCGGTTCATCGAGTCCATGCCGCTGGACGCGCAGGGCGCCTGGGACCGGGCGACGATGGTCACCGTCGACGAGATCCTCGCCGTCCTCGGCACCCGGTGGGACCTCGTCCCGGTCGGCCGGCACGGGAACGCGCCGGCCGAGGAGTGGCGGATCGCCGGCACCGGCACCGTGGTCGGCGTGATCGCGTCCGTCACCCGCCCGTTCTGCGGCGGTTGCGACCGCGTCCGCCTCACCGCCGACGGCCAGTTGCGCAACTGCCTGTTCGCCACCGAGGAGTCCGACCTGCGGGCACTGCTGCGCGGCGGCGCGGACGACGACCGGATCGAGGCCGCCTGGCGGGCCACCATCGGGCGCAAGGGCCCCGGCCACGCGATCAATTCGGCCGACTTCGTCCAGCCGGACCGGCCGATGTCCGCGATCGGGGGCTGAGCCCGGCGGGAGGAGGCGGGGCGGGGCCCGGGCGGGCGCCGGGTGTGAGCTTCGACATGCTCGAACGCTCCGTGCCGCGCCGCCTTGACGGCCCGTGGGGCGACTGGTCTGCTGGGGCGCCGTCAGCCACCCCCCAGTCCGGGAGTCCCCGTGCCCGCCCGCCGCACCGCCCTGCTCGCCGCCGTCGCCTTCCTGATATCCACGCCGGCGCTGGCCGGTTGCACCGGGGGTGCCGGGAAGCCGGCCACCGAGGCGGCCGGACCCGCCGGCGCGGGCACCAGCCCGCTGCAGAACCCCGACGGCACCAGGCCCGGCCTGGCGCCGCTGACCACGCCCGAGGAACGGAAGGCCGGCCGCGACATCATCGCCAATGTCGCCACCGCCGCCGCCGGACCCAAGGACGGCTACGACCGCGACGAGTTCGGCCCGGCCTGGACGGACAACGTCGACGGCGTCCCGGGCGGCCACAACAACTGCGACACCCGCAACGACCTGCTGGCCCGGGACGGCCGCTCGGTCGAGCGCAAGGACGGTTCGGCCTGCACCGTCACCGCCATGACCATCGACGACCCGTACACCGGGAAGACCGTCCGGTGGAGCAAACAGCAGGCCTCGAAGATCCAGATCGACCATGTGATGCCGCTGTCCTACGACTGGCAGATGGGCGCGTCGACGTGGGACAAGGCCAAGCGCGTGCAGATCGCCAACGATCCGCTCAACCTCGTCCCGGCCGACGGCTCGCAGAACGCCTCCAAGGGCGACTCCGGTCCGGCCGCCTGGCTCCCGGCCAACACCGCCGTCCGCTGCTCGTACGCGGTGCGCTTCGCCCAGGTCTCGCTGAAGTACCGACTGCCCGTCACCGAGGCGGACAAGAAGGCCATGCTCCAGCAGTGCGGCGGTTGAGGAAACGTTCCGTCACGCTTTGCCCCCCTTCGCCGTCCGCCGGTCGATCACGAGATGACCGGTGTGACGGTCAGGTGATATTCGTGTGCGGTGCATTCGATGATCACCCGGTTCTCCCGGCGCGCCCTGCCCGCGGCCGTCGCCGCCGCCCTCCTGGCCGGCTGCGCCGGCTCGGGCGGATCCACCGCCACCGACGCGGCCTCCGGCACGCCGTCACCGGCCGCCGCCCCGGCCACGCCCAGCGCGTCGCCGACCACCCCGCCCACGCCGACGCCCAGGCCCACCGGCGCGGCCGACCCGGCACTCAAGCCCTTCTACGGCCAGCAGATCGCCTGGACGCCCTGCGCCGACGACCCGAAGACCGCCAAGGTCGACGAGTCGGTGCTGCAGTGCGGCTCGCTCAACGTCCCGCTGGACTACGCCCATCCGGCCGGCGACCCGCTGGCCGTGGCCGTCGTCCGGGTCCCCGTCGCCAGGCAGGACCAGCGGCTCGGCTCCCTGCTGGTCAACCCCGGCGGGCCCGGCGGCTCCGGCGTCGGCATGGTCAAGGCCGCCCCCGCGCAGTTCGACGGCCCGATGCACGACCGCTTCGACGTGGTCGGCTTCGACCCGCGCGGCGTCGGTCTGACCACGCCGCTGAACTGCCTGGACGACAAGGCCCGCGACGAGTGGCTCGCCACCGACACCGCGGGCGACGACCACGGCAAGGTGCTCGCCGACGCCTGCCAGGCCAAGTTCGCCAAGCTGCTGCCGTTCATCGGCACCCGCGACACCGCCCGCGACATGGACGTCCTGCGCGCCGCGCTGGGCGACCAGAAGCTCAACTACTTCGGCATGTCCTACGGCACCTACCTCGGCAGCCTCTACGCCGAGGAGTTCCCCGACCGGGTCGGGCGGCTGGTGCTGGACGGTGCGGTCGACCCGTCCGTGCCGCTGGCCCAGCACAACATCGTGCAGTACGCGGGGTTCGAGCGCTCGCTGCGGCTCTTCGCCGCGTACTGCGCGAAGCAGGACCAGTGCCCGCTCGGCAAGGACCCGGCCAAGGCGGCCGACAAGCTCGCGGAGTTCCTCGACGGGCTCAAGGCGAAGCCGCTCACCACCACGAGCGGGTGCGCCCTCACCGCCAACGCCGCCTGGGCCGGCGTGCTCGACAGCCTCTACGGCGACGAGAAGACCTGGGACGCGCTGCGCAACGACCTCGGCTGGGCCATGGTCCGGAGCAAGGGCGACAACCTGCTCGCCCGCGCGGACGGCGCCTACGGCCGTGACGAGAAGGGCCACTACGGAGTCTCCGCCGACGCCTACACCGCCATCCACTGCGCCGACGGCGCGACCGCCGTCCCGACCGGCGAGGCCCTCCAGGCCGCGTACGCCGACCTGGCGGCGAAGGCCCCGCTGATCACCCGGCACGAGCCGAGCCTGGCGCTGTTCGACCCCGACTGCCGTACCTGGCCGTTCCGTTCCGCCGAGCAGCCGCACCCGATCGTCTCGAAGAGCGAGGCCCCGATCGTGGTGGTCGGCTCGACCGGTGACGCGGCGACGCCCTACGCCTCGGCCGAGAAGCTCGCCGCCCAGCTCGGCAACGCCGTCCTGCTCACCCGCGAGGGCGAGGGCCACATCGGCTACGGGCGGAGCACGTGCGTCCGGGCCGCGGTCGACGCCTTCCTGACGGACGGCACCGCGCCGGCCGCCGGAACGCGCTGCCCGACCGACTGATCGGCGCCGAACGACGACGGAGGGGACGCACCGCCGCCGGGCGGTGCGTCCCCTCCGTCGTTCTCCCGCGGCTCCCGGCTCAGGGGGTGCGGCTCAGGGGGCGGGCGTCTGCGTCAGGTCGTAGAACGTGGCGCCGCCCACCGTCTTCGCGGTGAAGTGGCTCGCCACCCAGGTCTCGATCTGGGCGGTCTGCGACTCCTGGGCGCCGCCGTCGGCACCGGCGGTCGGACCGGCGGTCGCGGCGGGATCGGTGCTGGTGCCGGTCCCGGTGCCCGTGCCCGTCCTGGTGCCCGTGCCCGTCCCGGGGCCGGCCGTCCGGCGGGAGCCGCCGCTGATGAACCAGTGCACCTTGCCCTCCCGGACGTACTGCCGGAAGGCGTCCAGGCCGAGCGACGGGTCGGTGCCGTTGAAGCCGCCGAGGGCCATCACCGGTTCGCCCGAGGCGAGTTGGTAGCTGGCGGCGGTCTGCGAGCCGCCGGTCGCGGCGGCCCAGGTGTAGCGGTCGGCGTCCTGCCGGAGCAGGGCGGCGGCCTCGTCGCTCACGGTGGCGCCGTTCAGCAGCCCGCCGATGCCGCCGGGGGCGCC
The DNA here is from genome assembly GCF_044540385.1 of Kitasatospora sp. NPDC086009. NCBI lineage: Bacteria > Bacillati > Actinomycetota > Actinomycetes > Kitasatosporales > Streptomycetaceae > Kitasatospora > Kitasatospora sp. NPDC086009. Next base: position 722,589 of record NZ_JBITSA010000002.1, read on the forward strand.
GCCGGCCATTCCGCCACCGCCGAAGCCACCCGTGCCGCCGAAGCCGCCGGCTGCGCCGCGTCCGGTGCGGCCGCCGCCCGTTCCGCCGGTGCCCGTCCCGTCGCCGCCCGCGCCGCCCGCGCCGTTCGCGGCGCCGCCGGGCAGCTGCCCGGGCGCGCCGCCCTGACCGGGCGAGCCCTGCTGCCCGTTGAGGAAGAACCGGCCGTCGCCGCCGGGCGGCATCCCGCGCATCCCGCCCGGGCCCATTCCCCGCCCGCCCGCGACCGCCGGACCGGCCGTCACGATCGAGCCGGTGTGCGGCGTGTCCACGGTGTCCACCGCGTACGCCGCCGGACCGCCCAGCGCCGCCGCCAGACCCACCAGCCCGACCGTCGTGGCGAGTCGGGCCGCCAGCCGCCCGGCCAGCAGCAGCGCCGCCCCGGCGGCGAGCCCGCCGACCAGGACCGCCCAGCGCAGCCACGGCAGGAAGTCCGCGCTGCGCCCGAGCAGGACGTACGCCCAGACCGCCGTGACCGCCAGCGTGGCGCCCAGCACCGCGGCGTAGGGCAGCCGGTGCCGGACCCGCCAGAGGCCGTCGACGCCCATGCCGACCAGCGCCGCGACCGCCGGGGCCAGCGCCACCGTGTAGTACTGGTGGAAGATGCCGGACATGAAGCTGAAGGTCAGCGCGGTGCAGACCAGCCAGCCGCCCCAGACCAGGAAGGCCGCCCGGGCGGTGTCGGTGCGGGCGTAGCGGCGGGTCGCCCAGAGCCCGAGCAGCAGCAGGATCAGCGCGGCCGGCATCAGCCAGGCGATCTGCCCGCCGATGTCGCCGTCGAACAGCCGGGTGATGCCGGTCTCGCCCCAGCCGCCGCCGCCCATCGCGCGGCCGCCGCCGGGCGGTGCCTCGGCCCCGCCCATCAGCCGGGCGCCACCGCCGCCGACACTGCCGGTCTCGTCGCCGTTGAGCCGGCCGAAGCCGTTGTAGCCGAAGGTGAGCGAGAGGAAGCTGTTGTCCTGCGAGCCGCCGATGTACGGGCGGGCCGAGGCCGGCACCAGCTCGACCACCGCCACCCACCAGCCGCCCGCCACCACCATGGCCAGGCCGGCGGCCAGCAGTTGCCGCACCCGCCGCCAGAGCCCGGTCGGCGCGACCACCAGGTAGACCAGCGCGAACGCGGGCAGCACGAGGAAGGCCTGGAGCGTCTTGGTGAGGAAGGCCAGCCCGAACATCACCCCGGTGAACACCAGCCACCGGGTACCGGCCGCCTCGGTGGCCCGCAGCAGGCCGTACGCGGCCAGCGTGAGCAGCAGCACCAGCAGCGCGTCCGGGTTGTTGAACCGGAACATCAGCGCCGCCACCGGAGTCAGCGCCAGCGCACCCCCGGCCAGCAGGCCGCCGAGCGGCGAGAACCGGCGGCGCACCGTCGCGTACAGGGTGGCCACCGTGGCGACCGCCATCAGCGCCTGCGGGGCCAGCACCGACCAGGAGGAGAGGCCGAAGACGCGGGCGGAGAGCGCCATCGGCCAGAGCGCGAGCGGCGGCTTGTCTACGGTGATGAAGTTCCCGGCGTCCGAGGAGCCGTAGAAGAAGGCCTTCCAGCTCTGGCTGCCCGCCTGGGCGGCCGCCGAGTAGAAGGAGTTGGCCCAGCCGGAGGCGCTCAGGCCCCAGAGGTAGAGGACGGCGGTGGCGGCCAGCAGCGCCAGCAGCGCGGGGCGCACCCAGCGCGGGTCGTCGGCGCGGCCGCGCCAGGACCGGGCCGCCAGGGTGCGCAGCCGGCCGGCCCAGGACGCCGGGCCCTTGGGACCGGCGGCGGGTGGCGGGCACGGCGGGAAGAGCGCCTCGGCCGGCGCGGGGGCGGGAGCCGCTCCGGGGACGGGGGCGGGGCCGGGGAGCCCGGGGGCCGGCTGCGGCACCTCCGGCGGCGGATAGTTCGCGGCCTCCGGCCACGGTTCGCCGGCCGGAGGGGAGAAGCTGGTCGTGGTCATGGACGCTACGCTCGGCCGCCCGGCTGAGAGGACCGTGAGACCGGGCTGTGAGCCGTCTCTAATCCTGCCGCGGCCGCCGCGGCCGCCGCGTGCGCACGCCCCCGGCGGCCGCGGCGGGCCGGTGCGCGGCGGCCGTGCGGTGGGGAGTGCGCGGCGGGGTGTGCGCGGCGGGTGCTACGCGGCCTGGGGCATCGTCAGGTGCTTGCCCAGCCACTCCATCGCCGGCGGGATCTCCCGCGTCCAGGTGTGGAAGTTGTGGCCGCCGGTGTCCAGGGTGATCGTGGAGAGCTTGGTCGGCGCCTTGAACGCCTTCACCATGTCCTGGGTGGCGGCGTAGTTGTTCTCGTCGTGGGCGGTGGCCAGCAGCAGCGAGACCGGCGCGGCCGGCTGGTTCTGCAGCCGCCACAGCAGGTCGTTCTCCTGCTTCAGCCGGCTGTCGCCGCCGAAGAGGTCACCGGTGGTCTCGTCGATCGGCGCGGTGTAGTAGCCGGAGAGGGAGACGGCGGCCCGGTAGGCGTCCGGCTTGCGCAGCGCGAACTTCAGCGCGCAGTAGCCGCCGGTGGAGTTGCCGATCACGGCCCGGTTGGCCGGGTCGGTGCCGATCCGGTAGGTGGTGCCGAGCGCCTTGGGCAGGTCGCTGGTGAAGAAGGTCTCCACCTGCGGGCCGTTCGGGACGTCCACGCACTCGGTGTCCCGGTTGTTGACGAGGGTCGGCCGCATCATCACCAGGATGGTCGGCGGGAGCTTCTTCTGGTCGATCGCCTCCAGCGCGGAGGCCGGGTACTGCATCAGCGAGATCAGCTTCTCGGGGGTGCCGGGGTAGCCGGCCAGGACCAGGGCCATCGGGAACTTCTGCTGCGCGAAGTCGGGCTGGAAGTACTGCGGCGGCAGGTAGACGAACCCGTCGGTGCTCAGGCCGCTGCCCGCTCCTTTGACGGAGACCTTGTGGATCAGGCCGACCCGCTCCGGGTTGGAGCCCTGCTGGGCGTAGAACTTCTGCTCGCCGGTGATGGCGACGGAGGCGTTCGGCTGGTGGTCGACCACCGTGCCCGGCCCGCCGTTGGTGCCCAGGAGGTCGGTCCAGGAGCTGTAGAAGCCGAAGTAGCCGTTGGCGATCAGCCCCATCGCGACCAGCACCGAGATCTGGGTGGCGAGGAAGGCGCCGATCCGCCCGAGCCAGGCCTGCCAGCCGCGCCCGCCGAATCTCGGCCAGAGCCACATCGTGGCGGCGAAGACGCCGATCGCGAGGAGGGACGCGATGATCTGGAGGGGGAGTCCCGTAAGCCTGAGCACGTGACCGATCGTAGTTGACGGGCGGTGGCGTCCCGTGCGCCCCTCTCTGCGCCCCGCCTGCGCCTCAACACGCCTCTTGTGCGCCCTGTTGACCGCGTGACAAAGGCTCGGGATCATGTCCGCGGGGAATGCACGGAGCGTGCATGAGAGATCACCGGGGGAGCGGGCATGAAGTCCTTCGTCAAGGTCGGCCTGGCGGCCGGCACAACGCTGCTGCTGGCGGCGTGCTCCAGTGGAGGGTCCGGAGGGGCGGACTCCTTCGGCCTGGGCCCGGGCAAGAGCGCCCCGGCGTCGGCGAGCGCCAGTGCGAGCCCCAGCCCGACACCCACCCCGACCCCGACGCCGACCAAGCCGCCGTACGGGCCGGTCCTGGTGAGCTACATCGACCCGGTCAGCGCCGCGCTCGGCAAGCTCAACGCCTCCGCCGGTCTGGACGCCTTCGCCACCACGCTCCAGGAGGCGGCCACTGCCGCGTCCTCGGCCGGCAGCGGCCTGGGCCTCGCGGGCGAGCCGGCGGCCGTCAGCACGGCGCGGCGCCAGCTGGTGACGGCGCTCGGCCAGCTCTCCACCGACCTGACCAAGGTCCGCAGCGACATCAAGGCGAAGAACCTCTGCGCCACCACCTCGGCCTTCGCCCAGGTCGGCCTCTCCGAGGGCCTCAAGGCGGTGCCCCCCGCCCTCGCCCAGATGGCCGCCGCCGGGTATCCCACCACCTTCAACGTCCCGCAGACCCCGCAGCTCCAGACCCGGTCGCTGGAGAGCGGCACCATGGTCCGCTCGGGTCGCCTCAAGGGCGAGGGCGTCCTCAACGTCGACAACGGCGGCAGCTCCGACGCGGTGGTCTCGCTCGCCCAGAACGGCAAGTCGATCCACTCGGTCTACGTCGGCAAGGGGAAGAAGGCGTCCATCGAGGGTGTCGAGGACGGCACCTACGACGTCTACTTCGCCGGCGGCGTCGACTGGGACCCGACGCTGAAGGCGTTCACCCAGAGCTGCGACTTCAGCAAGTTCGACGACAGCATGGCCTTCGAGACCGGTCGCACCTACACCTCGTGGTCCATCACCCTCCAGCCGGCGGTCGGCGGCAACGCCAAGACCAGCGACGTGGACGAGGACACCTTCCCGCAGCCGTAGCGGAAGAAGTACCCGTGGCGCCGTCGGCCGATCCGGCCGGCGGCGTTGTCCTGCGTGGGGCGCCGTCCCGTGTCGCGGACGACGCGCGCCAGGGCGGCGAGCGGTGTGCCGACGAGGACGGGCAGATCCAGGTGCAGGTGGTGCCGGCGGGGGCGGGCAGGTCCCGGGTGGGCCTCGGAATCTGCGACACCTGACGGTTCACCCGGTGGCACCGGTCCTGCCGTCGCACCGCCGGGCAGGCTCGCGGGTGGCGCCGCGGACATGTGGTGCACATCTCGAACCTGCCTCCCGGGTAGCAGGTTTGGGGCGGGGCGCGTGCTGCGACCTCGGGTGATGGGGCCTAGGGCGGCGAAGGCCGTGGCAGCGGCGCGGAATCGGTGGCGCGAGTTCTGTCGGCATGGTTGACCCATTGAGGTGGTCATGGCACTTTCGTGCGGCGCGGGCGTCCGCGACCGGTCGTACGCCCCGCAATCCCCCACAAGGAGAAGCATGTTCAAGAGACTTGCCGCCCTCGTCGGCGCAAGCGCCGTCGTCGCGGGTGGGCTGACCCTCGCCGCCACCCCCGCCCAGGCGGTCCAGGCCGGCGATCTGACGTCCACCATCGCGCTGAGCAACTGCTCGGCCTCGCTGGTCCGTTACCCCTCGTCGGTGGACACCGACCGGGCCCTGATGCTCACCAACGGCCACTGCCTGCCGACGATGCCGGCGGCCGGACAGGTCGTCCAGAACCAGAGCGCCAGCCGCAGCGGCACGCTGCTCGGCTCCTCGGGCAACTCGCTCGGCACCGTCCAGGCGGACAAGGTCCTCTACGCGACCATGACCGGCACCGACGTCGCCCTGTACCAGCTGACCGACACCTTCGCGTCCATCACCTCGAAGTTCAGCGCCACGGCGCTGACGATCAGTGACACGCACCCGGCCGACGGCTCGGCGATGTACATACCCTCGTCGTACTGGAAGCAGGTGTGGAACTGCTCGGTCAACGGGTTCGTCGACACGCTGCGCGAGGACGAGTGGACCTGGCACGACTCGCTGCGCTACAGTGCGGGCTGCAACACCACGCACGGCACGTCCGGTTCGCCGATCGTCGACGCCGCCACGAAGAAGGTCGTCGGCATCAACAACACCGGCAACGACGACGGCCAGATGTGCACCCTCAACAACCCGTGCGAGGTGGCGGCCGACGGCACCACCAAGGCCACCAAGGGCCAGAGCTACGGCCAGGAGACGTACTGGTTCACCACCTGCCTCGGCGCCGGCCGGGTCATCGACCTCAACGTCAGCGGCTGCCTGCTCACCAAGCCGGCCGGCACCAGCGTCTCGGTGACCAACCCGGGCAGCCAGAGCACCGCGCTGAACGGCTCGGTCAACCTGCAGATCTCGGCCTCCGGCGGCACCGCCCCGCTGACCTTCACGGCCACCGGCCTGCCGACCGGCCTGTCGATCAGCTCCAGCGGCAAGATCACCGGCACCGCCACGGCCGCGGGCACCTACAACGTGACCGTGACCGCGAAGGACGCCGCCAACAAGACCGGCACCGCCGCCTTCACCTGGACCGTCTCCGGCGGTGGTGGCGGCACCTGCACCCCGGCGCAGCTGCTCGGCAACGCGGGCTTCGAGACCGGCAGCGCCGCGCCCTGGACGGCGTCCAGCGGTGTCGTGGACAACAGCGCCTCGCAGGCCGCGCACGGCGGTTCGTGGAAGTCCTGGCTGAACGGCTACGGCTCAGCCCACTCGGACAACCTCTCGCAGGCGGTGGCCGTCCCGGCCGGCTGCAAGGCGTCGCTGAGCTTCTACCTGCACATCGACACGGCGGAGACCGGCTCGACGGCGTACGACAAGCTGACCGTCTCGGTGAACGGCACCGCGCTGAAGACCTACTCCAACGTGGACGCGGCGGCCGGCTACCAGCTGCGGACCTTCGACCTCTCGTCCTACGCGGGTCAGACGGTCACCGTGAAGTTCGCGGGCACCGAGGACGCCTCGCTGCAGACCAGCTTCGTGATCGACGACACGGCGCTGCAGACCAGCTGACGCCTGCGCCGTAGTCCCCTCGGCCGCCCGGTCCCCGACCGGGCGGCCGTTCGCGGGTCAGAACAGCCGGTGCCCCTTCACCCAGACGCTGCGCCTGCCGTTGGCGCCCACCAGCCGGAACTTGTTGATGCCGGGGTAGGACCAGCCGACCCGGAAGAAGCTCAGCCCGAAGACGAACGCGAGGAAGGCCCACAGGAACAGGAGGCCGAAGCCGTCCGTCGCGTCCGGGTCGTTCTCGTCCACGGTCTGCCCGCCCAGCTGGACCAGCATCGGAACGACGACCGCCAGCGAGAGCAGCAGCACCGCCCCCACCACCAGGTAGATCCACCGCTTCCGGCGCGCCGTGGGGCGGCTCTCGACCCTGGCGCAGAACGCCCGCCGGCACCGGTCGCAGGTGAACGACGCCACCGCGCTGCCCTGTTGAGGGCGCTTGCGGTCCTCGCCCGAGATGATGCCGATGCTCCAGTTGACCCTCGTGGCGGTGAACCCGGCCTCGACGCTCACCCGGCACCCCAGCGCGATCGAGTACCGCTCCTCGATCGACGGATTCCTGACTCCCATACGTCCCCCCTGCCGCCGCCCGCGCCCGCCGCGGGTGAGCCAGGGTACCGCCCGACGCCGGTTGCGGGGGTCGGATTGCCGCCCAAGTTCCTTGTTTTGCAGACGCGTTGGCCTGGCCGGTCGGCGTAGGCCGTCTCGCCTTCGAGGGCGTCGACCCGGGCTCGGTCGTCGCGGAACGCCCCGGGGCAGTCCGGGTGCGAGTGTGAGGCCGTCGGTGCGCGCCTTGATTCTGGGAATGGCGTCATCCGTATGCAGATGTCTCACGGGCGAGCCTCAAGAAGTGCTCAACTGTCTGACGGGTCCGCCGAAGCCGTGCCAGGCTTTCGAATCATTGGTCCGGGGCTGGGAGTTCTCGTCCGAACTGACCAGCGATGTGATCACGCCCTTGCAGGGGTCGGGTTGGCGTGGACCGGCGGCCGAGCAGGCGGCCGGCGCCATCACGAAGGTCCGCAACGAGATCGACGCGGCGTTCGAGGAAGCCGGCGCAATCGCCCGGGCCCTGCGCGACGCGCACGCCGAACTCTTCGGCGCACAAGTCGACTTGATGATGGCAATCCATTCGGCCGTCGGCCGGGGGATGGCAGTGGACGACGACACCGGGGCGGCGGAGCCCAACCGGACGGGTATCAGATCCTCCACGAACATCCTGCGGTCCGGAACCTACGACTCCGCATGTCGTACCCGGTGAACGGCTTCATCGACAGCATCGCGGAGAGCTATCACATCGAGGCGCACCCGGGTGACGACGCGGCAGTGGCCTACGACCAGGGTGAGGAGTCCGCGGCGGCCGCGGCCCGGGTGGCCAGGGCGGCCGCCGAGACGCGGTCCTTGCCGCAAACCGCTCGCCCTCCCGGCGGAGGAGGAGGCACGGAGGGCCCCGGAGGCGGCGCTCGGGGCACCCCTCAGCGGTGAACCCCGGCTACCGGAAGGCGGCCCGACCGGCAGGGTGGCCGCGGAGGTCGGCGGGTCCGTGGTGTGATCATGGCGGGCGGCCCGCACACCGGTTGCCACATGACGGTAGGTCGGCGGCGTTAGAAGGGCATGGACCAAAAACCGAGTGCGGATGCCCCGGTCGACGGGGCGCCGTCCGAGTTCCCGGACTTCGTCGCCTCACGCGGGCGGCAGCTGTTGCGCACCGCCTTCCTGCTGACCGGCGGTGACGCGCACCTGGCCGAGGACCTCGTCCAGGAGGCGCTCGGCCGGATCTTCGTGAAATGGCGCAGGATAGCCAGGCTCGACAACCCGAGCGGCTACGCGCAGACCGTGCTGGTCAACACCTTCCTCTCGCACCGGCGCCGGCGCAGCAGCTCCGAGCGGGTGGTGGACACCTTCCCCGAGATCGCCGTCGACGACCCGGATCCGGCGCTGCGGCTGACGCTGCTGCGGGCGCTCGGGGAGCTGTCCGCCCCGGACCGGGCCGTGTTGGTCCTGCGGTTCTGGGAGGACCGCAGCATCGAGGAGACGGCGGCGGCACTGCGCCTGAGCAGTACGGCCGTGCGCTCCCGGAGCAGTCGGGCGCTCGCCCGGCTGCGCGACAGACTCGGCGACGACTTCGCCGCCGTCCGCCCGGGGCCGGGCGAGCCGGGCTCCACTACCGAGAAGGCGAGGGTCCGCCATGCCAGTTGACGACGAGTTCGAGGGCGGGCTCACAGACGCCCTCGGGGCCGACTTCGCCCGCGCGCTGCGCGGCGCGGCCGCCCTGGCACCGGCGCCGGCGCTGCACGCGCTCACCGCCGGGGCGGAGCGGCGCGGCCGGCGGTGGCGCAACCGGCGGCGGGCGCTGGTGGCCGGTGGCCTGGCGGTGCTGCTCCTGGCCACCGGGGGCTTCCTGGTGGGCGCCGGGGGACCGCACGCGGCCCTGCCCGCGGTGCCGGTGGCACCGATGACCTCGGAGGAGGTGACGCGGCTGGTTTCCGGGCTGCTGCCGCCGGGTTCGGTCGAGGTGATGTACGCGGGAACGCCCGGTGTGGCCGGCGGCAACGGTGACATCTACCGGACCGACGGGACGTTCCTCTTCGACGACGGCAAGGGGGCCAGCATGATCTCCTACACCGTCGACCGCACCGAGCTGGCCCCCGGGGCGGGCGCCGTCTGCATGGATCCGTTCAGCACGCCGCAGGACTCCTGCGAGCGGACCGACGGTCCCGACGGGTCGGTGCTGGTGATCGACAAGTTCCGGGACCAGACCGACCCGGCCCAACGGGAGTGGCGCGCGACCTGGGCGGCGCCGGACGGCCGCCGGATCCGGATCATCGAGCACAACGGCCAGCCCGCCGCGGCGAATCGGGAGGAACCGCCGCTGGACGCCGAGCAGTTGCGCGCGCTGGTGACCTCGCCGGCCTGGCAGCGGGTCGTCGACGCGCTGCCGGCCCGGGCCAACCCGCCGGTGCCGCCCGGCCCGTCGGCCACGCCGACCGGCGACCCGACCCCGTCGGCGGCCGACCTGCTCGCCCGGCTGGTGCCACTGCTGCCGCCGGGTACCACGCAGACCCCGGTGCCGGGCGGGGACAGTGCCAACCTCCTGGTGACCGCCGAGGAGCGGACCAGCCTACTGACGGTGCACACGGGGCCGCCCAGCGCGCGGGGGCGGGAGGACCGCGAGTTGGCGCTGTCCGGTCCGCCGACCCCGCTGGAGGTCCGCGAGATCCTGGCCGACGGGACGCTGGTGGTGGTCAACCGGTTCGGGAACGGCAAGACCGCCGTCGATCCGGTCCTGCACTGGGCGGCCGCGGTGTACTACCCGGACGGCCGCCAGGTGTCGCTCTACGAGCAGAACGGCGAGAACGGCTACACCGCCCGGCCCGGCACCCCCGCGCTGAGCCTCGACCAGCTGAAGGCGATCGTCACCGCCCCCGCCTGGCGGTCCTGACCCCCGCCCCCGCGCCGCCGCCGCACCGGGGCCGGCGGCGCGGGCCACCAGTGGTGGCCGGCCCGGCGGTGGCCCTCAGTCGGTCGCCCTGGGGTGGCCGGAGCCGGCATACGTGATCCAGGCCGTTCGAGCGGCCACGTCGACGAGGTACCAGATGCGTCCGCCGCCGGTGACTTCGTACTGCCAGCGTTCGAGTTGCTCGCCCTTGAAGTCGCCGCTTCCGAGCGCTCCCTTGAGGCGGTGCTGACGGTGGGGCTGATCGCCGGCCCGTGGGGCCGCGCGGATTCTCTCGAAGGCGCGCCGCAGATTTCCGGGAGCCTGTCGGGACAAGAGCTCCCAGCCCTCGGCCGCCTCGGAGTTGGCGAAGCGGAGATCGTACTCGCCATCGACCGGGGGCGCTGCCGCCCGGTCGCCGCGCTTCGGGCTCACTCGGTTCCCGCCGGGGTGCGGACGGGGCCGAGGTCGCCCTCCGGCTCGCGGGTGAGGAGGGCGTGCAGGGCGGGATCCGCGTAGACCTCCGCGGTGTGGCGCCACTGGGTGAGCAGGAGGGCGATCGGGGCGAGGTTGTCCAGGGCGACCGCGCCGCGCGCGATGTCGACCAGCTCGCCGAGGAGCGTGTCCACATCCTCGTCGGGAAGGAAGGTCACCCAGGGCAGGGCCTCGGGGAGGGCCGCGCGCAGGGCGGTGATGTTCTCCGTCCGCACCAGGCCGGTCAGCAGGCGTGCGGTGAAGCCGACGACGGTGGCGTCCTGCTCCAGCTGGTCGACGCGCATCAGGGCGAGGTCCCCGGCGTCCCGGCGGCGCAGTCTCAGCGCCCGGACCGCGTCGAGTCTGCTGGTGGTGGCGGCGGGCCGGTGGAGCAGCTCGCTGAAGGGCACCTCTTCGTAGGCCGCAGTCATGACATCCACAGTAGCTCGGATGTCCGCCCCGTGGGGTGGGTCACGGTGCGGTGCGGGGGATCTGCTGCTGCCACTCGCGGGTGAAGACGATGTCGCCTGCTTCGAGGGCGGTGAGCTGGGTGCGGGTGAGGAAGTGGGTGGGGGTGCACCAGGGTTCGGCGGCGAGCCGGCGCAGCAGGTCGGCGCCGTCGGTGAGGTCCTGCTCGCCGGCGCCGTCGTCGGGCCGGCCGCCGGAGTTGCCGCGGCCGCGGGCGTCGACCCGGACGGCGGCGTAGCCGTGGCCGGCGTACCAGGGGTGGCGGCGGGCGTCGTCGGCGGCCGTCCAGTCGGTGAGGCGCCCGCCGGAGTACTCCAGCACCACGGGGACGGGGTCGTCGGTCACCGGGCGCCAGAGCCGCGCGTACAACTCGGTGCCGTCGGGGAGCGGGACGCGGACGGTGCGGTAGGAGTACGAGGGCATGGCCGCTCCCATCGAGTCCCGGATCGGCGGGGCCCCGGTGGAGGGGGGCCCGCTCGGCGGGCCACGGTGCGGGGCGGGCCGGAGCCCGCCCGCGCCGCAGGCGTCAGCAGTCCGACCCTGGGGGAGGATGCCGGCACTGTCCTGGTGAGCGGGCCCCGGCGGGGCGCGACGGGGGCGTCAGGCCTTGCTGAGCCAGGCGGTGGCGTTGAGGGCGAGGGCGGCGTTGGTGCCGGCCGGGTCGTTCCAGCCGTTGAAGAGGGTGTTGCCGGACTGCCCGGTGCCGTCGTCGGCCGGGGAGCTGTCGCCCCAGATCGCGACCCGGCCGCTGCCGTAGCCGCTGGTGACGAAGAAGGCGCCGGTGGTGCCGCTGTAGCCGGTCCGGTAGAGCAGGCCCTTGACGGAGGGGTTGTCGGCGGGCTTCAGGGTGAAGGTGGTGCCGGACCGCAGGATCGAGCCGGTGACGGGGCCGAAGGCGCCGTGCAGGACGGGGTCGGCGGGGTCGTTGACGGCGCGCGGGTTGTCGGTGGAGATGTTCTTGACGTCGACGCTGAAGCCGAAGGGGTCGTTGTTGTCCACCCCGTTGTTGGTGAGCAGGTCGTTGATGACGGCGGGGGAGTCCCAGCCGTCGTTGTTGCGGTCGCTCTGGTTGTGGTCGGAGATCAGGAAGAGCCCGCCGCCGTTCTGCACGAAGCGGATCAGGGCGGCCTTCTCGGCGGCGCTGAAGCGGACGTTCGGCTCGGGCACCACGAAGGTGTCGAAGTTGGCGAGGTCGAGCGCGGCCCCGGTGCCGTAGCTGATGGTGGAGCCGGCCGGGAGGGTCTTGAGGCTGTACTGGCCGGTCTTCTGCAGGGCGACGCCCCAGGCGGAGAGCGCGCCCGTCCAGCTCTTCTCGGTGCTGGGGCTGGCGTTCTGGGCCAGCGGGTCGGGCTGGCTGGTGGAGATGATCCAGTCGGCGTTGCCGGCGGTCTCGGCCTTGGTGTTGTCGAACAGCACCCGGTGGGGGGCGGCGGCGGTGGCCGCGGTGGGGGTGGGTGCGAGGCCGGCCGCGGTGCGGGCGGTGGGGGAGGCCGAGGCGGTGGGGGCCAGGCCGGAGAGGCCGGCCGCGAGGAGGGCCGGGGCGACCAGGGCGGCAGCCGTGCTCATGCGGATCATGTGCCGTTCCTCCGTGGGGAGTTGAGGTGTCGGCGCCCGAGTATTCGCGCGTAGATCCGAGTATCCGCGTGCGGTCCGTCCGGTGAAAGCCTCCGGAGGTTACGGGTATTTGTACGGTACATGGCGATCTTTGGGAGGACCGGAGCGCTTCCGGAATGCGCTCTCCGCGCGCCGTCACGTCCCGACCGCCCCGGACCAGTACTTGCGTATGACTTGCAAGTACTTCCTCGCCGAGGGAAAGATGGCCCAGCTCCGCCCGCTCCCCCGAAAGGACGACACGATGTCCAGCCCCGCCGCAGGTGCCACCGCCGTCAGATGGCGCGACCGGCTCACCCGTGAGGAGTGGATCCGCCTGGCCGGCATGGGCGGCTTCATCCTCGCGCTGCACGTGATCGGCTGGTTCACCCTCCTCGCGGTCATCGCACCCGAGCACTACGACGTCGGCGGGCAGGTGTTCGGCGCCGGGATGGGCCTCACCGCCTACACCCTCGGCATGCGGCACGCCTTCGACGCGGACCACATCGCGGCCATCGACAACACCACCCGCAAGCTGATGGGCCAGGGCAAGCGACCGCTCTCGGTCGGCTTCTGGTTCTCGCTGGGGCACTCCTCGATCGTCTTCGGCCTCTGCGCGCTGCTCGCCTTCGGCATCCAGTCGCTGGCCGGCCAGGTCGAGTCCGACGACTCCACCCTGCACGACACGACCGGCCTGATCGGCGTCTCCGTCTCCGGGACGTTCCTGCTGCTCATCGGCCTGATCAACCTCGGCGCCTTCAACGGCATCCTCAAGGTCTTCCGCAAGATGCGCGAGGGCGAGTTCGACGAGGCCGAGCTGGAGCAGCAGCTCGACAAGCGCGGCTTCATGAACCGCATCCTGGGCCGGGTGACCAGGGCCGTCACCAAGCCCTGGCACATGTACCCGGTCGGCCTGCTGTTCGGCCTCGGCTTCGACACCGCGACCGAGGTCTCGCTGCTGGTCCTGGCGGGCGGCGCGGCCGCGTTCCAGCTGCCCTGGTACGCGCTGCTGGTGCTGCCGGTGCTGTTCGCGGCGGGGATGAGCCTGCTGGACACCATCGACGGCTCGTTCATGAACTTCGCCTACGAGTGGGCGTTCTCGAAGCCCGTCCGCAAGATCTACTACAACCTGACCGTCACCGGTCTCTCCGTCCTGGTCGCGCTGGTCATCGGCTCGATCGAGCTGATCGGGCTGCTCGGCGAGAAGCTGGACATCACCAGCGGGCCGGTCGCCTGGATCGGTGAGCTGGACCTCAACTTCGTCGGCTACGCCATCGTCGGCCTCTTCGTGCTCACCTGGGCGGCGGCGATCGCCTACTGGAAGCTCGGCCGGGTCGAGGAGAAGTGGTCGGCGGGCCTGGCGAGCGCGGCGGAGAAGGCCGAGTAGCGGCGGGGCTCCACGGGTGGGCGGGCGGCGCCGGCCGCCCGGAGCGCGCGAACGGCGGGCCGGTCCGGGGTTCTCCCCCGGACCGGCCCGCCGTTTCGTCGTTCGGTCCGTCCGTCCGTCTGTCTGTCCGGCTGTGTCCGTCCGCATCGTCCCGGCTCCGCTCGGAGCCCGCCCGGAGCCTGCCCGGCGCTCGCTCGCAGCCCGCCCGGACCGGCCGGCCGACCCGCCCCGGGGGACGGAGCGCGGGTGCCGGGCACCCGGGCGGAGCGGCGAGCGCTCGAAATCGGCCAAATTTCCGAGGGATGGGGATCGGTGGAAACCCCTACGGAAGGCCGGAAAGCGGCGCCGGCGGTGCCGTCAGGGCATCGCGGGCGCGAAGCGGCCGGTCGGGCCGGCCGCCAGGGTGCGGTCGAGCAGGGACAGCGCCCGCAGCTCGGCCACGCCCTGGTCCGGCGCGCGGACGTACAGCACCAGTCCCACACCCCCCGGGACGGCGCAGGCGCGCACGTGCTCCAGACCGTCGCCCGGCCCCGCGCACCCCCACACAGCTGCCTGGACGTCGGCGGCCCCCGCCTCGCCCGTCGGCGCGGCGGAGACGTCCAGGAGGGTCAGGTGGACGGGGAACACCGAAGGGTCAGTCCCAGCCGATGCCCGGGTTCCCGGTGGGGGTGGTGTCCCAGCCGATCGCCGCGGGCAGCGGGTGGTCCCAGCCGATGCCGGTGTCGGCGGCCACGCCGGCGGTGACGGCGGCCGGCTGGGCGGCGAAGGCGGGCGCGGAGACGCCGGCGAGGGAGAGTGCGAGGGCGGCGGCGGCGAGCAGCCGGACGGTCTTGGGCACGGCGGTTCCTGTTCTGGGCACAGTGGTTCAGGGCGCGAAGGGGCAGAGCGCGGGGGAGGTGTGCGAGCGCGGGGCGTTGGAGCGCGGGGGAGGGTGCACGCACGGGGAATCCTCCCCGGTGGCGGCCCCCGGGCGGGAGGGGCGGCGGCGGGCAGCAACAGGCCAGGCAGCAAGCTGCAACCTCCTGGCGAAATCCCCGCGGATGCGCCCACCGGCCGGCCCGCCCCCGTCGGCCGGTCCGCCGGCGGGGCCGTGGGCGCGGTGGCGGTGCCGCTCGCCAGGGCCGCTGCCGGTGCCCCTCGGGCGACACCCCCGGTACCGTTCCGGCGGGGCTGTCGGCGTGGTTCCCCGCCGGGGACCGGCGTACACCCGAGTCGCTTGACCGGATCATGCCTTGTGAGGCCGGTGCCACGGCGCAAGGATCGAGCCGCAGATCGCCCGATAATCCCATTGCGACGAGCAGGGGTCATTGAAGTGCTGGAACTGCTGGGCCTCGACACCACCGCGGAGGCCGTCTACCGCGAGATGCTGGCCGACCCCGAGGGTGGCGTGGTCGAGCTGTGCCAGCGGCTCCGGCTGCCCGAACGCGCCGTCCGGGAGGCACTCGACCGGCTCGCCGACCTCACCCTGCTGCGCGCCTCGCGGGACCGCCCCGGGGCGTTCTGGCCGGTCAGCCCGGAACGCGGACTGGAGCTCCTGCTGCGCCGTCAGGAGGAGGACCTCGCCCGGCGCCAGCAGGAGCTGGCCGTCTCCAAGGCGGCCGTGGCGCGGGCGGTGGCCGAGTACGCGACGCTGCGCGCCAGCACCCTGGTGGACGGCGGCGAGCGGCTGGTCGGCCTGGACGCCATCCAGGCCAAGCTGGAGGTGCTGACGGCCCGGCTGACCTCCGAGTGCCTCGCGGTGATGCCCGGCGGCGCGCAGTCCGCGGCCAGCCTGGCCGCCTCCCGGCCGCTGGACGAGGACGCCCTGGTGCGCGGGGTGAGCCTGCGCACCATCTACCAGGACAGCGTCCGCAACGACCCGGAGACCCTCGGGTACGCGCAGTGGATGACCGGTCTCGGCGGGCGGGTGCGCACCGCGCCGGTGCTGCCGCCCCGGATGCTGGTCTTCGACCGCTCCACCGCCGTGGTGCCGATCGACCCGGAGAACACCCGGCTCGGCGCCCTGTGCACCGAGGAGCCGGGCATCGTCGCCTCGCTGGTCGCGCTCTTCGAGCAGACCTGGGAGACGGCCGTCCCGCTCGGCACCCACCGGGCCGAGGATGCCGGCACGGGCCTGAGCGCCGGTGAGCGGGAGCTGCTGCGGCTGCTCTCCACGGGGCTCACCGACGACGCGGCGGCCAAGCGGCTCGGGGTCTCGGTGCGGACGGTGCGCCGGCAGATGGCCGCGCTGATGGAGCGGCTGGACGCGGGCAGCCGGTTCGAGGCGGGCCTGAAGGCCGCTCAGCGCGGCTGGCTCTAGCGGCGGTCGCGGTCGCGGCGGTCGGCCCCACCGTGACGGGCTGCCGGGGTGGCCCGTCGGCCCGGGCGGCCCGGTGGTGGCGGGAGCGGCATCCCCTCGGCCCCGGGAGTGACCGTCAGGGCGGCGGCGGGACCCCGCCGGGCGCCCAACCTGTCGCGCGCGTCACAGCTTCGGGTGTGATCTCGCCGACGGTCTCGATTGTTCACCGCCGAGGTCTTGTCGCGTCATTTTCTACGCGCGTATCTTAAGGCGCTGCGGGGGGCCGTCCAGGATCCCCGGGCCCGCGCCTCTACGCGGGTAGCGCACTCGCGCCCGTCTGACCCACCCTCACGTCCCGGCAGCCCCACGACTGCCGGGCCACTCGTGCCACCCCCGTTGCCGTGCCGCTGCGCGCCACGACGAACCAAGGAGTCCCGTCCAGGTGACCACCTCCCCCGCTTCCCGCCCGCGGTCGCGCCGCACCCTGCTCCGCGCGACCCTCCTTCCGGCCGGCCTGGCCGTCTCGCTGGTGCTCGTCCCGCTGCCGGCCGCGGTGGCCGCGCCCTCGGCCGACGCGGTGATCGCCGAGGTGTACGGCGGCGGTGGCAACTCGGGTGCCACGCTGAAGAACGACTTCATCGAGCTGGCCAACAAGGGCGGCGCCGCCTTCGGCCTGGACGGCTGGAGCGTGCAGTACATATCCGGCACGCCCGGCGCGAACTCCCAGTGGGGCGTCACCCCGCTGACCGGTGCGATCGCCCCCGGCACCCGCTACCTGGTCGCCGAGGCGGCCGGCGCGGCCGGCACGGTCGACCTGCCCACCCCGGACGCGGCCGGCTCGCTGGCCCTGTCGGGCACCAGCGGCACCGTCGCGCTGGTCCGCGGCACCGACCCGCTGACCTGCAGGACCGCCGCCGACTGCGCCGCCGACCCGCGCGTGCGGGACCTGGTCGGCTTCGGCGCCGCCGTCGTCCACGAGGGCGCGGCCGCCGCCGCCGGCGCCTCCAACACCGCCTCGGTGGCCCGCAAGGCGGGCCTCGCGGACACCGACGACAACGCGGCGGACCTCGCCGCCGGCGCCCCGAGCCCGACCAACAGCAAGGGCGAGGTCGCCGAGGGCTCCACCCCGACCGGTCCGACCGAGCCGGGCACCGTCCGGATCCACGACATCCAGGGCACCACCCGGCTGTCGAGCCGGACCGGCAAGACGGTCGCGGGCGTGCCCGGCATCGTCACCGGCGTGCGCGGCTACGGCTCCAAGGGCTTCTGGATCCAGGACCCGAACCCGGACGCCGACCCGGCCACCAGCGAGGGCGTCTTCGTCTACACCGGCAGCGCCAACCCGACCGTCAAGGTCGGCGACTCGGTGCTGGTCACCGGCAAGGTGACGGAGTACTACCCGAACTTCAACGGCGGCTCGCAGTCGCTCACCCAGCTCAGCGGCCCGGCCGTCACCGTGCTCTCCTCGGGCAACCCGCTGCCGGCCGCGGTCGAGGTCGACACCCGCAACATCCCCGGCACCTACACCCCGCAGGCCCCGGCCGGCGGCACCGTCGAGTCCCTGCCGCTCCAGCCGGAGAAGTACACCCTGGACTTCTACGAGTCGCTGGAGGGCATGCGCGTCCAGGTCAAGGACGTCCGGGTGATCCAGGCGACCGACAAGTACAACGAGCTCTGGGTCGCGGCCGACAAGCAGGACCAGAAGAGCCGGCGCGGCGGCGTGCTGTACGAGTCGTACGAGGAGCCGAACGTCGGCCGCCTGATGGTGCAGCAGCAGGCGCCGGCCGCCCAGCAGCCGTTCCCGGTCGCCAACGTCGGCGACGTGCTGACCGGCACCACCGACGGCCCGCTGGACTACAACGGCTTCGGCGGTTACACCCTGGTCGCCGGTGCCCTCGGCGCGCTCCAGGACAACCACCTGGCCCGCGAGGTGACCGCGCAGCCGGCCGACCGCGAGCTGACCATCGCCACCTACAACGTGGAGAACCTGGCGCCCGGCAACCCGGACGCCAAGTTCGCCGAGCTGGCGCAGGCCGTGGTCACCAACCTGCGCTCGCCCGACGTCCTCGCCCTGGAGGAGATCCAGGACAACAACGGCGCCAAGAGCGACGGCACGGTGGACGCGAGCCAGACCGTCGCCAAGTTCGTCGCCGCCATCAAGGCGGCCGGCGGTCCGGCGTACGACTGGCGCTCGATCGACCCGGAGGACGGCAAGGACGGCGGCGAGCCCGGCGGCAACATCCGCCAGGTCTTCCTCTTCAACCCGCAGCGGGTCTCCTTCACCGACATCGCCGGCGGCAGCGCCACCGCCGCGGTGGACGTGGCCGGCACCGGCGCGGCCACCGCGCTGACCGCCTCGCCCGGCCGGATCGCTCCGGCCGACGAGGCCTGGGTGAACAGCCGCAAGCCGCTGGTGGGCCAGTTCTCCTTCCGCGGCAAGAAGGTCTTCGTCATCGCCAACCACTTCAACAGCAAGGGCGGCGACCAGGGCATCGACAGCCGCTTCCAGGCCCCGGCCCGCAGCTCCGAGGTGCAGCGCCTCAAGCAGGCCACGGTCGAGCAGGCCTTCGTCGCCAAGCTGCTGGCCGCCGACAAGGAGGCCAAGGTGGTCTCGCTCGGTGACTTCAACGACTACCAGTTCTCGCCCGCGCTGGCCGCGCTGACCAAGGACGGCGTGCTGCGCGACCTGGTGAACGAGCTGCCGGAGAAGGAGCAGTACTCCTACGTCTACCAGGGCAACTCGCAGGTGCTGGACCACGTCCTGGTCAGCCCCGAGGTCGGGTACGCCAAGTACGACGTGGTGCACATCAACAGCGAGTTCGCCGTCCAGGCGAGCGACCACGACCCGCAGGTGGTCCGCATCAAGCCGTAGGGCCCGCGGCACGACCGAGGGGGCGGTGACCGGAGTCCGGTCACCGCCCCCTCGGGGTTCCCGCCCGCGCCCGCGGCTACTTCAGGGCGGCGAGCACGGCGTCCGCCATCACCTTCTCGCCGGTGGCGTTGGGGTGGAACGGGACGGCCGGGGAGCCCGGCAGCGCGCCCTCGATCCAGCGGTCGTCCGAGCAGACGTCGTGGCCGACGGTCGGGGTGGCGGTGTCCACGTAGGTGGCGCCGCCCGCGGCCGCGGTGGACCTGAGCATGGCGTTCAACCGGCCGAGCACGCCGTACATGTACTCGACGTCCCCCGCCGTGACGGGCTGGCGCAGGAAGCACGCGGAGCCGTCGGCCGGCAGCACGGACGGGTAGCCCACCAGCAGGACCCTGGCGCCGGGGGCCTTGGCGTGGATGCGCTTCAGGGAGTCGGCGATCTGCGGCCGGGCGGCGGCGATCCGGTCGGCCAGGTCGTCGTTGCCGTACTGCCAGGACCAGCTGGACCAGTCCCAGTAGCCGTGGTGGAAGACGTCCTTGCAGGGCGTGCCCAGCGGGTTGACCGCCGCGCCGGCGATGCAGACCCCGACCAGTTCGCCGAGCCCGAGGTCGGTGGCGCCGAGGTCGTTGCCGCCGATGCCGAGGGTCACCAGGTCGGTGTCGGCGGTGACGGCGTCCAACTGCGGGTCGTTGACCCGGATGAACGCGTCGTACTGGGGCTGCGTCATCGCCTTCACCTTGGCGGCGGCGCAGGTGACGTCGGTGTAGGCGGTGGCCTTGAGGGCGGCCGCCACCAGGTGGCCGTAGTTGCGGTCGGAGCGCAGGCACAGGCCGGCCGACTGGCCGGGCACCCCGGCGCCGGCGGCGTAGGAGTCGCCGAGGGCGACGTAGTGGCGGGGGGCGGGCGTGGCGGCCTGCGCGCTGGTGGAGGTCAGGGCGAGGGCCGCGCCCAGTGCGGCGGCGGCGAGCAGGGCGGGCTTCCGGGAAGTCCGGGTCGTACGGCGTTTCCGGGCAGGGCTGAGCACGGGTTCCTCCTGGGGGAGAGAGAACGAGTGGGGGGTCGCGCCAGCCGGGCCACAGCTTTACTACTGACAGGTAAGTTACCGCCAGGTTTCGAATGCGTCCATGCCCGGCGCGGAAATTCCCGAAAACCCGTCAGAAGCATTTCGGAATAACGCTCCACCGTGTATCGGAGGTATTTCCGAAACGCCCCGGAGCGGAATTGCGGCCGCAGCTTGTTACTCACCGGTTGACGCGCCCCGCCGCAGGCCGCAGTATCGGGCGCACGCCGCACCGCCCGAACGCCGCACCGCAGGACCACCGGCCGCACCGCCGGACCACTGATGGAGGAGAGCGCATGGCCCTGGACGCCGATGTCATCGTCATCGGAGCCGGTCTCGCGGGCCTCGCCGCGACCGCCGAACTCGCCGACGCCGGACGGCGGGTGATCCTGCTCGACCAGGAGCCCGCGGCCTCCTTCGGCGGGCAGGCGCACTGGTCCTTCGGCGGTCTCTTCCTGGTCGACTCGCCCGAGCAGCGCCGGATGCGGATCCGCGACTCGCACGCGCTCGCCCTCCAGGACTGGCAGGGCACCGCCGGCTTCGACCGCGCCGAGGACGCCTGGCCGCGCCGCTGGGCCGAGGCCTACGTCGACTTCGCGGCGGGGGAGAAGCGGGCCTGGCTGCGCGCCCAGGGCGTGCGGTTCTTCCCGGTCGTCGGCTGGGCCGAGCGCGGCGGGCTGCTGGCCGACGGACCCGGCAACTCCGTCCCCCGCTTCCACATCACCTGGGGCACCGGGCCCGGCCTGCTCGAACCCTTCGTCCGCCGGGTCCGGGCCGCCGCCGAACGCGGCCTGGTCGACCTGCGGTTCCGCCACCGCGTCACCGGCCTCTCCGCGCACGCCGGGGTCACCGACACCGTCGCCGGCGAGGTGCTGGTGCCCAGCAACGCGGCGCGCGGCGAAGCCAGTTCGCGCGAGGTCGCCGGCCATTTCGAACTCCGCGCGCAGGCCGTGATCGTCACCTCCGGCGGCATCGGCGGCAACCACGACCTGGTCCGCAAGGCCTGGCCCGCCCGGCTCGGCACCCCGCCCGAGCGGATGCTCTCCGGCGTCCCCGCCCACGTCGACGGCCTGATGCTCGGCATCACCGGCGAGGCGGGCGGCAACCTGATCAACGGCGACCGGATGTGGCACTACACCGAGGGCATCGAGAACTGGGACCCGATCTGGGCCCGGCACGGCATCCGCATCCTGCCCGGCCCGTCCTCGCTCTGGCTGGACGCCCGCGGCCGCCGGCTGCCCGTCCCGCTCTTCCCCGGCTTCGACACCCTCGGCACCCTCGAACACCTCCGGACCACCGGGCACGACCACACCTGGTTCGTGCTCAGCCAGAAGATCATCGAGAAGGAGTTCACCCTCTCCGGCTCCGAGCAGAACCCCGACCTCACCGGCCGCTCGGTGCGCGGCGTGCTCGGCCGCGCGCTGCCCGGCGCCCCCGGCCCGGTCCGCGCCCATCTGCGGCACGGACCCGACTTCGTGGTCGCCGGCAACCTGGCGGACCTCGCCCGCGGCATGAACGCCCGCACGCGCGAGGCGCTGATCGACCCGGACGAGCTGCGCCGCACCGTCGAGGCCCGGGACCAGCAGCTCGCCAACCCGTTCGCCAAGGACCTCCAGGTCACCGCCATCCACGGCGCCCGCCGCTACCTGGGCGACAAGCTGATCCGCACGGCCGCTCCGCACCGCATCCTCGACCCGGCGGCCGCCCCGCTGATCGCCGTCCGGCTGAGCATCCTGACCCGCAAGTCGCTCGGCGGGCTGGAGACCGACCTCTCCGCCCGGGTGCTGCGGCCCGGCGGCGAGGTGCTGGAGGGCGTGTACGCGGCCGGCGAGGCCGCCGGCTTCGGCGGCGGCGGGGTGCACGGCTACCGGTCGCTGGAGGGGACCTTCCTCGGGGGCTGCCTCTTCTCCGGCCGCACGGCGGGCCGGGCGGCGGCGGCCGCGACGGCGTAACGGGCGGAAGCGGGTCCGTCGCACCCCAACGTGCCAGGACCGCCGTCGAGTTGGCCCGGGAGCGCGCTGCGGCCGGCGTGGATCCGGGCTGCGCCGGTCGGTCCCGGGTGCCCGCACCCACGCGCCCGTCACCGGCCGTTCGACGGCCGTTCGGCGGCCACCACCCGGCCCCGGGCGGGGCCGTGCCGACCCTGCCCGGTAGCGTCTGATGCTCGCCGCGGCCCGAACGGCCGGGTCCGACCGGTACCGGTGGCGCGGCGGGCGGGGGAGAGTGGTGGCAGCACAGGCCGTGTTGGTGACGACCCGTTGGGGCGGGGCACTGCGAAGGGGCGGGGCATGAATGGTCGGGGGACCGTACTCGGAGGTCGGTACGCGCTGACCGAGTGGATCGGTGGCGGCGGCATGGGCGCCGTCTGGCGCGCCGACGACCGGGTGCTGGAGCGGCAGGTCGCCGTCAAGGTCCTGCACGCGGGACTGCTGGAGGAGGGGACGTTCGCGTCGCGGTTCCGGCGCGAGGCCCAACTGCTCGCGGCGATCAGCCACCCGGGCATCGTGGAGGTCCACGACTACGGGGAGCAGGGCGGCGACGCCGGCCACGGCGCCGAGGGCGAGCGGATCGCCTACATCGTGATGGAGCTCGTCGAGGGGCGGCCGCTGGACAAGGCCCTCGCCGAGGACGGCCCGATGCCGCCCGAGCGGGCGCTGAGCCTGCTCGCCAGGGCGCTCGACGCGCTGCACGCCGCCCACCAGCAGGAGATCGTGCACCGGGACGTCAAGCCGTCCAACCTGATGCTGGGGGACGACGGCCGGGTGACGGTGACGGACTTCGGCATCGCGCGGGCGCTGGTGAGCACCACGCTCACGGCGACCAACGTGGTGGTCGGCACCGCCCTGTACATGGCCCCGGAGCAGGCCGGCGGCGGCGGTGTCACGCCGGCCTCGGACCTCTACTCGCTCGGTGTGGTCTGCTACGAACTGCTGACCGGCACGCCGCCGTTCACCGGCGAGAGCGTGGTCGAGGTGGCGCTCAAGCACGTCCAGCAGCCGGCGCCGGAGCTGCCCGGTGAGTTCGCGCCGGCCGTGCGGGAGTTCGTCGCCCGGGCGCTGGCCAAGCAGCCGGGGGAGCGGTTCGCCGACGCCGCCGCGATGGCGGCCGCGGCACGGGAGGCGGTCGGCGACAGGTCGGCGCCGGTCGCCGCGGTGGTGCGCCCGGTCCCACCCGCCGTGCCCGGGACCCCGGTGGCCGGCGCCCCGGCGGCCGAGGTCGCCCGGGTGGCACGCCGGACCGGCGCCGAGCCCGGTGCGGGCCGGCGGTGGCGCCGCCTCCTGGTGCCCGTCATCATTCCGGTGGTCATCACCGGTGGCGCGGCCACGGTCGTGCTGGTGGAGCGGGGCCCGTTCCACACGCAGACGCAGACGCAACAGCCCGGTGCGCAGCCGGCGGTGTCGGTGTCCGCCGGCCCGCTCACCGACAGCCCGGCGGCGACCGCCTCGCCGACCGGGGAGCTCCCGGCCACGCCGGCGCCGGGAGCGGAGCCCACGCCGGGCGCTCCACCGGCCGCGGAGCCCGAGGCCGGCGGAGCGCCCGTGCCGCCCGCCGGCGGCGCGCCGGAGGTCCCGGCACCGGGCGCGGCACCGAAGCCGGGCGGCGGCACGGGGTCGGGCGGTACGGGGTCGGCCGGCGGGTCCTCCGGTGGGTCGGGCGGCACCTCGCCGAAGACGGGCGGCAGCGGCAGCGGTGGGGGCGGTGGGGCGGCTCCCGCGCCGAACCAGCCCGCGCCGCAGGCCCCCGCACCCCAACAGCCCGCCCCGTCGGCGCCCGCGCCGAACCAGCCGGCACCCAGCCCCGAGGCTCCCAAGCCGCCGGAGTCCAAGCCGTCGGCGCCGACCGTGCCCGCGGGGTGTGGCGGCAGCCGGTGGGGCGACATCGTCAACGTGGCCGACGGCCAGAAGCTCGGCCTGGCCGCCGCCGGCCCGTCGCCGGGCGGCGCCGTCGTGGTGGGCGGGACGACCGCCTACGGCTGGGTGCGCTCGGACCCGAACCCGGGCGGCTGGTACGAGATCCACGCGTGCGGCCTGAGCGGGCCGGCCCTCGTCCAGGACACCGACTTCTCGAACACGTCGAGTCAGAAGGTGCTGCTCTCACCGGGGTTCAGCTTCATGGCCAACTGGTCGGTGGTCGGCGCGGGCGCCCAGGGCGTCTACTACCTCAAGGACTACATGGGGTCGACCTGCCTGACCGACAACGGCGCGGGCAGGCAGGCCACCATGACGGCCTGCACGCCGGGCAATGCCTACCAGCAGTGGCGGATGCCCTGAGCCGCGGGACTCCGGAGTGAGCCCTACCGGTCGTCGGTGACGCCGAGGCGCAGGTGGTCGACGTGGTAGACGGCGTGGTCGAGGAGTGCGGCGACGTGGTCGTCGTGGAGGGAGTAGACCACCGAGCGGCCGCGGCGCTCGCCGACGACCAGGCCGAGGTTGCGCAGCAGGCGGAGCTGGTGGGAGCAGGCGGACTGCTCCATGCCGACGGCGTCGGCGAGTTCGGTGGCGGCCCGCGGGCCCTCCCGCAGCTGGGCGAGTATCAGCAGGCGGGAGGGGGTGGCCAGGGCCTGGAGGGTGTTCGCCACCTTGGCCGCGTTCGACGCGTCCAGGCGCATCTGCGGCACGGCGTTCTCGGCGGCTGCGTGTCCCATGGGGGCATCCTACGGGGCGGGGCTCAGGCGGGGCCCGGCACGCAGGAACGAATGAAAGTGTGTTCATATGTTCCTGTATCGTGGCGGACATGTCCGCCACCGTGCTCACCCGACCGCCGGTCCCCACCGCCCCCGCGACGGCGCCCCCGCGCCGCACCCGGGTGCTCGCGCTGCCCGAGGCCCGCTGGGCGGCCGCCGCCACCGCGGCCTTCCTGGCCGCCCTCGCCGTGCGGTTGCTCGACGGCCCCGGGTGGGCGTCCGGGGCGCTGTACGCGGCCGCGTACCTGGCCGGCGGCTGGGAACCGGCCCTGGCCGGGCTGCGGGCGCTGCGCGAGCGGACCCTGGACGTCGACCTGCTGATGGTGGTCGCCGCCCTCGGCGCCGCGGCCATCGGCCAGCCGCTGGACGGCGCCCTGCTGATCGTGATCTTCGCGACCAGCGGCGCCCTGGAGGCGCTGGCCACCGCCCGCACCGCCGACTCCGTCCGGGGCCTGCTCGACCTCGCCCCCGCCACGGCCTGCCGGCTCACCGCCGACGGCCGGGAGGAGACCGTCCCCACCGCCGCACTCGCCGTCGGCGACACCGTGCTGGTCCGCCCTGGCGAGCGGATCGGCGCCGACGGCCGGGTCCTCGACGGCAGCAGCGAGGTCGACCAGGCCACCATCACCGGCGAACCGCTGCCCGCCGCCCGGTCCGCCGGCGACGAGGTGTACGCGGGCACCCTCAACGGCGGCGGCGCGCTGCGGATCCGGGTCGAACGGGACGCCGCCGACTCCGTGATCGCCCGGATCGTCGCCATGGTGCAGGAGGCCTCCGAGACCAAGGCGCCCACCCAGCTCTTCGTCGAGAAGGTCGAACAGCGCTACGCCGCCGCTCTGGTGGCCGCCACCCTGCTGCTCTTCGCCGTCCCGCTCGCCCTCGGCGCGGAGCTGACCGCCACCCTGCTGCGCGCCATGACGTTCATGATCGTCGCCTCGCCGTGCGCCGTGGTGCTGGCCACCATGCCGCCGCTGCTCTCCGCCATCGCCAACGCCGGCCGGCACGGCGTGCTGGTCAAGTCCGCCGTGGTGATGGAGCGGCTCGGCCAGGTGGACACCGTCGCCCTGGACAAGACCGGCACTCTCACCGAGGGCACGCCGAAGGTCGTCGAGCTGCGCCCGCTGGGCGTCACCGAGGCCGAGCTGCTCTCCCTCGCGGCCGCCGCCGAGCACCCCAGCGAGCACCCGCTGGCCCGGGCGGTGGTCGCCGCCGCCCGCGAGCGCGGCCTGGTGCCGCCCTCGGCCACCGACTTCACCGCCACCCCGGGGATCGGCGTGCGGGCCGTGGTCGGCGGCGCGGTGGTCGCGGTGGGCGCCCCCGGTCCGTACCGCGGGCACCCCGCGGTCGCCGAGCTGGAGGCGGCCGGCCGCACCGCCGTCCTGGTGCTGCGCGACGGGGAGCCGGTCGGCGTGCTCGGCCTCGCCGACCGCCCGCGCGAGCAGGCCTCGGCCGCCGTCCGGGGTCTGGCCGCGCTCACCGGCCGCCCACCGGTGCTGCTCACCGGCGACAACCGGCTCGCCGCCGAGCACCTCGCCCGGGAGGTCGGTCTGACCGACGTCCGGGGCGCGCTGCTGCCCCAGGACAAGGTGGCGGCGGTCCGCGAACTGGCCGACGGCGGGCACCGGGTGCTGATGGTCGGGGACGGCGTCAACGACGCCCCCGCGCTGGCCGCCGCGCACAGCGGCGTCGCGATGGGCCGGGCCGGGTCCGACCTCGCCCTGGAGACCGCGGACGCGGTGGTGGTGCGCGACGAACTGACCGCGGTGGCGGCCGTGGTGGCGCTCTCCCGGCGGGCCCGCCGGCTGGTCGTGCAGAACCTGGCGATCGCCGGGGCGTTCATCACCGTCCTGGTGGTCTGGGACCTGGCCGGTACGCTGCCACTGCCGCTCGGTGTCGCCGGGCACGAGGGCTCCACCGTGATCGTCGGCCTCAACGGCCTGCGGCTGCTGCGCGAACGGGCGTGGCTGCGGGCCCTCCACCAGGAAGCCCCGGGCGCCGGGGCCGGGAACCACGAGGAGCGCTGAGCCGATGAGCCGTCGAGACCGCGAGCGCGGTGGCGGGAAGGGGCCCGCGGCCCCGGTGACCGTCACCGTCTGCCGGGGCTGCTGCTGCGGCACCCAGGAGAAGCACCCGGGCGTCGACCACGCGGGCCAGTACGAGCGGCTGCGCGAGGCCGTCGGTGGAGCGGGCAAGGTCCGCGCGGTCAAGTGCCTGGACGCGTGCGCGCACTCCAACGTCGTGGTGGTCGGCCCGTCCAGCGAGGGCCGCGAGGCCGGCGGCCGCCCGGTCTGGCTGGGCTGGGTGCTGGCGGACGACATGGTCGAGGAGATAGCCGAGTGGGTGCACGCCGGCGGCCCGGGCCTGGCCGAGCCGCCGGGGCTGCTCGACCTCCAGCAGGTCACCGTCTCCCGCCGGATCCGCGACGGCCTCCCGGGCTGAGGCGCCGGGAGCCCGGTCCGGCGGCGCGCACCGGGCCCGGTGCGGGTGCCCGGCTCCGGGGCGGTCCGTCCGGCGGGCCGGGGCACTACCATTTACCGGGCGCCCCGGCTTGGGAGGAATCACGACGTGACCACGGTCTGCCGCATCTGCGCGGGCACCGGCCGCACCGCCGGTCTCAGCTGCCGCACCTGCCAGGGCACCGGCACCACCGAGGTCGGCGGCGGTGGCGGCAACTGCTTCCTCTGCGACGGCACCGGTGTCTACGTCCGCTACCGGGTCGACGCGGCCGGCGCCAAGCACGCCTACCGCGACGAGGTCTGCCGGACGTGCGACGGCACCGGCAACCGCGCCCCCTCCACCTGGGACGAGATCGCCCCGCCGCCGCGCTGAGGCCGTCGGCCGGCGGAGCCCTTCGTCTGCCGGGGCCCCGGCCGGTAGCGCAGGGCCCCGGCCGGTACGGGGGAGCCGGCGACGGGGGATCAGGAGCCGGGGGATCAGGACCCGGGCCGGGCCGGATGATCCGGCGGCCTCCGGCCGCCCGGGGCGACTTTGCCGAGACATGGTCGAACATTGGCGTTCGACTGACCGGCACGCCGGGGTGCGTTCACCGCCTGTAGGTGTGCGGTCAACGCTGCGCTGGAAGAGTCCCGCCCATGGATATCCCCCACATGGGCGTGCCCGCGAAGCTCGCCGACCGCATGAGCATGGCCGAGCAGCACGAGTACCTGCGGGCCCGTTTCTCCCGCCGCCGGATGCTGACCGCCGGTGCCGTCGGCGTCGGCGCCCTGGCCGTGGGCGGTTCGCTGGGCAGCGGTGTCGCGACGGCCGCGCCGGCCTCCCCGCAGCTGCTGACCGGCGGCACGGCCGACGGCGTCGACGGCTCGCTCGTCGCCCCGATCGGCCGTCACCTCGCGTTCGGCCCCGAGCCGGACACCCAGTTCCGGGTCTCCTGGCAGGTCCCGGCCCCGGTGAAGAAGCCGTTCCTGCGCTACGGCAGGAACCCGTGGGACCTCGGCCACAAGGTCCAGGCCGAGGTGCGCGCCCTGCACACCCCCGCGCTGACCCCGACCGGCCGGCCGGTGGACCAGTACTACCTGCACGTCGCACTGGAGGACCTCCAGCCCGACACCACGTACTACTACGGCGTCGGCCACCAGGGCTTCGACCCGGCCTCGCAGCAGGCGATCTCCACCCTGAGCGCCTTCCGCACCGCGCCCTCGCGCGACCACCGCTGGGGCAAGGTGTACGAGCCGTTCACCTTCACCGCCTTCGGTGACCAGGGCGTCAGCGCGCACGCGGCCGGCAACGACCACGTGATCCTGGCCCAGAACCCGGCCTTCCACCTGCACGCCGGCGACATCTGCTACGCCGACCCGGCCGGCTCCGGCCAGGACGCCGACAAGTCGGTGTACAACGCCCGCACCTGGGACGACTTCCTGGTCCAGACCGAGACGGTCGCCTCGAAGGTCCCGTGGATGGTCTCCTACGGCAACCACGACATGGAGGCCTGGTACTCGCACCACGGGTACGGCGGCGAGAACAACCGCTTCTTCCTGCCGGACAACGGCCCGGACCCGCGGACCGTCCCCGGCGTCTACAGCTTCCGCTACAAGAACGTCGGCGTCATCTCGCTGGACGCCAACGACGTCTCCTACGAGATCCCGGCCAACCTGGGCATCTCGGCGGGCAAGCAGACCGCGTGGCTGCAGCGCACCCTGAAGGACCTCCGCAACGACGAGACCGTCGACTTCGTCGTGGTCTTCTTCCACCACTGCGCCTTCTCCACCACCCACCAGCACGCCTCCGAGGGCGGGGTGCGCGAGGCGTGGGTGCCGCTGTTCGAGAAGTACCGGGTGGACCTGGTGATCAACGGTCACAACCACGTCTACGAGCGCACCGACGCGATCCTCGGCAACAAGGTCTCCAAGGCGGTGCCGAGCGGCGCCACCGTCGAGCCGGCCACCGACGGCGTGGTGTACGTGACGGCGGGCGCGGCCGGCCGCAGCCTGTACAGCTTCGACGCCCCGGACACCTACGAGGGCCACGAGAACCGGCTGGACTCGGTGGACACCTACCACTTCGCCAAGGGCGGGGTGAAGGTGACCGAGAAGGTCGAGTGGTCGCGGGTCCGCTACACCGGCTACTCGTTCATCAAGGTCGACGTCACCCCGGCGCACCTGGGGCAGAAGTCGTCGATGAAGGTCACCGCGCTCGCCGAGAACGGCACGCAGGTCGACCACTACACGATCCTGCGCAAGGTCGGCGAGGGCTGGGACGGCACCACCGACGACGACGGCGAGGGCGGCGGCTGGGGCTGGTAGTCCGTCCCGCGCGCCCGGGGGCGCGGAGACCGGCCCCACGGGGCCCGGTGGCCCGGTCGGGAACTCCCGGCCGGGCCACCGGCGTGTCCGGCCCGGCCCGGGGACTGCCGCGTGCGCCGCCCGGGCTCCCCGCCGCCCGCCGGCGGGCCGGTCTAGCCGAGTGCGGCCAGTTGCGCCGCGAGGGTGTCGCTGTGCTGGAAGGTCAGCCCGGCGAGCGCGACGTGCTTCCAACGGACCGTGCCGTCGCCGTCCAGGACGAACACCGAGCGGCGCAGCCCGAGCCCGGGCACCGCGATGCCGTAGGCGCGGACGACGGTCCGGTCCGGGTCGGCGAGCAGCGGGAAGCCCAGGCGGTGCTTGCGGGCGAACTGCTCGTGGCTGTC
Organism: Kitasatospora sp. NPDC086009; assembly: GCF_044540385.1. Taxonomy (NCBI): domain Bacteria; kingdom Bacillati; phylum Actinomycetota; class Actinomycetes; order Kitasatosporales; family Streptomycetaceae; genus Kitasatospora; species Kitasatospora sp. NPDC086009. The sequence goes on from NZ_JBITSA010000002.1 coordinate 752,395, forward strand.
CAGCCCCTGCGGGCTGATGCCCCACACGGTGGCGCCCAGGCCGCGGAAGCGGTCCAGGTCGGAGCTGTACGAGCAGAGCTGCTTGGTGCAGACCGCGGTGTCGTCGCCGGGGTAGAAGACCAGGAGCAGCGGGGCGCCCTTGGCTTCGGCGAGGCGGTACTCGCGGCGTTCGGCGGTGCCGGCCTGCTCGTCGAACAGCAGGCCGGGCAGGGTGAACTCGGGGGCGAGGGAGCCGATTTCGGGGGGTTTGGCCATCGCTGTGCGGTCCTCACGGGTGGGTGGTGGGGTCGCCGCCCACCCTATGCCCGGGTGACGGCCGGGCTCGTGATGTTGAAGAGTTGACGCCGGTCTGTGAAGGCTTCGCGACTGTCGTGCGGGAATATCCGACGGACCTTCACTTCATAACGAATCGAGCAGCAAGGTATCGAGTTTCCCTTCAGTTATTGACGGAATCGCCGAGCGCGGCTTGACTCCGACCTCTGCCGCAAAGCCGCGGCGCAGTCAGGAGGCAGCACCCACCATGAACAGAACGACCCGTCGCGCGGGCGCGGGCACGGCCACGCTCGCGCTGGCCCTCGCCCTCGCAGCCTGCGGCCAGAGCGACGGAGCGGCACCGCACTCGGACGGCGTCGCCGGCAAGACCATCGGGCTGCTGCTGCCCGAGAAGACCTCCTCGACCCGGTACGAGGCCTTCGACAAGCCGCTGATCGAGGCCACGGTGGAGTCCCTCTGCACCGGCTGCGTCGTCGACTACGCCAACGCCGACGGCGACGAGACCGTCCAGAAGCGGCAGTTCGACGACCTGCTGGCCAAGGGCGTCAAGGTCGTCCTGCTCGACCCGGTGAACGCCAAGGTCACCGCCCCCTGGGTGGAGGCCGCCGCCGCCAAGGGCGTGAAGGTCGTCGCCTACGACCGGCTGGCGGAGGGCAAGGTCGCCGCCTACGTGTCCTTCGACAACCAGCGCACCGGCGAGATCCAGGGCCAGGCCCTGCTCGACGCGCTCGGCCCGAAGGCCGCCGCCGCCACGGTCGTGATGATCAACGGCGCCGAGTCCGACCCCAACGCGGCGATGTTCAAGGCCGGCGCGCACCGGTCGCTCGACGGCCGGGTCAAGAAGATCGGCTACGAGCAGTCCGGCGAGTGGAAGCCGGAGGTGGCCCTGGCGAAGACCAACGAGGCCATCCAGGCCCTCGGCAAGGACGGTTTCCAGGCCGTGTACGCGGCCAACGACGGCATGGCCGCGTCCGTCATCGAGGCGCTCAAGGCGGCCGGGATCAAGAACGTCCCGGTCGGCGGCCAGGACGCCTCCATCGACGCGGTGCGCCGGGTGCTGACCGGCGAGCAGTCCTTCACCGTCTACAAGCCGTACAAGCCCGAGGCGGACGCCGCCGGGAGCATCGCCGTCCAGCTGCTGAAGGGGATGGACATCAACGCGGCGGCCAACGCGGGGGTCGACAGCGGCGGACAGCGGATCCCCTCGCTGCTGCTCACCCCGATCGTGGTGACCAAGGCGAAGGTGCAGGCCACGGTGGTCGGCGGCGGCCTGTACAAGGCGGCCGACATCTGCACCGCGCCGTTCGCGGACGCCTGCGCGGCGGCCGGCGTCAAGTAGGCGGGGGTGCCGGCGTCCGCCGGCGTCCGCCCGCCCCGGTGCTGTGCGGCAGCGCCGCCGCTCAGCGCCGGGGGCCGTACATGATCACGGCGACCCCGGCCAGGCAGACCAGCGCCCCGGCCACGTCGTAGCGGGTGGGCCGGAAGCCGTCCACCGCCATGCCCCAGAGCAGCGAGCCGGCCACGAAGACGCCGCCGTACGCGGCCAGCACCCGGCCGAAGTCGCTGTCCGGCTGGAGCGCGGCGACGAAGCCGTACCCGCCGAGTACCACCACCCCGAGGCCGGCCAGCCACCACGGCCGCTCCTCCCGCACGCTCTGCCAGATCAGCCAGCAGCCGCCGATCTCGGCGAGGGCGGCGAGGGCGAACAGGGCGGCGGAGCGCAGGACCGTCATGGTCGCCAAGCCTACGAGCCGCGGCGGGCGGGGCCGTGCCCGCGTCGCCGGGGGTGCGGGGGCTCCCGGACCGCCGGCGACCGGGGCGTCAGGTCTGTCGGTAGGTGGCGAGGAAGCGGCCGATCCGGTTGATCGCGGTCTCCAGGTCGTCGGCCCGGGGGAGGGTGACGAAGCGGAAGTGGTCCGGGCGCGGCCAGTTGAAGCCGGTGCCCTGGACGACGTGGATCTTCTCGCGGAGCAGCAGGTCCAGGACGAACCGCTCGTCGTCGACGATCCGGTGCACCGCCGGGTCCAGCCGGGCGAACGCGTACAGCGCGCCCTTGGGCTTCACACAGCTGACGCCGGGGATCTCGTTCAGCGCCTTGTACGCGACGTCGCGCTGCTCGGTGAGCCGGCCGGCGGGCAGGACGAGGTCGTTGATGGACTGGTGGCCGCCGAGCGCGGCCTGGACGGCGTACTGGGCCGGGACGTTGGGGCAGAGCCGCATGCCGGAGAGCATGGTGAGGCCCTCCAGGTAGTCGGTGGCGTGCTGCTTGGGCCCGGAGACGACCAGCCAGCCGCTGCGGAAGCCGGCCACCCGGTAGGACTTGGAGAGGCCGTTGAAGGTGAGCGTCAGCACGTCCTCGGCGAGTGCGGCCAGGCAGTGGTGCTCGGTGTCGTCGTAGAGGATCTTGTCGTAGATCTCGTCGGCCAGCACCATCAGCTGGTGCCGGCGGGCGAGGTCGAGGATGCCCTCCAGCAGTTCCTTCGGATAGACCGCGCCGGTCGGGTTGTTGGGGTTGATGACGACGATGGCCTTGGTGCGGTGGGTGATCTTGGCCGCGATGTCGTCGAGGTCCGGGTACCAGTCCGCCTGCTCGTCGCAGGCGTAGTGGACGGCCTTGCCGCCGGCCAGCCGGACCACGGCCGTCCAGAGCGGGTAGTCGGGCATCGGGACGAGCACCTCGTCGCCGTCGTCGACCAGGGCCGTGACGGCCATCTGGATCAGCTCGGAGACGCCGTTGCCGAGGTAGACGTCGTTGACGGTCACTCCGGCGACGCCGCGCTGCTGGTAGTACTGCACCACCGCGCGACGGGCCGGCAGGATGCCGCGCGAGTCGCTGTAGCCGTGGGCGTTGGGCAGGTTGCGGATGATGTCCTGGAGGATCTCCTCCGGCGCCTCGAAGCCGAACGGCGCCGGGTTGCCGGTGTTCAGCCGCAGCACACTGTGCCCGGCCGCCTCCAGCGCATTGGCCTGGTCGACCACCGGGCCCCGGATCTCGTAGCACACACCCGTCAGCTTGCTGGACTGCCGAAACTCCATCTGAGGCCTCCCGACCGGTCAACCCGCACGTTCTGCTCGCTTTGTTCTACCAAGTAAGCACTTGGAAAGTCCAACCTTTTGGCTATGCTGATCCACATGTCACGCCGAAGCTACGACCAGTACTGCGCCGTCGCCCGCGCCCTGGACGCGGTGGGGGAGCGCTGGAGTCTCCTGATCGTCCGTGAACTCCTCGCCGGCCCGCGCCGCTACACCGACCTGCACGCCGACCTGCCCGGCGTCTCCACCGACATCCTCGCCGCCCGGCTCAAGCAGCTGGAGGGCGAGGGCCTGGTGCTGCGCCGGCGGCTGGAACGGCCGGCCAACGCCACCGTGTACGAGCTCACCGAGCGGGGCGCGACGCTGCGCCGGGTGGTCGACGCCCTGGGTGCCTGGGGCCTCGACCTGCTCGGCGAGCAGCGGCCGACGGACGCGGTGCGGGAGCACTGGGTCACGGGTGCGGACGGCGCGGGCGGCGCGGAGGCGGCCGGCGGGGTGGCCGGACCGGACGGCGGGCGCGAACTGTCGGCGGACGGCACGGTGGTGGCGGGCTAGGGTGCCGCGGGAGGCGATCCGCGGGTGCCGTCCCGGCGCACCTCGCGCGGACGTCGCCTTCGCCCCTCAAGCCCGTCGACGCCCGCGCTGACGGCTTCCGCCGGCCGCTGACGGAGGAGGGCGGGTACGCGACCGGGTCCGGATCCCCGACGACGCGTGGCTGCCGGCCGACCTCCCGGTCCGGCGGAGCCCGGTCACGGACCGGGCTCGCGCAGCTCTCCGCGAGAGCTGCGCGAACCCCTCCGTACCGGCGGCGGATCCGTGACGGCTCCGGCGACCAGCTCCCCCGTTGCTGGTCGTCGCTCCGCGCCGGCGGTCGGGTGACCCGGACGAGTGCGGCCGCGGTGGTGCACGGGCTGCGGCCGGTCCTGCGCTCCGGGTGCCCTCCTCGGCGGGTGGTGCCTGCCGGGCGTCCCCTCCCGGCCCGACCCACTCTGGCGCAGGCCGATAAACGGCCGGTCGGCGTTCGGTTGCCGCCGCCGTTGATTCGGGCCGATCCGGCCCGGTGCCCCGGTCCGGCTGTCGGGCTTGCGCGGTGCCGGGGGTGTCCCCGGCAGCCGGTGGAGGTGCGCGTACGATCGTCGGGCCATGGAGAACACAATGGAGAAGAGCGCGCCCGGCGCGCCCACCGAGCCCACCGGGTACACCAGTTACGTCGCCGTCGGGGACTCCTTCACCGAGGGCATGTGCGACGACCTGCTCCCCGACGGCCACTACCGGGGCTGGGCCGACCGGGTCGCCGACCGGCTCGCCGCCGAGCAGCCGGCCGGCGCCTTCCGGTACGCCAACCTCGCCGTCCGGGGCAAGCTGATCGGCCAGATCCACGACGAGCAACTGGCCACCGCCGCCGCGATGCGCGCCGACCTCGTCACCCTGGCCGGCGGCCTCAACGACGTGCTGCGGCCGCGCTGCGACATCGCCCAGGTCGAGGACCTGCTCGGCCGCTCCGCCACCGCGCTGCGCGCCACCGGCGCCACCGTGGTGCTGTTCACCAGTACCGACCCCACCCGCCGGATGGCGGGCAGCACCCGGCTGCTCCCGGCGATCCTGCGGATGAAGGCCTTCGTGCACGAGCTCGGCCAGGACCGGGGGATCGCGGTGGTCGACCTCTTCTCCGCCCCGTGCTTCGACGACCGCCGCCTCTGGGCCGAGGACCGCCTGCACCTCGGCCCCGAGGGCCACCGCCGGGTCGCCGAGGCCGTCCTGGAGGCGCTCGGCCGCCCCGCCGCCTTCGACTGGCGCGCCCCGCTGCCGGCCGCCGCCCTGCCAGGCCGGGCGGAGAAGCTGGCCGCCGACGCCCGCTGGGCCCGGACACACCTCGGCCCCTGGATCGGCCGCCGCCTCACCGGCCGCTCCTCGGGCGACGGCCGCCCGCCGAAGCGCGCGGAGCTGCTGCCGTACGAGGGCTGAGCGTTTCCCGGGTGCCCGGGCACCGGGTCGGCCGTCGCCGCACCGGCCGTGGCCCGCCCGCCGCCCGGGTGGCGGCCGGGCGCCGGAGCGTGCGGAGCGGTCGCGCTACGAGGGCTGAGCGGTTCCCGGCTCGCCGGGCACCGACCGGGCCGGGAAGCGCTCGGCCTCCCGACGGAGCGGTGGGGGCAGCCCGACCGATTCCGCGAGGATCTGCCGGCGCCGGTGCCGGAGTGCGGGCTGACGGCTCCGGACGCCCGGACTCCTGGTGAGCACGGCGTGGAGCAGGTCGCCCTCGTAGAAGTCGCCCGCCACCATCGGGTCGTCCCGCAGGACGTCCAGCGCCCGTGGCAGGAGGTGCGGCAGGCCCACGTCCTGCCGGATCAGCAGACGCAGGTCCTCGACGGTCAGCTCGCCGACCGGCTTGCGCCGCGGGGCGTGCGCGGTCGCCACCAGCCGGGTCGCGCCGACCGGGAGGTCCGGCCCACGGCCGCTCTCGCGGTCGGGTTCGCGGCCGCTCTCGCGGTCGGGTTCGAGGTCCGCCGGGGAGGGGTCTCGGTTCACCGGACGACTGTAGGCGGGGCCGCCGCGGCCTCCCGGGGTCGGCCCGGTCGGCCCCGGAACCCGGTCAGCCCCGGAAGAGGTTGTGGCCGACGTCCGACGGCACCTCGTCCTGGTACCCCGTGCTGCCCGGGCCGGGCACGTGCTCGCCGGGGACCGGCTCGGAGCTCTCCCGGTGCAGCAGCACCACGCCGTCCTCGGACCAGACCTGCCGGTAGCCGTGTGCCAGCAGCAGCTCGATCCGGGCCGCCTGCTCGCGGTCGGTCTTGAACGGGAACGCGCGCTTGTCGGCGCGGATCAGCACGTACTCGCGCCCGCGCGGGGTGCCGTCCACCAGCACCACGTCGGTGCGGGCGGTCAGCCGGGGGGCGGCCTGGTTGTCGGCCTCGACCGTGACGCCGGCCGGGATCCGCTCGGCGCCCCGGATCAGCGCCGCCTCGCTCGGCTTCGCCTGCCAGTAGGCGGGGACGAACAGGCCGGCCGCCCCGAGCGGCAGCGCGGCCGCGATCGTCACGGCGGCCGCCGCCACGCCGAGGCGGCGGGTGCGCACGCGGTCGTGCCGGCGGCCCAGCACCTCCAGCGCCGCGACCAGCAGGACCGGCCAGAGGAACGCGTCGTAGTGCCGGGCGATCGACCAGTGGTTCGGGTTGCTGGAGAGCACCCGCTCCGCCAGCAGCGGCAGGGCGCAGAGCACCGTGGCGGAGCGCAGCGGCAGAAGGAACAGGGTGCCGAAGATCCAGAGCAGCAGCAGCGGCTTCAGCGGGGCGTCGAAGGCGGCCGACACCAGCAGCGTCGGGTCCGCGAGCACGCTGGAGGCGGCGTCGCCGGCGTCCGTCCCCAGCGAGCCGTAGTTCCAGTAGTAGCCGGGCACCCCGCCCATCGCCGGTACCAGCCAGGCGATCGCCACCACCGAGGCGAGCGGTCCGCCGAGCAGGAAGCCGGTGCCCCAGCGGAGGGTTCGCCGGCGCCGGTCGCGGTCCTCGTCCCGGCGGGCCCGCAGCAGCAGCACCAGCCCGTACGCGCCGACCGCCAGCCCCAGGTCCTCCTTGGTGCAGCAGAGCAGCAGACCGGCCAGCGCCGCCGTGCCGTAGCGGCGGGCCAGCCCACGCTCCAGCATCAGCAGGGTGAGCGGGACGGCGAAGGCGACCTCGTGGAAGCCGCCGCGCGAGGCCACCAGCAGCGGCCAGCCCAGCCCGTAGGCGAGGCCCGCCAGGTCGGCGGCGCGGCGGGCGGTGCGTGGGTCGGCGTCCGCGAAGCAGCGGTCGGCGACCCGGCGGACCAGCGGGACCCCGGCGGCGAACAGCAGTGCCTGGCCCACGAGCAGCGAGCGCGGGTCGTCCCAGAGCCAGTACAGCGGCGACAGCAGCGCGATCACGGGGGAGAAGTGGTCGCCGAGGAGCGAGAAGTCCGGCGGGAACTCGTGGTGGAAGCTCTTCAGCGACGACACCGGCAGACCGAAGTGCGCGTAGCCGCGCACGCCCTGGTCGAAGATGCCGAGGTCGAAGCCGCCCAGCTGGGCGGTGGTCCACTGCTGGGCACCGATCGCCAGGCAGACGGCGAAGCAGAGCAGGGTGAGGGCGGCGGTACGGGCGCGGGGCGGGAGGCGCAGGGCCGCCGCCGCCTTCGCGGGTGCGGGGTCGCCCGTGGTGCGGGCGTCCTCGCTCTCGGTGTCCGGGTACGGCGTGACGTCGTGCCGGGACATGCCTGATTCCTCCACTGTTCGGTTGCTCCGGTGCCTGCGGTGCCCCCGATTCGTACGGACCTTCGTACAGATCCCGAACCGACACCGGCCGACCACACTAACGGACTGCCGCTCACCGCCCCCCGGTTCCCGGGCCGCCCCGGCCCCGGTGTCGGTACGCTCTACGACGGGCCCCGCGCACTGCGCGCGAGCCCCCGGCAGGCCCGGCAGCCCCTGGCCGCCCCTGCCGCCCCGCAGACCCGGACCGCCCGGGCGCCGCCGTACGGAGGAACACCAGCACAGTGACCGAGCCCACGCCCGCCCCGATCAGCCTGCTGTCCGACTGCGGGAGCTGTTTCGGGCTGTGCTGCGTCGCGCTGCCGTTCGCGGCCGGCGCCGACTTCGCCGTCGCCAAGGCGGCCGGCACCCCGTGCCGCAACCTGCAGACCGACTTCGGTTGCGGCATCCACGCCCAGCTGCGCGACCGCGGTTTCCAGGGCTGCACGGTCTACGACTGTTTCGGGGCCGGTCAGCGGGTCTCCCAGGTCACCTTCGGCGGCCGGAGCTGGCGCGAGGCACCGGAGGACACCCGGCGGATGACCGACGTGTTCCCGGTGGTGCGGCAGCTGCACGAACTGCTCTGGTACCTCACCGAGGCGCTCTCCTACGAGCCCGCCCGCCCGCTCCGTGCCGAGCTGCGCCGGGCGCTCGCGGAGACCGACCGGCTCGCGGCCGGCACCCCGGCGGAGATCCTGGCGGTGGACGTGCCCGCCCACCGCCAGGAGGTGAGCGAGCTGCTGCTGAAGGCGAGCGAGCTGGTCCGGGCCGCCGTCCCGCGCCGCAAGGAGCACCGGGGCGCGGACCTCTTCGGTGCCCGCCTGCGCGGCGCCGACCTGCGGGGCGCCAACCTGCGCGGGGCGCTGCTCGTCGCGGCCGACCTCTCGGGCGCGGACCTGCGGACCGCCGACCTGATCGGCGCGGACCTGCGGGACGCCAACCTGGCCGGCGCCGACCTCACCGATGCGCTCTTCCTCACCCAGGCCCAGCTCAACGCCGCCCGCGGGGACGCCGCCACCAAGCTGCCCCCCGCCCTCACCCGCCCCACCCACTGGCCCGCCACGGCCACCACCCCGGCGGCCGCCGACCGCCGCCCCCCGCGCAAGCCCCGCCCCGGCAGCCCCGGCAGCCGCACCCGCCGCCGCTGACGGCCAGCCGGGGGGCGACGGGCGCGGGCGCGGGCACGGAACGTCGAGCGGGCCGACCGGCTGCGCACGGGATCCTGATTCAGGGGCCCGGTGCGGGTGCCGGTACCGGAGCCGGATCGGCGCGGCGGGCGTGTTTCGTCGCGGCTCCGAGTGCGGGTGCTTCGCTCTGATCGGTGGTGCGGGGGAAGTCGAGTGGGCCGACTTCCCACGCACGGACGTGGACGGCCGGAGGGCGGGATTCCTGGTCAGTACTGCGCAGGAAGTCGGACGGGCCGATTTCCTGCGCGGGGTGTCAGGTCAGGACGTTCTGGTCTGTCAGGGGGCGGGGGCGCAGGAGGGCGCAGGTGGTGCCGGCCAGGAGGGTGAGGGTGACGGCGGTGAGCGCCTGGGTGGATGCGGCGGGGTGGAGGGGCCAGGCCCAGGGTTGGGGGCGGCCGTCGGGGTGCCAGCCGGCCGCCGCGCAGAGCAGCGGGACGGCGGCGATCGCGGCGGCGGCCGGGCGGTGACCGATCAGCGGGTGCAGCAGCAGCGCCGAACCGAGGTAGCCGGCGATGTTGCGGGCGAGGACGAGGGCGAGGTCGTCCTGGCCGGCCGCGTGGGTGAGCAGGCCCAGCGCCGCGCCCGCCGTCGCGACGGCCAGGGCGAGTGCGGTGTCCAGCCCCCGCAGGAAGCGTCCGGCGACGGCCTCCGTCCGCAGGTCGCCCCGGCCGAGGCCGTGCAGCAGGAACGCGGCGGGCAGCAGCGTGATGATGTGCCCCACCAGGAAGTGGCCCGCATGCCCGTGCAGTGCGGGCACCGGCAGTTCACCGTCGCCGATGAGCAGGCCCACCGCGAACGTCCCGGCCAGGGCGGCGACGACGGCGGGTACCGCGCGTGCCTTGCACCACCAGATCACCGGTCACCGCCCGGGGGCAGTGCGGGTGCCGGGGTGTCGCAGTGGCGCAGGGCCTCGGTGGCCGCCCGGTACCAGTCGAGTTGGGCTTCCCGGGGGAGCCGCAGCAGGTGCCCGGCGAGCGCGGCGTCCTCCGCGCCGAACCGACCCCGGGCGGCGGGCGCCGCTCCGTCCGGGGCGGCCTCGGCGGTGAGCCACGCGGCCACCGGTCCGGCGGCCGCGCCGGCCGGGTAGGGGGCGCCCGCCCGGGCGCAGTCCGGGGTGCGGGGGAGCAGCCCGCCGACGACGCCGGGTGCCACGTCCTGCGCGCGGGCCGTGGTCGGGACGCCCAGCTTGGCCTCGCCCGGCCCCGGCCGGGCCGCCATGGTGAGCGTCGCGGGTACCGGGACGCCCCGCTCGGCCAGGGTGGTGACGACCCGTCGGGCCTCCGTCCGGACCAGGTCCGCACGGGCGGTGCCCAGCTCCGGCCAGAGGCAGATCCGCGGCCGGCCGTGGTCGCAGACCAGCGCGGTGCCGGGCCGGTCCAGTACGGGCTCGGGTCCGAGCCCCCGGGCGAGGTGGGTGGCGAGCGTGATCCCGCCGGCCGTCACCGCCAGCGCGACGGCGAGCGCGGCCGGCGCGCCGCGGTACCGGATCACCAGGACGGCCGCCGCGCACACCGCGCCCGAGAACGCCAGGGCGCTCAGCACGGCCTTCTGGTCGAGGACCTGGTCCACGGCGCAGCAGTCGGAGAGCCCGCCGCCGACCAGGTGCCGCAACCAGTAGGTGGTGGACGAGGCCGGGTAGGCGTTCAGCACGAAGCTGCTGACCAGGGCCAGCGGCACCGCGACCACCGGTACCAGGACCCGCCCGACGATCGAGCCGACCAGGGTGTTGGCGAGCAGCAGCCCGACCCAGGCGGCGAACAGGCCGGGCTGCGGCGTGCCGGCCACCGTGCCGCCGGCGACCGCGGCGGCGCCGACGGCCGCGGCCATGCCGAGTCCGCCCATCACCACCACCGGGAGCAGGACGGGCGCCGTGATCGCCAGCGGCGACCGGACCGGTGAGCGGTCGAGGACCCGCCCCCGGTGCAGTCGGCCGCCCTCCCCGGCCCCGGCGGCCGCGCAGGCCGCGCCGGCGAACGGCAGCGCGATGCTCGCGTGTCCGGTGGCGGAGAGGCCGTAGCCGGGGGTGACCCAGTCGGTGATCTCGTCGCCGAGCGCGACGAGCAGGAAGCCGACCAGGAACGGCAGTGCCCGCAGTCCGGCGGAGGTGCGGAGGACGGTGCGCAGCAGCACGTCAGGCCTCCCGCTCGACCAGGTGCGTGTAGGCGGCCTCGGCACCCTCGCCCCGGCCGGGGGCGAGGGCGTGGAACTCCTCGATGCCGCCCTGGAACCGGACCCGGCCCTGGTCCAGCACCACCACGTGCCGGTAGCTCGTGGCGAGGTCCTCGGTCTGGTGGGTGGAGACGATCACGCTCACCTCGGTGGTCAAGTCCTCGACGAGGGTGCGGAACATGCCGCGCTGCGCCGGGTCGAGCCCGGCGGTCGGCTCGTCCATCAGGATCAGTTCGCTGCGGTGCGCCAGGCAGCCGGCGATGCCCAGCCGGCGCAGCTGCCCGCCGGAGAGCCGGTGGCTGCGCCGGTCGGCGAGCGCGGCCAGCCCGACCCGGTCCAGCGCGCCGGCCGACGCGTGCCAGGCGTCGGCGCGCGACATGCCCTTCAACCACCCGCTGTAGGCGACCTGTTCGCGCACGCTGAGTCCCGGGACCGGGGTGACCTGTTGCGGCAGCCAGGCCACCGCCCGCCGGTAGGCCGCCCGGTCGCCGTGCCCGGTCGGGGTGCGTCCGCGCCAGGAGACCGAGCCTCGGCGCGGGGCGAGTTGGGAGGAGGCCAGGGCCATCAGGGTGGACTTGCCGGCGCCGTTGGGGCCGAGCAGGACGGTGGCCGGATCGTCGATCCGCAGGGCGAAGCCGGCGAAGAGTCCGGCTTTCCGGCTGTACTGGAAGTCGACGTGGTGGAACTCAAGGGACATGGCGGGCTCGACGCATTTCGCTCGGTGGGTGCGGGGCGATACCGGGGGAGGGGAGGGAGGCGGGTCGGCGGGCGGGGTCTCCACCGGCCCACCGGGTCGTCGGGAGGCCGGGAATTCCCGGGAAGTCGGGGAACGCCCGGACTTCCCGGGACGCCGGTGGGCGGGGCGGGCTCAGTACTGGGTGCTCACCGAGTCGACCCAGAGCTTGCCGCCGGCGCGCACGCCCTCCAGCGCGAAGTAGTACTCGCCGGAGCTCTGGTCGCCCCAGACGGAGGTGTCGCACCGGTTCAGCCGGTACCCGTAGGCCCGGTCGGGGCCGACGACGTCCTTGTAGAGCTGGAGATCGGCGTTCTTGAACTCGTTGGTGTCGGTGGTGCAGCCCTTGAACGACACCGTCGTCACGGCGTCGTCCCGGTCGTAGTCCGTCCACCGGCGGGACTCGGAGCCGGGCCCCCAGTTGCTGATGTGGGACGTCCAGGAGCCCTCGGCGAGGGCCGGCGTCGCGCCGGCGAACCCGAGCAGCGCGCCGGCCACCAGAATGCCGCGCACGAGCGTGCGGTGCTTTGCGTGCATATCCCGTCCGATCTTTTCGGTGACGCCACAGGGGCGTCATGCAGGCAAAAAGAAGCGAGCGGAGGTTCGACTGCCATCGGCCTTGATCACCCGATCGGACGAGCCGCCGCGGGAACGACCTTAGCGTGCACGAACAGCTGCCAAGAACTATGATTTCCGGCCATTCGGAGGGTGGGGTTGATGGGGCCGGGGCTTGGCAAGCCGGTGATACGAAGTGCTCGAAGATTTGCTTGGCTGACGGGAAGTCGGCCAAGCATTTCCGCAGATGTCCTCGGATGAGCGAAAGGTTGTTCAGGTCTGATTTTGTAGGATTGTCATTTGCAAAATGGGGTGGCCAGTTCCCGCCGCCCGTCGGCTATTCGGTGAGCAGCCGGGAGCGCAGTGCGCCGATCAGTTCCTCGTCGACACCGAGTGTGCCGGTGGCATAGGCACGCACCGAGCCGTGGGTGGCGGTGAGGTCGGCGAGCACGTGCCGGATCACGTCCTCCGGCGCGCGCCCGTACCCCGGCCAGCGCAGCGTGCGCCCGGGGTGGGCGGCGTGCCAGTCGGCGACGAGGTGCGGCGTGGCCAGTTCGGTGAGGGCGAAGTCGGCCGCGATGTCGACCTCGGGGACGTCGAGCAGGGTGAGGAGCAGTGCGGCGATCAGCCCGGTGCGGTCCTTGCCGGAGGCGCAGTGGAAGACCACCGGGTGGTCCGCGGCCGCGACCAGTTCGATCACCTGGCGGATCTCCGCCACCCCGTCCTCGGTCACCTCGGCGAACCGGTCCGCGAGGTAGCGCCAGGGATCGACGTCCGGGTCGATCTCCGCCTGGTCGTACGGCCGGTGCTCGATCGAGAGGTTGTGGTAGGCCACGCCGTCCATCACGGGTATCCGCCCCTTGGCGGCGATCTCCCACGGGTAGCGCAGGTCGATCACGGTGCCGATGCCGAGGCCCCGGAACACCGCGAGGTCCTCGGGCGAGGAGAGCTTGCCCAGCGAGTCCGACCGGTAGAGCCGGCCCCACCGGACCGACAATCCGTCAGAGTTCCGGTATCCGCCCATGTCACGGAAGTTGTGCAGGGCGTCGAAGGCGATGTGTCGCGTCATGGCCGCACCCTACCGACCGCCGGCCGGGCGCCTCCCGGCGAGAACGGGCGAATCCCCTCCCCGGTGGCCCGGGGGAGGGGATTCGGATGCGGTCGTTCAGCGGCCGGGCGTCGGGAAGGAGTCGGTGCGGACGGCGTCGATGAAGGACTGCCAGGTGGTGGAGGGGAACGAGAGGACGGGGCCCTCGGGGTCCTTGGAGTCGCGGACGAGCAGGGAGGGGTGGCCTTCGGCCACCTCGATGCAGTTGCCGCCGTTGTTGTCGCTGTAGCTGGACTTGCGCCACGGAGTCTCGGGCGTGTGGGTCTTGACGGGAATCATGGTGAGAAGTCCTTCCCTCACGCTGCGGATCAGAGCGGCGCTGTCGCTGGGAGACAGCGCATCCGCCTGGAGGCGATCATAGGCCCGCTGCCTTCGCTGGACCTCCTTCGGATCCTCGATGAAGTGGCCCTGGTCCAGACTTTCGGAGTAGAGCCTGGTCTTGCCCTCGGCCGACGTCACCAGGGTGACGAGAGTGCCGAACGGGAGACGCTCGCCGAGACTGAAAGGCGCGATCTGGTGGACGATGTCGGGACGTTCTCCCATGCGCAGCAGGTGTCCCAGTTGCTCGTGCATGATCTCGGGTCCGCCGACGACCGAGCGGATGGCCGCCTCGGAGTGCACGACCATGAGAAGGGGGCCGCCCTGCTCGTTCAGCCGGTGCTGGCGGGCGAGCCGGGAGCTGACGCGCTCTTCGATCAGCGCATGGTTCCCGGCCGCGGTGCCGGAGGCCAGTAGCGCTCGCGCGTAGGCCTCGGTCTGCATGAGACCTGAAACGCGGATGAGTTGGAACTCGCAGATCGTCGAAGCCCGCTCCTCGAACCCGGCGTAGCGCCGGAACCAGTCCGGGTGCTCCACCCGGGCGTACCAGTCGATCTCCCTCCAGAGGTCCATCAGCTGTCCGCCGGTGTCCAGCAGCCGGTCGGCCGCGAGGACGAAGTCCTCCTGCGGGTTGCGGGTGCCGGCCTCGATGCGGGAGATGTGCGGGCGGCTGCACGGGACGAGTGCGGCGAGTTCGCCCTGCGAGATTCCCTTCGCGTCGCGGAATCGCCGCAGGACGGCACCGAACACCGCTCCCGCGCTCGACCGCAGGTTCGGATGGACGGACTTCTGACGAGTCATGGTTCAGGCCCCCCTGTGTCAAGACGTTCCCTGGAACCGGCTGATCACTCGTCACCGAATTCGGAACCGTCGATGCTAAGCGTGGAACGGAACGGGCGCGCGCGCTAGTGAGTGCACGAAGCGCCCTGCCCGCGCACGGCCCCCCCAATGCACCAGAAGGTGGCATCGTCATGCCCGAATCGCTTGACAGCACCCCTAGGGACCGATTCTGCTCCCTCCCGCGTCATCTCTCCTCCGCGTCCGCCGCGCGGATCGTGCTCCGGGGGTTCCTCGCGGACGTCACGGGCGGCGCATGCTACGGGGGGCGAGGCGGATGTCCTGCCGGTCGCCGACCGTGAGCTGGACGCCGCCGAGGGCCGCCCCGCCGATGCGCGGGCGCTGCTCGACGAGGCCGCCGAACTGGCCGCCGGCGCCGGGGCGAAGGCCGTCCTGCACTCGATCGACGAGGCGCGGGCCGAACTCTGACCGGTACGGGCGTCGGCGCGCCGCTTCACACGCTGCGGTCGGCGAGGACCTCGCGGATCACGTGGCGGGCGTTGGCCGCCAGGGCGGGGTTGGTGGTGCGGTAGTAGGGGAGTTGGATCAGGGCGATGGACAGGGCCCAGGCGCGGCCGCGGGCCCAGGTGGCGTCGTCGGCGGCGAGTGCGGCGCGGAAGGCGGGCCGGGCCGCGGCGGGGAGCAGGTTCCAGGCGACGATCTGGTCCACGGTCGGGTCGCCGACGCCCATGACGCCGAAGTCGATGACGGCGCGCAGCCGGCGGTTGCCGAGCAGGAGGTTCCCGGGGGACAGGTCGCCGTGCATCCAGGCGGGTCTCCCGGCGTGTTCCGGCAGGCGAAGTGCCTTCTCCCACGCGGTGGTTGCCGCCTCCGTGTCGATCGATCCGCGGAGCCGGCCGATGGCGGCCCGGGTGGAGGCGTCACGGGAGGCCAGCGGCACGCCCCGGGAGCCCGGTGGGCCGTCCGCCGGGTCGACCGCACGCAGCGCGGTGATGAACCCGGCGAGGTCCTGGGCGAGTTGGATCGGCGCGGTGGTCGCGCCGACCACCGGGTTGGCGCCGTCGATCCAGCGCAGCACCGACCACTCCCACGGGTAGCCGGCGGCGGGCCGGCCGAGTGCCAGCGGGGCGGGGATGGGGAGCGGCAGGTGTGGTGCCAGCTTCGGCAGCCAGCGCTGCTCGCGTTCGACGCTCCCGGCCGCCCACCCCACCCGGGGCAGCCGTACGGCGAGTTCGGGACCGAGCCGGAACATCGCGTTGTCCGTCCCGGAGGAGGCGACCCGTTCGAGCGGCAGCCCGGCCCAGTGGGGGAACTGGGCGGCGAGCAACCGCCGTACCAGGGCGGTGTCGATGTCCGGTTCGTCGTCATGCATCCGGGCCGCAGCGCACATGCCCGGCACTGTACTCCCGGGTTCCACGGCCGTTCACCGTATTTCGAACACCGGGGTGGGGCGGTGACGATCAGGTGGGGACGTCGGGTCGGGTGGGGGGCGCTCGGCGGTGCGGTCGCGCGGTGGGTGCCGCCGCGGCGGGCCGGACCGACGTCGTCCGGATCGCCGCCGACGGCCGCCCCTCCCCGACCGTCAACGGCTGAACTCCGCCGCCGCGCCACGCCCGGTCGCTCCGGGGGCGGCCGGGAGGTGTCGCCGGTCAGTGCCAGAATGCGGGGGTACGGGGAAAGCAACTCTGGAGAAGGTGACCGGCTTCGTGAGCACGCCAGACGAACAGGTGGCCCAGCAGGCCCAGCAGGCGATCGAGCGCAAGATCGCCGAGGAGCTGGGTGTCCGCGGCGGGCAGGTGAAGGCGGCCGTCGATCTGCTCGACGGCGGCGCGACCGTGCCGTTCGTGGCCCGCTACCGCAAGGAGGCGACCGGCTCGCTCGACGACACCCAGCTGCGCACCCTGGAGGAGCGGCTGCGCTACCTGCGGGAGCTGGAGGAGCGGCGCACGGCCGTCCTGGAGTCGATCGAGTCCCAGGGCAAGCTCGACGAGGCGCTGCGCGGGCAGATCCTCGCGGCCGACTCCAAGGCCCGCCTGGAGGACATCTACCTCCCGTTCAAGCCGAAGCGTCGGACGAAGGCGCAGATCGCCCGCGAGGCCGGTCTGGAGCCGCTCGCCGACACCCTGCTCGCGGACCCGACGCAGGACCCGGCGGCGGTGGCGGACGCCTATCTGAACGAGGCGGTGGCCGACCGGGCCGCCGCGCTGGAGGGCGCCCGGTCCATCCTGGTCGAGCGGTTCGGCGAGGACGCCGACCTGGTGGGCTCGCTGCGCGAGCGGATGTGGACCCGGGGCCGGGTGGTCGCCACCGTCCGTGCGGGCAAGGAGCAGGAAGGCGCCAAGTTCGCCGACTACTTCGACTTCGCCGAGCCGTACACCAAGCTCCCCTCGCACCGGATCCTGGCGATGCTGCGCGGCGAGAAGGAGGAGGTGCTGGACCTCGAACTCTCCCCCTACGACGGCGAGGAGGCCGGTGACCTCCCCGGCGCGAGCGACTACGAGCAGCGGATCGCCGCCCGCTTCGGCATCGCCGACCACGGCCGTCCGGCCGACAAGTGGCTCGGCGACACCGTCCGCTGGGCCTGGCGCACCCGCATCCTGGTGCGGCTCGGCATCGACCTGCGCGGCCGGCTCCGTCAGGAGGCCGAGGACGAGGCGGTGCGCGTCTTCGCCGCCAACCTGCGCGACCTGCTGCTCGCCGCACCGGCGGGCAGTCGCGCCACGATGGGCCTGGACCCGGGGTTCCGGACGGGCGTGAAGGTCGCGATCGTGGACGCCACCGGGAAGGTCGTCGCCTACGACACGATCTACCCGCACCAGCCCGCCAACAAGTGGGACGCTGCGCTGGCCACCCTGGCGGCGCTGGCGAGGAAGCACGGCGTGGACCTGGTCGCGATCGGCAACGGCACCGCCTCCCGCGAGACGGACAAGCTCGCCGAGGACCTCATCAAGCGCCACCCGGAGCTGAACCTCACCAAGGCGATGGTCAGCGAGGCCGGCGCCTCGGTCTACTCGGCCTCGGCGTTCGCGTCCCAGGAGCTGCCCGAGCTGGACGTGTCGATCCGCGGCGCGGTCTCCATCGCCCGCCGCCTCCAGGACCCGCTGGCCGAGCTGGTCAAGATCGACCCCAAGTCGATCGGGGTCGGCCAGTACCAGCACGACCTCAGCGAGGTGAAGCTGTCCCGCTCGCTGGACGCGGTGGTCGAGGACTGCGTCAACGCGGTCGGGGTGGACGTCAACACCGCCTCCGCGCCGCTGCTCACCCGGGTCTCCGGGATCACCGGCACGCTCGCGGACAACATCGTCGCGCACCGCGACGCCAACGGCCCGTTCCGGACCCGCAAGGCGCTCAAGGACGTCGCCCGGCTCGGTCCGAAGGCGTTCGAGCAGTGCGCGGGCTTCCTGCGGATCCCGGACGGCGACGACCCGCTGGACGCCTCCGGGGTCCACCCGGAGGCGTACCCGGTGGTGCGCCGGATCCTCGCCGGCACCGGCGGTCAGCTGCGCGAGCTGATCGGCAACAGCACCGCGCTGCGGGGCCTGCGGCCGGGGGACTTCGCCGACGAGACCTTCGGCATCCCGACCGTGACCGACATCCTCGGCGAGCTGGACAAGCCGGGCCGCGACCCGCGCCCGGCCTTCCGCACGGCCACCTTCAAGGAGGGCGTCGACAAGATCGGCGACCTGGAGGTCGGCATGGTGCTGGAGGGCGTGGTCACCAACGTCGCGGCCTTCGGGGCCTTCGTCGACGTGGGCGTGCACCAGGACGGGCTGGTGCACGTCTCGGCGCTGTCGAAGAACTTCGTCAAGGACCCGCGCGAGGTGGTCAAGCCGGGTGACATCGTCACCGTGCGGGTGACCACGGTGGACGTGCCGCGCAAGCGGATCGGGCTGACGCTGCGCCTCGACGACGAGGTCGGCCGGGAGCGCGGGGGCGACCGGGGTGACCGGGGTGACCGGCGCGGCGACCGCGGGGGCGACCGCGGCGGCCGGCAGGCGCGTCCGCCGCGCCAGGACCGGCGGGGCTCGGGCGGTGGCTCGGGTGCGGGCTCCGGCGGCTCCGGTTCGGGTGGCCAGGCCCCGCTGGGCAGCGGGGCGATGGCGGACGCGTTGCGCCGGGCCGGTCTGGCAGGCGGGTCCGGCTCCGAGGGCGGCCGCCGCTCCGGGCGCCGCTGAGGCAGCCTCCCCTGCTGGGGTCGCCGGGGCCCGGTTCCGCCGTTCGGACGTGACGCGGGCGGGGGGGGGGGGGGGGGGGGGGGCCCCCCCCCCCCCCCCCCCGCCGGGGGGGCGCCCCCCCCCGGCCCCCCCCGCCCCGCGGGTCTAAATGGGGCCGCCGGGGTGAACAGCACCGGCATGCCCCCCCCCCCCCGGGGGGGGGGGCGGGGGGCCCGGCCCCCCGGGCGGCGGGGGCCGGGGGGCGGGGGCGGGGGCCCGGGCCCCCCCCCCCCCCCCCCGCCCCGGTCGGTCCCGGCTCAGGCCGGTCGCCGCTCAGGCCAGGAGCTTCTCCTTGGCCCGCTGGTACTCAACCTCGGTGATCGCACCGCCGGCCTTGAGGTCGGCGAGCTTGGCCAGGTCGTCGACGTGGCTGCGCCCGCCGCCCGCGGCGGCGCTCGCGGTGGAACCCGTCGAGCCCGTGGCACCCGGGGCACCCGCGCCCGGCGGACCGCTCCCGGGTGCCTCGGTGGCTGCCTCCCGGATGTACGCCTTGAACGCGGCCTCGTTCTGCCGGGCCTCGGCCACGTCCCGCTTGCTCATCGACGTGCCACGGGCGATCACGTAGACGAGGACGCCGATCAGGGGCAGCAGGATCACCAGGATCAGCCAGCCGGCCCGGCCCCACCCGCGCCCGTGCCCCCGGCCCACGCCCCGGCCGCCGCCCCGCTTCGCTATCCGGCGGACGTCCGCCCGCGCAGCTCCACGGCCAGGCCGACCAGCTCGCCCCACCACGGCTCGTGGCTGCCGACCAGCAGCCGCTGCGCCTCGGCCGGCTCCACCGCACGGACCTCGACCACCTGCTCGCCGTCGTCCGGGTTGGTCGGGGTGGAGTCCACCGACACCTCCGCCCAGCCCCAGAGCCAGGCCTTCTCGGGGTGCGGCTGCCACGGCCGGTACGGCTCCGCGCTGTCCGTCACGCAGCGGTGGGCCCCCAGCCAGGACGGCTCGCCGAGCAGGCGCGCGCCGGCCTCCTCGCGCAGCTCGCGGACCAGGCAGGACTCGATCGACTCGCCGCTCTCCCGCGTCCCGCCCGGCAGGAACCAGTGGTCGCGGTCGTCCCGGCAGAGCACCACCAGCCCGGCGGAGAAGCCCACCAGGTGGATGTTGGTGATGAGTTCGTCCGGTGGCAGCGCGAGGGAGAACTGCGCGTCGTACCGGCCCCAGGGCCAGTACTGCGGTGCGTGCAACGCGGGGAAGCGCGCGGCCAGTTCGGCCGCTCTGGCAGAGACGTCGGATCGGTCCGTGGTGTCGGTCATTCGGTGATCGTAGTCCCGGCCGGACGCAGCAGGGGGGTGGTCGCCTGGACGAGTGCGAGGTCGGCCACGTCGATCGCCCGGGGGCGGCGCGGGATGGTCGCCTCGATCGGGACGCCGGCCCAACTGCCGAGCGAGATCTCGGCGGTGATGCCCGGTCCGAAGCCCGCGATCAGGCCGTGGGTGCCGTCCGCGACCCCGCCCTCCTCGAAGAGCCGGGCGAGGGCGTCGAAGACGACCGCGCTGGCGATGTTCCCGCGCTCGGTGAGGGTGGCGCGGCTGAAGCGGAAGGCCGCGGGCTCCAGGTCGAGGTAGTGGCAGAGGTCGTCGAGGATCCGCGGGCCGCCGGCGTGCACGATGTAGAAGCCCAGGCCCGAGATGTCCCAGCTGTGTTCGGTGGCCAGCGTGCGCAGGGCGGGCGCGAGCATCTCCATGGTGCCGGGGACGCGTTTGTCGAGCTGGAAGTGGAAGCCGGTGTCCCTGACGCCGTAGGAGATCCAGTCCTCGGTGTGCGGGACGAGGTGCGAGCCGTTGCGCTCGATGTGCACGCCGGTGCCGCCTCGGCCGCGCATCACGGCGGCGGCGACGGCGTCCCCGAACAGGCCGTTGGAGAGCAGCGACCCGACGCCGAGGTCGGTCGGCTGGTAGCAGAGCGAGCAGAACTCGCAGGCCACGATGAGCACGTTGGCGCCGGGGTAGGCGCGGCAGAAGTCGTGCGCACGGTTGACGGCGGCGCCGCCGGCCGCGCAGCCGAGCTGGGCGATCGGCACCTGGCGGGTGTCGGAGCGGAAGCCCATGGTGTTGATCAGCCAGGCGGTCAGCGACGGCATCATGAAGCCGGTGCAGGACACGTAGATGATCAGGTCGATCTCGCGGGCGGACAGCTCGGCGTTGGCCAGGGCGCGTTCGACCACCTCGGGGACCCTGCGCTTGGCCTCCCGCTCGTAGACCGCGTTGCGGCCGGTGAAGCCGGGGTGGCGCAGGGTCTCGTCGATGGGCTGGACCAGGTGCCTGGTCCGGACGCCGGTGTTCTCGATCAGACGCAGGGCGAGGCCGAGCTGTGGATGGTCGGCGTGCAGGCCGCGGGCCAGGTCGAGGGTCTGCTCCAGGGTGATGACGTGTTCGGGGACGGCGATGGCGGGTCGGCAGAGTGTTGCCATGGGTACGGATCTCCCCTGGAGGGCCTACGGGTGCGTCGGAGGGGCGCCGGGCCGGCGCGGCGGGGAGCTGGTCACCAGGCGACCGGCAGGGTCCGCGGATAGCGCCAGATCGAGCCCGTCCGCCAGTCCAGCTCGGCGGCCGGCACGGCGAGCCGCAGGTCGGGGAAGCGGCGCAGCAGGGTGCCGATGGCCACCTGGAGCTCCATCCGGGCGAGGTGGGCGCCCGCGCAGTGGTGCGTCCCGTAGCCGAAGGCCATGTGGTTGGCCGAGCCGCGGTCGAGGTCCAGCTCGTCGGGCCGCTCGAACATCTCCGGGTCGCGGTTGGCGGCCAGGTAGGAGACGTGGACGGCCTCGCCGGCCCTGATCCGCACGCCGCCGAGTTCGACGTCCTCGGTGGCGACCCGGGCGATGCCGACGCCCTGGCGGAACGGGATGAAGCGGAGCAGCTCCTCGATGGCGCGCGGCAGCAGCTCCGGCTGGGCGCGGAGCTTGCCGAGCTGCTCGGGGTGGGTGAGCAGGGTGTAGGTGATGTTGCTCAGCTGGTAGGTGCTGGTGTCGTGGCCGGTGACCAGCAGGACCATGGCCATCACGGCGAGCTCCTGGTCGTCCAGCAGCTCCTCCTCGTCCCGGGCGGTGGCCAGGGCACTGATCAGGTCCTCGCCGGGGGAGCGGCGGCGGGCGGCGGTCAGCTCGGAGAAGTAGGCGCGCAGTGCGGCCTTGGCCCGGACCTGGCCGTCGCCGCTGCCGGGGCCCATCGACATCATCGCGACGGCGTGGCCGCGCAGCTCGGTGCGGTCCTCCTCGGGGATGTCGAGCAGCTCGCAGATGGTGACCATGGGGAGCCGGGAGGCGAGGTGGTGGACGAAGTCGGCGGGGGAGCCGTGCTCCGCCATCTCGTCCAGGAAGCCGTCGACCGTGCGCTGGGTCTTCGGCCGCAACTGCTCGACCTGCCGGTTGGTGAACCCCTTGGCGACCAGCCGGCGCAGCCGGTTGTGGGCCGGCGGGTCCATCAGGTTGATCGCCTCGACCTGGGCGATCGGGGCGGGCGTCATCCGGGGGAGGTCGCGGCCGATGCCGGCGGCGCGGCTGAACCGGCGGTCGGTGGTGACGACGCGGACGTCCTCGTAGCGGGTGGCCAGCCAGGCCTCGCCCTCGCCGTGCGGCAGCCGGATCCTGGCGACCGGGTCCTCGGTGAGCAGTCGCTTGAGGAGGGGGTCGAACTCCAGGCCTTCGGTGTGGTTGAAGGGGCAGTCCCACACGGGGGCGGAGGTAGTCACGGGCTTATCCCAATGGCCGGAGTTGGTGCCGCCCGACCGGGGGATCGTTCGGGCGCGGACGTGCTGATGTTCCCCCATGGAAAGGCAAAAATGTGGATAAGGAAGATAGTTCGCTCGATCGAGCGAGATAGATGATTGTCGTGCGATATGCGGGAGTTGGGGGCGCGCGGATGCCCGGGCGAGCGGGGCGCGCCCGGGCGGTCGGGCGCGCCCCGCCCGGTCAGCCGCCGAAGTTGAGCGCGTACAGCGAGCGCGCGAGGTCCGGGGTCACGAAGTCCAGCGGGACGGTGCCGAGCACCGGGCGGGCGGGGCGGTCGAGGGCGCCCAGGTAGGAGCGGAGCTTCGGCGTGATCGCGTCCGCGGCCTGGCGCGGCCAGAGGCCCCAGCCGGAGCTGGAGGTGAAGGTGAGGAACAGGCGGCCCGGGTCGGCGGCGGCGCGGGCGGCGTCCAGGTGGGCGGAGACCTCGGGCCATTTGCGGGAGTTGAGCTCGAAGATGGTGCCGATGTCGTAGTCGTCCTCGATGTCCGTCCGGGGCCCGCCCCAACGGAGGCCGGGCAGGCCGGAGTTGTCGGCCAGCAGGACCACCCGCCCGCGCACCTCGGCGAGCCGGGGGATCCGGTCCTCGCTCCAGAACAGGCCCTTCCAGCGCGCCTGGTAGCCGGCGAAGAGTGCGCCGAACTCACTGTCGGAGACCGTGGAGTACTCCTGTTTGACCCGCATGACCAGGGTCTCGCCCGGGTGGGCGGCGAGGAAGGCCAGGCAGTGGTTGAGGACGTCGCCGAAGAAGATCTGCTGGAAGACCGGGCCGTGGTGGATCGCGAGCACGCCGTCGATCGCGCGGCAGCGGATGTCCAGGAAGCGCACGCCGGCCGCGAACTGGTCGGGCAGGGCAAGTGTCTGGGTCTGTGTCAGCGGGCCGCCGTACAGCGCGCAGCTGTCGTGCGTGCCGGGGAGGGTGAGCCGGGAGAGCGGGGCTCCGCCGTCGACGGCGCCCAGCCAGTCGGCTCCCGCCGGGACGGCGAGCGCGCCGGCCCGGGGCGTGGCCGCCCCGAGGCCGGCGGCGGTGAGGGCGCCCAGCAGGGCGGTTCGGGTGAAGGTGCGCCGACTGATCGGCGCGTGCGAGGTCACGGGCACGGTCTGGTACCCCCGTCGGGTGTGGTGGCCGGATCACGACAATGGCATGTCCATTGTGGAGAGATCGGCCCGCCCTGCCCAGCCCCGCGACGGCGCGCGGTCGCACCTCCACCCGTCAGCGGCGGGCGAGTTGTCGTGCGGGCGGGCGAGGTCCGGCCGACCCGCGCCGCGCACGGGTGAGGTCCGGCCCGGTGGCCGGCCGGCCCCCGGGAGTCACCAGGCCGCCTCGCGGTAGTCCTTGAGGAAGACGCCCGACACCGGCGCCCCGGCCTCGCCGCGGACGATCGGGTCGTAGACGCGCGCGGCGCCGTCGACGATGTCGAGCGGGGTGCGGAACCCGTCGGCGGCCAGCCGGGCCTTCTTGGGGGCCGGGTTCTCGTCGGTGATCCAGCCGGTGTCGACCGCGCACATGTGGACGCCCTGAGCGGCGAGTTCCTCGGCGCTGGTGCGGGTGAGCATGTTGAGGGCGGCCTTGGCCATGTTGGTGTGCGGGTGACCGGCGGTCTTGTTGCGGACGGCGAACCGGCCCTCCACCGCGGTGACGTTGACGATGTAGCGGCGGGCGTGCGGCGCGGCCAGCAGCAGCGGCAGCAGGCGGTCGCAGAGCAGCGCGGGCGCGAGCGCGTTGACCAGCTGGGTCTCCAGGAGCTCCGCGGGGTCCAGCGCGCCGAGCCGGGCGGACCAGGAGTTGACCGGCGCGGGGTCGGGCAGCAGGCCCGCCTCGTCGGCCCACTCGGACGGCAGGGCGAGGGCCGACCGGTCGGCGGCGGTGTCGAGTTCGGCGGCGGGCCAGGCCGGGGCGAGGGCGGGCATCGGCCGGAACCCCGGGGCGTGGACGACCGCGGTGGGCGCGGCGGGCAGTGCGGCCCGCTCACCGGCGGCCAGCAGGGCGTAGGACCCGGGCGGGCGGCGCAGGGTCTGCGCGGCGTTGTTGACCAGGATGTCCAGCGGGCGGCCGTCGGCGCGGAGTTGCTCGGTGAGGCCGAGTACCTGGCGCGGGTCGCGCAGGTCGATGCCGACCACGGTGAGGCGGTCGCGCCACTCGGCGCTGCCGGCGGCGGCGTGGAAGCGCCGTACGGTGTCGTGCGGGAAGCGGCTGGTGACGATCAGTTCGGCGCCGTCGCGCAGCATCATCAGGGCGAGCTGGAAGCCGATCTTCACCCGGCCGCCGGTGAGCAGTGCCCGGCGCCCGCGCAGGTCGGTGCTGAGGCCGCGACGGGCGGTGTTGTCGACGGCGCAGCCGGGGCAGAGCATGTGGTAGAAGGCGTCCACCCGGCGGTAGTGCTGCTTGCAGACGTAGCAGCGGCGGCCGAGCCGGAGCTCGCCGAGCGGGGCGGCCGGGGCGGCGGCGGTCAGCGGCGCGTCCTCGCGGCGGTCCGGCGCGCCGGTGGCGGTGGCGGCGAGCAGGCCGGCATCGGCCAGGCGGTCCTCGTCCCGGGCGTCCTGGCGACGGCGCTTGCGGCTCTCCCGGACGAAGGACTCCAGTTGGCGCTCGGCGTGCCGGCGGACCGAGTGGTCGGCGGGGAGGGCGCGCAGGCGTCCGAGGGTGCGGCCGAAGGCTGCCAGCTCCTCCGGGCCTATCTCGTCGGCCGCTGTCCGCTCGTCGCTCCGGACCGTCATGTCCTCCCCCTCGTGCGCTGTGCTGCGATGCCGTGTACTGCGGTGCCCTGTACTGCGGTGTTCTGTGCTGCGCTGTCCTGTGCTGGGATGCCCTGTGCTGGGATGTCCGCGCTGCGGCGCCCCGGTGGTCGCGGCCGGAGGCGAGCGGGCGGTGCGCCTGCCGTCGTGCCACCGGACCAGGACGAGGACCGGATCAGGGCCGGACCAGGACCGGACCAGGGCCGGACCAGGACCAGGGCCCGCCGGGGAGGCCGGACGCGGACCGGCGTGCCCGCCGCGATGCCGCCCCCGGGCGGTGGTGAGGACTGTAGCGGCTGCGCCCGACAAGTGAGATCGCATTATTCGTAGGATGAGACCTTGATCGCGGCGGATGTGCTGCGAGCCCGCGGCGCGGTGCGCGGCGGGATCGAGGCGGTTGCGCGTCGCGGCCTCGCGGCGGGCCGGCCGCCGGCCCGCGGTGTCCGCACCGCGGCCACGAAGGGAACGGGGAGAGCGGCACGATGGTGAGTCTCGGCGCGATAGCCGGCATCGCGATGGTGGAACTGGGGATGGTCCTGTCCCCCGGCCCGAATATGATCTACCTGGTGTCCCGCTCGGTCGCCCAGGGCCGCCGGGCCGGGCTGACCTCGCTGGCGGGCGTCTTCGTCGGCTTCCTGGTCTACCTGGTCGCGGCGACGGCCGGGATCGCGGCGGTGTTCGCGCTGGTGCCGGAGGTCTATCTGGCGCTCAAGCTGGCGGGCGCGGGCTACCTGCTCTGGCTGGCCTGGAAGGCCGTCCGGCCGGGCGGCACTTCGGCGTTCGCGCCGAAGGAACTGGCGGCCGACCGGCCCGCCCGGCTGTTCGGCATGGGCCTGCTGACCTGCCTGCTGAACCCGAAGATCGCGATCCTGTACGTCTCGCTGCTGCCGCAGTTCGTCGATCCGGACCGCGGCCACGTCGCGGTGCAGAGCCTGCTGCTGGGCCTGACGCAGATCGCGGTCGGCGTGGCCGGCAACGCGGTCTTCGTGCTGATGGCGGGCTCGGTGTCGGCCTTCTTCGCGCGCCGCCCGACCTGGCAGCGGGTCCACCGGTACCTGATGGGCATGGCGCTGGCCGGCTTCGCGGTGCGGCTCGTGGCGGACCGCTCGAACGCCGCGGTGGCGGCGCCCTGAGCCGCCGTCGGGGGGGGCCCCGCCCCCCGGGGGGGGGGGCCCCCCCCGGGGCCCCCCCCCCCCCCCCCCCGCGCGGGGGGCGGGGGGGGGGGGCCGCGCCCGGGGGGGGGGGGGGGGGGGGGGGCGGGGGGCCCGGCCCCCGGGGGGGGGGGGGGCCCCGCGCCCGGGGGGGGGGGGCCCCCCGCCCCGGGGGGGCGGGCCCCCCCCGACGGGGACCGCCCCGCTCAGCCCGCGTACTGGGCGAAGATCTTCGCGAACTCGTACGGCTGCTGGGCGATGTTGGTGCACTTGTAGAGCGCGCCGGTGCAGGCGTTGGCGTCCCGGGTGGCGTCCCAGAAGGCCAGCTCGCCGAGGTGGTGCTGCTGGGCGAAGGCGACCAGCTGCCGGGCGTCCGCCTGGTTGTAGACCTGGTGGTCGTCGTTCTCCCCGAGCATCGGGGTGATGCCGACCGCGGCCCAGAGCTGGGCATCGCTCTTCGCCGGGTAGAGCGACTTGAGCTGGCCGTAGAGGCCCTGGGCCGCCTGGACGGCCGCGTCGCCGTAGTCGGCGCCGGTGCGGTAGTAGTCCATCGCCATCGCGTTCACCAGGTCGACGGCCACGCCCGCGTCCCGGGCGGAGCGGACGATGGCGACGCCCTCGGCGGTGAGCCCCTCGGGCAGCACCGGTAGGGTGAACGACACCTTCAGGCCGGGGTTGGCCTTCTGCAGCTTGGCGAGCGCGGCGGAGCGGCGGTCGTTGGCGACGGTGTCGGCGATCGCGGCGCCCTCGATGTCGAAGTCGACGTAGCGCAGGCCGTAGGCCTTGACCACGGCGTCGTACTCGGCGAACAGCGAGTCCACCGAGGTGCAGGCGGCGGCGAGTTCGGTGCCGCTGGCGCCGCCGAAGGACACCTTCACGTCGCCGCCGGCCGCGCGCAGCGCGTCCACCTGGTCCCTGGCCCAGCCGGTGCGCGGGTCGTAGGCGTTGAACCAGCTGGCCTTGCAGCCGACGCCGGTCACGAAGCCCATGGTGAAGGACTTCAGATTGCCGGCCTGGGCCATCGCGGGCATCGACGGGGTCGGCCAGGCGCCCATGTCGATGTACGGGGCCACCGGGACGGCGGTGGCCGGCGGCGGGGTGGTGGGCGTTCCGGTGCCGGTGGGCGTGGGCGTGGGCGTGGTGGTCGGCGTCGGCGTGGCCGAAGTCGGCGGCGGGGTGGTCGGGTTGCCGCCCGGACCGGTGAGCGTGACGTCGTCGGCGAGGTAGCCGCCCTGCCCGTACCAGCCGTGCAGGTAGACCGTCACGCTGCTGGTGGCCGGGCCGGTGGTGAAGGTGGTGGAGAGCTGCTGCCAGGCGGGGCCGCCGGGGGTCCAGACGGCCGGGTCGGTGACCCCGCTGCCGGTCGCGCCGAGGTAGACGTACTGGCCCTGGACCCAGGCGCTCAGCGTGTACGTGGTGTTGGGACGAACGGCGACGCTCTGGCCGCACTGCGCGGTGTCGCTGCTGCTCACGCCGCCCCGCAGCGCGTACGAGCCGCTGTACGCGCCGGTGCCGACGACGCTGCCGGTGGTGGCCGAACAGCTCCAGGGGCTCGCCGAGCCGCTCTCGAACCCGGCGTTGCCGAGCAGGTTGCCGTCGGCCGCGCCGGCGCTCCCGGCGAGCGAGGCGAGCCCGCCGCCGGCCAGCACGGTGGCGGCGGCGAGACCGAGCAGCTTGACCCGGACGGCGGGGCGGCGGTGCCGGGCGGGGGCGTCGGGCGCGTGGGTGTCGTGGGGCGCGCGTGGCATGGGGGTGCCTCTCGGGACGGTGCGCCCGCCGCCCGCCACGCGAGGGGGAGCGCGGGCGGGCGGCGGGTGCGGTGGGGGCGTGGTCCGGTGCGGGGAGGTGCGCGGTGCAGCTTCAAACTGGACTAGACCAGCTGTGCACGTCAAGCACCTTCGGCACATCAGAGGCGGTTGCCGGGAAGGTTTTAGGAACGGTTTAAGGCAGCGCCCGCTCCCGGGGCGCGGCCGTGGACGCCCGGGCGGGCCGCGCGGTCAGCAGGTGGGGCAGGCCCGGCACTCCCGGACCTGGACGTCGTCCACCACCGGGCCGTAGGCGCCGCTGCCGGTGGTGCTGGCGAAGGCCAGTGTGGTGGAGGCGCTGGTGGCCACGAAGGTGAACTGGCGGCCCACGTACCCCATGGCGGCCCGCGACTTGCCGGTGGTGTCGAAGGAGAAGTCCTGGAAGTCCTGGCCGTCGACGAGGGCCCGGCCGGTCTTGACGGCCGGTCCGCCCTCGGGGTTCCCCGCCAGCGCGTACGTCACCGAGTAGGTGGCGCCCGGCGTGGTGGCGAAGGTCTGGGCCACGGTGCCCTGGGAGGAGCCGTTCAGGTCGACGGACTGGTCGCCCTCGGCGGCCTGCCAGAAGCCGGCGCCGATCAGGTCCACGCTGCCGCCGGTGACGCGCCACGGGCCGATGGACTGTCCGGCCGAGAGGCCGAGGAAGGAGTTCGCCGCCACCTTCGGCGTCTCGAAGCTGCCGTCGTCGAAGCGGCTGAGGGCCCGGCTCTGGGCCGCCGCGCGGTCGGCGGTGCCGGCGGCCCGGGCGGGAACCGCCGAGGCGGTGACGCCGCCGACGAGCAGCGCGAGGGTGACGGCGGCGGTACGGGTGCGCGGGAACGACATGGCGACCTCCTGGACGGACGTGGCGCCGGAGCCCGGAACGGGTCCGGCAGCGCTCATCGTCGGAGCCGCCGGCCGCGCGGGGCCAGGCCGGGGCGCGGGCGCCTCGTGGTGCGGGGCGGCACCCGTGAGCTCTCGCGCGCCGGTTTGGCGGGCGGTCGGCTGCCGCGGACCGGTCCCGGGCCGTCCGCCCCCGGGGCCGGGCGGGCGGGGCGCCGCGCGGCGGCGGCCCGGGGGAGGCGCCTTGGTCCGGTCCGGCCGTTGCACACGATCCATCCGCGCGCCCCGGCCGCGCTTCGTACGCTCCCCGTCCTGGCGCGCGGCCGGGGCCGGGGGTGGCGGCGTCCACCCTGTGGAAAGGTGCCCGGCGCGGTCGGCCGCGCCCTACCGTGACCGGATGATCAAGGACTTGCGCATCTGCTTCATCGGGGACTCCTTCACCCAGGGCGTCGGTGACCCGGAGTACCGCGGCTGGGTCGGCCGGGTGCTCCAGGAGACCGGCCGGGCGGCGCCCGCCGAGCTCACCGCCTTCAACCTGGGCGTCCGGCGCAACACCTCCTCGGACGTGCTGCGCCGGATCTGGGCGGAGCTCGACGCACGGACCCTGCCGGGCGCGGACAACCGGCTGGTGGTCTCGGTCGGCAGCAACGACGCCACGCCGCAGGACGGCGGACCCCGGGTGGCGCCGGCCCGCTGCCTGGCCAACCTGACCGCGATCCTGGACGGCGCCCGCGAGCGCGGCCTCGGCGTGCTCGTGGTCGGGCCGCCGCCGGTGATGTGCTGGGGCCGGGACCACCTGGAGCCGCTGCTGGACCTCGCCGGGCGGATCGCCGGGCTCTGCGCCGAGCGCGGCGTGCCGTTCGTCGACGTGACGGCCGCGCTCGCCGCGGACCGGGTCTGGGCGGCCGAGGCGGCGGCGGGCGACGGCGCGCACCCGGGCGCCGGCGGTTACCGCGTCCTCGCCGCTCTCGTGCTGTCCGGCGGCTGGCGGGACTTCGTGCGGGGCGCGCGGGCTTGACCTTGAGCGCACTCCAAGGGAGAGGCTGGTGCCGTTGATCCACGACACGAAGGAGCACCGGAAGATGCGTACCACCACGCTTGGTCAGCAGGGTCCCGAGGTCGGAGTGGTCGGTCTCGGCTGCATGGGCATGACCTGGGCCTACGACCTGCGCAACCGTGACGACGACACCTCGGCCCGGGTGATCCGCGAGGCGCTGGACCTCGGCGTCACGCTGATCGACACCGCCGACATCTACGGCCCGTACAGCAACGAGGAGGTGGTCGGCGCCGCCCTGGCCGGTCCGTACCGGGAGCGCGCGGTGCTGGCCACCAAGGTCGGCCTGGTGCCGGGCACCGGCGACCGGCGGGTGGACAACGACGGTCGGCCCGAGCACGTGCGGCGCGCGATCGACGAGAGCCTGCGCCGTCTGGGCACCGACCACGTCGACCTCTACCAGCTGCACCGGGTCGACCCGGAGGTGCCGATCGAGGAGACCTGGGGCGCGCTCGCCGAGGCCGTCGCGGCCGGCAAGGCGCTCCGGATCGGGCTCTCCGAGGTCACCGTCGAGGAGATCAAGCGAGCCCAGGCGGTGCATCCGGTGGCGTCCGTGCAGTCCGAGCTGTCGCTGTGGACCAGGGACGCGCTGGCCGAGGTGCTGCCGTACACCGAGGCCGAGGGCATCGCCTTCCTGCCGTTCTCGCCGCTCGGCCGGGGCTTCCTGACCGGCAGCATCTCCTCCCTGGACGAGCTGCCGGCGGACGACTTCCGCCGCTCGCTGCCGCGCTTCCAGCAGGACGCGCTGGCGGCCAACCTGGCCCTGGTGGCGAAGGTGAAGGAGGTCGCCGACCGGGTCGGCGCGACGCCCGCGCAGGTCGCGCTGGCCTGGGTGCTGGCGCAGGGCCGGTACGTCCTCCCGATCCCGGGCACCAAGACGCCGCGCTACCTGGTGGACAACGCGGGGGCGGCCGACCTGGTGCTCTCGGCGGCCGACCTCGCCGAGCTGGACGCGCTGCCGGCGCCGACCGGCGGGCGCTACTGACCGGGTGACGGGCCGGTCTTCCGGGGCCGGTCTTCCGGGGCCGGGCTTCCTGGCCGGGCTCCCGGGCCGGCGGCACAGGGTGCGGGGCCGGGCCGGCCGGCCCCGCGCTCAGCGCTCCTTGATCCAGACCAGCTGCCGGCCCGTCTCACCGGGCGCCCGGACCGCCGCGTCGGCGATCCGGGCCAGCCGGAAGCCGAGCTTGCGCGGCACGGCCGCACTGGCGGTGTTGGCCTGGTCGCAGTGGATCTCCACCCGCCGGACGCCGGGCAGCGCGAGCGCGGCGGCGCTCAGCGCCCCGGCGGCGGCGGTGGCGATGCCCCGGCCGCCGTGCTTCGAGCCCACCCAGTAGCCGATCTCCAGCGCCCCCGGCCCGATCCGGCCGTGCAGGCCGAACGAGCCGATGACGCTGCCGGGTTCGGCGTCCAGGCCGACCAGGTAGATGAAGTCGGTGCCCGCGTCCCAGGCGGCCGCGCCGGCCGCGGTCAGCTCGGTGGTCTGCGCCAGCGTGGGGGCCGCGGCGGCCCACTCCAGCCAGGGCCGCAGATGCTCCAGATCGGTCCGGACGGCGGTGTTCAGCGCGCGCGCGTACGCGGCCGAGCGGCGGCGCAGGGAAATTCCGCCGGCCAGCCGCAGCAGTTCCGGCGGCCGGCCGGTGGAGATTTCGCCCGGGGCCGGTCGGCGCCGTCCGGTGCCGGATCCGGTGGCGGGGGCGGCGGCAGGGCCGGGTACGTCCTCGCAGGGTGGTGGCGTGACGTGAGTCATGACAGCGATTATGGGCGGGCCCCGGAGCGCCGGCCACCGCCGAACCGCGGGGGAGCCGGCGCCGCCCCCGGGCGCGTCAGAGGCGTGTCAGCACGTCGTAGAGCTCCTTGCGCCGCAGGTCGGGGACGCGCGCCCCCTCTGCCGGATAGCCCACCGGGATGACGTAGGCGGCCCGCTCCTCGGCCGGGCGTTCGCACACCTCGTTGAGGAACTTCATCGGGCTCGGGGTGTGGGTGAGCGTGGCCAGGCCCGCCTGGTGCAGGGTGGCGAGCAGTAGCCCGACGGCGATGCCGACGGACTCCTTGGTGTAGTAGGGGCGCGGCGACCGCGGGCCCTTGTGCACCTCGAAGACGACGATCACGGCGGGCGCGTCCTCCAGGAACGGCTTTCGCCAGTCGGTGCCGATCGGGGCCAGCGCGGCCAGCCACTCCTCGGAGGCCCGGTGCGCGTAGAACTCGCGCTCCTCGGCCTCGGCGGCCTCGCGCAGCCGCCGCTTGCGCTCCGGATCGGTGATCACCACGAACCGCCAGGGCTGGACGTGCGCGCCGCTGGGCGCGGTGTTCGCGGTGCGGATCGCCCATTCGACGACGCCGTCCGGGATCGGGCGGGTCGCGTAGTCGCGGACGGTCCGGCGCCGCGCCATCACGTCGTGGAAGGACCTGCTGCGTGCCTCTGCCTCGTGGGCGGGCACCGTCATCGGGATCAGCGGGACGGTCGGGTAGGCGGGCGTCCCTGCCACTGCACTGTCAACCATGGCCGACAGCACAGCACATGACGGGCGGTCCGGGAAGAGTCCCGGACCGCCCGATCGTACGAATGGACCAGACCACTCAGCTCTCGTGGACGCGCCCGCCGCGGACCTCGATCCGCCGGTTGACCTGCACCGTGTCCAGCATCCGCCGGTCGTGGGTGACCAGCAGCAGCGTGCCGGTGTACGAGGCCAGCGCGGACTCCAACTGCTCGATGGCGACCAGGTCCAGGTGGTTGGTGGGCTCGTCCAGCACCAGCAGGTTGACGCCGCGGGCCTGGAGCAGCGCCAGGGCCGCCCGGGTGCGCTCGCCGGGGGAGAGGGTGTCGGCCGGCCGCAGCACGTGCGCCGCCTTCAGGCCGAACTTGGCCAGCAGGGTGCGCACCTCCTCCGGGCTCAACTCCGGTACGGCGGCGGCGAACGCGTCCGAGAGCGGCTCCCCGCCCAGGAACAGGCCGCGGGCCTGGTCCACCTCGCCGACGACCACGCCCGAGCCCAGCGCGGCGTCGCCGCCGTCGAGTTCGAGCCGGCCGAGCAGCGCGGCCAGCAGGGTGGACTTGCCCGCGCCGTTGGCGCCGGTGATCGCGACCCGGTCGGTCCAGTCGATCTGCAGGTCCACCGGTCCCAGGGCGAAGTCGCCGCGCCGGACGGTGGCCCCCCGCAGGGTGGCGACCACGGCGCCGGAGCGCGGCGCGGTGGCGATCTCCATCCGCAGCTCCCACTCCTTGCGGGGCTCCTCGACCACGTCGAGCCGCTCGATCATCCGCTGGGTCTGCCGGGCCTTGGAGGCCTGCTTCTCGGTCGACTCGGTCCGCATCGCGCGGCCCATCTTGTCGTTGTCGCCGGCCTTGCGGCGCGCGTTGCGCACCCCGTGCTCCATCCAGCCGCGCTGCATCCGGGCCCGGGCCTCCAGGCCGGCCTTGGTGTCCGCGTACTCGTCGTACTCCTCGCGGGCGTGCCGGCGGGCCACCGCGCGCTCCTCCAGGTACGCCTCGTAGCCGCCGCCGTACACGTTGACCTGCTGCTGGGCGAGGTCCAGCTCCAGCACCCGGGTGACCGTCCGGGCCAGGAACTCGCGGTCGTGGCTGATCACCACGGTGCCCGCGCGCAGGCCCTTGACGAAGGACTCCAGGCGCTCCAGGCCGTCCAGGTCGAGGTCGTTGGTGGGCTCGTCGAGCAGGAAGACGTCGTAGCGGGAGAGCAGCAGCGAGGCGAGGCCGGCCCGGGCGGCCTGGCCGCCGGAGAGCGCGGTCATCGGCAGGTCCAGCGAGACCGTCAGCCCGAGCGAGCCGGCGACCTCCTCGGCCCGCTCCTCCAGATCGGCGCCGCCGAGGTCCAGCCAGCGGTCGAGGCTGGCCGCGTAGTCGTCGTCGGCGCCGGGGCGGCTCTCGACCAGGCCCTCGGTGGCCAGGTCCAGGGCCGCCTGGGCGGCCGCCACGCCGGTGCGGCGGGCCAGGAAGTCCCGGACCGACTCGCCCTCGCGCCGCTCCGGCTCCTGCGGCAGGTGGCCGATGTTCGCGCCCGCCGGGCTGAGCCGCAGCGAGCCGCCCTCGGGGGTGTCCAGCCCGGCCAGCAGCCGCAGCAGCGTCGACTTGCCGGCGCCGTTCACGCCGACCAGCCCGATCACGTCACCGGGGGCGACGACCAGGTCCAGGCCGGAGAAGAGGGTGCGGTCGCCGTGGCCGGCGACGAGGTCCTTGACTACGAGTGTGGCGCTCATGATGTCTCCGATTCTAGGAGAGCGGGGGAGCGCGCCGGGGCCCGCGGCGGGAAAGGCCGCGGGCCCCGGGGCCGGACGTGCTGCCGGAGGTGACTCAGGTCACTTCGTCTTCTTGGAGATGTACTCCAGCGCGTGCTGGGCGACGTCGTCCAGGTAGGGGCCGGCCTCCCAGGTGTTGTCGTTGCCCCCGATGGAGGTGTCCGAGACCAGCACCTGCTTGCCGTCCTTGGTCGCGAACCAGCCGCCGCCGCTGTCGCCGCCGGTGCCGTTGCAGCCGATGGTCAGCATCGCCGGGCGGCTCGGGTCGATCGTGTGGCGGACCGGCTTGCCGCTGTCGCAGTGCTCCAGCTCCATGCCGTCGAAGGGCTTGCCGGCCGGGAAGCCGTAGCTGCTCACGGTGGAGACCTGGTCGCGCGGGGCGTTGAACCAGACCGGCACGGAGCCGCCGACGACCTCCTCCAGCGACTTCTTGCTGCCGTCCGGGTTGGCCACCCGGATGATGCCGAAGTCGTACTGGCTCCACGGGCCGCCGTACTCCGGGTCGGCCTCGTCCGCCCAGGTCGGGGAGACGATGCCGGCCACCGCGCCCCACTCGCCGTACGGCTCGGCCTGCGCCAGCGGCGCCTGCTTCCCGCCGCTCAGCACGCCGGTGCTGTTGAAGGCCGGGGCGAAGGTGATGTTGGTGTGCGACTTGCCGCCCTTGCCGCCGTGCAGGCAGTGGCTGGCGGTCCACACCAGGTTGCTCTTGCCGGGGTTGGCCGGGTCGGAGATCACGGTGCCGGAGCAGACGTACTCCTGCGCGCCGTCCTGGAAGAACAGCTTGCCGTTCACGTGGAAGTTCTTCGCGTACGGGTGCGGGACGGGCTTCTCCTGGACGACCTTCGGCAGCGGGTCGTTGCCGTTGTCCGCCGGCGGCTGGGAGCCCGGCTGGCTCGGCGTCGCGCCGGTGGGCTGGGCCGTGGGCTGCGCCGCGGTCGGCTGGCCGCTGGGCTCCTTGGCCGGCCCGGGCTTGTACGGCTTGGCCTTGAGGATCTTCTGGAGGTCCCAGAAGCCCTGCACGGCCGGGGTGATCACGTTCTGCTGGGCCCACTTGTCCCAGTCCTCGAACTTCCACTTCTTCAGCTCGTCGAGGGTGGGCAGCTTGACCGGGGCGGCGCCCGGTGTGCCGGTGCCGGCCCCGGTGGTCGCGGCGGAGGTCGGCGCCGCGGTCTGGGCCCCGGTGGCGTCGCTGTTGTCCGGACCGCACGCGGTCGCGACCACCATCGTCAGCGTGACGACGGAGGCGCCCAGCGCAGCACGCGTGGTCCGGGATATCGGTGACATGAGTTCAGTTCCCCCTGTGGATGCGTGCCATGCCGCCCGAGCCGCAGGCATGGCAGGTGAGGAGTCTGCCATGCGGGCGGCGGTGCCCCCGCCCGAGGGTCGGACCGGGGCGGAGCTGTCACGGGATCGGCACGTGATCCGCACGGTATTAATCGCTTGCCGGGCCCCGGGAGCCTCCGTACCGTGGTTCGTGCCACCCGCCAGAACAGGAGAAGGCCGTTGCTCTACTGAGGTCCCGAGACACCGCCCCCGCCGCCCCGCAGCCTGCTGCCCGCGGTGTGTGCGTGTGCGAGTGCGCGACCTCAGTGGTGAGCCGGCCCGGCATCCCTCCGTCCGATCTTCGACGGTCCTCGCTGCCCGCCCGGCCGCCACGCTCCGGGCCCCTCCACGCGCCGCCTGCGGTGTCTCCCGTGTTGCTCCCCAGACCGTCTGCAACCACCCGGGAGGCCTCCCCATGGCATCACCCAGTACCGCTGTCCTCTGCACCGACCTCGGCTTCGAGTGGCCCGACGGCACGACCGTGCTCGACGGCTTCCAGCTCGCCGTCGGCCCCGGCCGGACGGGCCTGATCGGCCTCAACGGCGCGGGAAAGTCCACCCTCCTGCGCCTCGTCGCGGGCGAACTCACCCCCACCGCCGGCGCCGTCAGGGTCGGCGGCGAGCTCGGCTACCTGCCGCAGGGCCTCACCCTCGACACCGGGCTGAGGGTCGACGAGGCGCTCGGCATCCGGGCCACCCGGGAGGCGCTGCACGCCATCGAGTCCGGCGACACCGACCAGCGCCACTTCGACGCCGTCGGCGACGACTGGGACGTCGAGGAGCGCGCCCGCGCCACCCTCGACCGGCTCGGTCTGGACCGGCTCGGCCTCGACCGCACCACCGGCGAACTCTCCGGCGGCGAGGCGGTGCTGCTGCGGCTCGCCGCCCTGCTGGTGCGCCGGCCCGACGTCCTGCTGCTCGACGAGCCGACCAACAACCTCGACCGGTCCGCCCGCGAGCGGCTCTACGAGACGGTGGCCGGCTGGAGCGGGGTGATGGTGATCGTCAGCCACGACCGCGAGCTGCTCCAGCACGTGGACCAGATCGCCGACCTCAGGGACGGCCAGGTCACCTGGTACGGCGGCAACTTCGCCGACTACGAGCGGACGGTCGCCGCGCAGCAGGAGACGGCGGAGCGGCTGCTGCGCAACGCCGAGGCCGATGTCCAGCGCCAGAAGCGGGACTTGGTCGACGCCCGTGCCAAGCTGGACCGCAGCGCCAGTTACGGCAGGAAGCGCTCGGTCACCCGCAACGACCCGCACATCTTCGCGGGCAAGCTGAAGCGCCAGGGCCAGGAGACCGCCGGGCGGCTCCAGGGCATGCACACCGAGCGACTGGAGGAGGCCAGACAGCGGCTCACCGCCGCCGAGGAGGCGGTCCGCGACGACGCCGAGATCCGGATCGACCTGCCCCGCACCGCCGTGCCGGCCGGGCGCACGGTGCTCACCCTGCAGAAGGTCCGGCTGCCGTACGGCACCACCGCCGACCTCGACCTGCGCGGACCCGAGCGGATCGCCCTGATCGGCCGCAACGGCGCCGGCAAGTCCACCCTGCTGCGCACCATCGCCGGCGAACTCGCCCCGCTGGAGGGGGAGATCACCACCCCGGTGCCGCTGCGCCACCTGCCGCAGCGGCTGGACGTGCTGGACGACGGGCTGAGCGTCGTGGGGAACGTCAAGCAGTTCGCCCCGGCCGCGGGGGACAACGCGATCCGGGCCAGGCTGGCCCGCTTCCTGTTCCGCGGCGGCCGGGCCGACCAGCTCGCCGCCACCCTCTCCGGCGGCGAGCGGTTCCGGGCCACGCTGGCCGCGCTGTTGCTGGCCGATCCGCCGCCGCAGCTGCTGCTGCTCGACGAGCCGACCAACAACCTCGACCTGGCCAGTGTCCGCCAGCTGACCCAGGCGCTCGCGTCCTACCAGGGGGCGCTGATCGTCGCCAGCCACGACCTGCCGTTCCTGCGCGGCCTCGGGATCACCCGCTGGCTGGAGCTGGACGGCGAGCTGCGGCCGGTGGGCCCGCGGTAGCCGGCCGGCGCCGGGGCCCGGCCCACCGGGTCGGGCCCCGACGGCGGGGTCGGGCCCGGGCGGTCGGCGCCGGCGCCGCTTCAGGCCCCGGTTCAGGCGGGCCGGTTCAGGCCCCGGTGAGCTCGGTCGCGGGCCGCAGCTTGCGGGCGACCAGCGTGCCGAGCCGGTCCAGGCCGACCACCGTGGCCGCGAGGACGACGAACTCGACGGTCAGCAGCGCGATCTGGCCCCAGACGTAGCCGTAGCCCTTGGTCGTCGGGTCGAAGAAGAAGTACGGGTACGGCAGCGGGTAGTTGGAGAACAGCCCGTTGCGGGCGAGCACGATCGCCGCGTAGCCGAGCGGGAAGGCCAGCCAGAGCGGGATGTCGCGCCAGGCGGAGGCGTTGCGCGGCTTCAGCGTCAGCCAGTCGATGATCACCATCACCGGCGTCACGTAGTGCAGGAAGAAGGACGACCAGTGCTGCAGCTTGTCCGGCCCGTCGAAGAGTCCGGGCAGCGGGTTGGCGCCGTGCTCCAGCAGGATGTGCGAGACCAGCCCGGTGATCAGGATGTAGAGCGTGGCCGCCCCGCGCAGCCGGGGGGCGGGCGCGTCCACCGTGCCGCGCTTGACCATCCAGTAGACCGCGCCGATGAAGTAGCCGAGCACGATCACATTGCTCTGGATGGTGAAGTAGACCAGCGGGGCGGTCTGGAGGGTCAGGCCGAGGCCCGCCGAGAGCACGATGCCCATGCGCCACCAGAGCGCGGGGCTGGTCCGGACTGACATGCGGTCACCAGTTCGTTTCAGGCGATACGGGAGGTATCGGGTGGAAGAGGGGGGATCGACGCACTCTACTCGCTGGTAGGGCCGGGACGGAAGAAACGTCACCGCAGGTGGCAGGCCCCCCGGCCCCGGCCGCTCCCTCCCCCCGTCACCCGGCCGCTCCCTCCCCCCCGTCGTCACCCGGCCGCTCCCTCGTCCCGCCGTCACCCCGGCAGGACGAAGCCCGACTCGTACGCGGCGATCACCGCCTGGGTGCGGTCGCGGGCGCCGAGTTTGGCCAGCACGCTGCCGACGTGCGTTTTGACCGTCTCCGGGCTGAGCGTCAGCCGCCCGGCGATCTCGCCGTTGCTGAGCCCGGCGGCCATCAGCCGCAGGACCTGCCCCTCCCGCTCGGTGAGCCGCCCGATCGGCCCGTACCCCGACGCGGCCGCCGGCCGCCCCGCCGGCCGCTGGCGCAGCGCGAGTTCGCGCACGGCGGCCGGGTAGAGCAGCGAGTCCCCGCGCGCGACCAGCCGCACCGCCTGCACCATCTCCTCCGCGCTGGCCCGCTTCAGCAGGAACCCGGCGGCGCCGGCCCGCAGCGCGTCGTACACGTGGTCGTCGTGCTCGAAGGTGGTGACCACCAGGATCCGGGGCGGCTCGGCCATCCCGCCGACCAGCTGCTCGGTGGCCCGGATGCCGTCGATGCCGGGCATCCGGACGTCCATCAGCACCACGTCCGGACGCAGCTCGCGCACCAGCGGGACGACCGCGGCGCCGTCCGCCGCCTCGCCGACCACGGTGAGGTCCGGCTCCGCGTCGATCACCACCCGCAGGCCGGTCCGCACCAGCCGTTCGTCGTCCGCGATCACCACCCGGACGGTTCCGGTCGGGTCGTTCATCGTGCTCCCTCCAGCGGTAGCCAGGCGGTCAGCCGCCAGGTCGTCCCGTCGTCCGTCGGACCGGCGGCGCAGCCGCCGCGCAGCACCGCCGTCCGCTCGCCGATCCCGCGCAGCCCCCGGCCGCCGCCGGGGCGGCTGGGCCGGGCCTCGCCCAGCGGATTGGTCAGTTCGATCTCCAGCCGGTCCGCCGCCAGGCCGACCCGGAGCCCGGCGGGCGCCGGCCCGGCGTGCCGCAGCACATTGGTCAGACCCTCCTGGACGATCCGGTAGGCCTCGCGGGAGACGGCGGCCGGCAGCCGGTGCAGCCCGGGGGCCAGCTCGGCGTCGACCTCGACGCCGGTGCGGGCGAGCTGGCGCAGCAGGTCGTCCAGCCCCGCGAGGGTCGGTCCGGCGGACTCCGCGTCCGCCCGGTCCTCCTCGCGGAGCAGCCCGAGCACCGCGTCCAGCTCGGCGACGGCCGCCCGCGCGGTATCGGCGATCGCCCGCAGTGCCTCGGCGGCGAAGTCCGGGTCGGTCCGCAGCACCCGGGCCGCCGCCGAGGCCTGGATGCCGACCGCGCCGAGCGCGTGGCCGACCGAGTCGTGCAGCTCGCGGGCGAGCCGGTTGCGCTGGGCGAGGACGGCGGCCCGCCGTTCGGCGGCGGCCAGCCGCTCCTCCGGGGTCGGGCCGAGCAGCACCGGCGCCCACCGGGCCAGCAGGGCGCCGCAGCCGGCGCTGGTGGCGAGGATCAGCAGCAGGAGCGCGAGGCCGAGCACCGGTCCGGACAGCCAGGCCGGGAACCCGCGGTCCTGCCAGAAGCGCACCACGTCGTCCACCGCCGGCCCGCCGAGCGGAGTGATCACCAGCACCACCGCGAACGGCGTCCCGGCCAGCGTCATCCCGCTGACGATCCCGCCGAACAGCACGTGCAGCACGTACCAGGCGGCGCTCCGGCGCCTGGCGGCCCAGGACCTGGCCGGCCCGGCGGAGACCTCCTCGGCCCGCTCCGGCGCGCAGAGCGCCCGTGCCGCCGCCCCCTCCAGCGACCGGACCGTCGGCACCAGGGCGGTGACGGCGGCCATCGGCAGCGAGAGGGCGAGCGCGGCGAAGTAGAGGAGGACCTGGACCACGGAGCCGTGCGCCGGGTCGAGCGCCCCGAGCAGGACGGTCGAGAGCATCCAGTACGGCATCAGCAGGGCGCCGCCGAGCACCAGGTGCACCCAGCGCAGCCGGGCCCGCCGGCCCAGCAGCGCACCGCCGATCCGCCGCGCGGTGCCGCCCGCGCCCACCCCCGTGATCACCTGGCCGACTCTACGTCAGCGGCGGCGGCCCCCGGGGGGGCCGGCACCGCCTGCCCGGCCAGGGCGACCCCGCCGGCGGAGATCGTTGTGGTCATGCCCCCCACGCTCCCGCGGGCGGGAGCGCCGGTGCCTCCTCCCACCACACGATCCGCCTCCCCCGCCAGGGGGAGCCGGCCGGCCCGGGTGTCCTCCCTGGAGACCCGGGCCGGCCGGCCGCGGACGGGCTACGGGATGATCGGCTCGCAGCCGACCGCCTTGCCGCCGGCGACGAGGAACTGCCGCCAGAGGTCGGCGGTGTCGGGGAAGAGCCCGCTGCCGGCCACCCCGGGGCTGTACTTCCGGTCCAGGTGGAAGTAGGTGGACTTGCCCTGGCACGTGGCGACCACGTTCTCGCCCGAGGACCCGATCCACCGGGCGCGCCCGTAGGCCTCCGTACGCGCGTCCTGCGGGTCCAGCGCGCTGACCCGGGGGTCGGTGGTGATCGTGAAGGAGGCCTGAGTGTTCAGGCCGCTCGGGGAGGAGATCGCACAGGACCAGACCGGGGCGAACCCGGCGGTCACCGTCTGCCGGTACCCCTCGCCGGCCTGTGGGTCCCGGGCCGGCGCCATGCCGGGCAGGCCGCAGACGTTGCCGAGGTCGGCCGGTTGCGGGGTCGCCGCGGCGGACAGGCCGGACGGGGCGGGGAGCCCGCCACCGCACCCCTTGCTCTCGGCGGCGGTGTTGGCGAACGCCACGGCCAGCGCCGCCATCCCAGCGGCGCGGCCGCCGACCGTGTCGTCCGACCCGAGCAGCCGGACCTCGGCCCGCATGGCCTTGGGACAGCCGTCCGGGAGCAGCGCCCAGGCACGGGAATCCAGCACGGCGCCGGTGGAGCCACCGGCGAACAGCCGGGCCTCCGGTGCTGTCGGCGGCGTGACCTCGTCCTGGGGGAGCGCGAGGGCGAGCGCCGCGGACCGGCCGGTCGGGCCGAACAGCCCGTACGAGACCGTCACCCGGCAGGCAGCGGTCCGGTCGTAGGCGCCGGGCGACCAGCCGTCGCTCTTCTCCTCGCTGATCCGCC
This sequence comes from Kitasatospora sp. NPDC086009, assembly GCF_044540385.1. Lineage (NCBI taxonomy): Bacteria > Bacillati > Actinomycetota > Actinomycetes > Kitasatosporales > Streptomycetaceae > Kitasatospora > Kitasatospora sp. NPDC086009. The sequence goes on from NZ_JBITSA010000002.1 coordinate 793,920, forward strand.
CGGGCCCCAACGCGGTGTGCACCTCGTCCGCCGTCGCGGCGCCAGCGCAGACCGTGTCCGGCCCCAGCACGTTCGTCAGTTCGTACAGCAGCACCCCCGAGGCGGGGGGCGGGGGGGCCCCCACAAACCCCCCCCCCCCCCCCCCCCCCCCCCCGGGGGGGGGGGCCCGCCCGGGGGGGGGGGGCGGGGGGGGGGGGCGCCCCCCCCCCCGCCG
>NZ_JBITSA010000003.1:0-650991 GCF_044540385.1 Kitasatospora sp. NPDC086009
TTGACTTTTGGCACGCTGTTGAGTTCTCAAGGAACGGACACTTCCTTCGGACCGCCTTCCAGCGGGCTCTCCGGGCGCTTCGTTCTTTCGTGTTTGAAGCTTATCAGATGTTTTCCGCTCCGTTTTCCGGAGTTTCATTCATCGGATTCGCATTCCGTCGCCCCTCTCGGTGCGACTCCGGAACTGTACGGGGACCGGCCCGCCACATGCAAATCGTCCCGCCCTGCTGTCGCAGGACGGGACGATCCGCGGTCACCGGCACCGTCAGGCGCGGCCCATCTCCTCGGCGATGGCGGCCGCGAAGGCGTCGATGTCCGCCTCGGTGGTGTCGTACGAACACATCCAGCGGACCTCGCCGGTGTGCTCGTTCCAGAAGTAGAAGCGGTAACGCTTCTGCAGTCGCTCGCTGACCTCGCGCGGGAGAATCGCGAACACCGCATTGGCCTCGACCGGGCGGACGACGGTCACGCCCTCGATCCCGCGGACGGCCGCCTCCAGCCGGCTGGCCATGGCGTTGGCGTGGCCGGCGTTGCGGAGATAGAGGTCGCCCGCGAGCAGCGCCTCGAACTGGACCGACACGAAGCGCATCTTCGACGCCAGCTGCATCGAGGTCTTGCGCAGGTACTTGATGTTCCGGACCCGCTCGGGGTTCAGCACCACCACGACCTCGCCGAAGAGCAGCCCGTTCTTCGTCCCGCCGTACGACAGCACGTCCACGCCGACGTCGGTGGTGAAGGCGCGCAGCGGCACGCCGAGCGAGGCGGCGGCGTTCGCCAGCCGCGAACCGTCCACGTGCACCAGCATGCCGAGCTGGTGGGCGTGGTCGACGATGGCCCGGATCTCCTCCACCGTGTAGAGGGTGCCGAGCTCGGTGCTCTGGGTGATCGAGACCGCGAGCGGCTGCGCGCGGTGCTCGTCGCCGAAGCCCCAGGCCTGCTGGTCGATGAGCTCGGGGGTGAGCTTGCCGTCCGGGGTGGGGACGGTGAGCAGCTTGATGCCGCCCATCTTCTCCGGCGCGCCACCCTCGTCCACGTTGATGTGGGCGCTCTCGGCCGCGACGACCGCGCCCCAGCGCGGGAGCAGCGCCTGCAGGGCGACGACGTTGGCGCCGGTGCCGTTGAAGACGGGGTACGCCTCGGCGTGCTCGCCGAAGTGGCGGCGGAAGACGTCCTGCAGGTGGGCCGTGTAGTCGTCCTCGCCGTAGGCGACCTGGTGGCCACCGTTGGCGAGCGCTATCGCGGCGAGGACCTCCGGATGCACGCCGGCGTAGTTGTCGCTGGCGAAGCCCCGGACGGCGGGGTCGTGCCGCCGTACCGCGTCGGTGGAGGTCGGTTCGGTCATCGGGCTGTCAGCCACAGGTGCTGTCCGTTCAGTTCTGCTGCGGGGCGGTCCCAGAGGCCCGCCAGGGCGGTGGCGAGGTCGGCCGTGTCGGTGAAGCCGGCGAACTTCGCGTCCGGCTTCTCCGCCCGCATCTCGGGGCTGACCAACGCCTTGATCACCAGGATCGCAGCCGCGGCGGTGGGCTCGCCGTCCTCGGCGGTGGTCTCCTTCTTGAAGGAGTCCGCCATGGCGAGCGTCCACGCCTCGGTGGCGGCCTTGGCCGCCGCGTAGGCGGCGCCGCCGGCGGTCGGCTTGTGGGCGGCGGCCGCGGAGATCATCGCGTACCGGCCGGACTCGCTGCGGAGCAGCGCGGGCTGGAAGGCGAGCGAGGTGTGCTGGAGCGTGCGCACCACGGTGTCGTGCAGGAAGTCCCAGTCGTCGATCCGGGTGTCGAAGAACTTCTTGCTGCCGCGCCAGCCGCCGACCAGGTGCAGCAGGCCGTCGACGTGGCCGTGCTCGGCCTCCAGGTGGTCGGCCCAGTCGTGGACCTCCTGCGGGTCGAGCAGGTCGATGACCTGGCCGCTGACCCGGGCGCCGGGGACTGCCCCGCGCACGGTGTCGAGGGCCTTCTCCAGCCGCTGCGGGTCGATGTCGGCGCCGATCACGGTGGCGCCGTCGGCGGCGAGCCGGCGCAGCACGGCCTGGCCGGCCGGGCCGCTGGCTCCGGCGACGGCGACGACCTTGCCTTCGAGGTGGGTGCTCACGCGGCGACCTCCTGGATGCCGGCGCCGGTGATGCCGGTGGTGGCGGCGATGACGCCGCCGAGCTTCTTGGCGAGGGCCTCGTAGAACATGCTCAACGGGAACTCGTCCGGGTGGACGGCGTCGCACAGGGCCTTGTTGAGCGCCTTGCCGTCGGCGGTGTCCAGCGGCAGCGCGTCGGGGCCCTTCGCCCAGGTGGAGGCGGGGTGCGGGGTGAGGTAGCGGGAGACCAGCTGGTAGGCGGCGATCCAGTGGGCCGTCTTCGGGCGGTCGATGCCGTCGCGGTACAGGGTCTCGATCTCGCCGCAGAGCGCGTTGGTCACGTCGGCGACGCGGTCCCAGTCGATGCTCAGGCGGTTGTCGCGCCAGCGCAGCGCGTCGTGCTTGTGCAGGTAGGCGAAGAGCAGCTGGCCGCCCATGCCGTCGTAGTTGCGCACGCGGTCACCGCTGACCGGGAAGCGGAACATCCGGTCGAAGAGGATGGCGTACTGGACGTCGCGGCCCTGGGCGTAGCCCTCGGCCTGCAGCTTCACGGCCTCCTTGAAGGCGGTGAGGTCGCAGCGGAGCTCCTCCAGGCCGTACATCCAGAACGGGCTGCGCTGCTTGATCATGAAGGGGTCGAACGGCAGGTCGCCGTGGCTGTGGGTGCGGTCGTGGACGAGGTCCCACAGCACGAAGGTCTGCTGGGCGCGCTCCTGGTCCTCCAGCAGGCCCTCGGCGTCGGCCGGGATCTCCAGGCCGAGCTGCCGGACGGCGCTGGTGGTGACGGCGCGGAAGCGGGCGGCCTCGCGGTCGCAGAAGATGCCGCCCCAGGTGAAGCGCTCCGGCGCCTTGCGCACGGCCACGGTCTCGGGGAACAGGACGGCGGAGTTGGTGTCGTAGCCGGCCGTGAAGTCGGTGAAGGTGATCGGCACGAACATCGGGTTGTCGAAGCGGGTGCGCTCCAGCTCGGCCAGCCAGTCCGGCCAGACCACGCGCAGCAGGACGGCTTCCAGGTTGCGGTTCGGGTTGCCGTTCTGGGTGTACATCGCGAAGACGACCAGGTGCTCCAGGCCGTCCTCGCGCTGGTCGGCGGGCTGGAAGGCGAGCAGCGAGTCCAGGAAGTCGGGCTCCCGGTAGCCGGTGTCGGCCCACTTGGCCAGGTCCGCGTCGACGGCGGCGAGGTAGGCGGCGTCGTGCGGGAAGAGCGGGGCGAGTTCCGCGATCGCACTGCGGACCGTGGCGACCAGCGGGTCGACCGTGTGCCGCTGCACGGCGGACAGGTCGATCGAGCCGTCCTTGGACTGCAGCGGGCGCAGGGCCTCGACCGCGTCCTTCAGGCGGAGCCAGGCCGGGTGGCCGGCGTGGGTCGAGACCGGGGCGTCGGCCGCCACAGCGAGCCTTGGCGAAAGATTCTGCATCGTGGACTCACTTCGACAGGAGGTATTTCAACAGGACCACCATAAGTACGACAGGTTCTCCTGTTCAAGGGGGGCCCTGCCGTCGATTCTCCCGGTTCGGGGCTCCGAAACCGCTTGTCCGACATGTGGACGGTCATCTGGATGTTCTGGACAGCCGCGCCGTGGGGATGCGAACCTCCCGCCATGCTCCCGGCGGTGATCCTGGTGGCGCGACGCCACATCGACCTGCTCCGGGTGTCTTCCAGCTGTTGTGCGCGCGGTCTCTGCCGCTGCCGCTGATCCGGCTCGGGGGCGCCGCGGACGCGGCCTCGTACGCCGACCATGCCGCCTGTGTTCCGGCGCCGCCACCGGGGGGAAGTGACCCGCCGGGGTGCCGGCCCGGCCCGCGCCCCCGCGCCGCTCGCTCCCCGCTCTTTCCGGTCCCTCTTTCCAGGAGCCCCGCCATGACCTCCCTCCGCAAGCCGTTCGCCGCCCTGCTGGTCACCGCCGCCGCGCTGACCGCGTGCGCGCCGCAGGACTCCGCGTCCGACGCGTCCGGCACGGGCGCCGCCGCGAGTGCCCCGGGGACGGCCGACGGCTGCGCGCCGGGTGCGCTGGGCACCCGCGCCGCGGGAACGCTGACGATCGGCACCGACCAGCCCGCCTACGACCCCTGGTTCACGGACGACAAGCCGGAGAACGGCAAGGGCTTCGAGTCGGCGGTGGCGTACGCCGTGGCCGAGAAGCTCGGCTACCCGAAGGAGAAGGTGACATGGGTGGCGGCGCCGTTCGGCAAGGCCACCACCCCGGGCGCCAAGGACTTCGACTTCGACATCAACCAGGTGTCGATCAGTGACGAGCGCAAGCAGGCCGTCGACTTCTCCTCCGGCTACTACGACGTGCGGCAGGCGGTGATCGCGCTGAAGAGCTCCAAGGCGGCCGGGGCGAAGAGCGTCGCCGACCTGAAGGGCGCCAAGCTGGGCGCGCAGGTGGGCACCACCAGTCTGGAGGTCGTCACCGACACCATCAGGCCGACCGTGCAGCCGGCCGTGTTCGACTCCAACGACCTGGCGAAGGCCGCACTGCGGAACGGCCAGATCGAGGCCCTGGTGGTGGACCTGCCGACGGCGTTCTACATCACCGGTGCCGAGGTGACGGACGCCCAGGTGGTCGGGCAGTTCGAAGGGGCGGCGCGGGGCGAGCAGTTCGGGCTGGTGCTGGACAAGGGCTCCCGGCTCACCGGGTGCGTCACGCGGGCGGTGGACGCCCTGCGGGCCGAGGGCGTGCTGGCGAAGCTGGAGAAGCAGTGGCTCTCCGACGCCGTCTCCGCACCCGTCCTGAAGTGAGCGGGGCCCCGATGAGCACCGAGGCCGGGGCCGGTCCCCGCAAGACCGGCGGCGGGAGCGGCACCGGGCTGCTCCGGCGCCGGCGGACGGACCCGCCCGGGCCGGCGCCGGACGACGGCTACCGCCCGTCCGCGCGGCGGCTGGCGCACGAGGCGTACCGGCGCGGCCGCAGCCGCCGGGCCGCGCTGATCGCCGGGGCGTCGACCCTGGTGACCGCCGCGGCGCTCTCCCTGCTGGTGGTCAACTCCCCCGGCTGGGCGGCCACCCGGAAGGCCTTCTTCGACGCCGACTACGCCCGCCGGGCGCTGCCGGAGGTGCTCAGGGGCCTGCGGATCAACCTGGAGCTAATGCTCGGCTGCGGGGTGCTGATCCTGCTCCTCGGCCTGCTGCTGGCGGTGCTGCGGACGCTGCGCGGACCGGTCTTCCTGCCGGTGCGGCTGCTGGCTACGGCGTACGTGGACTTCTTCCTCGGCCTGCCGATGATCATCTGTCTGCTGGTCATGATCACCGGCGTGCCGGCGCTGCGGCTGACCGGGGTGACCACGGATCCGATGCTGCTCGGCGGCGCCGCGCTGGTGCTGACGTACTCCGCGTACGTCTCCGAGGTCTTCCGGGCCGGCATCGACTCGGTGCACCCCGACCAGCGGGCGGCCGCCCGTTCGCTCGGGCTGAGCAACGCGCAGGCGATGCGCCACGTGGTGCTGCCGCAGGCGGTCCGCCGGGTGGTGCCGCCGCTGCTGAACAACCTGGTCAGCCTGCAGAAGGACACCGGCCTGGTGTCGATCGGCGGGGCGATCGACGCGGTGTACGCGGCGAAGATCATCGCCAGCCGGTCGTTCAACTACACCCCGTACGTGGTGGCCGGGCTGGTCTTCATCGTGCTGACCGTGCCGCTCACCCGGTTCACCGACTGGCTGTCCCGCCGGATGAACCGCCGTCAGCACCAGGGAGGTGCCGTGTGACGACCAACCCGGTCCTGCGGCTGGAGTCGGTGCGCAAGAGCTTCGGCTCCCAGCTGGTCCTGCGCGACGTGGACCTCACCGTGCCCGAGCACACCGTGACGGCGCTGATCGGCGCGTCCGGCTCCGGCAAGTCCACCCTGATGCGGTGCGCCAACCTGCTGGAGCGGATCGACGACGGCGCGATCTTCCTGGACGGCGCGGAGATCACCGATCCGCGCACCGACGAGGACGCCGTCCGGCGCCGGATCGGTGTGGTGTTCCAGGCGTACAACCTGTTCCCGCACATGACGGTGCTGGAGAACGTCACGCTGGCGCCGCGCCGGGTGCACCGGCGTGGCCGGGCCGAGGCCGAGGCCGAGGCGCTGGAGCTGCTGGACCGGCTGGGTCTCGCGGCCAAGGCCCGGGAGTACCCGGACCGGCTCTCCGGCGGGCAGCAGCAGCGGGTCGCCATCGTCCGCGCGCTGGCCACCGGGCCCCGGCTGCTGCTGCTCGACGAGATCACCGCCGCGCTCGACCCGGTGCTGGTCGGCGAGGTGCTCGCGGTGGTGCGGGACCTCAAGGAGCGGGGCATGACGATGGTCGTCTCCACCCACGAGATGGGCTTCGCCCGTGAGGTGGCGGACCAGGTCTGCTTCCTGGAGTCCGGGGTGGTGCTCGAACAGGGCCCGCCGGAGCAGGTGTTCGGCGATCCGCAGCACGACCGGACCAGGCGGTTCCTGAGCCGGGTGGTCGCCTCCGGACGACTGGCGCCGTAGGCCCCGGCGCTCGGTCGGCAGGTCGCCGACCGACCGAACCGGTGTCACTCGAACGGACCAGTGCACCCGGGCCTCGGGGGTGCCTCCCGAGGAATCACTACGCCCGTCACTCCCATGCGCCCCCGTTCGCGCCCTGCTGCGCGCGGCTTCGACCGGTGATCGTGGACAGCACGTCTGTCCGCGTTCTCCGGGAGGCCGCCGTTGCACGGTCCAGTGCTGGTCAGCTGGCTGCTGGCCGCCCTCACCGCCACGTCCGGCGCCTACTGCCTCAGCCGCCTGGGCCGCACCCCGTGCGCGGCGGACGCCGGGGCGGGCCGCGGCCATGCCCACGAGTCGGACGCCGCCGAGGCCCTGATGGGGCTCGGGATGGCGGCCATGGCCCTCGCCGGGGCCGCCGTCCCCGCCGTGCTCTGGGTCTGGCTGTTCGGCCTCCCCGCGGTGCTCTTCCTGCTGGCCGCCGCCCGCGACCGGACCGGGCGCGGCCACCGGCTGCACCACGCGGTCGGCGGACTGGCGATGACGTACATGGCGCTCGCGATGGCGGCCGCGCCGGCCCACGGCCATCACCACGGCGCGAGCGCCGGGGCCCCGCTGCTGACCGGCGCGCTGCTGCTCTACTTCGGCGGCTACTCGCTCTGGGCCGGCAGCCACCTGCTGGCCGCACCGGGCGGCCAGGTGTCCGGGAGCCTGCGCACCGCCGGGCTGCCCCGGGCCTGCCGACTGGCGATGGGCCTGGGCATGTTCGCCATGCTCCTGACGATGTGAGAGCGGCCCGTGCGGCCCGGGGCGTGGCGTTGGTCACTGGGTGGCCGAAAGCCGTTCCTCCGGACGCCGACAGCGCTTAGGTTGGCACGGAGCGCGCTGTCGCGTTCCGTGCGTACTCGGGGAGCCCATGCCATGACGGCCCTGCTCGGCCTGCTGCTGCTCGGACTGCTGCTCTCGACCGTGGCGCCCCGGCTGCTGGCCCGGGCCCGCTGGGCCGAGCGCGAACCCGTGCTGGCCCTGCTGGTCTGGCAGTGCCTGGTGGTCGCCGTCCTGCTGTGCTGCGCCCTGAGCCTGGTCCTGGCCGCCTCGGCCGCCCTGCCGGAGCTGCGGGTACTGCTCTTCACCGGCGCGCCGCACGGCGTGGAGGCCGCGTACGCGCTCCAGGACGCCGAGGGCTGGGGGCGGCTCTGTGCCGCGGTCCTGGCGGCGGGCGGCGTGCAGACCGTGCTGGCACTGACCCGCGAAGTCCGCTCGGCGAAGGCCCTGCGCAATCGGCGGCACGCCCAACTGGCAAGCCGGTCTCCGGAGTTGCCGGGGTCCATCGACACCCTGAAGCACCGCCGGGAGCGGCTGGTGGTGCTCGAGAACGTCCGCCCGGAGGCCTGGTCGCTGCCCGGCCACAACTCCCGGCTGGTGGTCACCACCGGAGCCCTCCAGCAGCTGACGGACCGGGAGTTGGCCGCCGTGCTGAGCCATGAGCGCGGACACGTCCGGGCCCGGCACCACTGGCTGTCGCAGTGCTCGCAGGCCCTCGCCTCGGGCTTCCCCGGGGTCGGCGTGTTCAGCGCCTTCCGGGACCAGGTGGGCGAACTCGTGGAACTGGCCGCGGACGACCGGGCGGCCCGACGGCACGGGCGGCACACCACCGCCGTGGCGCTGGCCGAACTCAACCTGGACCGCGGGGTGTTCGGCTCCTGCCCACCGGGGCTGGCGCAGTCCCCGAAGCGGGTGGACCGGCTGCTCGCCGGGCGACCCCGGCTGCCCGTCACCCACCGGCTGCGGCTCACCCTGGCCGCGCTCGCCGCGCCGGCCGCCGCCGTCCTGCTGGCCGCCGCACCGGGGCTCTCGACCCTGTTCTGATTCCGGCGCGGGCCTACGGGCCCGCCCTCGGCGGACCGGTGACGGAGCGTCAGGCCGACGCCGGCTCCCCGCCGGGAGTGCCGGGAGAGACCGGGTCGGGGGAGACCGGGAAGCCGAGCGTGCGCGCGAGCACCTCGCGGTGCAGCGGCCGGGCCTCGGCGTAGCGCCGGCAGCCGGCCTCGGTGAGCGCCACCTGGATGCCGCGCCGGTCGTTGGGGCACATCGCACGCGTCACCAGCCCGGCCTTCTCCAGCCGGCCGATCAGCCGCGAGAGCGCGCTCTGGCTCAGATGGACGGTGTCGGCCAGCTCCTGGACCCGCAGCTGGTGGCCGACCGCGCTGTCGCGCTCCTCGACCAGGCGCTCCAGCACCTCGAACTCGCTCACGCCCAGGTCGTACTTCTCACCCAGCTCGCGATCGAGCGCACAGGACGTCGCGGCATGGCGGGCCAGCAGGTCTCGCCATTCGGCGACCAGACCTGCCTCCGCCGGAGAGTCGAGTTCAGCCACCCGGCCACAGTACCACGTGCACATGAAACTTATGTGCCCGCATTAAATTCACTTGCAATGAATGCACGTGCATGTAGTGTCCTCCCCATGACCACCGCGACCGTCCCCGCAACCGACGACCCGTCAGCCTCCGGGCTGCGCTGGACCCCCCGCCTCTGGGGCACCCTGATCGTGCTCTGTGCCGCGATGTTCCTGGACGCCCTCGACGTCTCCATGGTCGGCGTCGCCCTCCCGTCCATCGGCTCCGAACTCCACCTCTCCACCTCCGCACTGCAATGGGTGGTCTCCGGCTACGTCCTCGGCTACGGCGGGCTGCTGCTGCTCGGCGGGCGCGCCGCCGACCTGCTCGGCCGGCGCCGGGTGTTCCTGGTCGCCCTCGGCGTCTTCGCGGGCGCCTCACTGCTCGGCGGCCTGGTCGACGACGGCGGCCTGCTGATCGCCGCGCGCTTCCTCAAGGGCGTCAGCGCGGCCTTCACCGCGCCCGCCGGCCTGTCGATCATCACCACCACGTTCGCGGAGGGCCCGGCCCGCAACCGGGCACTCTCCATCTACACCACCTGCGGCGCCAGCGGCTTCTCGCTCGGCCTGGTGCTCAGCGGCCTGCTCACCTCGGTCGGCTGGCGCTGGACCTTCCTGATGCCCGTCCCGGTCGCCCTGCTGGCCCTGCTCTTCGCGATCCGGCTGCTCCCCCGCCCGGTCGAGGAGCGGGCCAAGGGCGGGTACGACGTGCTCGGCGCGATCACCGGCACGCTCACCGTGCTGCTCCTGGTCTTCACCGTCACCGAGGCGCAGGGCGCCGGCTGGCTGAGCCTGCGCACCCTCGGCTCGCTCGTCGTGGTCGCCGCCCTGGCCGCCGCCTTCCTGGTCACCGAGAGCCGCACCGCCCACCCGCTGGTCAGGCTCGGCATCTTCCGCAACGGCTCGGTCGCCCGGGCCAACGTGATCGCCTTCACCATGACCGGCGCCTACGGCGGCTTCCAGTTCGTGGTCACCCTCTACCTCCAGCACCTGCTCGGCTGGTCGGCCCTGCAGATGGCGCTCGGACTGCTCCCGGCCGGTGCCTTCATCGCGCTGTCGGCCCCGTTCATGGGCCCGATCGTGGACCGCTTCGGCACCGGCCGGCTGCTGCCGATCGGCCTGCTCGCCCTGACCGCCGCCTTCGCGCTGTTCCTGCGGCTGGACGAGCACAGCTCGTACCTCACCCTGGTGCTGCCGTCGATGATCCTGCTGGGCGTCGGCTTCGCCCTGGCCTTCCCCTCGGTGAACATCGCCGCCACCGACGGCGTGGGCGACGAGGAGCAGGGCCTGGCCTCCGGGCTGGTCAACACCGCGATCCAGGTCGGTACGGCCGTGGTGCTCGCCGGGGCCACCGCGATGATCACCGCGGGCAGCGGCGGAGGGGACGGTGCCCAGGCCCAGCTGGACGGCTACCGGCCCGCCCTGGTCCTCATCACCGGGATCGCCGCGCTGGGCTTCCTGATCGCCACCGCGGGTGCCGTGCTCGACCGGCGCAAGCGGTCAACTCCCGTGTCCGTCCCGGACTATGATTATCCGTCCGTCGACCTGGCCGACCGGCGGGACGAGGTCCTGACCAAGAGCTGACCCCACCAGCCCGGCCCCGTCCTCGACCTCAGGTACGCGCCGGCTCCACCAAACCCCCGTGTCGGTGGAGCCGGCGCGTCCGTACGAGCCGATCCCCGCAGTCCCGCCCAAGTGCGGGGTTCCACGGATCGGCGGCTCGCGCCGCCAGTATATTGGCCAGGAGCCAACGAACGTACGGAGCAGACACGATGGCACCTCGCGGGGATTCGGTCAACGAGGAAATGCGTCAACGCTCCCGCCGGCGCATCATGCGCGCCACCGTCGAACTCGTCGACGAGCACGGCTACGCGGGCACCACGCTGACCGACATCGCCGAGCGGGCCGGCCTCGCCCGCGGCCTGCTCTCGTACTACTTCGACGGCAAACGGCTGCTGATGCAGTCGGCGACCCACCGGATGATGCACCTGGCGCTGTCGGCCGCCCTGGACGCGATGGAGCCCGGCTCCTCGCCGGAGGCCCGGCTGGCCCGCGCGATCGACACCGTGCTGGGGCTGGCGATGGACCACCCCCGGGTGATGCGCTCGCACCTCGCGCTCATCCTGGACCCGGACACCGGCGCCTTCGTCCAGGACCCGGAGCAGCGGCAGCTCGGCGCGATCCTCCAGGGGCTGCTGCGCGACTGGGGCGCGCCCGACCCGCTCGCCGAGCACGCGGTGCTGCGCAGCGCGCTGATGGGCGGCTGCATCGGGGTGCTGCTGCCGGGTGCCGAACTGCCGCTGGCGCTGATCCGCGCCGACCTGTTCGGCCGCTACGGCCTGGACTGGCCGCTGGGCCTCCCCCCGCAGCCGCAGCCGCCGGAACGCGAACGGCCGCCGGCCCGCGGGTGAACGCGGCGGCCGGCGGCCGTTCGGTGCCCGGTCGCCCGGGCCGGGTCAGCGCTCCTTGAGGATCGACGCCAGCAGGTCGATGGTGCGCTCCGGCGTCAGGCTGTCGACGCAGAGCCGCTCCATGACCTGGATGTACGCGTCGACGTCGTCGCGCTTGTCGAGGTAGAGCGCGCTGGTGAGCTGCTCCAGGTAGACCACGTCGGCGAGGTCCTGCTCGGGGAAGCGCAGGATCGTGAACGCCCCGGACTCCCCGGCGTGGGCGCCGAAGCGGAACGGCATCACCTGGATCACCACGTTGGCCTGCTCGGCGACGTCGATCAGGTACTGCACCTGACCGCGCATCACCTTGGGGCCGCCGACCGGCCGGCGCAGGGCCGCCTCGTCGATGACCGCCCAGAGCCGGGGGCTGCTGCCCTCGGCGAGCAGCTTCTGGCGGCGCAGCCGCAGGCTCACCCGCCGCTCGACCTCGTCCTCGCTGATCACCGGGCGACTCTGACCGAAAACCGCCCGTGCGTACTCCTCGGACTGCAGCAGGCCGGGGATGAACTGGACCTCGTAGGTGCGGATCAGTGCGGCGGCCTCCTCCAGGCCGACATAGGTCTGGAACCAGCCCGGCAGCACGTCGTTGAAGCTGTGCCACCAGCCGGACTTGTTGGCCTCCCGGACCAGGCCGAGGAGGGCCTCGCGCTCACCGCCGTCGTCCACGCCGTAGAGGCTGAGCAGATCGGCGACGTCGCGCTCCTTGAAGCTGACGCGGCCGAGCTCCATGCGGCTGATCTTCGACTCGGAGGCGCGGATCGCATAGCCCGCGTCCTCGCGGGTCATGCCGCGCGCCTCGCGGAGGCGGCGCAGCTGGGAGCCGAGGAGGATCCGGCGGACCATCGAGCCGCCGCCCGGCTGAACTGTGGTCATGCGGTCGAAACCTCCACCTAGGGCAAACAGCGCACAGTCTGCCATCAGTTGAGCGCTCACGGTGCCGATACTGACGGATGTTCCTATCAGTTCTGCACTCCTCACACCAGGATGCACGTGCATTCGGCGCTTGCATATGCCATTTGAACGACTGCACGTGAATCGACTCTTGCATCTGCAGTGAGCGCAGAGGACGATGGTGCACGTGCACCTGCACATCCCTGGCAATCCCGCGGGCTCCGCGTCGACCCCACGCGCGACTCCGCGCACCAGCCCGGCAGCGCCCTCGCGCCACCGGGCCTTCGTGTGCGCGCGCGACTGGTCGAGGGGTCGGCCGCGCGGCCTAGCGAGTCGGAGGTGACCGGCATGACCCCGGCGGGTCCAGCCGTGTCCGCCCCCTTATGGGAGGAGCTCTTCATGAGCACCGGTACGGCCTTGGCAGTCGATCCCCATGTGGTCACCTGTACGCTCGCCCCTCGCTACGAAGCCGTCAGAACCGCGCGCGACTTCGCCAGGACCGCTCTTCAGCGCTGGGGACTGGGCGAACTGTTCGACGACGTCGCGCTGGTGGCCTCGGAACTGGTGACCAATGCCCTGCGGCACGCCATCGGCGCGTGCCCCGGGGCGACGGGCGGCGCGCTCGACGACTACGACTTTCCCACCCAGCCCGCTCCCGAGGGGCGGCTACCGATCCGAATAAGCCTGGTGCACCGCGCACCGCAGGTGGTCTGCGCGGTCAGCGACCCCAGCAGCACCGGGCCGGTGGCCCGGGAGGCGGACTTCGTCGCCGAATCGGGTCGCGGGCTGCACCTGGTGGACTCGTTCAGCCGGTCCTGGGGCTGGCACCCGCTGGGCGGCGGCAAGGTGGTCTGGGCTCTGTTCGAGCCCGAGGCCGGCGCGCTGGCGGAGCTCGGCGGGCGGCACCGCCGCTCGGCCTAGCCGTGCGCCGCGGCCGGCGGGAGGACGGCACCACTCCCGGGGTGCGGCACCGGGAGGACGGCACCGCTCCCGATCCGCGGCCGCGCACGCTCCTGGCCGCAGACGTGTGGTGCCCGGTCCGCAGCGGCCCGCCCGCGAGCCCCGGCCCGACGGCGACCGGCCGACGGCAGCCGGTCGCGCGATCGCCCGGCGACAGCCTCCCGGAGCGACGGCCGCACCGGCGGCACCCGCTCACGACGCCCACCACGGGGCGGCCGGGCGGAGAAGACAAAGGCCGTCGTGGTGTCAGCACCCACGACGGCCCCCCGATGGCGAAGAAGACGAAACGGTCAGACCGCCAGGTGGTCGAACTCCCCGTCCTTGGCGCCCAGCAGCAGCGCCGCGATCTCGGCCCGGGTGTAGATCAGTGCCGGACCATCGGGAAAGCGCGAGTTGCGCATCGCCACGTCGCCCCCCGGGAGCGCGGCGAACTCGACGCAGTTGCCCTGGGAGTTGCTGTGGAGGCTCTTCTGCCAGACCACGTCCTTGAGGTCCGCAGCCGCCATCCCGTTGTACGTGTCGTACCTGTCGTGCATAGAAATCTCCCGAAGAGCTCCGGAGTAGTCGTCCAGCTCGGCGCCCCGGCTCGCAGCCGAACGACTGGGCCGGCCCCGTACCGGCCCGGCACAACGCCTCACTTGACGTGATGATAGCTCCAGTGCACGTGCATCAGCACGGGACGTTGCAGGTGCACGGGCCTTTCGTCGACAAATCGGAACTCTTCACCGCCTCGACACCTGAGGGAACGTAAGCGGACATATCCGGGGCAATCGGGAAGACTCCGATAACCGCCCGTAGGCAGCCACCCGCTGAATGTTGATCTTCGGGCGCCCGGAGTCGCGCCGCCGTGACCCTCCGTCAGACCGTCCGTATGCTGTGAGACATCTCACGCGCCACCGCCGCAACGCGCGGCACCTCCTGTCACGTCTCAGGCAGAAGTGGTAGCCACATAGGGATTGATCACGGTATGTCCTAATTTCGGGCACCCCGCCCCTCCCGGTACGGCAGCCGACTGCAGCGTTGGCCGGGGGATGTCCTACGATCTCCGCCATGAGCACCGCAGCCATCCCGGGCGCGCCACTGCCCGTCCGCACCCCAGGCTCCCGTGCGCGGGGGCGCCACCGACGCCCCGAGCGCCCCGAGATCCCGGCCGGATCCCCGGCCCTGGTGCTCGCGGTGCCCGCGACCGCCGGGCCGGAGTCCCGTTCCGTGGTCGAGGAACTGCTGTCGATCGTACGCAGCGAGCAGAACGGCGTGCAGACCGCGGCCGGTTACCTCGACAGCGGCGCGGGCGGGAGCGAGCCCGGCCGTGACGAGTACTCCGTCGCCGAACTGCTGGCGCACGCCGCCGAGTCGGGCCTGCCCGCCCCGGTCGTGGTGCCGCTGGTCCCCGGCCCGCACGGTTTCCTGACCGAACTGCACGCGCTGGCCGCCGAGTACGGCGCCCACGTCACCGATGTCCTCGGCCCGCACCCGCTGCTCGCCGAGGCCGTCCACGTCCGGCTCTCCGAGGCGGGGCTGGCCCGCGCCGACCGCGCCCGGCTGTTCGCCATCGCGACGGCCGCGGACGGCGTCGTCCTCACCACCGTCGGTGGCGAGGAGGCCGCCGCGGCGGCCGGGATCACCGGTGTGCTGCTGGCCGCCCGCCTCGCGGTGCCGGTCGTGCCCGCCGCGCTCGACGTGCCCGGCTCGGTGGCCGCCGCCGTCGCGCACCTCAAGGAGACCGGCTCCCAGCGCCCCGCGCTGGCCCCGCTGGTGATCGGCCCGGAGGCCGACTCCGAGCTGCTCGCCACGGCCGCCGAGGAGACCGGCTGCCCGAGCGCCGCGCCGCTCGGCGCCTACCCCACGGTGGGCCAGCTGATCGCCGCCACCTACCTCGCCGTGCTGCCGGCCGTCGCCCCCGAGGCGTTCGCCGCGCAGGCCGCCGCCGAGGAGGCCGCTGCCCAGGAGGCCGGGGAGCCCGCCGCCGAGTAGCGGACCACGAACGCCGAAGGGCCCGGAGCGCACCCGCTCCGGGCCCTCGCCGTACCCCCCGCCGTACGTGTCCCCGCCGCACCGGCCCTCTCCGTACGGGCCCGCGCCGCACCGGCCCGCGGCGCGTCGGTGCGGGCCCCGGCGGGCCCCGGCCGGCCTCAGGTCCGCCTCAGGTCCGCCCGCCCACCCGGCCGGTGGCCGCCGCCGCGTCCTTGAGCCGCAGCGCCGGCAGCTGCACCGGCCGGGACTGCGCGGCGAAGGCGGCCACCGGCACGCCGGTGGCGTTCCACGGCGACCGCCCGCCGTCACCGTCCGCCTTGCGCACCTGGAGCACCTCGGTCTGCCCCGCCCGGCGCAGCAGGATGTTCTTCGGCGGCGCCGACTCCGGGTCCATCCAGAGCTCGTTGCCGTCGAACTCGCAGTCCAGGACGAGGATGTCGTCCGGCTTGCCGTCCGGGGTGGCCCGGAAGGCGATCCCGGCCCGGCGGTGGCCGGTGAACCGGCTGCGGCTGAAGGTGACCGCCTCCCCGGCGAGTTCGTGGCGCGCGGTGGAGACGCCGTAGTCGCTCTGCCCGGCGGCGTCGATCAGCAGGCCGTCGAAGAGGGTCCCCTTGTCCCGGCCGAGCGAGTGCAGCGCCACTCCCCCGCCGCCGTTGCCGTACAGCACGCTCGCGGTGTAGTCGAAGTCGTTGAGGTAGGCGCCGTGCTCGATGCCCCACCCGCCGTTGTGGTAGGCCGCGAACTCGGTGACCACGTGGTGCTGCTGGGCGTTCAGCCAGACGAAGATGCCGTCCCGCAGGTTGTTGTGGGCCAGGCAGCGCTGGAACGTCCAGACCCCCTCGCTGTTCTCCGGCCACTCGAAGCCGGAGGCGCCGTCGGCCCCCTGGACGCCGACGGCCACGCAGTCCAGCGCCTTGCCGCCGGTGCCGGCGCCGAGGTTGAAGCCGGTCAGCCGGTAGGCCCGCGGGTTGGGCTCCAGCCGCGTGCGGGAGGCGACGCAGGACTCGTAGACGATGTCGTCGGAGGGCTGCTGCGGGGTGCGGGTGTCCGGCGGGCCGTCCCACCAGTAGGCGTCCTCCCAGGTGTCGTGGCTGATGCAGCTGCGGAAGGTGATGCCGTGGCTGGCGTGCGGGACGAAGGCGTGGCTCCCCGCGTCGCGGACCACCAGGCCCTCGACGACGGTGCCCCGGGTGGTGTCGCCCAGCATGTGGAAGTGCAGCCCGTACCGGCCGAGCACCGGGGCGGTCACCGGGGCGCTGCCGTCCGGGCCCTTCCAGGACTCCGCGGTGTCGGTGCGCGGGCCGACCCAGCGCAGCGCCGCATGCCGCAGGTCGGCCCGGCGGGAGGTGGTGAGGTGGACGTGGGCGCGGCCCTCGGCGGTGCCCTCGATCCGCACGCTGCGGGTCAGGTTGAGCACCTCGGCGCCGACCGTGACGCCCCCTCCGGCGCCGACCCGGGGGTGCGCGTACGTCAGCGGCGCCTCCAGGGTGACGGTGGATCCGCTGACGGCCCGGACGACGGCGAGGTCGTAGCGGGTGGAGAAGCCGTCCTCGCCGGGCGGGCCGGTCGGGGTGACGGCCAGTTCGTCGCCGGGCAGCCAACCGGTGGGCGGCGCGGCCAGGCTGACGGTGGTGTCGCCCGCCGCGAGCGCCCGGTCGGCGCGCCCCCAGGCGGTCTTGGCCGCGCCGTCCAGCCGCAGGTACCCGGCGCCGGTGACCCAGAGGCCGACGTCGGTGTCGACCACCTTCATGCCGTCCCCCCGGAAGCGCCGCTCGTCGACGGCGGGGAAGCGCACGGTGTGCACGGCGGCGCCCTCGGGGGCGAGCGCGAGGGTGCCGCGGATCTCGACGTTGCCCGCGGCGGCGAGGGTGAGGCTGCGGTCGGCGGCGAAGGTGAGCGCACCGCCCGGCTCGACCAGCAGCGAGCCGATCGCGGCGTCGGTGTCGAGCAGCACCCGGTCGGTGATCCGGACGGCGCTCTGCGGTCCGGGTACCCGGCCGCCCCAGCCGGCCGGGTCCGACCAGGGGCGGCCGCCCTGGTCGGGGGTGGGTGCGGGGGCGGCTCCGGCGGTGGGCTGCCCGGGCGCGGCCGTCCCCTCGGCGGGGGCGCCGTCGGTGGTGCCCCCGGGCGTCCCGGAGGGCGACGCGGCGCCGTGCCGGTGCTCCGCGGCCGGGTCGGCCGCTCCCGGCGCCGTGGCGGGGTCCTCCGCGGCGGCGCCGGGCGCGGAGCGGCCGTCCAGGGAGCGCCGCAGTGCCTCCTCGCCGCCGACCGCCGCGAAGACCGTGCCGACGGCGAGCCAGCGCAGCATCGTCCGCCGGGGCAGGGGAGTTCGGGGCTCGGCGGGCGGGATGTCCGCTCTGCGGTGTTTTGCCCGGCGGTGCGTTCCACGCGGCCGCTCGGCCGGCGCGCCGGCCTCGGGACCCTCGTCCATGGCCATCGCTGCGAAGCCCTCCCCCCAGACGGCCGCGTCGGTCCTGACGCCCTGAAGCATAGGCAGTTGCCGTGGCTCCGAAGGGCGTTGCGCGAAATCGGTCATTTCTGATCATGGTGGACAGCCATTCAGCACGCTCTTCATAAACTGTGATGACCGTCACACATGTTTGCGGTTTGAACTTAAGTCTGCTTAACGTGCTCCCCGTTCGTGGCCACACGGACCCAGCCCACCCGCAACGCCGAGTCCTGCCGTCGGGTGCGCTGGCAGCGCAGAACGCACCACGGCAGGAGCGGGGGAACCACAGGTAAGTCGCCCGGGACCGGTTCGTACCGGTTCGGGGCTAGGGGTGAAGCCGCGTCCACAGCGCGGCCGGGCAACTCCAGCCCGAATCCGACAGCTCACCTCGCAGGCGTGGGAGAGGACCGCGTCACCATGCTGCCCACCAACGGCACCCGCCTGTCCGGCCGCACCCGCCGAGCGATCGCCACCCTCGGCGTCGTCGGCATCGGCCTCACCGTCCCCTGCCTCACCGCCGGCTCCGCCTCGGCCGCCTCCGTCGCCACCTGGGACAAGGTCGCCCAGTGCGAGAGTACCGGCAACTGGAGCATCAACACCGGCAACGGTTTCTACGGCGGCCTCCAGTTCACCAACTCCACCTGGGCGGCGTTCGGCGGCACCAGCTACGCCGCGCGTGCCGACCTCGCCACCAAGGACCAGCAGATCGCGGTCGCCGAGAAGGTGCTCGCCGTCCAGGGCCCCGGCGCCTGGCCCGTCTGCTCCGTCCAGGCCGGTCTGACCAAGGGCGGCACCCCGGCCGCCGTCGACACCGCGACCGCCGCCAAGCCGGCCGCCCCGAAGGCCACCCCGGCCCCGGTGCAGACCCCCGCCCCCGCCGCCAAGCCGGCCGCGCCCAAGGCCGCCCCGAAGGCCGCCGAGACCCCGGCCGCCGCCGACTCCGCCCAGCCGTCGCAGGGCCGGAACTGGCAGCAGTACCGTCAGGACGCGCAGGCCTCCTCCGACTACACCGTGGTCGCGGGCGACTGGCTCTCCTCGATCGCCGACAAGAACAACATCCAGGGCGGCTGGGAGCGGCTCTACGAGCTCAACCGCGGCACCCTCGGCGACGGCCCGCACGTCATCTACCCGGGCCAGCACCTGAGCCTGGGCGACCGCGCGAAGACCCGGGCCTCGGACGAGTCCGGCCAGGGCTTCGACTGGTTCAACCGCTCCTCGGGCGCCACCGGCAAGGCCGACGGCTCCACCGCGACCGCCACCAAGCCGGCCGCGCAGACCCAGGCTCCGGCCGCCAAGCCCGCCGCCCAGGCGTCGGCCGAGGCGCCGGCCCAGGCCGCCACCGGCAGCATGGCCGCCGCGGTCTCCTTCGCCCAGTCGAAGGTCGGCCAGGCCTACGTCTACGGCGGTACCGGCAACGGCGGTTGGGACTGCTCCGGCCTGACCCAGGCCGCGCTGCGCGCCGCGGGCGTCTCCGTCCCGCGGGTCGCCGCCGACCAGGCCGCCGCCAGCACCCACGTCTCGCTGGACGCCCTCAAGGCCGGCGACCTGCTGTTCTGGTCCAACAACGGCCAGGACTCGGGCGTCTACCACGTCGCGCTCTACATCGGCGACGGCAAGTACGTCGAGGCCGCCAACCCGAGCGTGGGCGTGCGGACCCAGACCATCGCCAACTGGGCCCCGGACTTCGCCGGCCGGGTCTGATCCCGCCTGCGGTCCGCACGCGGTCCGCGCCACCCGCCGCAGCCCCCGGGGAGAGTCTGGTCGCTCCTCCCCGGGGGCTCCGGCACGCCCGCGCGCAGGATGGCCCGGGCCCGGGCCCGGGCATGGCCAAAGCCGGGCCCGGCGGGCATGCTGCTGCTCTGCACCCGAGGAGGAGTCACATGGCCCAGGTCACCGTCACGCTCGACGCCAATCTCGCGATCGACGCGATGATGCTCTCCGGCACCAGGAACCCGCAGGACGCCGTGGAACTGATCCTGCGCGACTACCTCGCCCGGGGGCGGCGCACCGAGAGCCGGACCGGCGAGGCCGCCGACGGGCAGCGGACCGGACAGCAGCGCCCGACCGCGCAGGAAGGCTGAGGGCGGACAGGACGGGGCCCCGGAGGACTGGATCGTCCTCCGGGGCCCCGGTCGTCGTCTCAGCGGGCGCGGGCGCCCGTGGAACCGCGCATCACCAGCTCCGGCTGGAACATGAACTCACCGCGCTGGGCGGCGTTCGCGCCGACCTCCTCCAGCAGGGCGTCGACGGCGGCGGTGGCCATCGCCTCGACCGGCTGGCGGATGGTGGTCAGCGGCGGCTCGGTGAAAGCTATCAGCGGCGAGTCGTCGAACCCGACCACCGAGACGTCCTGCGGCACGGACAGCCCCCGCTGGCGCACCGCGCGGATCGCCCCGAGCGCCATCATGTCGCTGCCGCAGACGATCGCCGTACAGCCCTTGTCGAGCAGTGCGCCGGCCGCCGCGTGGCCGCCCTCCACGCTGAACAGCGTGTGGTGGACGAGCTCCCGGGCCTGTTCCTCGGTCCGGCCGAGGACCTCCCGCAGGGCCGCCGTGAAGCCCTCGATCTTCCGCAGCACGGGGACGTACCGCTTCTGCCCGACCGCGAGGCCGATCCGCTCGTGGCCGAGCTCGGCCAGGTGCTGGACGGCCATCCACATCGCGGCCCGGTCGTCCGGCGAGATGAACGGCGCGTCGATCTTCTCGCTGAAGCCGTTGATCAGGACGAACGGCACCTGCCGGCCGGTCAGCCGGGCGTACCGGTCGTGGTCGGCGGTGGTGTCCGCGTGCAGGCCGGAGACGAACACGATGCCCGCCACGCCCCGGTCGACCAGCATCTCCACCAGTTCGTCCTCGGTGGAGCCGCCGGGCGTCTGGGTGCAGAGCACCGGGGTGTACCCGTGCCGGCTCAGCACCTGCTCGATCACCTGGGCCAGCGCGGGGAAGATCGGGTTGCTCAGTTCCGGGGTGATCAGCCCGATCAGTCCCGCACTGCGCTGGCGCAGCCTGGTCGGCCGCTCGTAGCCGAGCACGTCCAGCGCCGCCAGCACGGTCTGCCGGGTGGCGGCGGAAACGTTCGCCTTGCCGTTGAGTACGCGGGAGACGGTGGCTTCGCTGACCCCCGCCTGCGCCGCGATGTCTGATAGTCGCGCCGTAGTCACGGTCCCAGAGCCTATTGCAACCACGTCAGACCGCCCACCAGTCGGTGCTGTCCGGTCCGAGGACCGCTTCGCCGCCGGCGTCGGCGGCCTCCGGCGCGGCGTCCGCGGAGGACAGCAGCAGCCGGCCCGGCGCGGGTATCCGCACCGGCTCGGCGGTGGTGTTCACCGTGCAGACGAAGGAGCCGCGGCGGAAGACCAGGGTGCCCTCGGGGCTCGCCAGCCACTCGACCCCGGTGCCGGCGCCCAGCCCGGACTGCTCCCGGCGGATGGCCAGCGCGCTGCGGTAGAGCTCCAGGGTCGACGTCGGGTCACCGGTCTGCGCCTCGACGCTGAGCCCGGCCCACTCGGCCGGCTGCGGCAGCCAGCTGGGGCCGCCGGGGGTCGGGCCGAAGCCGTACGGGGCCTCGGTGCCGGACCACGGGATCGGCACCCGGCAGCCGTCGCGGTAGCCGTCCTGGCCGGCCTTGCGGAAGAAGGACGGGTCCTGGCGGACCTCGTCGGGCAGGTCGGTGACGTCCGGCAGGCCGAGCTCCTCGCCCTGGTAGACGTACGCCGAGCCGGGCAGCGCGAGCATCAGCAGGGTGGCGGCGCGGGCCCGGCGCAGGCCGAGCGCGCGGTCGCCGGGGGTGCGGATCTGGGTGCCCAGGCCCGGCGGGTTGGCGAACCGGGTGCTGTGCCGGGTGACGTCGTGGTTCGAGAGCACCCAGGTGGCGGGGGCGTCGACCGGGCGCATCGAGTCGAGCGACAGGTCGATCACCGAGCGCAGCTCGGCGGCGTCCCAGGAGGTGCCCAGGTACTGGAAGTTGAAGGCCTGGTGCAGCTCGTCGGGGCGCACGTAGTTGGCGGTGCGCTCGACGGTCGGGGTCCACGCCTCGGCGACGCCGATCCGCTGCCCCGGGTACTCGTCGAGGATCTTCCGCCAGCTGCGGTAGATCTCGTGCACGCCGTCCTGGTCGAAGAACGGCATGACGTCGTTGCCGAGCAGCCTCAGCTGGTCGCCGCCGCCGATGTCGGGCAGGCCGGGGGCCTTGACCAGGCCGTGGGCGACGTCGATCCGGAATCCGTCGACGCCCATGTCCAGCCAGAACCGCAGGATCGAGCGGAACTCGTCGGCGACGGCCCCGTTCTCCCAGTTGAAGTCGGGCTGCTCGGGCGCGAACAGGTGCAGGTACCAGTCACCGGGGGTGCCGTCGGGGTTCTCGGTGCGGGTCCAGGCCGGGCCGCCGAAGATGGACTCCCAGTCGTTGGGCGGCAGCTCGCCGTTCTCGCCCTTGCCGGGGCGGAAGTGGTAGCGCTCGCGCAGCGGGGAGGACGGGCCTTCGCGCAGGGCGCGCTGGAACCACTCGTGCCGGTCGGAGGAGTGGTTGGGGACGAGGTCCACGATGATCCGCAGGCCCAGCCCGTGCGCGTCGCGGATCAGCGCGTCGGCGTCCAGCAGGGTGCCGAACATCGGGTCCACCGCGCGGTAGTCGGCCACGTCGTAGCCGGCGTCGGCCTGCGGGGAGGCGTAGAACGGCGAGAGCCAGACGGCGTCCACGCCGAGGTCGCGCAGGTAGGGCAGACGGCTGCGGATGCCGGGCAGGTCGCCCATGCCGTCGCCGTTGGAGTCGGCGAAACTGCGCGGGTACACCTGGTAGATGACCGCATCCCGCCACCAGCCTCTGGACGCGCCGGTGCTTGCCTCGTGGGCGGTGGCGTCGGCGGCGGGCCGGGAGGTGTCGGCCAGGTTCTGGGTCATGGACGGTATCCCTTGGGGACTAGTGGTGAGCGGGTGGCAGGTCAGGACTTCGAGGCGCCGGCGGTCAGGCCGGTCACCAGGTGACGCTGCACCAGGTAGAAGAAGAGCGCGGACGGGATCGCGATCATCACCGCGGTCGCGGCCATCAGGTTCCACTGCGAGTCGTGCTCGCTCACGAAGGTCTGCAGGCCCACCGAGAGCGTGTAGTTGTCGGAGCTGAGCATGAAGGTCGACGCGAAGGGCACCTCGGCCCAGTACGTGAGGAACGAGTAGAACGCGGCCACCGCCAGGCCCGGGCGGGCGAGCGGCAGGATCAGCCGCCAGAAGGTGCCGATCGGGCTCAGCCCGTCGACCCGGCCGGCCTCGTCGATCTCCACCGGGATGGTGTCGAAGTAGCCCTTGAGCAGCCAGGCGCAGTACGGGACGGTGGTGGTGGAGTACACCAGGACCAGGCCGAGGTGGGTGTCCAGCAGGCCGAGCGTCGACATGATCGTGTACATCGGCACGATCAGCACCGCGATCGGGAACATCTGCGTCACCAGCAGCGACCACATCAGCGGCCGGTGCCCGGGGAAGCGCATCCGGGAGACGGCGTAGCCGGTGGTGGCGGCGAACATCACGCCGATCACGGTGGTGACGCCGGCGACGATCAGCGAGTTGCCGAACCAGGTGAAGAAGTCGGTGTCGTTCAGCACCGTCGTGTAGTTCGACAGCGTCATCTTGTCGAGGATGTCGCCGGGGTGGAGGTAGTCCGTCTTGCCCGGGCCGAGCGAGACGTACAGGATCCACAGCACCGGGAAGAGCGCGATCAGGCTGGCCGTGATCAGCGCGCCGTGCGAGAGCGCGGTGGCGAGCGGGGACTTCCGGCCGCGGGGCCGTACCTTCCCGGCGGTGGCGGGGGCGCTCGCCGCGGTGGCGGCGACGCGGGGTCGTTCGGTGGTGGTACTCATCGTGCTACCTGCCTTCGTGGGTCGCTGGGGTACGGGGCGTCAGCCGTTGGCCTGCTCGTTGCGGGCCAACCAGCGCCGGTAGAAGGTGGTGAAGACGATCAGGATGGAGAGCAGGATGACGCCGTAGGCGGCGGACTGCGCGTAGTCCCGCGGCTGCTGGCCGAACCCGAGGTAGTACGCCCAGGTGACCAGCAGCTGGGCGTCCGGCGCGCCGGTGCCGAACAGCAGGAAGATCACCGCGAACTGGTTGAACGTCCAGATCACGCCGAGCAGGACGACCGTGGAGGAGACGGAGCGCAGCCCGGGCAGGGTGACGTACCGGAAGCGCTGCCAGGCGGAGGCGCCGTCCATCTCCGCGGCCTCGTACAGCTCGGCGGGGATCGACTGGAGGCCGCCGAGCAGCGAGATCATCATGAACGGCACGCCGACCCAGGTGTTGACCAGGATCGCGGCGGCCTTCTGCGCGAACGGGTCGGAGAGCCAGCTGGGTTCGGGCAGGTGCAGGAAGCCGAGGACGCTGTTCAGGGCGCCGCCGTCGGCGAGCATCAGCCGCCACGAGAAGACGGTGACGAAGGTCGGCACGGCCCAGGGCAGGATCAGCAGCAGCCGGTAGGCGGTGCGCCCGCGCAGCTTCTGGTTGAGCAGCAGCGCGAGGGCGAGGCCGAGGGTGTAGTGCAGGGCGACGCAGATCGCGGTCCAGGCGATGGTCCAGACGAAGTGCGACCAGAAGCGGTCGTACGAGCCGGGGCCCCAGAGGATGTCGGCGTAGTTGTCGAAGCCGACGAACTGGTAGGTCGCCGGGATCTCGTTGGCGCCGATGGTGCGGGCCGAGTTGAGGCTGTTGGCGTCGGTGAGGGTGAGCCACACGCCCTGGACCAGCGGGTAGATCACCAGCACGCCCAGCACCAGCACGACCGGCGCGATCATCGCGTAGGCGTACCAGTGCTTGGCGTACGAGCGCTTGAGGCGCTCCATCAGGCCCGGACGCGGATCGCGCTCCCGGCTGCCCTGGCCGGTGGCGCCCTGCACGGCGACTGACATTGTTCGACACCTTCTCGGAGGAGGTCCGCCGCCTCGCTTCGGCGACTGCTGCTAAGGGTCTGGCCGTCCGGCCCGCCGGGAGGTGGCGGCGGGCCGGACGGCCGGGTGACTACTTGGCGAAGCCCGGGAGGAGCTTGGCGTAGTCGGTGGCGACGGTGTTCAGGCCGTCCTGGGTGGAGGTGCCCTGGACCACCTTGCCGAGGTTGGTGCCGAGCGAGGCGAACAGCGAGCTGTACTCCGGCAGTTCGGGGCGCGGCCGGGCGCTGTCCAGCACGGCCTGGAAGCCGGCGATGCCGGGGTCGGCCTTGACCTCGGGGGTGAAGGCGTCGGCGCGGGTCGGCAGGGTGGAGTTCTTCTGCGCGATGAAGGCCTGGCTCTCGGCCGAGGTCATGAAGGCGGCGAACTTCTCCGCGGCGGCCTTGTGGGCCTTGTCGGCGCCCGCGTAGACCGAGATGTTGTGGCCGCCGGTGGGGGCGCCGGACTTGCCGCTGGAGCCGGCCGGGACGGGGGCGATGCCGAGGTTGGTCTTGTCGGCGAACGCGGAGCCCTTGTAGATGTTGGTGATCTCCCAGGGGCCCTGGATGATCGCCGCGACCTTGCCGCTGTTGAAGGCGTCCATCATGTGCGCGTAGGCGTCGGTGGTGACGTCGGCCTTGGCGGTGCCCGGCGAGGTGAACATCGACTTGTAGGTCTCGATGCCCTTGACGGCCTCGGGCGAGGTGACGGTGATCTTCTTGCCGGCGGCGTCGACGGTGTCGGTGCCCTCGCCGAACAGGAACGGCATCGCGTAGTAGCCGTCGGCGGCCTTCAGCCAGAAGCCGTCCACGCCGGCCTTCTCCTTGACGGTGGCGGCGGCGGTCTTCAGCTCGTCCCAGGTCTTCGGCGCGGCGGTGATGCCGGCCTTGGTGAAGAGCTCCTTGTTGTAGAGCAGGCCCAGGGTGTCGGTGACCAGCGGGATGCCGTAGATCTTGCCCCCGTACTTGGCCTGCTGGACCAGGGTGGGCTGGAAGGCGGCGGAGTCGACGGCGGCCGGGGTGCCGTCGAGGGGCTCCAGGTAGCCGGCCTTCGCGAAGGCGGCGGTCCAGCCGACCTCGGCGCGGAAGACGTCCGGCGCGCCCTTGGCCCCCATGGCGGTCTGGAGCTTGTTCTGCGCCTGGTCGAACGGCACGTTGACGAAGTCGACCTTGACGTTCGGGTTGGCAGCCTCGAACTTCTTGGCGAGTTCCTGGTAGTTCGGCGCCTCGTTGGTCGCGTTGGACGTGTCCCAGTACGTGAGGGTGACCGGCCCGTCGGCCTTGCCGTCCGAGCTGGAGCCGCTGCTGCCACAGGCAGCCATCGAGACCGCGAGGGCCACAACGAGGGCAGAGGCCGCGATGCCACGCCGCATGAGAACTCCTTGGGAGGGGTGGGGGTGCCCGAGATGTGTGAGACAGGCGCATAATGGCTGCCTCGTCCCGACCGCACCGTTACCGCGGTCGGGCTCGGGAAGGAAGTTAACAGCGGCGCAATCGTCACCGAAAGCCCTTGCAGCAAGTTTCTGCAAGAATCGCCGATCGTTACGCCCACGTGTCCTGGACGTAGCCGCACGGTAGTTGACAGGCGAAGATCCTGAATCCTTATGTCCGGTTCGCCCCGTTACCCGACCGTCGGAAAATACGCTGGGTTGCGGCAAGGCCCTTGCAGCAGACTGGACGGATGCCGATCCGAGCCGCCACGCGAGAAGACCTACCGCTGCTGTGCGCACTGGAACGAGCCGCCGGGGCGCCGTTCGCCGTCATCGGGATGCCGGAGATCGCCGAGGACGAGCCGCCCACCCCGGAGGAACTCGCCCGCTACCTGGAGGAGGGCGTCGCGCTGGTCGCGCCCGGCGCCGGCGGAACACCCGTCGCGTACCTGCTGGCCGAACCGGTGGACGGCGCCCTGCACATCGAACAGGTCTCGGTCCACCCCGGCCACGCCCGGCGGGGGATCGGGCGGGCGCTGATCGAGCACCTCGCGGCGGGCGCCGACGCGCCCGCGCTGACCCTCACCACCTTCGCCGACGTGCCGTGGAACGCGCCCTACTACGCGCGCTGCGGCTTCCGGCCGCTCGCCGACGGCGAGATCACCCCCGGCCTGCGGGAGATCCGCCGTCGGGAGGCCGAGCACGGCCTGGACCGCTGGCCCCGGCTCTGCATGCGCCGGGAGCTCCCGGCACGCTGACGGCCCGGCCCGGCCGGCTCATGGCGCGGCCGGCCGGGCTCCGGGGGGCGAGGAGCCTCACCGGGGGCGAGAGGCCGGGCTAGGGGGCCACGGGCCGACCCGGGGGTCCGGGGGGCCGCCCCGGGCCCCGCGCCGCCACCGGGCCGGCTCAGCTCACGCCGAGGCGCAGCACGGTCGTCGAGCGGAACTCCTCCCCCGGCCGCAGCTCGGTGCCGGGGAAGTCCGGGTGGTGCGGGGAGTCCGGGAAGTGCTGGGTCTCCAGCGCGATTCCGGCGAACGGCCCGTACGGGACGCCGCTCGCGCCGGTCACCGCGCCCTGGAACTTGTTGGCCGTATAGACCTGCAGCCCCGGCTCGGTGGTCAGTACCTCCAGCGTGCGGCCGCCGACCGGCTCCTCCAGCAGCGCCGCCCGGGCGGGGGTGCCGTCGGCCGGACGCGGGCGCAGCACCCAGTTGTGGTCGTAGCCGCCGGGACCGGTCAGCTGCGGGTGCTCGTCGTGCACCGACTTGCCGATCGGCCGGGCGACGGTGAAGTCGAACGGCGTCCCGGCCACCGGCTCGGTGCGGCCGTAGGGGATCTGGCGCTCGTCGGCCGGGGTGTAGGCGTCGGCGTCGAGGGTGAGCAGGTGGCCGAGGATGTCCCCGTTGCCCTCGCCGGCGAGGTTGAAGTACGCGTGGTTGGTCAGGTTGATCACGGTCGGCCGGCCGGTGACGGCGCGGTAGGCGATCGTCAGCTCGCCGGCGGAGGTCAGTGTGTAGTCGACGGTGACGTCGAGCGCGCCGGGGAACCCCTGGTCGCCGTCGGGGCTGTGCAGGTGCAGCCGGACACCGGTGGGCAGTTCCTCGGCCTCCCACATCCGATGGGCGAAGCCGTCCGGGCCGCCGTGCAGGGTCATGCCGCCGCCGGTCGGGGCGAGCGGGTGCTCCTCCCCGTCGATGGTGACCTTGCTGCCGTCGATGCGGTTGGCGTAGCGGCCGACGACGGTGCCGTAGTGCCGGGCCGGGCCGAGGATCTCGGCCAACCGGTCGGAGGAGAGCAGCAGTTGCCCGGTCCGGCCGGCCCGGTCGGGGCCGCTCAGGGTGTGCAGGGTGGCGCCGAGGGTCAGCACGCTCGCCTCGTACGGGCCGGCCCGTAGGGTCCAGCGCTCGATCGCGGCGCCTGCGCCCGCGGGTTCGAGGGGTTCGTGCCGCACGCTGGTCGGCTGCGAGCCGTTCGCCGGGGGCGTCGACATGTCCTGCTCCTCACTGACGGCCGCGGCGTGCCGCGGCCCCTGGTACCGGGTCCGTCCGGGGCCCGCAGCCCCGTGGGCCAGCCTAGTCAGCGGGCCGGTGGCGAGGGCGCTCATGTCGCCCCCGCGCGCCGTTGTCCCACTGCCGTCCGCCGGCCCCTCGCGCGGCGCCGCTCCGACGCTCCGCCGCGTCGCGCGCACCGCCCCGGGGTACCGGTCCGACCCGCCGCTCCCCGAGGCGCCGCGTCGGCCCGTACCGCCGGGCTGGTTCGTCCTGTCGTGCCGGATCGTCCTGCCGTACTGGTCCCTGGTGCCGTACTGGTCCGTGCCGCCGGGCTAGTCCGCACTGCCGGGCTGCTCGGGCGGCATGCCGAGGGCGGAAGCCAGGCCGTCCGGCCCGCTGCCCGCCTTGCGGTAGACGGCCGCCAGCCGCCGGTTGACCAGGCTCAGGTGGACGCCGAGCTCCTCGGCGATCCGCTGGGCCGGCAATCCGCGGACGGCGAGCCGGGCGACGTCCCACTCGGGCTGGCTGAGGATCTCCCGGACGTCCGCCAGCCGGTTGGGCCGCAGGCCGTAGTTGGCCAGCTCGCGGCGGGCCTGCTCGACCAGTCCGTCGGCGGCGCAGTGCTGGGCCAGTTCGATGCCCTGGTACAGGTACTCCTGGGCGTCCTCCAGCCGGCCGACCCGGCGCAGCGCGGCACCGAGCTCCACCAGGGCGACGGCGTGCTCGTACCCGGCGGGCGACTGGCCGAGGTGGCGCACGGCCTGCTCCAGCAGCTCCACCGCCTGCTGGCCGTCCTCGATCTGGGCGTGCAGCCGCAGCGCGGTCCCGATCGCCGAGGCGGTGCCGAAGCGGCGGGCGTCGCGGACGGACCGCTCCGCGTAGGCGCGGGCGCTGTCGGGTTCGTCCTGCGCGAGCGCGATGGCGAGGTGGCCGGCCCAGGGCGCCCAGACGGTGTTGTGCCAGCCCCGGGCGTCCAGTTGGGCACCGGCCTGGGTGAGCGCGGCGGCGGCCCCGGCGTTGCGGCCCTTGGCGAGCAGCAGCTTGCCGTAGAGCGAGGCCGCGTCCGGCAGCACCATCGCGGTCTCGTGGTACGGCGGGCTGAACCCGAAGCCGCTGGCGAGCTCCCAGGCCTCGTTGATCCGGCCGCGGGCGATCAGGGTGTCCACCAGGACGCCGACCGCGTCCCAGGCGAGCGGCAGCTTGGGGCCGATCCGCTCGGAGAGCCGCAGCGCGCGGCGCAGGAAGTCCTCGGCCTCGGCGAGCAGGCCCCGGCGGAACCGGGCCAGGCCCATCAGGAAGTACGCGAAGCCGCGGTGCGCGCCGCTCCAGCCGGCCACCTCGAACTGGACGATGGCGTCCCCGAAGAGCCGCTCGGCCTGCGCGATGCGGTCGCTGTAGGTGTACGAGAGACCGAGCGTGGCGGGCAGTTCGAAGCCCCAGGTGTTGTCGGTCCAGCCGAGGCCCTTGGGCAGCCGGCCCTGGTCGAGCACCTGGTCCGCGTGGCGCAGCACCTCGGCGGAGGGCTCGCCGCGCAGGGTGAGGTCCCAGGCGCGCAACGCGAGGACCGCCCGATCGGCGGCCTCGCGGCCGGTGAGGCTGCGGCAGAGCGCGCCCAGCCGCTCCGAGCGGCCCGGCCCGTCCTCCTCGGACTTGCGGTAGGCGTGCCACATGAACGAGGCGGCCTCCAGCCGGAGCCGACCGGCCGGGTCGCCGACCGTCTGCTCGGCCTCCTCCTGGCAGACCCGCGCGGCCTCGCCGAGCTGGCCGCTGTGCGCGAGGACCTCCGAGAGCCGGAAGGTGGCGTCCACCCGCAGGGCGGGGCGCAGCGGGCCCTCCTCGGGGTCGAGCGCGAGCCGCAGCTGGTTGACGGTCGCGCCGGGGTCGGTCAGCAGGGCGGAGCAGCCGAGCTCGTAGAGCACCTCGGCGCGGTCCTCGTCGTCCGGCGGCTCGGCGAGCGCGCGGTGCAGGCAGCGCTGGGCGGCCTCGGGCGCGCCGATCATCAGGTGCTCCTGCGCGGCCCGGCGCAGCTTGCGGACGGTGCGGTCGTCGCCCTCGCCGGGGAAGGTCTCCACCAGGTGGCGGGAGGCCGCGAGCAGGCCGAGTCCGGCGTTCTCGATCTCGGCGGCGGCCACGCCGTGCA
Source organism: Kitasatospora sp. NPDC086009 (assembly GCF_044540385.1). Taxonomy (NCBI): domain Bacteria; kingdom Bacillati; phylum Actinomycetota; class Actinomycetes; order Kitasatosporales; family Streptomycetaceae; genus Kitasatospora; species Kitasatospora sp. NPDC086009. The sequence continues at coordinate 30,082 of NZ_JBITSA010000003.1, forward strand.
TCCCGGTGCGGGTGGACTCCGGCATGGTGTTGTAGATCGAGCTGCCGATCAGCGGGTGGACGAACTCCAGGTTCCCGTTGGGCGTCTGGGTGAGGACGCGCTGGCGGCGCAGCTGCTTGATGGATTCGCGGGAGCCCTCGGCGCTCTGGGTGGAGATCCGGGCCGCGAGCTCGGGCCGGATGTCGGTGCCGAGCATCGCGGCGGCCCAGGCGAACCGCAGGGTGGTCGCGCCGAGCCGGTCCAGCCAGCGCTTGAGGGTCATCCCGGTGGCGTCGACGGCGAGTTCGCGCAGTTGCTGGGAGTTCTCCTCGACCGGTTCGAGGGCCTGGTCGCGGACCTGGTCGAGCAGGGCGACGGCCTCGTAGGGATTGCCGTTGACGACGTTCCAGAACTCGTAGCAGAAGGAGTCCTCGGCCTTCGCCCCGAACTCGGCGCGGATCATGTCGGTGACGGAGACCAGCGAGAGCCTGCTGAGCTCGTGCCGGCGGGTGGCGAGCCCGGTGACGGCGCACCGCTGGTCCTGGGCCTCGGGCTGCCAGTCGGCGGCGTCCTCCCGGTAGGCGAAGACCAGCAGGACGGGCAACTCGCGGGCCCGGACGGCGAACTGGGTGAGCCAGCCGAGCGATTCGAGGTCGGCCCAGTGCAGGTCGTCGACGATCATCACCAGCGGGGCGCGCCGCGGGGCGAGCTGGGTGAGGACGTAGTCGAGGCCGTCGCGCACGCCCTGCGGATCGAGTCGGCGGGCCCCGCTCTTCGGCTGCTTGAGGCCCATGGCCGGTCCGACGACCTCTTCCCAGGTGCCCATCACCTGCCGGAACTCGTCGGGGGCGAGGTCGCCGAGGACGGGCTGGAGCAGCTGGCGCAGGACGTGGTACGGCTCGTTGAACTGGCGCTCGCCGCCGCGGGCGAAGAGCACCGTGGCGCCCTCGCGGAGCTTGGCGATCCGGCGGACCTCGTGGAGCAGGCTGGTCTTGCCGATGCCGGGCCGGCCGGAGAACGTGAGCAGCTCGCCGATCTCGGTGCCGCCGGCCGCGAACTCCCGGCAGAGCTTCTCCACCGCGGCTTCGGCCGACCGGAGTTCGGCGTCGCGGTCGCGCAGCCTGACCCGGGGTGACAGGGCGTCCGCGTCCTGCTTCTCCGCGCCGGCCGCCTCCGCCCGAAGTTCGTGTCGCTGCTCGGTCACCGTCGTGCCTCCGCCTCACCGTTCCCTGCCCGTGGAGCCGAGATTAGCGCCGCTGGGGGCGCGTTGCGCAGCATTCGCGCAGGCTGGGGCCGAGATTGAGGGTTCGGACGGCTTGCCCAGGGCAATTGCCCTATATCCCTAACGTCCGATCATTGCATCCGATACTCTACGGCATTCCCACCGAGTTGATCTTCCTTGTGGGACCCCCTGATGGAAACCCGCCGCACCAACTCCCCCACAATCAGCACGAGTACCGCCAGCGCCCCCACCCTCCGCCGCACCGGGAGTCCGATGTCTGACGACACCTCACTTCAGATTCCGTTCCCGCACCGCCGTAGCCCGCACGGCCCGCACGCCGCCGAGCTGCACCGCGCCTGGCTGACCCGGCATCCGCTGCTCCCGGATCCGGCGCACCCCTCCTACGCCCACTGGGACGTGGTCGACCTCGCCGCCCTCGGCTACCCGGACTCGGGGCCGGACGAACTCGCCCTGGCCGCCGACCTGATGGGCTTCTACTTCCTCTTCGACGACCAGTTCGACGGCCCGCTGGGCCGGCGCCCCACCGAGGTCGCCCCGATCTGCGAGCGGCTGATCGCCGTCCTGCACGGCGCGCGCCCCGACGCCTCCTCCCCCGTCGAGACGGCGTTCGCGGACCTCTGGGACCGCAGCGTGCGCGGCATGCCCGCCCGCTGGCAGGCCCGCGCGGCCTACAACTGGGAGTGGTACCTGGCCAGTCACCCGGCCGAGGCCGCCGGACGGATCTCCGCGCGCCCGCCGGACCGCGACGGGTACCTGGTGCTCAGGCGGGGCACCGCCGCGATGGAGACGATCTTCGACATGGTGGAGCGGCTCGGCAACTTCGAGGTGCCCGCCGCCGTGCTCCACCACCCGGTCCTGCGTCAACTGCGCCAGCTCGCCGCCGACATCCCCTCGCTCAGCAACGACGTCCGGTCCTTCCCCCTGGAGGCCCCGCGCGGCGACGTCAACAACCTGGTGATGATCGTGCAGCGGGAGCGCCGCTGCTCGGCCGAGGAGGCCTGCGCCGTGGTGATGGCCGAGGCCCAGCTGATGGTCGAGCGCTGCCGCCAGCTGCATGCCCAACTCCCCGACGTCTTCCGGGAGCTGGGCCTGGCCCGGGTGGAGCGGGCGATCGCCGGGCGGTACGCCGACGGCCTGGTCACCTGGCTGGCCGGCTACCTCAGTTGGGAGTCGCGCACCGGCCGGTACCAGTCCGCCTGAACCGGACCGCCCCGCGCCGGCCGGGCGGTCCCGAACGCCGGGCCCCGGCCGTGGCGGGAATCGGCCGGAACGCGCACCCTCCGTGGACCCCTCCCGTACGGACGGTAGCCGCGGGGCGCCGTCCGCGGCTAGGGTGCCAGGGCGTGCCCGACACGCCCAGCGGCGGGCGCCCCGGCGGCGCCCCGCCCGCGTGCACGGCCGCACCCCTGCGCCGGGCCGCCGGTGCGGCCCGGCGCACCGCCCGGCCCGCGTGCCGCGGCGGTGCCCCGACAGCGCGAGGAGGCACCCAGCACATGACGGTCTACCTGCCCCCGGGTCAGCCCGGAAGCATCGTCGCCTACCGGCCCCGCTACGAGCACTGGATCGGCGGCCGCTGGACGCCGCCGGTCCGCGGCGAGTACTTCGAGAACCCCAGCCCGGTCACCGGGGAGGTCTTCACCGAGGTCGCCCGCGGCACCGCCGAGGACATCGAGGCCGCGCTCGACGCCGCCCACGCCGCCGCCCCGGCCTGGGGCCGCACCCCGCCCGCCGAACGCGCCCAGGTGCTGCTGCGGATGGCCGACCGGATCGCCGACCACCTGGAGGAGCTGGCGGTCGCGGAGACCTGGGACAACGGCAAGCCGGTGCGCGAGACGCTGGCCGCCGACCTGCCGCTGGCCGTCGACCACCTGCGCTACTTCGCGGGCGCGCTGCGCGCCCAGGAGGGCGGCCTCTCCCAGCTGGACGAGGACACCGTGGCGTACCACTTCCACGAGCCGCTGGGCGTGGTCGGCCAGATCATCCCGTGGAACTTCCCGATCCTGATGGCGGTCTGGAAGCTCGCCCCGGCGCTGGCGGCCGGCAACGCGGTGGTGCTCAAGCCCGCCGAGCAGACCCCGGCCTCGATCCTGCTGCTGGTCGAGCTCACCGCGGACCTGCTGCCGCCCGGCGTACTCAACGTGGTCAACGGCTTCGGCCTGGAGGCCGGCCGCCCGCTGGCCTCCAGCCCCCGGATCCGGAAGATAGCCTTCACCGGCGAGACCACCACCGGCCGGCTCATCTCCCAGTACGCCAGCGGCAATCTGATCCCGGTCTCGCTGGAGCTCGGCGGCAAGAGCCCCAACCTGTTCTTCGCCGACGTCGCGGCCGAGCAGGACGCCTTCTACGACAAGACCCTGGAGGGCTTCGCGATGTTCGCCCTCAACCAGGGCGAGGTCTGCAGCTGCCCGAGCCGGGCGCTGATCCAGTCCGCCGTCTACGACCGCCTGCTCTCCGACGGCCTGGACCGCGTGCGGGCGATCCGTCAGGGCGACCCGCTGGACACCGCGACCCAGGTCGGCGCGCAGGCCAGCGACGACCAGCTGAAGAAGATCCTCTCCTACATCGAGATCGGCCAGGCCGAGGGGGCCAAGGTGCTGACCGGTGGCGAGCGGGCCGACCTCGGCGGCTCGCTGGCCGGCGGCTACTACGTGACGCCCACCGTCTTCGAGGGCGTGAACAGCATGCGGATCTTCCAGGAGGAGATCTTCGGCCCGGTCCTCTCGGTCACCCGCTTCGAGGACTTCGACGACGGCATCGCCCAGGCCAACGACACCCCGTACGGCCTCGGCGCGGGCGTCTGGAGCCGGGACGGCGCCACCGCCTACCGGGCCGGGCGGGCGATCCAGGCCGGGCGGGTCTGGACCAACTGCTACCACCTCTACCCCGCGCACGCGGCGTTCGGCGGCTACAAGAACTCCGGCATCGGCCGGGAGAACCACAAGGCCGTGCTGGAGCACTACCAGCAGACCAAGAACCTGCTGGTCAGCTACTCCCCGGACGCCCTGGGCTTCTTCTAGGCCGGGCGCCGGACGCCCGGCCGGGCACCGGGCGCTCCCGACGGACGCGAAAGGCGGAGTGGGATGTCGGACCGGCCGACTTCCCACTCCGCCACCACTCCCCGTGGTCCGCGCCGCGGCGCCCCTGCGAGGCGCCGCACCGCGGTTCTCCCGAGCTCACCCGCCGAGCAGCCGCGCCTTCGCGGTCGCGAACTCCTCGGGGGTGAGCAGGCCCTGCCGGGTCAGCCGGCCCAGGTCGAAAAGCATGTCCGCGATCTGCGGCCCGACCGCCGGCTGGTTCACCGGCTCGTCCACCGGTCCGGCGCCCTCGGCCACCGGCCCGCCCGGCGGCCGGCCGGCCGCGGCGCCCAGCACCGGTCCGCGCACCAGCGGCGCGCCCACCGGCCGCTGCACCCGCACCGGCCGGATCGGCCCCGGGGATCGGATCACGGCGTCCTCACTTCCCGGCCGCGCGATGCGCCTCGGCGGCGCGGACGGCCTCGTCGATGTGCTCGGGCGGGATCCGGACGCCCGAGGCGATCCGCCCGCCGACGGCGCTCAGGGCCTCGGCGGCCTCCCGCGCCCAGACGTGCTCGATCAGCACCAGCAGCGCCACCGTGCCCGGCACCAGCAGTTCGGCCGCCTCCTGCGCGTCCTCCGGCCCGATCAGCGGCAGGTCGGCGTGCCCGTCCGGGACGATGCCGCGCAGGTCCTCGTAGTCGGCGAGCTCGCCGTACGTCGCCTCCCCGTCCACGTGCCGGGTGACCACCAGCGAGTCGACCACCCGGATGTCGCCCCCGGTGCGCAGCTTGCCGAGCACCGTGGCCGCCTCGACGGTGATGGTCTGCCGGGGGAACGCCAGGACGAGCAGTTCGGCCGGACCCATGGGACTCCCTTCCGCGAGCAAATCACCCATATCGGGATCAAAGCACATGAGTACCGAAAATCACCGACGCGCCGCCGACATGCCCGGACACGCCCGGCGGACGCCTTAGACAGGAGACCCGTCCCCCTTCACCCTGGGAGAAACCGTGACCATCGCCATCGCCAAGCTCTCCGACCCGACCGTCCGGGCCGCCGTCGCCGCGATCAACGCCAACGACCGCGCGGCCTTCACGGCCCTGCTCACCGAGGACGCCACGATGTCCGACGACGGCGCCGACCGTGACCTGGCGGACTGGATCGACCGTGAGATCTTCACCAGCCGCGGCCACATGGACGTCCAGTCCGAGTCGGACGGCGGCCGCGCGCTGATCGCCAACTACAGCAACGAGACCTGGGGCGAGATGCGCACCGCCTGGCGCTTCGTCGTCGACGGCAACCGGATCAGCCGCTTCGAGACCGGCCAGGCCTGACGCCGCTCAGGACAGCCCGAGGCAGCCGCGCACCGCGTGGATCAGCCGGCGGGAGCGGACGTCTCCCGTCACCCCGGGCTGCATGCCGTTGGTGACGTAGCCGAACCCGAGGCCGAGCTCCGGGTCGGCGAAGCCGAGCGAGCCGCCCCGGCCCGGGTGGCCGAAGCTCGCCGGCGAGGCCATCAGCGCGGTCGGGCCGTGCCGGAAGAAGCCGAGGCCGAACGTCGAGTTGACGATCAGTACCCGGTCCGGCCCGCTGACCACCGGCCCGGCCGCGCGGGCCAGCACCTCCGGCCCCAGCAACGGTGCCGGCACCGTGCCCGGCGCCCCGCCCTCCCGGTCGGCCGCGCCGACGAGCGCCGCGTAGAACCGGGCCAGCGCCCGCGCGGTGCCGATCCCGCCCGCCCCGGGGATCTCGGCGGCCTGCACCGCCGGGTCGTTGAGGTCCACCCCGGGCCGCACCGAGGCGAACGCCCGGGCGGTCAGCGAGGCCGGGTCCTGGTAAGCGTCCCGGACCACCTGCTTGGGGCGCAGCCGCAGCCCGCTCGGGCCGGTCCGGGCGGCCTCCGGGGCGGGCAGGTCCACCAGCCGGCCGACCCGCGGCGCGGCGCCGGCCGGCAGCCCGATCCACAGGTCGAGGCCGAGCGGCCGGGCGATCTCCTCGGCGAAGTACCGGCCGACCGTGCGCCCGCTGACCCGGCGGACCACCTCGCCGACCAGCCAGCCGAAGGTGTACGGGTGGTAGCCGTGCGCGGTGCCGGGCTCCCAGGCCGGCGCCTGCGCGGCCACGGCCGCGACCGCCCGCTCCCAGGTGAGCACGTCCTCCAGCCGCAGCGGCACGTCCAGCGCCGGCACCCCGGCCTGGTGCGAGAGCAGCCAGCGCACCGGCACCCCGCCCTTGCCCGCCGCGCCGAACTCCGGCCAGTACGAGACCACCGGCGCGTCCAGGTCGAGCTGCCCGCGCTCGGCGAGCAGCAGCGCCGTGGTCGCGGTCAGGCCCTTGGTGACCGAGCGCAGCACCTGCGCGGTGTCCGCCGTCCACGGCACGGCCGGCGCGGGCCGGCCACCGACCTCGGGCCGGGCGTCGCCGCCCCACAGGTCGACCACCTTGCGCCCGCGCACGTACAGCGCGAACGCCGCGCCGAGCTCGCCGTACTCCTGGAAGTTGCGCGAGAAGGCCTCCCGTACGGGCTCGAAGCCCTCGGCCGTCTCGCCCCAGATCTCCGTCACCGCGCGCCCCCGGAGTCGTCCGAATCCTGTCGTGCCCGCGTTCGAACCGGGCCCGGAAACCCTAACCTGTCCGTCATGACCAACCCTGCGGATGAACTGCTGGACGTCGTCGACGAGCACGACCGGGTGATCGGGACCGCCCCGCGCGGGGAGGTGTACCGGCGGGGGCTGACCCACCGCTGCGTGTTCATCCTGGTCCGCGACCGGACCGGACGGATCTTCGTGCACCGGCGGACCGACACCAAGCTGTTCGCGCCCGGCTTCCACGACATGTTCGTCGGCGGCGTGGTCGGCGCCGGCGAGACGTACGCGAGCGCCGCCGTCCGCGAGGCCGAGGAGGAGCTCGGCGTCAGCGGGATCGAGCCGCGCCCGCTGTTCAAGTTCCTCTTCCGGCAGGAGGGGCTCTCCTGGTGGTGCGACCTGTACGAGGCGCGCTGGGACGGCCCGGTCGCGCCGCAGGAGTCCGAGGTCGCCTGGCACGCCTGGCTGACCCCGGAGGAGCTGGACGCCCGGCTGGCGGCCGACGCGTTCGTGCCGGACGGCCTGGAGGCGTACCGCCGCTACCGGGAGCGGCACCCGGCGCGGTAGGCCCGGTTCCCGGCCGCCGGACAAGATCCACGGCGGCCGCCCGGGCCGGATAGGGTGACGCCCATGGCTTCCCGTACGCCGTCGGCGGCGCCCACGTCCCCGCGCACCGCCCGGAGCAGCGGCCGGGCCGCCGGCCGCACCGGCGCCCCGGACGGCGCGACCCCGGGCCTCGCGGCACCCGGCGGCACCGCCGCCGGCGCACCGGCCGGGAAGGGCGGCGAGCGCCCGCGCCGGCGGCTCAGCGTGGACGAGCGGCGCGAGCAGCTGATCGCCGTCGCCCTGGACCTCTTCAGCCGGCGCCCGCCCGAGGAGGTGTCGATCGACGACATCGCGGCCGCCGCCGGCGCCTCCCGCCCGCTGGTCTACCACTACTTCCCCGGCAAGCAGGCGCTGTACGAGGAGTCGCTGCGCCGGGCCGGCCGCGAGCTGGCCGGCCGCTTCGAGGAGCCCGCCGACGGCCCGCTCTCCGAGCGGCTGTACCGGGTGATGGGCCGCTACCTGGACTTCGTGCAGAGCCACGGTCCCGGCTTCGCCGCGCTGCTGCGCGGCGGCTCGGTGGCGGCCAGCGCCGGGACGTCGGCGGTGATCGACGAAGTCCGGCGGGCCGCGCACGACCAGATCCTGAGCCACCTGGCGGTCCCCTCGCCGAGTCCGGGCCTGCGGCTGACCGTCCGCGCCTGGATCGCCAACGCCGAGATCACCTCGCTGGAGTGGCTGGGCGAGCGCTCGGTGCCGCTGGAGGAGCTCCAGCTGCACCTGGTCCAGGAGTTCGTCGCGGCCCTGACGCTGACCGCCGCCCGGGAGCCCGCGCTGGCCGCCGAACTCGCCGGCTTCTTCGCCGCCGAGCGCCCCGCCGGCCCGGCCGGGCGGCTGGTGCGCGAACTCGCGGGCCTGTTCGCCGTTCCCGGCATCGCGGACGCGGTCGCCGCGCTGGCGGTCGAGCCCGCGGACTGAACCGGCGGACGCCGGTTCTGCCACAGCGGCGGCCTCTGATAGGAATGGGCACGGATCTGACGCCGCGCCGGTCACGAGCGCGCCCGGATCCGCCGAACCACCAACGCACACGCAGCAGAGCGGGGGGCTCATCAGTTGACCCAGGACGGCCAGTTCACCACGGAGGCCAATCCCTTCGCCCCGGCGGAGCAGGTGTCCGCGACGCTCGGCGCGCTCACCGAAGCCCTCTTCGGGAAGCACACCTCGCGCCACCCGGCGGCTTCGCTGACGGCCCTGACCGCCGGCGCCCACCCGGCGGCCGAGGCCCTGTTCAACCTCCCACTGGCGCCCAACGGTCCGGTGCACGACGCCGTCGACCGGCTCGGCACCGTGGTCACCGCCGGGACGGCCCGCCCGGGCACCGGCGCCCCGCTGGCCGAGCTGGCCGGCGACGCGCTGCTCGCGCGGTACGGCGGCGGCCCGGTACGCGGCGCGGTGGCCGACCGGGGCACCGCCACGGCCGCGCTGTTCGGGCTGCCGGTGGCCGGCGAGGTCGCCGCCCCCGAGCTGCGCCCGCCGTTCGCCGCCGCGCTGGCGTCGCTCGCCGCCGGACAGCAGACCCGGCAGCCGGTGGAGCTCGCCACCGGCGCCGGCGCCGAGGTCCGCCTGGTCGTCCCGCCCGGCTTCCACCCGCTGACCTCCCCGGGCGGCCCGGTCGGCGTCTCCGCCCGTACCGTGCCCGCCGGCCCGGCCGGGGCCGACGCGGTGGCCACCACCAAGGGCGTCGACCCGGCCACCGGTGCGGCCGCCGCCGAGCTGACCGCGCACCTGGCCGAGGTCGCCGAGGAGCTGTTCAGCGGCACCGGTCCGGCGCCGCGCCGCGACTTCGCGGTGATCGCCGCGTCCCTGGCCGACACCATCACCGCCTCGGGCACGGTCTACGCCGGGCTCTGCGCCCTGGAGGTGGCCGGCCGGCCGACCGAGGCCACCCTGGTGGTCTCGCTCGCCCGCCACCCGCTGCCGATCTCCGGGCTGGCCACCGAACTGGCCACCGTCCGCCGGCACGCCGAGGTCTGGACGGTGCTGCTGCCGGCCGGCCCGGCCGCCGTCCTGGTCGAGGGCCGCAGCGTCCCCGTCCCCGGTCCGCTCGCCGACGACGGCCGGCGCCGCTGGGCGGTCACCTCGGTGGTGGAGGCGTTCGTGCCGCTGCCGGACGGTGTCTCGGTGCTCTGCGTCCAGCTCACGACGGCGCAGCAGCAGGACTGGGAGCTGTACACGGAGGCCTTCGCCGAGCTGCTGAAGAGCGTCCAGTTCGGCTGGGACGGCGTGGCCGGGCAGCTGGCCCCGCCGGTCCGCGCCTTCGCGCCGGCGCCCGCCGCGCCCCCCGCCCACGGCGTCCCCGCCGAGCCGTACCCGGTTCCGGCTCCGACTCCGGCTCCGACGCCCGCTCCGGCGGCCGAACCGCTCGCCGCGACGGCCGGGTTCGCCGCCGAAGCCGTCCCGGAGCAGGCCGCCGCGCCCGTTCCGGACGACGCCACGCCGCTGCCGGTCCACCTGCGCGGCACGCCGGTCCGGGTCCCCCCGGCCGACTTCAACCCCTTCGCCCCCGAGGCCGACCCGACGCCCGTCGAGCCCCTCCTGGTGCCGGACGACAGCCCGGAGGCGGCCGAGCGGCGCCCCAAGGGCACCCCCGTCATGGTCCCGCCGCCGGACTTCGACCCCTTCGCCCCGCAGGCCGCGACGCTCACCGACACCACCGTGCCGGAGACCGCCGACGACCCGGAGCGGGGCCCCAAGGGCACGCCGGTGATGGTCCCGCCGCCGGACTTCGACCCCTTCGCCCAGCTGCCGGCCGACACCCCCGCCCCCGCCGCCCCCGAGGCCGCACCGGCCGCCACCCGGGCCGCCGACCCGTTCGGCACGGTGACGGCCGAGGACCGGCCGAGCGACCCGTTCGGCACCACCCTCCCGCAGCCGCCCGCCGCCGTGCCGCCGCCGCCCTCGGCGCCGCCGACCGTCCCCGCACCGACCGTCACCCTGCCGACGGCCGAGGACGGGCCGGACGACCCGGCGCGCGGCCCCAAGGGCACCCCGGTGATGGTCCCGCCGCCGGACTTCAACCCCTTCGCCCCGCTGCCGGCCGACACCCCCGCCGCCCCCGAGGCCGCACCGGCCGCCGCGCCGGAGACCAGCCCCTTCGGCTGAGGCCCGGACCGCCCCGCACCGGCGGCCGCCCCGCACCAGGGGCGGCCGCCGGTGCGCGTCCGCCCCCGGCCCCACCGACCGGCGACCGCGCCACCCGCCATGTCCACCACCGTCAACTGGTACAGACCTATTGCCAGTTGCCGAGCGGCTCCCTACCCTCGGGGAGCACAGGATCCTGACGGCACCCCGACGGCCGGAGGTCCCGGTTCCGCGCCGCCCGACGGCCCGGAGCTCCCGCACGCTGCTCCACGCACCTGACACCTCCCCACAGGTAACGGGGCGACCCGGCATGCCCGGAGGCCCCAGGACAGGAGCCACAACCATGCGCCGACGTCGGATCAAGCTGCCGCTGCTGGCGGCCGGGACCCTGATCGTCCCGCTGCTCGCCGTCTCCCTGCCCAGCACCGCCGCCCACGCCGCCGGGTCCGCCACCGCGACGTTCACCAAGGGCAGCGACTGGAGCACCGGCTACGAGGGCGGCTACACCATCACCAACGGCTCCAGCGCCACCCTGCCCAGCTGGACCCTGGAGTTCGACCTGCCGGCCGCCAACACGGTCGCCTCGCTCTGGAACGCGAGCTACACCACGGCGAGTTCGCACGTCACGGTCAAGAACCCCAGCTGGGCCGGCAACCTGCCGCCGGGCGGCACGTACAACTTCGGCTTCAACATCGCCTACTCGGGCGCCTACAAGCCGCTGCTCAACTGCAAGCTGAACGGCCAGCCCTGCGACGGTGCCGGCGGGGACCAGAGCGCGCCGACCGTGCCCGGCGGCCTCCAGGCCGGCAGCACCACCCAGACCACCGTCGACCTCGCCTGGACGGCGAGCACCGACAACGTCGGGGTCACCGGCTACGACGTGTTCCAGGGCGCCACCAAGGTCGCCACCACGGACGGCGCCACCACGGCGGTCACCGTCCAGGGCCTGACCGCCGGCACCGCCTACCAGTTCACCGTCCAGGCCTTCGACGCCGCGGGCAACCGCTCGGCCGCCGCCGGCCCGGTCACCGCCACCACCAAGCCGCCGACCGACCCGGACCGCCAGGCACCGACCACCCCCGGCACCCCGCTGGTCACCGGCTCGGACGCCAACAGCGTCTCGCTCACCTGGGGCGCCAGCACCGACAACATCGGGGTCACCGCCTACGACGTCTACAACGGCACCGCGCTCGCCGCCACCGTCACGGGCACCTCCGCCACCGTGGGCAACCTGGCTCCGGACACCTCGTACACCTTCACCGTGAAGGCCCGAGACGCGGCCGGCAACGTCTCACCCGCGTCGAACGCCGTCACCGGCAAGACCCAGCCCGGCGGGAGCAACCCCGGCGCGCTGAAGATCGGCTACTTCACCCAGTGGAGCATCTACGCCCGCGGGTACAGCGTGAAGCAGCTCGACACCTCCGGCTCGGCCGGCCGGCTCACCACGCTCAACTACGCCTTCGCCAACATCCACCCGACCACCAAGCAGTGCTTCATCACCAACAAGGCCGCCGGACCGGACAACGACCCCAACGCGGGCGACGGCGCCGGTGACGCCTGGGCCGACTTCGGCAAGGGCTGGGACGCCGGCAGCTCGGTGGCCGGCACCACCGACACCTGGGACCAGAAGCTGGCGGGCAACTTCAACCAGTTGAAGCAGCTCAAGGCAAAGTACCCCAACCTCAAGATCCAGATCTCGCTGGGCGGTTGGTCGTACAGCAAGTGGTTCTCCGACGCGGCCGCCACCGACGCCTCCCGCAAGGCGCTGGTGAGCTCCTGCATCGACATGTACATCAAGGGCAACCTGCCGGTCATCGACGGCCGCGGCGGCCCGGGCAGCGCGGCCGGCATCTTCGACGGCATCGACCTCGACTGGGAGTGGCCGGCCTCCGGCGGGCACGACGGGAACATCTTCCGCCCGACCGACAAGGCCAACTACACCCTGCTGGCCCAGGAGTTCCGCCGCCAGCTGGACGCCCTCGGCGCCACCACCGCCAAGCACTACACGCTGAGCGCCTTCCTCCCGGCCGACCCGGCGAAGGTCACCGCCGGCATCGACGTCCCCGGGCTGTTCGGCGCCTTCGACTTCGCCACCATCCAGGGCTACGACTACCACGGCGGCTGGGAGATGAGCACCAACCAGCAGTCCGCGATCAAGCTCGCGGCCGGTGACCCGAGCACCCCGGACCGGCAGTTCAGCTCCGAGATCGCCATCAACGCCTACCTCAACGGCGGCGCTCCGAAGAGCAAGCTGACCCTGGGCATCCCGTTCTACGGACGCGGCTGGACGGGGGTGCCGCGCGGCACCACCAACGGCCTGTTCCAGACCGCGACGGGCCCCGGCCCGGGGACGTACGAGGCCGGCTTCGAGGACTACAAGAAGCTCAAGCAGATGGCCACCGGCGGCGGTTACACCATCTACCGGGACCCGGTGGCCGGCCACGCGTACATCTACAACGGGACCGTCCTCTACACCTACGACGACCCGATCGAGATCGCCCGCAAGACCGCCTGGATCAAGTCCCAGGGGCTGGCCGGCGCGATGGTGTGGGCCTTCGACGGCGACACCCCGAACGGCGAACTGATGGCCGCGGTGGACAACGGTCTGAAGTAGGCCACCGGTACAGCCCGGCCCAGCCCGCCCAGGACGACCCGGCCCGGCGCGGCGCTCAGTCGGCGCGCCGGGCCAGGTGCACCACGTCCGGCACTCCCCGGGCGACCTCGATCTCGTGGGTGACCACGTCCGAGAAGCCCGCCGCGCGCAGCGCCTCCTCGAAGTCCGGGGAGGGCTGCGCGCTCCAGACCGCCAGCACCCCGCCCGGCCGCAGCCGGTGCCAGAGCACGGCCAGCCCGTCGGCGCCGTAGAGCCCGGCGTTGGAGTCGGTGACCGTCCAGTCCGGGCCGTTGTCGATGTCCAGGCAGAGCGCGTCGTAGCGCTCGCCGTCCGCCGCCGCCAGGTACTCCAGCAGGTCGGTGTGGAGCACCGCCACCCGCTCGTCCTCCAGCGCGCCGCCGGAGAAGGCACCCAGCGGGCCACTCCGGTGCCAGTCGATGATCGCGTTCTCGCGCTCGACGATCGCGATCCGGCCCCAGCGCGCCTCGGCCACCGCGTACGCCAGCGAGAATCCGACGCCGAGCCCGCCGATCAGCACCGAGGGGCGCTCCACCGCGGGGCCGGTGCGGTCCAGCTCGTCCAGCGCCGCCTGGATCAGCAACCGCTCGGAGCGGCCGTCGGCGGTGTCCATCAGGAAGCAGCCGTTCGCGATGATCTCGAAGTGCCGTCCGCGCCGACGCAGCACCACCTCGCCGAACGGGCCCTCCCGCCGGTCGAGGGTGACGACTGCCTCCTGGTCGTCCCGTGCGGGCAGTGCGATGGACATGCGGCGATTCCTCCCGGGCTCGGGTGCAGAACGGCTCGGCGAACGAGTACCCGCCCGACAATAGCCGAGGCCACCGCCCCGCCGGTCACGTCGTGATCAGCACCCCCGCGTAGCTGACGCCGGCGACCATCACCCAGGAGGCCAGCCCCAGCAGGGCGATCCGCCCGCCGGTGCGCAGCATGGTCGGCAGGTGCACGGCGCTGCCGAGGCCGAACAGCGCGGCCGCCAGCAGCAGCTCCTGCGCGTCCCCGGCCAGCGTGAGCGCCCGGTCGGGCAGCACGCCGGTGGTCCGCAGCGCGATCATCGCGAGGAACCCGGCCACGAAGAGCGGCACGATCGGCGGCCGCTTGCCGGTGGCCCCGGGGGTGCCCCGGCGCGCCCGCCGCATCGCGACGGCGACCCCGGCGACCAGTGGCGCCAGCAGCACCACCCGCATCAGCTTGACCAGGACGGCCTCGCGCAGCGCACCCGCCCCGCCGGTCTGCGCGGTGGCGACCACCTGCCCGACGTCGTGCACGCTGGCGCCGACCCAGCGCCCGAACCCGGCGTCGTCCAGCCCGAGCGGCTGGCGGAGCAGCGGGAGGACGGCGATGGCCAGGGTGCCGCAGAGGGTGACGAGCGCGACGGAGGCGGCGACGTCCTCCTCCTCGCTGCCGGCAGCCTGGCTGACCGCGCCGATCGCCGAGGCCCCGCAGATCGAGTACCCGGTGGCGACGAGCAGCGGCTGGTCGCCCGGCAGGCCGAGCCGGCGTCCGAGCCAGACGGTCCCGGCGAAGGTGGCGGCCACCACGGCGACGACCATGGCGACGGTGGCCCAGCCGAGGCCGAGCACGTCGTCCAGGCCGAGCTTGAGGCCGAGCAGCACGATGCCGAGCCGCATCAGCCGCTTCCCGGCCGTCGAGAGGCCCGGCCGGGCCACCCCGCGGACCACCGGGCGCAGCCCGGGCAGGTGGGCGGCGGCCATGCCGAGCACCACGGCGGCGGTGAGCTTGGGCACGGCGGGCACGGCCTGGTGGATCGCGAGCGCGGCGGCCACGCCGAGGGCGGCGAGCAGCAGCCCGGGGACGTCGCCGCCGAGCGGGGGCAGTGCGCGGGTGCGGACGGGCCGGTCCCGGAGGGTCAGTGCCACGGCGGGCTCACCGCCGCCCGTCGGCGGGCAGCCGGTAGACGCGCCGGATGCTGGTGCCCAGCCGGGAGACGTCGGCGCCGTAGACGTGGATCGAGATGGCCGTGGAGGAGCAGGCGTTGCGCACCAGGTGGATGTCGCCGGGCGGGGCGAAGGCGGCGACGGTGCCGGCCGGGCCGACCACGTGCTCGGTCTCCACCAGGTGGGCGGTGCGTCCGTCGGACACCAGCCGGTAGCGGGTCTCGCTCTCCTTGCCCTGGTGGACGCCGGCCACGCACCAGGAGACGTGGTCGTGGATCGGGGTCTCCTGGCCGGGCAGCCAGACCAGCGCGACGACCGAGAACCCCCCGTCGGCCTCGGCATGCAGGACGTGCTGGCGGTAGCGGTCGGGATCCCCCTCGCACTGCGCCTCGGTGAGCAGGCCGGCGTCCCCCAGGTGCGGGGCGAGTCGCTCACCGACCAGGTAGGCGGTGAGTTCCGGCGGCAGGCCGCGGTCCACGACCGCGCGGATCTCGCCGACCAGGGCGGTCATGCGCTCGGTGAGCCGGTCGCTGCCGACCGTGGCGGAGGGTGTCATGCCAGCAGGTTGGCCCCGGCCGACCCATCACGTCCAAGGAGGGTTCTTTCGCTCTTCCCCAAACCCCGCTTATGGATTGACCCCGGGCCGACGGGCCGGTTGTCGAACGGCGGGGATCAGCAGCCCACCCGCGAGGCCGCCGCGGACCGCAACTGGTCCAGCACCAGAGCGGTGGCCGGGATCCGGCGGTGCTCGCGGAGCACGTACGCGCTCACCTGGCGTCGCAGGTGCGGCTCGACGGCGCGCCCGGTGACCTTGCGGTGGCACATGAAGGAGAGCACCAGCGCGGGCATCAGCGCGATCCCGACCCCGGCGGCGACCAGGCTCTGCACCGCCAGGTTGTCGTCGGTGGAGAAGACGATGTCGGGTGCGAAGCCCTCCTCGGCGCAGACGTGCAGCAGGTTGGCCCGGCAGCGCGGACACCCGGCGATCCAGCGCTCGCCGTCGAGGTCGGCCAGCCGGACGGCGTGCCGGCGGCCCAGCGGGTGGCCGACCGGCAGCAGCACCGTGAGCAGGTCCTCCATCAGCGGGATCTCGTCCAGCTCGGGCGGCAGCTCGGCGGCGACGCCCGGGTAGCGGAAGGAGAGCGCGATGTCGCACTCTCCGCGCAGCAGCCGCTGCACGGAGTCGGGCGGTTCGGCCTCCAGCAGTTCGACCCGGACCCCGGGGTGCTCGGCGAGCAGCCGGGCCATCGCCTGGGGTATCAGGGTCGCGTTGGCGCTCGGGAACGCGCAGACCCGGACCCTCCCGGCGCGCAACCGGGCGAGCGCGCCGAGTTGCTGCTGGGCCGCGGCGAGACTGCCGAGGATCAGTTCGGCGTGCCGGGCCAGTGCCTCACCGGCCTCGGTGAGGCGCAGCCCGCGCCCGGCCCGGGTGAACAGCGGCACTCCGACGGACCGCTCCAGCGCCTTCATCTGCTGGGTGATGGCGGGCTGGGTGTAGCCGAGTTCGCGGGCGGCGGCCGAGTAGGAGCCGGCCCGGACGACCTCGTGGAAGGTCCTGATGTGCCGCGAGTCGAATACCGGCTCCACTGCCCCTCCACCTGCCCGCGCCCCTGGTCCCAGGAATCATAAGCAGACTTTGGAGATGCCGGAGCTATTCCCACCCGCACCTATGGTTTCTCCGGTGCGTTCCCGCCGCTCCTACTCCTCCGGGGGCAGCCCCAGCACCAGTCCGGCCTCGGCGACCGGTGCGCCGCCCTGGGTGCTCGGACTGCGCCGGGTACGGGCCTCGACCCACCGGGCCAGCCAGGAGAGCGCCAGGCACATCCCGATGTAGATCGGCGAGATCACCATCACCACGGGGATGAACGGCAGGTCGTAGTCGAGGTTGGTGGCGATCAGCTTGCCCGCGTGCAGGAACTCCTCGTAGGTGATCAGGAAGCCCAGCGAGGTGTCCTTGAGCGCCACCACCAGCTGGCTGATGATGGCCGGCAGCATCGCCCGGTTGGCCTGCGGCACCAGCACGTAGGACATCACCTGGGTCTTGCGCATGCCCAGCGCGTACGCCGCCTCGCGCTGCCCGGCGGGCACCGCGAGCACACCGGCCCGGAACACCTCGGCCAGCACCGAGCCGTTGTACAGCACCAGACCGGCCACCAGCGCCCAGAGCGGTTCCACCTTGAGCGCGACGAAGATGAAGAAGATCATCACCAGCACCGGCATGGCCCGGAAGAACTCCACCACCAGGGTGGAGAGCCAGCGCACCGCCCGGTGGTCGGAGAGCCGCCCGGCCGCGAACAGCGCGCCGAACGGCAGCGCGAACAGCACCGTCCATCCGAAGGCCTTGAGCGTGTTCCCCAGCCCGCGCAGCAGCAGGTCCTGCACGCCCTCGTACTCGAAGGCCATCCACTTCTGGTACGTGAACTGCTCGGTGTGGAACAGCATGTAGACGATCCACCCGAGCAGCGCGGCGATCGCGACCAGCGCGATCAGCCCGTACAGCCGGTGCCGGGCCAGCGCCTTGGGGCCGGGGATGTCGTAGAGCGCCGAGGATTCCACCGTCATCGCGACACCGCCACTCGTCGTTCCAGCACGTTGAAGAGCGCGCTGACGGCCAGGGTGATGATCAGGTAGCCGACGGCGATCCAGACGAAGGTCCAGATGATGCTGTATCCCAGCTCGTTGATGGTCCGGTAGCTGCCGAGCAGTTCGGTCACGCTGAACGAGCCGGCGATCGCGGTGTTCTTGGCCAGCGCGATCATCACACTGCCGATCGGGGCGACCACCGACCGGTACGCCTGCGGCAGCACCACCAGGCTCATCGTCTGTCCGAAGGTCATGCCCAGGCTCCGGGCCGCCTCGCCCTGGCCGCTGGGCACGGTGTTGACCCCCGCGCGCATCGCCTCGCAGACGAACGCCGAGGTGTAGCAGCCGAGCGCGAGCACCGCGAAGGTGAAGAACGGCAGCGTGATGTCGAACCGCGGCAGGCCCAGCACCACGATGAAGAAGAGCAGGGTCAGCGGGGTGTTGCGCAGCAGCGTCACCCAGACCGTCCCGAACACCCGCAGCGGCCGCACCGGCGAGACCCGGAAGCCGGCGATCAGCACGCCCAGCACCAGGGCGAGCACGGCGCTCACCACGAACAGCGAGAGGGTGCCGAGGAAGCCCTCCCAGTAGGTCGACCAGTTGTCGGTCAGCGTTTTCACGGGGCGGCCCTCTCAGTACCGGTCGATCGGCGGCGGGGTCGGCGCGGGCACCCCGGACAGGCCGAGGGTGGCGTCGTAGGCCCGCTTCCAGTCACCGTTCTCCTCGTGGTGCGCCAGGGCGTCGTCGAGCGCGTAGCGCAGCACGGTGTCGTCCTTCGGCGTCCCGATCCCGTACGGCTCCTGGGAGAACAGCGGCCCGACCACCTTGAGCTCGTCCGGCACCTTGGCCGCGTAGCCCATCAGGATCGTGTTGTCCGTGGTGACGGCGTCCACCTGGCCGGTGATCAGGTTGTCCACGCAGGCCGAGTAGGTGTCGTAGCCGATCAGCTTGACGTCGGGGTACTGCTTCTGGATCCGCTGGTACGGGGTGGAGCCCGCCGCCGAGCAGACCTTCTTGCCGTTCAGGTCCTCCGGGCCGTGGATGGTGTCGTTGTTCGCGCGCACCAGCAGCGACTGGCCGGCCAGGTAGTACGGCCCTGCGAAGCCGACCAGCTTCTTGCGGTTGTCGTTGATGGTGTAGGTGCCGACGTAGTAGTCCACCTGCCCGTTCTGCAGGGCGGTCTCCCGGTTGGCGGAGGCGATCGTCCGGAACTCGATCCGGTCGGGCGCGAAGCCCAGGTCGGCGCCGACCATCCTGGCGATCTCGATGTCGAAGCCGGAGTACTCCCCGGTGGCAGGGTTCTTCTGGCCGAGGTAGGGCTGGTCCTCCTTGGCCCCCACCACCAGGTGGCCCCGGGCGCGCGCCGCCTCCAGGGTGGGCGAACCGGTGATGCCGGCGGCGTCCCGCACCTGGTAGCTGGGCAGCGCGCTGGGCTGCGGACCCTTTGGCGGCGGGGTGCCCTCCTTGCCGCAGCCGGCCAGCAGCACGATCAGGGCCGCGGCGGCGAGCATCCACTTCCTCGTCACGGCGCCCGCCTCAGTGCTTCAGGATCTTGGACAGGAAGTCCCGGGCGCGCTCGCTCTCCGGCGCGCCGAAGAAGTCCTCGGGGGCACGGTCCTCGACGATCCGCCCGTCGGCCATGAACACCACCCGGTTGGCCGACGCGCGGGCGAACCCCATCTCGTGGGTGACCACCACCATGGTCATGCCCTCGTGCGCGAGCTGGCGCATCACGTCCAGCACCTCGTTGATCATCTCGGGGTCGAGGGCGGAGGTGGGCTCGTCGAAGAGCAGTGCCTTGGGCTCCATGGCGAGCGCCCGGGCGATCGCGACGCGCTGCTGCTGGCCCCCGGAGAGCTGCGCCGGGTACTTGTCCGCCTGGGCGACCAGCCCGACCCGCTCCAGCAGGGCCCGGGACTTCGCGTCCGCCTCCGCGCGCGGCCGGCCGCGGACCTTGATCTGCGCCAGCGAGACGTTCTGCAGCACGGTCTTGTGGGAGAACAGGTTGAAGGACTGGAAGACCATCCCGACGTCCGCGCGCAGCAGGGCGAGCCCCTTGCCCTCCGCGGGCAGCGGCTTGCCGTCGATCGAGATGCTGCCCGACTCGATCGGCTCCAGGCGGTTGATCGCCCGGCAGAGCGTGGACTTGCCGGAGCCGGAGGGCCCGATCACCACCACGACCTCGCCGCGACCCACCGTCAGCTCGATGTCCTGCAGCACGTGCAGCTCGCCGAAGTGCTTGTTGACGCCCCGCAGCTCGATCAGCGGCTCGAAGGCGGACGCCCCCGGCGGTGCCGTCACTTGGTGCTCCGCCCCTTCAGCAACCACCCCAGCGCACCACCCGCGATCAGGGTGGCGAGCAGCGCGATCCAGAGCGGCGCGGTCACGGTGAACACCCAGAACTGGATCTTCACCTTGTCGAGGTTGGCGAACAGGAACCACACCGCGAGCACGACGATGACGCCGATCCCGATGTACCGGGTGGGGACGCCACCGATCTCGCTGCGCCGGGTGCTGGAGGAACCGTCTGAAATCTTGGTCACACGCGCAGTCTGCGGGCGGATCGACCGACTTGTCCGGTTACGCGCCCGGGAGTAACCCGCACGGGGCAACCCTGCCCCGTGCGGGTTTGCGCTGTGTCACCGGGAGCGGCCGGCCACCGGTGGCCGGTCGGGGCAGCAGAGCGCCCGGGGCCGCTGCCGCCCCCGGTTACCGCTCGTCCCGCCAGGACCGCCAGAGCGCCGCGTACGGACCGCCCGCGGCGACCAGCTCCGGGTGGCTGCCGTACTCGCTGATCCGCCCGCCCTCGACCACGGCGATCACGTCGGCGTCGTGGGCGGTGTGCAGCCGGTGCGCGATGGCGATCACCGTCCGGCCCTCCAGCACCCGCGAGAGCGAGCGCTCCAGGTGCCGGGCGGCCCTCGGGTCCAGCAGCGAGGTGGCCTCGTCCAGGACCAGGGTGTGCGGGTCGGCCAGCACCAGTCGGGCCAGCGCCAGTTGCTGCGCCTGCGGAGCGGTCAGCGCGGTGCCGCCCGAGCCGACCTCGGTGTCCAGCCCCTGCGCCAGCGCGTCCACCCACTCCCCGGCGTCCACCGCGTCCAGCGCGGCGCGCAGCTCGGTGTCGGCGGCGTCCGGCGCGGCGAGGCGCAGATTGTCCCGCAGGGTGCCGACGAAGACGTGGTGCTCCTGGTTGACCAGGGCCACCTCGGCCCGGACCCGCTCGGCCGGCATCCGCGAGAGCGCCGCCCCGCCCAGCGTCACGCTGCCCCGGCCGGGCGCGTAGATCCCGGCCAGCAGCCGGCCCAGGGTGGACTTGCCCGCACCGGAGGGACCGACCAGGGCGACCCGGCTGCCCGGGGCGACGTCCAGGCTGATCCCGTGCAGCACGTCGGCGCCCTCGCGGTAGCCGAACCGGACCTCGTCGGCCCGCACGTGCCGGCCGTCCGGGTGGGCGGACTCGTCGCTCTCGTGCTCGGGCACCTCGCGGACCCCGACCAGTCGCGCCAGCGAGGCCTGCCCGATCTGCAGCTCGTCGTACCAGCGCAGGATCAGGTCGACCGGGCCGGTGAGCGCCTGGGCGTAGAGCACCCCGGTGGTCAGCTGGCCGACGGTGATCCAGCCCTCCAGCGTGAACAGGCCGCCGAGCACCAGCGTCCCGAGCACGGCCAGGGTGTAGACCGCGTCGATGGTCGGGAACCAGACCGAGCGCAGCCAGAGGGTGTACCGCTCCCAGGCGAGCCACTCGCCGAGCTTGCGGTCGGTGAGCCGGACCCGGTCGTCGCCCAGGCGCAGCGTCTCGACCGTCCGCCCGGCGTCGACCGTCTCGGCCAGCACGGTGTTGACCGCGGCGTAGCCGGCCGACTCGTTGCGGTAGGACTGCGGGGCCCGCCGGAAGTACCAGCGCGAGCTGGCCAGCAGCAGCGGCAGGCCGATCAGCGAGGTGAGCGCGAGCAGCGGTGAGGTCACCACCAGGGCGCCGAGCACCAGCAGCAGCGAGACCACGGCGACGGCCAGCTCGGGCACCGCCTCGCGGACCGACTTGTCCAGCCGGTCGATGTCGGTGGTGCCCCGGGAGACGAGGTCCCCGGTGCCGGCCCGCTCCAGCACACCGGTCGGCAGCGTCACCGACCGGACCAGGAAGTCCTCCCGGAGGTCGGCCAGCACCCGCTCGCCGAGGACGCTGCCGCGCAGCCGGGACCACCAGGTGAAGGCCGACTGCACCACCAGGGCCAACAGGTACCAGGCGACGGCCACCGCGATGGTGGACCCGGCGGTGCCGGTGGCCAGCGACTCGACCAGCGTGCCGAGCACCCAGGGCCCGACCAGGCCGGCGACGGTGGCCACCGAGTGCAGGCCCACCACGGCGCCGAAGCCGGCGCGGTGCCGCCGGGCGAGCAGCCGCAGGTAGGCGCGGACGGTGGCCGGCGAGCCGACCGGCAGGGTGGTGGCCGGTCCCTGCTCCTGATGGGCGGGGGGCTTCATGCGGTGCTCCTCGGCTGGGCGGGGCGGCGGACGGGTGCGGGGCTCATACGCCCTCCCCCACGGCGACCGGTTCCTCGTCGCGGGTGACCACGGCGCGGTAGGCGGGCTCGGTGCGCATCAGCTCGCGGTGGCGGCCGGCCGCGACGGCCCGGCCGCCCTGGAGCAGCACCACCCGGTCCGCCTGGTCCAGCAGCAGCGGGCTGGTGGCGAACACCACCGTGGTGCGCCCCTCCCGGGTCGCACGCAGCCCGGTGGCGATCCGGGACTCGGTATGGGCGTCGACCGCGCTGGTGGGCTCGTCCAGGACGAGCACCGGCGGGTCGGCCAGCAGGGCGCGGGCCAGCGCCAGCCGCTGGCGCTGGCCGCCGGAGAGCGAGCGGCCGCGCTCGGTGATCCCGGCCCGCATGGCGTCCCCCGCGCACTCGGGCGAGCCGTCCACCAGCGCGTCCAGGACGTCCTCGGCGCGGGCGGCGGCCAGCGCCTCGGCGGGGGTGACCCGGCCCGAGGCGGGGATGTCGAAGAGCTCGGCCAGGGTGCCGGAGAGCAGCACCGGCTCCTTGTCGTGGACCAGCACCGCCGCCCGGGCCTCGGCCAGCGGCACGGCGTCCAGCTCGGTGCCGCCGAGCCGGACGGAGGGCTGCGCCCGCTCCCCCTCGCCCAGCGGGACGTGCCCGCCGAGCCGGCCGGCCAGCGCCCCGGCGAAGTCCGGGTCGCCGCAGACGACGGCGGTCAGCTCACCGGCCCGCAGCGTCAGCCCGGTCACCGGATCGAACAGGTCGGCCCGGCCCGGCCCGGTGAGCACGGCCTCGGCGGTGCCGGTCGTCCGGCTGAGCGAGAGCACCCGGACGGCCCGCCCGGCGGAGACCCGGGCGACGCTCCAGGCGTGCGCGGCCTCGCCGAGGATGCGCAGCGGCGCGGCCAGGTAGGCGGTGGCGCCGTACACCGCGACGAGGGTGCCGATGCCGATCTCCCCGTCCGCGGCCAGCCGGGCCCCGTACCAGGTGACGCCGACCACGAAGAGGCCCGGCAGCAGGACCTGCTGGGCCTGCATCAGCGACCAGACCCGGGCCGAGCGGACGGCGGCCGCGCGGACCTTCTGGGAGGCCGCCCGGTAGCGGTCGAGGAACAGCTCCTCGCCGCCGATGCCGCGGAGCACCCGGAGCCCGGCCACGGTGTCGGCGGCCAGCTCCGTCGCCTTGCCGCCGAGCGCGCGCTGTTCGGAGTAGCGCCGCTCGAAGGGGCCGAGCAACGGCCAGACGGAGGCGGCCAGCACCGGGACGCCGAGCAGCACGGCGAGGCCGAGCACGGGCTCGGCGACCAGCACCGCGGCGCTGACCGCCAGCCAGACCAGCACCGCGCCGCGGAGCCGGGCGACCAGCTCGACGTACCAGCCGATCTTCTCGACGTCCCCGCTGCCGACGGCGACGATCTCACCGGTGGCGATCCGCCGGGACAGCCCGGCGCCCAGGTGGGAGGCCTGACGGGAGACCAGTTGGCGGACCTGGGTGGCGGCGTGGATCCAGTTCCACACCGCCTGGCGGTGCAGCATGACGGCGCCGAAGGCGGCGACGACGGCCAGGGCCAGCACGGCGGCACCGGACCACCGGAGGCCGGCGGCGTCGCCGTCCACGGCGGCCTGGACGCCGAGGCCCACCGGGAGCGGCAGGGCCGCCCGGCTGCCCATCTCCAGCAGCGACCAGCAGGTGGCGAGCACCTGCCCGCGCCGCTGGCTGCGCTGCAGCCAGCGCAGGAAGGCGAGGGGGGAGGAGAGATCCGGGTCGCCGGGATCGGCCAGCGGCAGGGTCTTGAGCGGCATGACGCTCCGTTGGGGGTGGTGCGGGCGAATGGCGACGACGTGCTCGTCGCGCGGTGGCGCCGGGAGCACGTGGTGGGGGAAGGGGAGGATGGGGCCGGTGCGGTCACGGCCGGGGGGGCTGCTCAGGAGGTCATGGCAGCGAGCCTGCCAAGGCGACTGTGAGCTGCGCAACAGGTTTTCCGCGTCGCGCGCCCCCTCCCGGACCTCCTGCGCACGCCGGTACAACGCGTCAGAAAATTCTTTGCCCGGCCGGGAACAATCCGGACAACGGGCAGGTTGGTCCACACGAACCTATGGACAACCAGGAGGGCACCCCTTCCCGTGAGCACCATTCCCAGCGTCACCCTCAACAACGGCTCGCAGATCCCGCAGCTGGGCTTCGGCGTGTGGCAGGTCCCGGACGCCGAGGCCACGGCCGCCGTCCGCACCGCCGTCGAGTCGGGCTACCGCTCGATCGACACCGCGGCGATCTACGAGAACGAGGCCGGCACCGGCCGGGCGATCGGCGAGGCGATCGCGGGCGGCGGCGTCGCCCGTGCGGACCTCTACGTCACCACCAAGCTCTGGAACTCGGGCACCCGCGACTGGTCCGGCCCGCAGGGCCGGGACGCGGTGCTGCGCGAGTTCGACGCCTCGCTGGCCAAGCTCGGCCTGGAGTACCTCGACCTCTACCTGATCCACTGGCCGCGCCCCATGCACGGCACCTTCCCGAACGTCTGGAAGGCGTTCGAGCAGCTCCTGGCCGACGGCCGGGTCAAGTCGATCGGCGTCTCGAACTTCGGGGCCGAGCAGCTCACCCGCCTGCTCGACGAGGCCTCGGTCGTGCCGGCCCTGAACCAGGTCGAGCTGCACCCGTACTTCCCGCAGGACGAGCTGCGCGCCTTCCACGCCCGGCACGGCATCGCCACCGAGGCCTGGAGCCCGCTGGGCCAGGGCAAGGAGCTGCTCGCCGAGCCGGTGCTGGCGCAGATCGCCGAGAAGCACGGCCGCACGGTCGCCCAGGTGGTGCTCCGCTGGCACCTGCAGAGCGGCATCGTCGCGATCCCGAAGTCGGTCACCCCCTCCCGGATCAAGGAGAACCTGGACGTGGCCGGCTTCGAGCTGGACGCGGCCGACCTCGCCGCGATCGCCGGCCTCGCCACCGGCGTGCGGATCGGTCCGGACCCGCAGGAGTTCGACTGGAGCTGACACCCTCGGTGAGCACGGCGCCGTCGCCGTGCTCCTGAAGGGCCGTCAACACCGAAGGCCGCCTTCCCGCATTCGGGGTCGGCGGCCTTCGGTACGTTGGCGAATCGTTTTGGCTGGATTTCGAAGGCGAAGGCTAGAGCCTGGCCGCCTTGGCGATCAGCGCCATCGCCGGTTCGTGCTCGTCCTCGTCCAGCGGACCGAGCAGCAGCCGCTGGACCTGGGCGACGCCCGCGGCCGAACGGTGCAGCAGGTCCTGACCCGCCGGCGAGAGCGACAGCAGGTTGCGCCGTCCGTCCGAAGGGTCGCGCCGGCGCTGCACCAGGCCGCGCCGGACGAGCCGGCTGACCATCTCGGCCATCGTGGCCTTGTCCAGCGAGGCCAGCTCACCGACCGTGCGCTGGTCCGCGCCCGGTTCCAGTTCGAGGGCGTCGAGCACCGCGTACTGCGGCGCCGTCAGCTCCGAACCGACGTGCTCCGACCAGAGCTTGGTGTGCACCTGCTGGCTCACCCTGATCAGATAGCCGATCGCCCGCTGGGCGTCCAGCATCGGCCGCGCGTCGGTGAGGACGGCGACCGCGGCGGGTTCAAGCCTGGCTATCTTGGCCATCACCCGGACAATCTCCAGCTGCTCCTCGGCCGCGAGCGGTTCGAAGAGCGTGCGCTGCACACGGACCACTCCGCCGGTGGCCTCGCGCACCGCCTGTGCGCCGCTCTGCGAGAGAGCGAGCAGTTTGCGCCGGCCGTCGGCCGGATCGCGGCGTCGCAACACCAGGCCGCGCCGGACGAGCCGGGCGACCATCTCGGCCATCGTGGCCTTGTCCAGCGAGGCGCGCTCGCCGACCGTCCGCTGGTCAGCACCCGGTTCGAGGGCGAGGACCAGCAGAACGGCGAACTGCGGAGCCGTGAGATCGGCTCCGACGTGTTCGGACCACAGACGGGTGTGTACCTGCTGTGCAACGCGGATCAGGTGCCCGGGCGACTGCTGCAGTCGCGCGGACACGCGGGTCGTCGGGATCTCCCCCAGCACCATGTATCCGTCCCGATGTCACACCCGGTGTGTGTGGGACACCCGGGTGGGGCAGTAACGGCGAGTGGGCGTCCCGCTGTGAGGGAGGGCGCTCCAGCCGTGCAGCCGGTGGCTGCTGGCGGACACTATACAAACGGCTGGCCCTTGCTGGCAGGCGGGGGCGGATAGTAGACGCAGGTTCGGCAACATTGGCATATTTACGCGCCGTGCCGACCCGTGGGTAACCCGTTCGCAGGAGAAAGCCGACCGGCCGGTCCTTACCCTCGGTCACCTGCGCCTTCCGCCCTGGCCGCGCACCCTACTCGCCGGTAGGGTGTGGCCCACTCAGCGGTCCACCCTCCGCCGGGCGACTCCGCGGGAGCCTCCCGGCGAGATCCGAGAGAGACGAGAGCGAGCATGACCGAGCAGAGCACCGCCCCCAGGGTCGCCGTCGTCACCGGCGCCGCACGCGGCCTGGGCGCCGCCACCGCCGAGCGGCTGGCGGCCGACGGCTACGCCGTCGCCGTGCTGGACCTGGAGGAGGCGGCCGGCCAGGACGCCGTCGACCGGATCACCGCCGCCGGCGGCCGGGCGATCGCCGTCGGAGCGGACGTCTCGGACGCCGGACAGGTGCAGGCCGCCGTGGACCGGATCGCCGCCGAACTCGGCCCGCCGGTCGTCCTCGTGAACAACGCGGGCGTGCTGCGCGACAACCTGATCTTCAAGATGTCCGAGTCCGACTGGGACACGGTCATGAACGTTCACCTCCGCGGCGCCTTCCTGATGACCCGCGCGGTGCAGAAGCACATGGTGGACGCCGGCTTCGGCCGCGTGATCAACCTGTCCTCCTCCTCGGCCCAGGGCAACCGCGGCCAGGCCAACTACTCCGCCGCCAAGGCCGGTCTGCAGGGCTTCACCAAGACCCTCGCCATCGAACTCGGCCGCTTCGGCGTCACCGCCAACGCGGTCGCCCCCGGATTCATCGCCACCGACATGACGGCGGCCACCGCCGCCCGGGTCGGGATGGAGTTCGAGGAGTTCAAGAAGGCCGCCGCTTCGCAGATCCCGGTCCAGCGGGTCGGTGTGCCCGAGGACGTCGCGCACACCATCTCGTTCCTGGCGAGCGAGGGCGCCGGATTCGTCTCCGGCCAGGTCATCTACGTGGCCGGCGGTCCCCTCGACTGAGCCATCGAACCTACACAGGGTTACCACGGAGTGGGAACCGGCGCGGCCGGTCTCCCACTCCGTGTGTTTTGCCCGCCCTTGGGAATGGGCGATCGGCGTTCGCTTGCACATTCGATAGGGGAATATCAGGAAATCGGACCGGGGCGAGGGCGATCCGGTCATTCAAACGCCGCTCCGAAGAATTCCGAATTCCACCGGGAGTCACGCCGGTCCACTGGGTAGGGTCACCCGCGTGCGAGCGCCGAGTGAATTGCAGGAGAACCCGACCACCCGCGGCAAGCGCTCCCGCCGCACCTCCGGAGAACCCGGCTGGCCCCCGCTCGGCCGACGGCGCGCCGGGCTGCTGGCCCTCACCTCGCTCGGCTACCTGATGGTGGTGGCGGGCGTCCTCCTCGACACCCCGCTGGTCGACCTCGACTGGGCGGTGCGCCTCGCCCGCCCCTACGAACGGTGGCCCGGGCCGCAGCCGCTGCTCGACAACTGGGTGGTGGCCGGGCAGCGCGGCCCGTCCGCCGTCGCGGCCTTCGCCTGGCTCGGCTGGCGCGCCCTCCGGCTGCGGCGCCTGCGCCCGCTGCTGGTGATGGGGGCGGCCCTGCTGCTGCTCAACGTCACGGTGGGCGCGG
This sequence comes from Kitasatospora sp. NPDC086009, assembly GCF_044540385.1. Lineage (NCBI taxonomy): Bacteria > Bacillati > Actinomycetota > Actinomycetes > Kitasatosporales > Streptomycetaceae > Kitasatospora > Kitasatospora sp. NPDC086009. Next base: position 58,000 of record NZ_JBITSA010000003.1, read on the forward strand.
TGAAGATCGTCACCGGCCGGCTGGGCCCGCACTACGCGCACTACGTCGGCTCGCCCGAACTCTTCTCCGGCGGCACCGTATTCCCCTCCGGACACACCGCCAACGCGGTGGTCACCTGGGGCGTCCTGGCCTACCTGGCGGTCCGGTGGCGGCGCGGCGGCGCGGTGCTCGCCGGCGCCACCGCCACTTCGGTCGGGCTCACCACGATCTACCTGGGCACCCACTGGGTCACCGACGTCCTGGCCGGCTGGGCCGCGGGCCTGCTGGTGCTGCTCTCGCTGCCCCTGCTGGAGCCCCTGGTGACCGCCCTCGAACAGCGGACCGCCCGGCGCCGGGGGCCGGCGCTCACCCCTCCCAGCTGCGTTCCACGACCCCGTCGCGCACCGCGAGGTTGAGCCGCCCCTCGCGGTGGTCCATGGTCATCATCGCCCCCGGCTGGAGGACCCGCACCGAGGTCCAGCCGTCCCGGTGGGCCAGCTCCCGCGCCCGCTCGACCCGCAGGCCGGCGTAGCCCTCCGCGTCCGCTTCCGGCATCGCCCCTCCCCCACTCGTACCCGGACGTACGCTGGAATCGTAGACCGGATCCCGTCCGAGGGGAGGTGCGCGGGTATGCGAGCGACGACGCCGCGGCGCTGGCGCAGCGGCACCGAACCCAGTACCGCCCGGAGCGACCTCAAACTGCGCTATCTGCTCTCCCTGACCTTCACCCCGCTGTTCGCCGTCGCGACGGTGGCTTTCGCGATATGGGCCGCCAACGCCCCGGCGTACGGCGCGCCCGGCCGGGGCACGCTCACCGGATTCGCGGTGGCCTGCGGGCTCCTCACCCTGTTCGCCGTGGTCGATCTCGTCATCGTCATCCGGCGCCGCCGTACCGAGCTCTGACGCGGTGTCTCCCATGGGGTGGGAAGTCGGCCCGGCCGACTTCCCACCCCGCCGCGGCCCGGCCCGCTCAGCGGTTGCCGACCGCCTGCTTCACCAGCGTCCGCCCGAAGTCCCACATCAGGCCGCTCCCGCGGTGCGCGTCGTCCATCACGTCGGTGAAGGCGTCGATGAACCGGTCCACGTCCCGGTCGGTGATGATCAGCGGCGGGATCAGCTTGATCACCTCCAGGTGGTCGCCGGAGACCTGGGTGAGGATCCGGTGCCGCTGCAGCAGCGGGACGACCACCATCTGGGCGAACAGGCCCTTGCGGGCCGCCTGCAGCGCCGTCCACCCGGTCCGCAGCTTCAGCGACTTCGGTCGGCCGAACTCGATACCGATCATCAGGCCCCGGCCGCGGACCTCGGCCAGCAGCTCGTACCGGTCGACCAGCGCCGCCAGCCGCTCCCGGAACCGGTCCCCGACGGCGCGGGCGTTCTCCACCACCTTCTCGTCCCGCATCACCTCCAGGGTCGCCAGGCCCGCCGCCATCGCCTGCGCGTTGGAGCCGAAGCTGGCCGAGTGCACCAACACCCGGTCCATCGAGGAGTAGACCTTCTCGAAGATCCAGCCCTTGCCGAGCGTCGCCCCGACCGGGACGTAGCCGCCGGAGAGCGCCTTGGCCGCGCAGACCAGGTCGGGCAGCACGCCCTCCTCGTGCTGGTAGGCGAAGAACTCCCCGGTCCGGCCGATGCCGGTCTGCACCTCGTCGCAGATCAGCAGCGCCTTGTGCTCGTGCAGGAGTTCCTGCGCCGCCCGCAGCCAGCCGGGCGGCGGGGCCAGCACGCCCTTGCCCTGGATCGGCTCCACGATCAGGGCCGCGACGTCGCCCTTCTTCAGCTCCTTGGCCAGTGCCCCGAGGTCGCCGAGCGGGATCGCGGTGTCCGGCAGCAGCGGATCGAAGCCCTTGCGGAACCCGCTCTCGCCGTTGACCGAGAGCGAACCGGTGGTCAGCCCGTGGAAGGCGTGGTCGGCGTAGAGCACGCGCCGGCGCCCGGTGGCGTAGCGAGCGAACTTCAGCGCCGTCTCGACCGCCTCGGTGCCGCTGTTGCCGAAGAAGACCCGGTCCAGCCCCGGCGTGTACGAGAGCAGCCGCTCCGCGAGCAGGCCGGGCAGCGGCGAACAGTCGAACCGGACCAGGTCCGGCAGGTCGAGGTCCATCACCTGCTGGACGGCCCCGCGCACCACCGGGTGGTGCCGGCCGAGCGCGAAGATGCCGAACCCGGCGAGCATGTCGAGGTACTCGTGGCCCTCGGCGTCGTAGAAGTACGGGCCCTCGGCGCGCTCGTAGTACTTGTCGAAGCCGATGGTGTGCAGCATCCGCGGCAGCTGCGGATTCAGGTGGCGGCTGTGCAGCTCGTACCGTTCGCCCCCGCGCTCGGCGAGCAGGGCGGCGAGGTCGAAGCGGGGTTCGTTGCCGGGGTCAGCCTGCATGGCGCTGGTTCGCTCCTCGGGTCGGTAGCAGGTTCTTGGCGAAGGCCGCGGTCTGCGCGGCGACCCCGGTGCCGGTCAGCCCGGTCTCCTCCAGGATCTCGCCCCGGGCGGCGTGGCCGAGGAACTCCTGCGGCAGGCCGAGCACCCGCACCGGGACGTCCACGTCGGCGTCCCGCAGCGCCTGGGCGACCGCCGCGCCGACGCCGCCGGTCCGGCCGTTGTCCTCGACCGTGACGACCAGCCGGTGCGCGGCGGCCAGCGCGGGCAGGGCCGGGTCGACCGGCTTGACCCAGCGCGGGTCGACGACCGTCGCGGTGAACCCCTCGGCCAGCAGCAGGCGCGCCGCGTCCAGCCCGGCGCCCGCCATGGTGCCCACCGCGACCAGCAGGATCTCCGGCAGCTCTCCGGTCCGCAGCAGCACGTCGACGCCGCCGATCCGCTCCACGGCCGGGACGGCCGGCCCGATGTTCCCCTTGGGGAAGCGGACCACCGTCGGCGCGTCCGTCACCTCCACGGCCTCGCGCAGCTGGGCCCGCAGCTGGTCGGCGTCGCGCGGGGCCGCCAGCCGCAGGCCGGGGACGACCTGGAGGATCGACATGTCCCACATGCCGTTGTGCGAGGCGCCGTCCGGCCCGGTCACCCCGGAGCGGTCGAGGACGAAGGTCACGCCCAGCCGGTGCAGGGCGACGTCCATCAGGACCTGGTCGAAGGCCCGGTTGAGGAAGGTCGCGTAGACCGCGACCACCGGGTGCAGCCCGCCGGTGGCCAGCCCCGCCGCACTGGTCACGGCGTGCTGCTCGGCGATCCCCACGTCGAAGGTCCGCTCCGGGTGGGCCTTGGCGAACTTGGCCAGCCCGACCGGCTGGAGCATCGCGGCGGTGATCGCGACCACGTCCGGCCGCTCGGCGCCCAGCGCGAGCATCTCCTCGCCGAACACCGACGTCCAGGAGACCCCGGCACTGGGCGCGATGGGCAGGCAGGTGTACGGGTCGATCGGGTTGACGGCGTGGAAGCGGTCCGCCTCGTCCTGCTCGGCCGGACCGTAGCCGCGGCCCTTCACGGTCAGGCAGTGGACGATGACCGGGCCGCCGAAGCCGCGAGCCTGGCGCAGCGCCTGCTCGACGGCGCCCAGGTCGTGGCCGTCGATCGGGCCGAGGTACTTGAGCCCGAGGTCCTCGAACATGCCCTGCGGGGCGAAGGCGTCCTTGAACCCCTTCTTGGCGCCGTGCAGCGCGTCGAAGATCGGCTGCCCGACCAGCGGGGTGCGCTGCAGCGCTTCCTTGCCGAGGGCGAGGAAGCGCTCGTACCCCTGGGTGGTGCGCAGCGTGGCGAGGTGGTGGGCGAGGCCGCCGACGGTCCTGGCGTAGGAGCGCTCGTTGTCGTTGACGACGATCACCAGCGGGCGGTCCCGCGCCTCGGCGATGTTGTTGAGCGCCTCCCAGGCGAGCCCGCCGGTGAGCGCGCCGTCACCGATCACCGCGACGGTCTGCCGGTCGTGCTGGCCGAGCAGCTGGGCGGCCTTGGCGAGGCCGTCGGCGTAGGAGAGGGCGGTGGAGGCGTGCGAGTTCTCGACCAGGTCGTGCTCGGACTCCGCGCGCGAGGGATAGCCGGACAGGCCGCCCCTGGAACGCAGTTTCGAGAAGTCCTGCCGCCCGGTGAGCAGTTTGTGGACGTAGCTCTGATGGCCGGTGTCCCAGACGATCCGGTCGTAGGGCGAGTCGAACACCCGGTGCAGCGCGATGGTCAGCTCCACGACCCCGAGGTTCGGGCCGAGGTGGCCTCCGGTCCGGGTGACGGCATCGATCAGGAAGGCGCGGATCTCGTCGGCGAGGAGTGGGAGGTCGGCGGCCGGGATCTTTCTGAGGTCGGCCGGGGACGTGACGCCGGAGAGCAGTGGCATGTGTTCACCTCACGACTCGGAGCAGTGCTGTGGTGCCCCCCTGTGGCAGGACCGCCCGGCACGGGGGCGACCCCGTGCCGGGCGGGGCGCGGTCAGTGACCGCGGTTGGCGCCGACGGTCTCGGTGAGCGCGCGCAGCGACTCCTTGAGCGAGCCCATGGTGGCGAGGACGGCGGTCGGCTCGTAGCCGCAGTGCGCCATGCAGTTGGCGCAGCGCGCGTCCTTGCCGCGGCCGTACTTCGACCAGTCGGTCTTCTCGATCAGTTCGCGGTAGGTGGGCACGTACCCGTCGGCCATCAGGTAGCAGGGGCGTTGCCAGCCGAAGAGCGAGTAGTTGGGGATGCCCCAGGCGGTGCACTCGAAGTCGACCTTGCCCTCCAGGAAGTCCAGGAAGAGCGGGCTGTGGTTGAGCCGCCAGCGGCGCCGGTTGCCGCCGGAGAAGGTCTTGCGGAAGAGCTCCCTGGTCTGCTCCACGCCGAGGAAGTGCTCCTGGTCGGGCGCCTTCTCGTAGGCGAACGCCGGGGAGATCATCATCTCGTCGACCTTGAGGTCGTCGTTGAGGTAGTCCAGCACGTCGATGATGGTCTGCGGGGTGTCGGTGTTGAAGAAGGTGCTGTTGGTGGTGACCCGGAAGCCGCGCCGCTTGGCCTCCTTGATCGCCTCCACCGCCTCGTCGAAGGTCCCCTCCTTGGCCACCGAGGCGTCGTGCCGCTCGCGCAGCCCGTCGATGTGCACGGTGAAGGTGAAGTACGGCGAGGGGGTGAACTTGTCCAGCTTCTTGCGCAGCAGCAGCGCGTTGGTGCAGAGGAAGACGTACTTGCGGCGCGCCACCAGCTGGCGGACGATCTCGTCGATCTGCGGGTGCATCAGCGGCTCGCCGCCGGCGATCGAGACCATCGGGGCGCCCGACTCCAGCACCGCGCCGACCGCCTGGGCGACCGGCATCCGCTGCTTCAGCACACCCGCCGGGTGCTGGATCTTGCCGCACCCCTCACAGGCGAGGTTGCAGGCGAAGAGCGGCTCCAGCTCGACGATCAGTGGGAACTTGTCCCGCCGCTTGAGCTTCTGCTGCATGAGGTAGGTGCCGACCCGCACGGTTTGGCGCAACGGCATGGCCATGGCTAGCTCGCCTCCTGAGGGAGCGTCGAGGGTGTGGGGTGGTTGAGGCTTGCGGACCGCGGGCCTGCCTGCCGCGGCCGGTTCTGCTCGTGCCAGTCGACGAGCGCGGGCACGGTGGCCCGCAGCGTCCGCCAGGCGCGGACGCCGGCCGGCAGGGTGCCCGGGCGCAGCAGCTCGCGCTCGGGGGTGTCGACCACCACCCGCAGGACGGCGGCGGGCAGGGCCGGGCGGATCTCCTGGAGGGCGGCGAGGACCGCCGCGGCCTCCATGTCGACGGCGAGTGCGCCCTGCAGGTGCAGGGCGCGCCGCTCCAGACCGCGCACCACGTGGTCGGCGGTGTGGTGCACGCCGGTGTGGGCCGTCAGCCCACGCGTCTTCAGCGCCCGGCTGAGCCCGGGCCCGGAGTCGACCGCGAAGAGGTTCCCCTCGGCATCGCGCACGCCGTCCGCAACAATCACGTCACCGGGTGTGATTCCCGGCGCGACGGCCGCGCCGAATCCGGCCACCACGACGGCGCCGTAGCCGCCGGGGGCCGAGGTGAGCAGCCGTCTGACCGTGTGGGCGGCCCGGCGGCGACCGACACCGGTGCGGACCAGTACCGGCGGCCCGCCGGCGGCGCCGCGCCAGTCCCCTCCGCGCAGGGCCCAGACCTCGGGGCCGAGTGCGCAGAGCACCAGCAGCGGAGCGGGCTTCACCGGGCCGCCCCGATCACCGGGCTGCCGCCGGCCGGGGCGCCCTTGGCGCCGGGGACGCTGTCCCGGCCGGTGGCGGGAGTGCCGTGCAGGTACCGGCCGAGCGCGGTGACCGGGAAGACCAGCCGGTAGAGGTGGTAGTTGATGGAGAAGTCCCACGGGAAGCCCGTCCCGGTGAACTGCGGCTCGTCCCAGGTGCCCTCGGGCAGCTGGGTGCGGGCCAGCCAGTCGACCCCGCGCACGACCGCCGGGTTGGCCCGGCCGTCCGGGCCCTCGCCGGCCGCGAGCAGCGCCATCAGCGCCCACGCGGTCTGCGAGGCGGTGGAGTCGCCGCGCCCGGCCCAGCGGGCCGGATCCTCGTAGGAGCGCATGTCCTCGCCCCAGCCGCCGTCGGTGTTCTGCCGGTCCTCCAGCCAGCGGACGGCGCGGCGGATCGCCGGGTGCTCGTCCGGGACGCCGGCCGCGACCAGGGCGGGCAGCACCGAGCCGGTGCCGTAGATGTAGTTGGTGCCCCAGCGGCCGAACCAGGAGCCGTCGGCCTCCTGGTTGCGCAGCAGCCACTCCACGCCCCGGCGGGTGCGGGGGTCCTTGCCCTTGCCGACCTCGGCGAGCATCTCCACCACGTGGGCGGTGACGTCGGCGGACGGCGGGTCGACCACCTCGCCGAAGTCGCAGAACGGCAGCTTGTTGGGCAGGGTGCTGGTGTTGTCGACGTCGAAGGCGCCCCAGGCGCCGTTCTTGGACTGCATGCCGAGGTTCCAGCCGACCCCGCGGTCGACCGCGCCGGTCACCTTGGCGGGATCGGGGTGGGCCACCCGGCGCAGGGCGAGCACCACCTCGGCGGTGTCGTCGATGTCGGGGTAGGTGTCGTTCTCGAATTCGAACGCCCAGCCGCCGGGGGCGAGCGAGGGCCGCTGGACGGACCAGTCGCCGCGCCGGGTGATCTCCTCGGCGAGCATCCAGTCGACGGCCGAGACCAGCGCGGGGTGATCGGCCGGCAGCCCGGCGTCGGCCAGCGCGATGGTGGCCAGGCAGGTGTCCCAGACCGGGGACTGGCAGGCCTCCAGCCAGCGCCGGCCGTCCTCGGTGTGCACGGTGAAGCGGTCGAAGGAGGAGAGCCCGGCCTGCATCACCGGATGGTCGAGTTCGTAGCCCTCCAGGTGCAGGGCGATCAGCGAGTAGACGGCGGGCGGCTGGATGCCGCCCCAGCAGCCGTCCGCCTCCTGCCGTTCGACGATCCAGCGGCAGGCCTGCGAGAGGGCGAGCCGGCGCAGTGGGCGCAGCGCCCGGCGGTGGTAGGCGTGCAGCACCTTGTCCAGGCGTTCGAAGACGCCGTCCCAGGTGGTGGCGGGGGCGAGCGGGCGCTCGGGGAAGGGGTGCTCCGGGTCGGTGTGCAACTCGGTCAGCGGGAACGGCGCGGGGCGCACCGGGCGGTGCGCCGAGACGATGGTGAGCGGCACGATGGTCTGCCGGGCCCAGCATCCGAAGGCGTAGATGTTCAGCGGGAGCCACTTGGGCAGGAAGATGATCTCCGGTGGCATCTCGGGCAGCCGCGCCCAGGGCCACCAGCCGAAGAGGGCCAGCCAGATCCGGGTGAAGACCCGGGCGGCCGCGATGCCGCCGGCGGACCGGACGTAGCGGGCGGCGGCGAGCATGTGCGGGGCGTCGGGATCGTCACCGGCGAGCTTGAGGGCGACGTAGGCCTCGACCGTGGTGGAGAGCTCCGCCGGTCCGCCGTGGAAGGTGGACCAGGTGCCGTCCTCCCGTTGCTGGGAGCGGATCCACTCGGCGGTGGCCTTGGTCTGCTCCTCCGTCCGGATCCCGAGGAACTGCCGGAGCAGTAAGTCCTCGGCGTCCATGGTGACGTTGGTCTCCAGGTCGCCCTTCCACCAGCCCTCGGAGCTCTGCAGCGAGAGCAGGTGGGTGGTGGCGCGCGCCAGTGCCTCCTCGGCCGAGAGCGGACCGTCCTGCTCCTGGTCGGGCCGGTCGGCCGACCGCCCGGCGCTCAGCAGCGCCGGGGGGCGGTCGCCCACCGCGACCGGCTCGGAATCGTACTCAGGGTCGAGCCGGCCGTCCGCGGTTGCTGTCAACGTAACGTCACCTCTCTCGTACCACCACGAATTCGGCGAGTGCGACGAAGTGCTCGCGCACCACATCGGGCATGGGCACCTCGTCCAGAGCGGCGAGGGCAGTCGTGTGCTGGCGGCGGGCCTCCTCCTGGGTCCAGGCGCGGCCGCCGGCCTCCTCGATCAGCGCGGCGCGGGCGGCGAGCTCGGGCTCGCTCTCCTCGCCGCGCCCCGCGGGGTCGGCCAGCTGTTCGGCGAGCCGGCGCGAGGCCGAGCCGCCCTCGGCGAGGGCCGCGGCCACCGGCAGGGACTTCTTGCGCTGGCGGAGGTCCCCCCAGTGCGGCTTTCCGGTGACCTCGGTGGCGCCCCAGATGCCGAGCAGGTCGTCCACCGCCTGGAAGGCCAGTCCGAGGTGGTGGCCGTAGCGCTGGAGGGCGTCCGAGACCCGGTCGTCGGCGCCGGCCAGGACGGCGCCGATCGCGGAGGCGGCGGCGAGCAGGGCGGCGGTCTTGCCACCCTCCATCTCCAGGCACTCGGCGACGGTGACGCTGTCCCGCTGTTCGAAGGCGACGTCCATGGCCTGGCCGTCGATGAGCCGACGGGTGGCGGTGGTGAGGAGCCGGACGGCGCGCGCGGCGTCGGTGGGGCTCGTGCCACCGGCGGTGGCCGCGTCGAGCAGCACCTCGGTACCGAGCGTCGCCAGGGCGTCGCCCACCAGGATCGCCTGGGCTGGTCCGAAGACCGTCCAGGCGGTGGCCCGGTGCCGTCTGGTCTCGTCACCGTCCATCAGATCATCATGGAGCAGGGAGAAGTTGTGCACCAGTTCAACGGCCACCCCACCGGGCACACCGGCCTCCGCCGGGGCGCCGACGGCCTGGGCCGAGAGCAGCGCCAGGGCGGGGCGCACGGCCTTGCCGCCGTCCCCCGCGGCCGGCGTGCCGTCCCGGTCGATCCAGCCGAAGTGGTAGGCCCCGACGGTGTCCATCGGTGCGGCCAAACGGGCGACGGCGGCCCGCAACGGCGGCGTGCAGAGCGTGCGGCTGCGGGCGAGCAGCTCCGGCACCGAGACCGGTTCGGCGTGCGCCGTGCCTCCGACGGCAGTGCCGGTGCGTGACTCCACGTGCGTTCCCTCTCCCTGGTGGTGCCGGGCCGCGCGGGACGGCCGGGCGCTTGCGATGTCGATGAGACCGGTGCGGCCGGCGGTGGGGCGGCCGGATCTCGCGGGGTCGCCGGGACCGGCGGCGGGGCCCTGGGTCACCGGGGCCACCTCCCGTCGCCGCGGTCCACCGGGAGCCGGGTACCGGCGCCGGCGAGCGCCGCGTCGGCCGCGGCGTGGCCGCTGCGGACGGCGCCCTCCATGGTCGCGGGCCACCCGGTGGCCGTCCACGCGCCGGCCAGCAGCAGGCCGGGGACGTGCGTGCGGGCCGTCGGGCGGACGGCGGCCGTGCCCGGGGCCGGGTCGAAGGTGGCGGTGCGCTCGCGGGTGACGAAGAAGTCCAGCACCTCGGCCCCGCCGGCGGCGGGGAGCAGCCGGGCCAGCTCGGGCAGGTAGCGGCGGCGCAGCTCGGCCACCGGCAGGTCGATCTCGTCCTGGACGGCGGACTGGGAGAGCGCCAGGTACTGGGCCCCTGGGTGGGCCCGGCCCAGCTCGGTGGCGGCCAGCCCGGAGTGCGCGGTGCGGTCGAAGACCCACTGCACCGGCGAGCCGAGCGCGGCGAAGAACGGGCGCCGCAGCACCTTGCGGTCGTAGACCACGTGCACGTTGAGGATCGGCGCGGTGCCGAAGCCGGCCAGCCGCTGCTGGGCGTCGACGGCGTCGGGCGGCAGCAGGGCGGCGGCGGCGTCCTGGGCGCCGGCCAGCACCACCGTGTCGCCCATGAGCAGCTCGCCGCTCTCCAGCCGGACGGCGTGCTGCGGGGCGGACGGCTTGAGCTCGGTCGCCCGGGCTCGCAGCAGTACCTTCACGCCGGCGCGCTCCAGCTCGGCGAGCGCCCGGTCGTGGTGGATCACGCCGAGCGGGACGGCTGCCATGCCGATGTCGGAGGCGCCCGGATCGGAGAGCAGGCCGGTCTTGAAGACCATCGCGGCCAGCGCCAGCGACACCTGGTCGGCCCGGGCGTTCAGGGTGGCCACGCCGACCAGGTCCCAGAGCGCGGCGATGGTGCGCTCGTTCTGCCCGTTGCGGCGCAGCCAGTCACCGAACGAGACCGCGTCCAGCGCCGGATCGGCGAGGTCGAGGCCCTGGAGCGCGATCGCGCCGCGGACCACCCGGGCCCGGTCGGCGGGCGCCAGGTGCGGGTAGGTGGCCAGGCTGGCGGCCAGGTGCAGCGGGACGGGCAGGCCCGCCCGGCGGAGCCGGCCGAGCGTGCGCACCGGCGCGGCCGCGGGCCCGGACACGCCGAGCACCGGGACGTCCAGCCGGTCCTGGAGGTGGACCAGCCGGCTCGCGCCGAGCCGGTCCAGCAGGCCCCGGTAGGCGGTGCAGCAGCGCAGGTAGACGTGCTGGCCGTTGTCGACGGTCAGCTCGCCGCGCTGGAACGAGAAGGCCAGGCCGCCCAGTCGGGGACGGCCCTCGACGAGGGTGACCCGGTGGTCGGCCTCGGCCAGCCGGAGCGCGGTGGTGATGCCCGCCAGGCCGCCGCCGACCACGACGGCGGCCGGGCGCGCGGCATCGGCTCGCCCGGTCATCGGCCCTCCCCCTCGCATCCGGCGCCCGACCTGGTCCGGTCCGGGGCGCTCGTGGTCAACACGGTCGTGCCCAACACGGTGGTCAACACGGCTCTACCCATAAGTGATTCCCCGCTGACACAGCGTGACAGAAGTGCGGCGAGAATCAAGAACGCCCCCCGGCGAGCCCGGAAAGCGCCACGTACGCCTTCTCCCAGCCCGGCAGCGAGACCCGGCCGCGCAGCACCGACTCCGGGTCGGCCGCGATCCGGCCGAGCAGCCGGTGGTAGATCCCGGCCATCGCCGCGGTGCAGGCGCGGCTGCGGCGGTCGAGCATCGGCAGCAGCCGCAGGCCCTCCTCGAAGGCGGCCTGGGCCCGGGCGGCCTCGAAGGCGACCAGACCGGTGAAGTCGGCGCCGGCCGGCGGCCTGGGCAGCGCGAAGCCCCGCTCGCAGCCGAACCGGACGAGGTCCTCGGCGGGCAGGTAGGTGCGGCCGTTGAGGGCGTCCTCGCGCAGGTCGCGCAGGATGTTGGTGAGCTGGAGCGCCAGGCCCAGCGTGTCGGCGTACCGGGCCCCGCGCTCGGGGTCGTCGCAGCCGTACACGCCGAGCGAGATCCGGCCGATCGCGCCGGCGACGCAGCGGCAGTAGACCTTGAGCTCCTCGTACGTCTGGTACTCGGCGCCCTTGAGGTCCATCTCGACGCCGTCGATCAGCTCGTCGAAGCCGCCGAGCGGGATCGGGAAGCGCCGGGCGGTGTCCGCCAGGGCGACCTTGATCGGGTCGGTGTCGTCCTCCGACACCGACCCCGCGCGGATCTCGTCCAGCAGCTCCCGCGTGCGCAGCAGTGCCTCGGCCTTGCGGTCCGCGGGGAGCTCGCCGTCGCCGATGTCGTCGACCCGCCGCGCCAGGGCGTACAGGGCCGACATGGCCAGCCGCTTCGGCTCCGGCAGCAGGCGGATGCCGTAGCTGAAGTTGCGGGCCTGCAGTCCGGTGACTGCCTCGCAGTACCGGTACGCCGCCATGACCTGCGCCGACGCCAGTGGTGATGCCGCCACTCGGGCGTTCACCTTCCCTTCGCGAAGATGGCCGCCGCCTTCGCTGCGAGGCGGCGCTTGTCGGGCTTCGTCTGCTGGGCGAGCACGTCGTACCCGGCGCCCTCGATGGCGGCCAGGGCCGCGTACCCGCCGGCGGTGAATCCCGCCAGGAGCAGTCGAAGCCTCCCCCGAACCGTACCTACCAACGGCGCGCCGCGGTCCAGCAGGGTGCGGGCCCGTCCGACCTCGAAGGCGACCAGCTCACGCACCGCGCCGCCGGCGGACGGGGCGGCGAGGTCGGCCTCGGTGACGCCGAAGCGGGCCAGGTCCTCGGCCGGGAGGTAGATCCGGCCGCGGGCGAGGTCCTCGGCGACGTCCTGGAGGTGCTCGACCACCTGGAGGCCGCTGCAGACGGCGTCGGAGAGCTCGATCCGCTCGGGCGTGGAGACGCCCGCGATGGCCAGCACCAGCCGGCCCACCGGGTCGGCGGAGAGCGTGCAGTAGCCGACCAGGTCCCGGTAGGTGGCGTAGCGGGCGGTGGTCTGGTCCACCCGGTTGGCCTCGATCAGACGGCGGAACGGCTCCGGGGTCAGCGCGTGCCGGTCCACCAGCGGGACGAGCGCGCGCATCAGCGGGTGGCGGGGCGCCTCGGCGGCCGCTGGGCGCAGGGCGGTCTCGAAGACCCGGTCGAGGTCCCGCTCCAGCCCGTCGAGCAGTGCGAGCCGGAAGACGACCTCGTCCGGACCCGGCGCGGCGGGCTGGGCCGAAGGGGTGATGGCGGGGGGCCGCCCGGCCACCCCGAGCAGCCGGGCGGCGCCGGCCGGGTCGGCGAGGTCGCCGTCGCCGGCGTCGTCCACCAGCCGGGCGAAGCCGTAGACGGCCATCAGGTCGTCGCGCCAGGCGGCGGGCAGGAAGAACGGGGCGACCGGGAAGTTCTCCGCGCTCGCCTTGTCCAGGGTCACTCCCGCTGGACCGTCCGCCGTCCCGTCGCCGGGCCGGGACTCACTACTGGGCTGGGCCGAAGCCGACACTGCTGTCACTCCCCCGTTCTACACCGCTCGGTACGACCGGCCCGAGTCGGACACGCGTCCGATATCGGGGGTCACCTGCGACACACCACCCCCGCGCCTTACAGCCTGACACCACCGCCCGCGCCGGAAAAGGGCGCCCCACCCGGCGCGCGGGGCGCTCACCCGGGCAGCGGCGGGCCACCCGGGGGACGGCGGGGTTCCACCCGGGGTCGGGCGGGCCGGGGAACGACGGAGGGCCGGCGGCCGGGCTGTGCCCCGGTCACCGGCCCTCCGTGCGGGGCCCTTGCGGTCCTACGGCCGGTCGCCGCGCTCGTAGCGGCTCACGACCTCCTCGGTCGGGCCGTCCATCACCAGCTCGCCGGCCTCGATCCAGATGGTCCGCTCGCAGACCTCGCGGATCGAGCTGTTGTCGTGGCTGACCAGGAAGACCGTACCGGCCGAGCCGCGCAGCTCGTCGATCCGCTTCTTGCTGCGCTGCTGGAACGCCTGGTCGCCGGTGGCCAGCGCCTCGTCGATCAGCAGCACGTCGTGGGTCTTCGCCGCGGCGATGGAGAACCGCAGGCGGGCGCCCATGCCGGAGGAGTAGGTGCGCATCGGCAGGGAGATGAAGTCCCCCTTGTCGTTGATGCCCGAGAACTCGACGATGTCCTGGTAGCGCTCCCGCACCTGGGCCGGGGTCATCCCCATCGCCAGGCAGCCGAGGACGACGTTGCGCTCGCCGGTGAGCTCGTTCATCAGCGCCGCGTTGACGCCCAGCAGCGAGGGCTGGCCGTTGGTGTAGATGCCGCCCTTCTCGGTCGGCAGCAGGCCCGCGATGGCGGCCAGCATGGTCGACTTGCCGGAGCCGTTGGAGCCGATCAGGCCGATCGCCTCGCCCTTGTACGCGGTGAAGCTGATCCCGCGCACCGCGTGCACCTCGCGCACGCCCGCGGAGCGCTTGCGGCTGATGATCCGGCTGATCGCGGAGGTGGCGCTGCCCTTGCCGGAGCCGGCGCCGTGCACCCGGTAGACGATGTGCACGTCGTCGACGACGACGGTGGGCTCGCGTGCGACGTCGCTGTCCTGCACGGTCAGGCCCTTTCGCAGGTCGGTGTCAGCCACGGCCGTACTCCTCCTCGGCCTTCCAGAAGAAGACGTATCCGATCACGAACATCCCGACCGCCCAGGCGATGCCGTACGTCCACTGGTGCGGCGGGAACACCTGGTGCTGGGGGACGTGCTTGTTGTAGATGACCGGCGCGAAGGCGTGCCGGACCAGGTCCATGTAGACCGAGGCCGGGTTGAGCTGCATCACCTTCTGCCAGAACTCCGGCCAGCCGTTGATCTTGTCCTGGATGCTGAACATCACGCCGGAGAGGAACATCCAGGCCCGCATGGCGAACGGGATCAGCTGGGAGATGTCACTGGTCTTGGAGCCGATCCGCGCCATCACCAGGGCCACCCCGGTGTTGAACATCGACTGCAGGAGGAGCGCCGGGGCCACCGCGAGCCAGGTCCGGCCGGGCGCGATCCCGCTGGCCAGCACGACGCCGACCAGCACCACCATGGAGATCAGCAGCTGCTGGAGCTGGATCACGGTGAAGGCGATCGGCAGCGAGGCGCGCGGGAAGTGCAGGGCGCGGATCAGCCCGAGGTTGTCGGAGATCGCCCGGGTGCCGGACTGCACCGCGTTCTGGGTGAACTGGAAGACGAAGACACCGATGCAGAGCCACGCGGTGTAGGTGCCCTCGGGGAAGCCGTCCTTGTTCCGCAGGATCACACCGAAGACCAGGTAGAACACCGCGCAGTTCAGCAGCGGGGTCACCACCTGCCAGAGCTGGCCGAGCTTGGCGTCGGTGTACTGGGCCACCAGGCGGGCGGTGGCGAAGGCCCAGATGAAGTGCCGGCGGGCCCACAGCTGCTTGGTGTAGGCGACGAGGCCGGGTCGTCTGCCGCTGACCGCGAGACCGTACTTGTCCGCAAGCTGCTTGGGGGTCAGGCCCGCGTCCGCCCCCCTCGGGGCTGAGAGGCTGACGGGTTCACTCACTGTCGACACATTCGTCCTTCGCGCGGGATCGTCGGGGAGGCCGGTCGACGGGGGTCCGCCGGCCTTTCGCCGAGGGGGATCCACTCGGATCACGGGGGAGTCCGGCCGGTGCGTGGTCACCGGCCGCTGCGATCGGACGACCGTACGACGACTGAACCGTACGGTTCAAATCATCGCGGGGCCGCCCGACCGTACGATCAGATGACCGGCGGTCGGCCCAGCCTGGTCAGTCGCCAAACGGTACGCCATCGCATGGGCCGCCGCGTACCGCAGGGTTCGCGCCAGCCCGCCCGGAACCCGCCCCACCAGGCCTTCAGCGCCTCCGGGGAGGGGCGGCGGGCCAGGGTCAGCAGGAACCAGGTTCCCAGATAGAGAGGCACGAACAGGGCCGGAAGGTTCCGTCTCGCGAGCCACACCCTGTTGCGGGCCACGTTGTGGAAGTACGTGGCGTGCCGGGCGGGCGAGGTGGTCGGGTGGTGGAGCACCACGTCCGCCCGGTAGTCGATGGCCCAGCCGGCGTCCAGCGCGCGCCAGGCGAGGTCGGTCTCCTCGTGCGCGTAGAAGAACTCGGCGGGCAGCTGGCCGGCCTGTGCGAACACCGTGCAGCGCACGGCGCTCGCGCCGCCCAGGAAGGTGGTCACCCGGGAGGAGCGCAGCGGGTCGCTGGCGCGCAGCCGGGGGACGTGCCGGCGCTGCGTGACGCCGGTGTCGGGGTCGGCGATCCGGAAGCTGACGATCCCCAGCTCCGGGTCGGCGCTGAAGGCCTCGCGCAGCAGCCGGGCCGAGTCGGTGCCCGGGAGCCGGCCGTCGTCGTCCAGGAAGAGGACGGCGTCGACCTCCCGGCCGTCCTTGCCGAACAGCTCGATGCCGACGTTGCGGCCGCCCGGGATGCCGAGGTTCTCCGGCAGCTCCACGCTGCGCACGCCCGGCGGCAGCGGCGGCAGCGGGGCGCCGTTGGCGACCACGGCCAGTTCGACGGTCGGGCCCTCCTGGGCGCGGACCGACTCGATCAGCGCGTTCAGCTCGGCCGGGCGGTTGCCCATGGTGATGATGACCGCGCCGAGCCGGAAGGTGTCGGCGGCGGCCGGGAGGTGCTCCGTCACGGCGCTCACCGGAGCCTGCTGGAGAGGACGATGCTCAGCAGGTGCAGCACGGTCTGCAGCGTCGCGATCGCGGCCAGCACGACCACCGCGAGCCGGGTGAAGAGCAGCCCGCCGTGCACGGCGTCCGCGACGCCCGCGGCGAGGATGAGCAGCGAGGCCTCGACCGCGCCCACCAGCCGGTGGAACTTGAGGAAGGAGGCCGCCCGGCGGGCCCTGGCCACGCCGGAGGAACGCGGCACCGAGGCGCTGTCCTCGACCGCCGTGAGGCCGCTGCGGGCCCGGGCCACGTCCACCAGGTCCGTCTCGGACTTGATCAGGATGGCGCCGAGCGCGGCGAGCGTGCCGAGGAAGGCCCACTCCCAGTGCGAGGCGGTGCCGCTCCGGTGGAAGAGGTCGCAGCCGCGCAGGCCGAGACCGGTCAGGAGGGCCGCCTCGGACATGTAGTGGCCGACCCGGTCCAGGTAGACGCCGGTGAGCGAGGTCTGCCGGCGCCAGCGGGCGACCTCGCCGTCCACGCAGTCCAGCAGCAGGTAGACCTGGATGAGCAGGGCGCCGAGGACCGCGCCGGTGAGGCCCGGGACGATCAGCGCGGCACCGGCCAGGATGCCGGTGAGCATCATCAGGTAGGTCAGACCGTTGGGCGTGATCGCCGTCACGGTGGAGAGCACGCGGGTGATCCGCAGCGAGATCCGCCGCATGTAGAGGCGGCCCGCCCAGTGCTCCGCGCTGCGGCGCTGGAGCATGCCCTCCGGGTGGATCACCGCGCGCAGCTCCTCGACGGAGGGGCGGCGGGTCAGATCCACCGGGGCCGGGGGCGAGCCCTTCGTGGCGGGGTCAGCTGTTGACGGCTTGGACATAGTCGGCGTACGCGTCCCTGATCGCTGAGGGGGAGAGGTCGAGGTGCTCAAGAATGGTGAAGCGGCCCGGGCGGGTGTTCGGAGCGTAGTGCACCGCCTCGGTGAACTCCGCCTCGGTGAAGCCGATCTGAGCTGCGGTCACCGGCAGGCCGTGGCGCGACAGGCGCTCCACGATCAGACCGGTCAGCTCGCGCTCGCCCCGCAGGAAGCTGGCGAAGGCGGCCCCGAGGCCGACCTGTTCGCCGTGCTGGGCGGATCGCTTGGGATACAGCACGTCCAGGGCATGCGAGATCTCGTGGCAGGCCCCCGACGAGGGCCGGGTGCTGCCGGCGATGTTCATCGCGATGCCGGACAGTACCAGGGCTTCCGCGAGCGCTGTCAGGAGGTCCTGATCCTGAAGGTTTCCTGGGTGCCGCAGCAGGTTCTCGCCCGCCGAACGGGCCATCGCCACGGCCAGTCCGTCCACCGGCTCGCCGGTCTCGGCCTGGGACAGCTCCCAGTCCGCGCAGGCGGAGATGTTGGAGATGACGTCGCCGATGCCGGCCGCCACGAAGCGCGGCGGAGCCTGCCGGATCACGTCGAGGTCGACCACGATGCCGATCGGGCCGGGCACGCCGTAGGACCCCCGGCCGGCGTCGTTGTCGAGGGTGGAGACGGGAGAGCAGATGCCGTCGTGCGCGAGGTTGGTGGCCACCGCGACCACCGGCAGGCCGACCCGCGCGGCGGCGTACTTGGCGGCATCGATGATCTTGCCGCCGCCGAGGCCGACGATCGCGTCGTAGTGGCCGCCGCGCATCGCGTCCGCCAGGCGCACCGCGCTGTCGAGGCTGCCGTCGTCGACGTTGTACCAGTCGGCGCCCGGCAGGGCCGGCTCCAGCCGCTCGCGCAGCACCGCCCCGGAGCCGTTGCTGATCGCCACCGCGATCCGGCCCGAGGTGGAGAGCCGCTGGTCGGCGAGGATCCCCCCGAGGGCGTCGAGCGCCCCCGAGCGGATCTCCACGAAGACCGGCGACGGCACCAGCCGCGTCAGTACTGGCACGCGATCTCCCGCGCCTTGGCCAGGTCGTCGTGGTTGTCGACCTCGACCCAGGAGACCTCGCCGATCGGCTGCACGTCGATCCGCAGACCGCGGTCGACCATCTCCTGGTAGCCGTCCTCGTAGTACAGCTGCGGGTCGCGCTCGTAGGTGGCGCGCAGCGCGTCGGTGAGGTCGGCGGCGGCCGACGGGTTGATCACGGTGAGGCCGATGTACTCCCCGGTCGCCTCGGCCGGCTCCATCAGCTTGGTGATGCGCCGCATGCCGGTGGCCGGGTCGACGACGACCTTCATCTCCTCGTCGGCGAGCTTCTTCACCGTGTCGAGGGCGAGCAGGATGCCGGGGGCGCGGCCCTCCTCGGTGAGGCGCCGGTTGCCCTCCAGCATGGTCCGCTGGACGGAGGCCGGGTGCACGGTGTCCCCGTTGGCCAGCAGCAGGCCCTCGCCGAAGAGCTCGCGCGCGCACCAGAGGGAGTAGGCGTTGTTCCACTCCTCGGCCTTGTCGTTCTCGACCAGGGTGAGCTTCACGCCGTACTTCTGCTCCAGGGCCGCCTTGCGGTCCTGGACCGCCTCCTTGCGGTAGCCGACGACGATCGCCGCCTCGCGCAGGCCGACCTCGGCGAAGTTGCCGAGGGTGAGGTCCAGGACGGTCCGCTCCCCGTCGACCGGCACCAGCGCCTTCGGCAGGGTGTCGGTGTACGGGCGCAGCCGGCGGCCGGCGCCGGCTGCCAGAACGAGGCCGATCATGCGGGGTCTCCTGATCCGTCGTGCTGTGCTGATCCGTCGGGCCGAACGCCGCAGCCGCCCGGCGGGCTGTGCGCTGCCGCAAGCCGCCGGACCGTGCGCCGCCGCAGGCCGTCGGGGTGGCGCGCCGATGCCGGCGAGGATGCGGGCACCGTGTCATCAGTGATGGTAGGCGACCGTGGCGACCAGCCCGAACGCGGCCGGTGGCCCGGGCGGACGCCGGGTCCGGCGGCGGTGAAGGAGGGGTGCCGTCGGGGTGTCCGTTCACCGTCCGCACGCCGTCGGAATCGAACGGGCGCCGAACGTGTTCCGAACGCCTCTCCTAATCCGTCGCCCATTCCGATACCGGGAATGGTGCGGGAACGGTCATGATCCGCCCTGTTGTGTGTGGGACGCCTGCGGACCGCCACCCGTACGGCAGACTGGGGCACGACGCCACCGGTGCTCCCATTGCCCCCGAAAGAGGCCTCATGCCCCAGAGTCCGCCGACCAGCCCGACGCACTTCACCTCGGAGATCGACACCGGTCTCGACGTGGAGACCGACGTGACGGCCGACCCCCGAGCCGCGGCCGGAGCGCCCGCCGGCACCGAGATCCTGCTGGAGCTCGTCGACGACGAGGGCGTCACGATCGGCACCGCCGAGAAGCACTGGGCCCACCAGCAGCCGGGCCGGCTGCACCGGGCGTTCTCGGTGTTCCTCTTCGACCGCCAGGGACGGCTCCTGCTCCAGCGCCGGGCCCTCGGCAAGTACCACTCCCCCGGCGTCTGGTCGAACACCTGCTGCGGCCACCCGTACCCCGACGAGCCGCCGTTCGTCGCCGCGGCCCGGCGCACCGCCGAGGAGCTGGGCGTCGCCCCCGCGCTTCTCTGCGAGGCCGGCACCGTCCGGTACGACCTGCCGGACGAGGCCTCCGGCCTGATCGAGCGGGAGTGGAACCACCTGTTCGTCGGCCTGGTCACCGCCGACGTCGTGCCCGACCCGGACGAGGTGGACGACTTCGCCTTCGTGTCCGCGCAGGAGCTGCGCGAGCTCCAGGAGGAGCGGCCGTTCTCGGTGTGGTTCCGGACCGTCTTCGAGGCCGCGCTGCCCGGCATCCGCGAGATCGCCGGCCGGGACTGGTAGGACCACCCGCTACCGCGCGTCCTCCCGGGGGATGGGCAGCGAGGCCCAGACCACTTTGCCGCCCTCCCCCGTCCGCTCCACGTCGCAGACCCCGCCCGCCTGCAGGGTGACGCTCTTCACCAGCAGCAGCCCCCGCCCGCCGGTCCGCCCGGCGTCGCTCTCCAGGGCCTTCGGCCGGTACGGGTCGCCGTCCTCGACCGACACCCGGACCCAGCCCGCTCCGACCACGAGTTCGGTGGTCACCTCCGGCGACAGCTCGGCGGCGTGCGTCACGGCGTTGCCCACCAGCTCCGAGACGATCAGCAGCAGGTCGTCCACCAGCTCCTGGTAGCGCACCCCCGCCATCCCCTGGGCCAGCAGCCGGTCCCGCACCGCGTGCCTGGTCCGCGGCACCGAGGCCTCCACCGCCGGCACCGGGAACCGCCACACCCCTTCGGCCGGCCCGCTCCCGGCGCGTCCGGATGTTGGGCATCCGGACGCCACACGTCTGGGCTCGGCCTCCGCCGCCCCGCTGATCTGCTCCACGTCCAGCCGCCCTTCGTCCGCGACCCCGGGAATCAGGCGTTCCGCTCATGGCGCCCTCGGTCCACAGAGGCTAGGAGAGCCGCCCCCGGCACGGCCGCACCGTCGACAACTTGCCCGTGTCGGACCACTCCCGCCCGTTCCCGACCGCCCGCCGGTCACAGTCCGACCGCTTCCCGCCCCTGAACCACCGCTTCGCTCAGTCCTGCGACCCCTCCCCGCCACCCCGGTGGTCCCCACCCGGGGAAACGCAGGTGAGAAGCACTCCAGAACCCTGGTAATGTTCTCTCTGTCGCCGAGGGGGCGAGCAGAAAGTCCCCGAAGCACACACCCTGTCCGGGTGGCGGAATGGCAGACGCGCTAGCTTGAGGTGCTAGTGCCCTTTATCGGGCGTGGGGGTTCAAGTCCCCCCTCGGACACCAGAACAATTCCCCGCAGGAACTCGAAAGAGTTCTTGCGGGGAATTTCTTTTTGCCCGGACGGGTCGGCGGAAGCCTGCGCCGGTGGCTTTGCGGGAATGGGGCGGCACGGGCGCCGCGAGGTACATGGGGGCAGAGGGGCACAGGGGGCACTGCGGATCAAGGCCGCCTGGGGTCCGTACGTGTCCGATCTTCGGACACGAGATGGCAACAATCGGATGATCTGAGCTTCATCTGAGGTTTTCGTCCTATTTAGCACCATAGTCTGCTGTGCGTTTGTCCGGAACCCCAGGAGACAGAGGACCGATACGTTGAGCGCGCCTGAGTCGACGACGGCTTCCCATCAGCACTACCGCCGCTCGCTCGGCACCATCAGCCTCACCGCCGTGGGCCTCGGCTCGATCATCGGCTCCGGCTGGCTCTTCGGTGCCGAGCGGGCCGCCCGGCTCGCCGGACCGGCCTCAATCGTCGCCTGGGTGATCGGCGCCGCGGTCGCGCTCACCATCGCGCTGACCTACAGCGAGCTCGGGTCGATGTTCCCCAAGGCCGGCGGGATGGTGCGGTACGGGCAGTACTCGCACGGCTCGCTCGCCGGGTACCTGGCGGCCTGGGCCAACTGGATCGCCATCGTCTCGGTGATCCCCGGCGAGGCCACCGCCTCGGTGCAGTACATGAGCTCCTGGCACTTCGGGTGGGCGAAGGGCCTGTTCGACGGCGAGGAGCTCTCGGTCAGCGGGGTCGCCGTGGCGAGCGTGCTGCTGGTCGGCTACTTCGCGCTGAACTGGTTCGCGATCACGCTGTTCGCCAAGACCAACACCGCGATCACCGTGTTCAAGGTGGTCGTGCCGACGCTGACCGCGGGCGCCCTGCTGCTGGCGCACTTCGACACCGCCCACTTCACGGACCACGGCGGCTTCGCGCCGAACGGCTGGAGCGCGGTGTTCACGGCGGTCGCCGTCTCCGGCATCGTCTGGGCCTTCAACGGGTTCCAGTCCCCGCTGAACCTGGCCGGGGAGGCCCGCGACCCCGGCAAGTCGCTGCCCAAGGCCGTGATCGGCTCGATCCTGATCGCCCTGGTGATCTACGTCGCGCTGCAGGTGGCCTTCCTCGGCGCCGTCCCGACGGCGGACCTCAGCAACGGCTGGAGCGGGCTCGGCTACACCTCGCCGCTGGCCGACCTGTCGATCGCCTGGGGCCTCAATTGGCTCGCGCTGCTGCTGTACGCGGACGCCTTCGTCTCCCCCAGCGGCACCGGCATGATCTACGCCGCCACCACCTCGCGCATGATCCACGGCGTGCAGGAGAACGGCCACCTGCCCAGGATCTTCGGCCGGGTCGACCCCAGGACCGGCATCCCGCGCCCGGCCCTGCTGCTCAACCTGCTGATCGCCTTCCTCTTCCTGGCGGTCTTCCGCGGCTGGGGCTCGCTCGCCGAGATCGTCTCGGTCGCCACCGTGATCTCGTACGTCACCGGCCCGGTCGCGGTGATGGCGCTGCGCCGCCTCGCCCCCGAGCTGCCGCGACCGGTCCGGCTGCGCGCGATGCCGGTGATCGCCCCGGTGGCGATGGTCTTCGGCTCGCTGGTGCTCTACTGGGCCCGCTGGCCGCTGACCGGCAAGGTCATCCTGCTGATGGCCGCCGGCCTGCCGATCTGGGCCTGGTACGAGCTGCGCAAGCCGTGGGCCGAGCTCAAGCCGCACCTCAAGGCCGGCGCCTGGATGATCGCCTACCTGTTCGTGATGGCCGCCGTCTCCTGGGCCGGCAGCGCCGACTTCGGCGGCCGGGGCTACCTCCCCGAGGGCTGGGACCTGCTGATCGTCGCCCTGATCGGGCTCGCCTTCTACCGCTGGGGCGTGGCCAGCGCCTGGGCCAACCCCTCGCTGGCCGCCGTCAAGCGGGAACTGGCCGAGACGGCCGCAGCCGATGCCGCCGGCCCCGCGGCCACCCTGCCCCGCCAGACCGGCGAGGCCTCCCGGGTCTGACCGACCCGCCGCACCACGCCGAAGGGGCGTGCCGACCCGCCGGCACGCCCCTTCGGCGTGGTGCGGACGCGTGCGCCGGGGTGGTCAGCCGCGGCGGGCGCGGCGGATGGCGGCGGTGAGGACCGGGGGGAGGAGGTCGCCCGCGACGCGTTTGGCGACGTTGGCGGGGCGGCGGCGTTCGGCGGCGCGGGCGCGGCGGACGGCGAGGTCGACGTCGGCCTCCTGCTGGGCGCGCAGGGCCTCCGCCTCCGCCCGTTCCGCCTCCCGGCGGGCGGCCTCGGCGGCCAGCCGGTCGTGGTGGCGCGAGGGGCGGAACGGGGCGATGCCGTGGGAGCTGCCGCCGACCCGGACCACCCGCTGGCCGTTCAGGTGCTCGACGGCGAGCTGGACGCCCTCGGCCAGCCCGGTCCGGTCCAGCAGGGCGCGCCGGGCGGGCTCCGGATCGCCCCAGGTGCCGTAGAACTTGCTCTCGCTCAGCACGATCGGGGTGAGGCCCCCGTTGAAGACCGCCTCCCAGGTGGCGGCGGCGACGCCCGGGGTGTGCGCGGAGCGGTAGTCGTCCAGGACCACCACGCCCTCCGGCTGGAGCGCCGCCCGGGCCACCCGGAGGTCGTCCACCACGTGCTCGTAGAGGTGCGAGGCGTCGATGTGGACGAAGCGGAACGCGCCGGCCGGGAGGCGGCCGTCGGCCAGTGCCGAGGTGGGCGCCTGGATGATCTCGGGCAGTGCGTCGTGGAAGGACAGGTAGTTGGACTCGAACGCCTTCCGGGTGAGCGACTTCCGGTAGGACATGGACATCTCGGCGGCGTTCTCGTCGTCCGGGGCGTCCGAGTCGAAGAGGTCGCAGACCGTGAAGGTCTCGGTGGGCTGCCGGTGGTCGCCGATCACGATCGCGCTGCGCCCCAGGTAGGCGCCCATCTCCAGCAGGTCCCCGGTGACGCCCGCCTTCTCCTGGCGGTCGAGGAACCACTCGAAGAGGTGGCGGTCGTGGTCCCAGAACCAGCCGGGGACGTCATCGAGCCGGCCCGGCTCGGTGGGCCGGTACTGCTCGGCGCTCAGCGCGGCGTCGGTCACGAAGTTGCTCCTCACACGGTGCGGACGACCACTGGGAACGACCTCCGGCGCGGACCCGCCCGCCGCACGGGTGCGCGGGCCGGTGACGGACGTCACCGCCCGGCCTTCCGGAGCAGCCTGCGGACCGGCGTGGGCGGACGCCGTTCGAACCCGCTGCCCACGGTAGTGACGCACACCGGAGTGCGCCGCAATCTACCGTCCGTTGTCCGGAGTTGAGGAGATGTCGCACGGACGTTTTCGTCCGGTGCGCGTTTGTGAGCACTCGGCGGGACGGCGGCCCGGGAGGACCGGTTCGTCCATACTGCCGCTCGCGTGCCCGTTTTGTCACCATCCCCGGGGCGGTAGGGGCCGGAGGGCTAGGAGGCCGGGCAGTAGGGGGGCCGGCTCTTGCGCCGGGCTGCCCGGGCGGCCTTGACTGGCCCTTTGGCCAGCGACCCCCAGCGACCCCCAGCGACCCCCGAGCGACCTCCGGCGGCCCCCAGCGGCGGCCCCGCGCGGCTCCTCGGGCGGACGATCCGATGAGAGGACCACCCGGTGCAGCAGGACGCGGAGCAGGGCACCCAGTACGGCGACCAGTACATCGACGGCGAATGGCGGCCCTCGCTGGACGCCGGGTCGATCACGGTACTGAACCCGGCGACCGAACAGGTGCTCGCCACCGTCCCCGCCGGCGGCACGGCCGACGTCGCCGCTGCCGTGGCCGCCGCCCGCCGGGCGGCCCGGAGTTGGGCCGCCACCTCCCGCGAGGAGCGGCTGGCGCTGCTCACCCGGCTGCGGGACGGCCTGGCCGGGTGCCAGGAGGAGATAGCCGACACGGTGGTCGCCGAGCTGGGCGCGCCGGTCGGCTTCGCGACCGCCGTGCACGCCGGCCTGCCGCTGGCCGTGGCCGGTTCCTACCTCGCGCTGCTCGCCGAGTACCCCTTCGAGGAGCGGATCGGGAACTCGGTGGTGCTCGCCGAGCCGGCCGGGGTGGTCGCGGCGATCACGCCGTGGAACTACCCGCTGCACCAGATCGTGGCCAAGGTCGTGCCGGCCCTGGCGGCCGGCTGCCCGGTGGTGCTCAAGCCCGCCGAGGACGCCCCGCTGGTCGCCCGGCTGTTCGCGCGGCTGGTCCACGAAGCGGGCTTCCCCGCCGGGGTGTTCAACCTGGTCACCGGCACCGGCGCGGTGGCGGGCGCGGCCCTGGTCGGGCACCCGGAGGTGGACGTGGTCTCGTTCACCGGCTCCACCGCCGTGGGCCGGACCGTCGCCGAGACCGCCGGTCGGGGCATCAAGCGGGTCGCGCTGGAGCTGGGCGGGAAGTCGGCCAACGTGGTGCTGCCCGGCGCCGACCTGGCCCGGGCGGTCAACGTCAACGTCGCCAACGTGTTCGCCAACTCCGGTCAGACGTGCAGCGCCTGGACCAGGCTGCTGGTGCACCAGGACCAGTACGAGGAGGCGGTCGGACTCGCCGCGAAGGCCGCCGCCAAGTACCTCCCGGGCGATCCGGCCGATCCGCGGACCCGGATCGGCCCGGTGGTCAGCGCCCGGCAGCGGGAGCGGGTGCGCGGCTACATCACCGGCGCGCTCGCCGAGGGCGCCCGGCTGGTCGTCGGCGGGGCGGACGCCCCGGCCGGTCTGGACACCGGCTTCTACGTCCGGCCGACCGTCCTCGCCGACGTCACCAATGACATGACGGTCGCCCAGGAGGAGGTCTTCGGCCCGGTGCTGGCCGTCCTCGCCTACCGCGACGAGGACCACGCCGCCGAACTCGCCAACGGCACCCAGTACGGCCTGGCCGGCGGCGTCTGGGCGGCGGACACCGACACCGCCGCCGCCTTCGCCCGCCGCCTCGACACCGGCCAGGTCGACCTCAACGGCGGCCGCTTCAACCCGCTCGCCCCGTTCGGCGGCTACAAGAACTCGGGCCTCGGCCGCGAGCTGGGCCGCCCCGGCCTGGAGGAGTTCCTGCAGCTCAAGTCGCTGCAGTACTGAGCACGCCGGCACGCGGCCCGGTCCCCGCGGGGACCGGGCCGCGCGGGTCTCAGACCAGGTCGACGCCCGGGTAGAGGGGGAAGCCCGCCAGCAGGTCGGCGGCGCGCTTGGCGACGCCCTCGCGGACCGCGTCGTCCAGGGTGTACTGGGCCTTGGACGGCGCGCCGGCGGAGGTCGCGACGGGAGTGGTGGCGCGCAGGACGGTGTCGATCAGGGCGGCGATCTCGTCCATCTCGGCGGTGCCCAGGCCCCGGGTGGTCAGCGCGGGGGTGCCGAGCCGGACGCCGGAGGTGTACCAGGCGCCGTTGCGGTCCTGCGGGACGGAGTTGCGGTTGGTGACGATGCCGGAGTCCAGCAGCGCCGCCTCGGCCTGCCGGCCGGTCAGGCCGTAGCCGGAGACGTCGGCGAGCACCAGGTGGTTGTCCGTGCCGCCGGTGACCAGCGTGCCGCCCCGGCGCAGCAGGCCCTCGGCGAGGGCCCGCGCGTTGTCGACGACGCCGCGGGCGTACGTGCGGAACTCCGGGCGGAGGGCCTCGGCGAAGGCGACCGCCTTGGCGGCCATCACGTGCGAGAGCGGGCCGCCGAGGACCAGCGGGCAGCCGCGGTCGACGTGCTCGGCCAGCTCGGCGGTGCAGAGCACCATGCCGCCGCGCGGACCGCGCAGCGACTTGTGGGTGGTGGTGGTGACAATGTGGGCGTGCGGGACGGGATCGTGGTCGCCGGTGAGCACCTTGCCCGCGACCAGGCCGGCGAAGTGCGCCATGTCGACCATCAGGGTCGCGCCGACCTCGTCGGCGATCTCGCGCATGACGCGGAAGTTCACCAGTCGCGGGTAGGCGGAGTAGCCGGCCACCAGGATCAGCGGGCGGAACTCGCGGGCGGTGGCCCGCAGCGCGTCGTAGTCGATCAGGCCGGTGACCGGGTCGGTGCCGTAGCTGCGCTGCTCGAACATCTTGCCGGAGATGTTCGGCCGGAAGCCGTGCGTGAGGTGGCCGCCGGTGTCCAGGGACATGCCGAGCATCCGCTGGTTGCCCAGCTCGTGGCGCAGCTCGGCCCAGTCCTGCTCGGTGAGGTCGTTGACGTTGCGGACCTCGGCGCGCTCCAGGGCGGGGCTCTCGACGCGCTGGGAGAGGACGGCCCAGAAGGCGGTCAGGTTGGCGTCGATGCCGGAGTGCGGCTGGACGTAGGCGTGGTCCGCGCCGAAGAGCGCGCGGGCGTGCTCGGCGGCGATCGTCTCGACCGTGTCGACGTTGCGGCAGCCGGCGTAGAAGCGGCGGCCGGCGGTGCCCTCGGCGTACTTGTCGCTGAGCCAGTTGCCCATGGCGAGCAGGACGGCCGGGGAGGCGTAGTTCTCGCTGGCGATCAGCTTGAGCGAGGCGCGCTGGTCGTCGATCTCCCGGCCGATGGCGGCGGCGATCCTCGGCTCCACCTCGCGGACGACGTCGAGGGCACTGCGGAAGGCGGTGTTGGCGGTGGCACTCGCGGCGGTGTGCGGTGCGGCGGTGTGCGGTGCGGCGGCGTCGGGCGCGGCAGGGCTGACGGGGGTGGCCAAGGCGGTCTCCTCGTGACGGGTGGACGAGTACGGACGGCCCAGGCGCTCGGCAACTTGGCGTGCGGGTGCACGGAGCCGCTTCCCGATGGTCGGTTCCATCCGTGCGCGCCAGTCGCGGCTCACCCGGATCGTACCAATGCCCCGGCCGCTGTGGCGGAGATCTCAGAATGCGGGACGAGCCGCCTCCTTTGCCCCGGTATGACCGTTCTTCTGCAACGGCAGTATTGCGGCGGAATGAAGCCGTCACAATTCCCGAAACATTGCACCCGAACTCCGCCGGGAATGATTTGCGGAAATCCGGCGGCGTCCGATCTGATGGCGTTCGGCAGGCCGCCGGGAAACCCCCGCAGGCCGGCCGTCACATGCACACCAGCGCACCCTCACCCACGGGGCGGCGGAGAATTCGGGGAGTACGCCTCTCATGGCAGTGGTCGAGACAGTCGCAGAGCCGTCCGCCGGGACGGCGCCCGCCGCCGCGCGGGCCCCGCAGGGCCTGCTGCGCCGGATCCGCCGCGATCGGGTCGCGGCCACCGCGCTCGCGGTCGTCGTGGTCTTCCTGCTGCTCGCGCTCGCCGCCCCGCTGATCGCCGCCCTCTACGGCAGGAACCCGGTCGAGCACTACGGCCAGAACACTCCCGGCCTGCTCAGCGACGGCGGACTGCCGATGGCGCCGAACGGCGGCATCTCGGCCGACTTCTGGTTCGGCCTGGAGCCCGGGCTCGGCCGCGACGTCCTCACCCAGCTGCTCTACGGCATCCGCACCTCACTGCTGATCGCCTTCGCCTCGGCCGCCGTCACCACCACGCTCGGGGTGCTGGCCGGCGTCGCGGTGGGCTACCTCGGCGGGATCACGGACCGGCTCTTCGGTTTCCTCTCCAACGTGCTGCTGGCCTTTCCGACCCTGCTCCTGCTGCTCGCGCTCAGCCCCGTCATCCAGTCCCGGCTGGTCGACCCGGACACCGCCGAACCCGAGTGGATGCAGTTCCTGGTGCTGATCCTGGTCTTCTCCGCGTTCGGCTGGATTCCGCTCGCGCTTTCCCTCCGGGCCGCCGTCCGGTCACTTCGGGAAAGGGATTTCGTGCAGTCCGCCCGGGCGCTCGGCGCGGGCGGATTCCATATCGTGTTCCGCGAACTCCTGCCGAATGTCCGGGCGCAGCTCCTGGTGCACGCCACGATGGCGGTGCCGACGTTCGTCGCCTCCGAGGCGGTGCTGTCCTTCCTCGGCGTGGGCATCAACGAGCCCGTCCCGGACTGGGGCCGGATGATCGCGCGGGGCTCCGAGGTCTTCCAGGCCGACCCCACCTACATGTTCTTCCCCGGCGTGGCACTGCTGCTCTTCGTGCTCGCCTTCAACCTGCTCGGCGACGCCGTCCGGGACGCGCTCGACCCGCGCGCCGCGCGCTGAGCGCCGCCTTCTCCTCCTCCTCCCTCCCCCTCCCTTTTCACCCGACCGCCCCGTCTCCGGGGCAAGGAGAGTTCCGCCATGCGCTGGATCAAACCGTCCCTCGCCGTCGTCGCCACCGCGGTGCTGGCGACCTCCTGCTCGGCCGGCGCGGGCTCCACCCCGGGTACCGGGGCCGGGGCCACCGCCCGGGAGTCCTCGCCGCTGACCGCCGCGCTCGGCACCGAGAAGGAGAGCGCCGGCCCGGCCCCCGCCGTCCCCGGCGCCCGCCCTGGCGGCACCGTGAACGTCTACAACACCACCGACTTCCGCCACCTCGACCCGCAGAAGGTCTACGCCGGCGCCGCGTACAACACCTCGCTGCTCTGGGGGCGCCAGCTGACCCAGTACCAGGTGGTGGACGGCAAGGCCAGGCTGGTCGGCGACCTCGCCACCGACACCGGGACCCCGGCCGACGGCGGCCGCACCTGGACGTACCGGCTGAAGGAGGGCGTGGCCTGGGAGGACGGGCAGCCGATCACCTCCCAGCAGGTCAAGTACGGCATCGAGCGCTCCTTCGGCAAGGGCTACGAGGTCGGCCCGCCGTACTGGCCGCAGTGGCTCACCGGCGAGGCCAGCTACGACGACGCGCGCAAGAAGTACGCCGGCCCGCAGGACGGCGACCTCGCCGCGATCGAGACCCCGGACGACCGCACCCTCGTCCTGCACTTCCCGCAGCCGCAGGCCGACGTGCCGTACATGGCCGCGCAGTCCTCCTCCTCGCCGGTGCGCAGGGACAAGGACACCGGCACGGACTACGACCGGCTGCCGTTCGCCAGCGGCCCGTACCGGATCGCCGAGCACGTCCAGAACACCCGGCTGGTGCTGGAGCGCAATCCGCACTGGAAGGCGGAGACCGACCCGATCCGCTCGCAGTACCCGGAGAGGTTCGTCTTCACCTTCGGCAAGGAGGCGCTCAACATCAACCAGGAGATCCTCTCCGGCCGGGACGGCGGCGCCGACGCCACCACGGTGGCGACCCAGCTCTCCCCCGAGCTCTACCAGAACGTGGACACCGACCCGAAGGCCAAGGAGCTGGTGGTCTCCGGCCGCCAGGGCGCCTTCGTCACCCAGCTCGTGATCAACAACGAGCGGGTGCCGGACGTCGAGGTCCGCAAGGCCCTGCACCTGGCCTACCCGCGCCAGCAGGCGCGCCAGGTCCAGGGCGGCTCCCGGGTCGGCGAGCTGGCCACCACGCTCAGCTCCCCCGCCCTGGTCGACTGGCAGAAGTACGACCTGTACCCGGCCAAGCCGGAGGGCGACCCGGAGGCCGCCAAGCAGGCACTCGCCCGGGCCAAGCAGCCGCCGGCCGCGCTGACCTACGCCTACGCCTCCACCCCGAACGGGCAGCGGGTCGCCCAGGTGCTGGTGGAGGGCTTCGCCAAGGCCGGCATCACCATCGTGCCGAAGCCGGTCGACCCCAAGGCGCTGCTGGACGAGGCGCACCGCGCCGACTCACCGTACGACCTGTTCGAGGAGACCAGCTCGGTCGACTGGCCGACCCCCTCCACGCTGGTCCCGTTCTCCTTCGACGGCCGGGCCAACGGCGACCTCAACTCCGCCCGCTACCGCAACGCCGAGGTGGACAAGGAGATCGACCGGATCAACCAGATCGGCGAGCCGCGCGCCAAGGCCAAGGAGCTGTACGCGCTGGAGCAGACGGTGATGAAGGACGTACCGGTGCTGCCCTTCGCCTACCCGGCCGTGAACCAGCTGCGCGGCAGCAACGTCGGCGGGGCGTTCGTCCACCCGATCTACGGCTCGGTCGGGCTGGCCTGGCTCTACCTCAAGTCCTGACCCGCCCGGCCCCGGGGCCGTCCCGGGGGCCCGGCCCGTGCCACGGGCCGGGCCCCCGGCCCAGACCGCCCCCGCCGTGCCCCTCGACCCCGTCCCCCCTCGACCCCGGACCGGCCATGCTCTCCTTCGCCCTGCGGCGGACCCTCCAGGCCCTCGCCGTCCTGGTCGCGGTCTCCGCCGCCGCCTTCGCCCTCTTCTACGCCGCCCCCGCCGACCCGGCCCGCGCGGCCTGCGGCCCGCGCTGCGACTCCGGCCAGGTCGCGGCCGTCCGCCAGAGCATGGGCCTGGACCAGCCGCTGCTCACCCAGTACACCGACTACCTCGCCGGAGTCGTGGCCGGACGGGACATCGCGGACGTCGACGGCTCGGTCATCCACTGCGACGCACCCTGCCTCGGTTACTCCTACCGGCTCCACCAGCCCGTCACCGAGGCCCTGGTCGACCACCTGCCGGTGACCTTCTCGCTCACCGCCGGCGCGCTCGCCGTCCTGGTGCTGTTCGGGCTCGGCACCGGCTTCGTCTCCGCCCTGCGCCACGGGACCAGGACGGACCGGCTGCTCTCCGGCTTCACCCTGGTCGGCGCCAGCGTGCAGATCTACTTCCTCGGGTACGTCGCCCAGTGGGCGCTGGTCTACTCGACCGGCCTGCTGCCGCTGCCCTCCTACACCCCGCCGGCCGAGGACCCGGCCGCCTGGGCGGGCGGCATGCTGCTGCCCTGGCTCGTCCTCGGCTTCGTCAACTCGGCCGTCTTCGCCCGGCTCTCGCGCTCCCAGCTGCTGGAGACGATGAACGAGGAGTACGTCCGCACCGCGCGCGGCAAGGGCCTCGGCCGGGTGCGCACCCACCTCAAGTACACCTCGCGCGGCGCCGCCGGTCCGCTGGTGCAGCTGCTCGGGCTGGAGGCCGGCGCGCTGCTCGGCGGCGCGGTGATCACCGAGACGGTGTTCGGGCTGAACGGCGTGGGCACCTTCGCCGCCGAGGCCGTCTCCGGGCAGGACCTGCCGGCCGTGGTCGGCGCCGTCCTGCTCGCCGCCTGCTTCGTGGTGCTGTTCGTCGCCCTGGCCGACCTCGCGGTGGCCTGGCTCGATCCCCGCATCCGTCTCAGCTGACCCCTCTGGAGTACCGATGACCCCCTCCACCGAAGCGGTGCTGAGCGTCCGCGACCTCTCCGTCGCCTTCGCCGACCCGCGCGGCGGCGCTCCCGTGCACGCCGTCCGCGGCCTCTCCTTCGACCTCGCCCGGGGTGAAGTCCTCGGCCTGGTCGGCGAGTCCGGCTCCGGCAAGTCCGCGACCGGCCTGGCCGTGCTCGGCCTGCACGACCCGCGCACCACCACCGTCACCGGCTCGATCCGGCTCGCCGGCCGGGAGCTGGTCGGCGCCGGTGAGTCCGTGCTGCGCGAGGTGCGCGGCGGCCGGGTCGCCCTGGTCTTCCAGGACGCGCTCACCTCGCTCAGTCCGTTCCACGGCGTGGGTGCGCAGCTGGCCGAGATGTACCGGCTGCACCACCCGGGCGCCGGGCGTGCCGAGACCCGGCGGCGGGCCGTCGCCATGCTGGACCGGGTCGGCATCCCGGCCGCCCGGGCCGGCGACCACCCGCACCGGTTCTCGGGCGGCATGCGCCAGCGGGTGATGATCGCCATGGCACTGATGAACGACCCCGACGTGCTGATCGCCGACGAGCCGACCACCGCGCTGGACGCCCGCGTCCAGCGGCAGGTCCTCGACCTGCTGGGCGAGTTGCAGCGCGAGCACGGCACCGCGGTGCTGCTGGTCAGCCACGACCTCGGCGTGGTGGCCGGGACGACCGACCGCACACTGGTGCTGCGCGACGGCCGGCAGGTCGAGTCCGCGCCGACCGCCGAGCTGCTGGCGGCGCCGCGACAGCCCTACACCCGGGCCCTGGTGGGCGCGGCGCTGACCGCGGACACCGTGCCGGGCACACCGCTGGCCACCGTCGACGAACCGTCGCCGTCCTTCACCTTCGCGCCACGGGCGGGCGCCGCCCCCGACCGCCCGCTGGTGGAGGTCGAGGAGCTCGCCGTGCACTTCCCCGGGCGGCGGCGCCCCACCGGCCGGCGCGGCGAACCCGTCCGCGCGGTGGAGGGCGTGAGCCTGCGGATCGCGCCCGGTGAGACGCTCGGGCTGGTCGGCGAATCCGGCTCCGGAAAGTCCACCACCTCACGCGTGCTGGCCGGCCTGCAGCCGGTGACCGCCGGCCGGGTGCGCTACGACGGGATCGACGTCACCGCCCCCGACCGGGCGCTGCGGCGCCGGCTCGCCCGCGAGATCCAGCTGGTCTTCCAGGATCCGTACGCCTCGCTCAACCCGCGCCGCACCGTCGCCCAGACCCTGGACACGCCGCTGCGCCTGCACACCGCCCTCGGCCCCGCCGAACGGCGCGAGCGGTCCGCCGAGTTGCTGGAGCAGGTCGGGCTGGCGGCCGGCCACCTGGACCGCTATCCGCACGAGTTCTCCGGCGGCCAGCGCCAGCGGATCGGCATCGCCCGGGCACTCGCCCCCGAACCGCGCCTGATCATCGCCGACGAACCGGTCTCCGCGCTGGACGTCTCGGTCCGCGCCCAGGTGCTCAACCTGCTGATGGAGCTGCGCGAACGCCTGGGCGTCGCCTTCCTCTTCGTCTCGCACGACCTCGCCGTGGTGCGGCACTTCTGCGACCGTGTCGCGGTGATGCACGGCGGCCGGCTGGTGGAGTCGGCCGACCGCGACCGGCTGTTCGCCGCCCCGCACACCGACTACACCCGGGAGCTGCTCGCCGCCGCGCACTGAGGGTGTGTCGGCGGCCGCCTGGCGGCACGATCCGCATACGATCGGCTACCGGCAGCGACCCCCGTCACCCCGGAAGGGGTTCCCGATGACCCTCGTCAGCCAATCCGCCACCCTGCTCCAGCTGTTGGGCCGGCTCCACCCCGAGGCCCTGGACGGCATCCGCCCGCACCTGCCCGTCCTGGGGCCCACCCGCCACGTCCACCTGGCCGCGCACGGCGGCGGCCAGGCCGGGCTCAACCCCCAGCCGCTTCCGCCCGGCGCCACCGAGCTGCGGCTGGCCGTCGCCGGGACGGTCAACGCGGTGGCCAACGCGGCCATCACCGCCCGGCTGTCCGGCGGAGACCCAGGCGGCATCCTCACCGAGGTGGGGGACGACTGGTGCCCGACCCCGCCGGACCGGCGGCTGCCGTGGCCGCGGCACTGGCCGCTCCCCTGGCCGCCCGGCGAGCCGTTCCCGATCGACCCGGGCTACGCCACGCCGGCCGTCCAGGCCCAGGCGGCGCTCGCCTTCCAGGCCTACGCGAGCGGGATCGCGGACGAGGAACTGGGCGCCGCCTTCGGCGAACTGGCGGAGCGACTCTGCGAGGCCGCGCTGGGGAACGCCGGCTGAGCCGGCCCGGTGCACGGGGCCCCCGACCGTCCCGTGCCCCGAGACCCGCCCCACGACAGCGACTCTGCGTAGTCGCGGCGATGCTCCGCCCGGGGCCGTACCGTGCGCACCCACGGTCACCCGACCCCCATCAGGCCCACCATCCGGCGGAAATCCCGGAGCGGGACAGGTAGCGTGGGGACGTCAGTATCCGGTGGGGGGATCCCGTGAGTGTCACGGTACGTCACAGCGTGTCGACGCGCTCCGTACGGCCACCGCACGGGTGCCGACTGCCGCACCCGCCCGGATGCGGTACGGACGCTCCGAGGACGCCGCGACATGCCTACCCCGACCACCGCGTACGTCGGCCGACCGGCCGTGGTCGCGGGCCCCCACCTCGTCCGCGCCGAACGGATACGCGACGACATCCTCGCCCGCAATCCCCGCTACTCGCCCCGGCAGGCCCAGACGGTCCGGATGGCCCTGAGCAACCTGCCCGGCACCCGCCGGTACTTCCAGCCGTACGAGGTCGTCACCTCGCCCGACCGCACCGCCGCCGAGCGCAAGACCACCACCATGGCCGACCTGCTGGCCGCCGCCGAGAGCGCCGCCCGCGAGGCGCTGGCGAACGCGGGGGCGGGCACCGCGGACGTCGACTGCGTCGTCGTCAGCAGTGCCACCGGTGACGGGGTGCCGGGGCTGGACATCCTGCTCCAGCAGCGGCTCGGACTCCGCCCGGACATCAGCCGCCGGCCGATGACGCAGCTGGCCTGCGCGGGCGGCGCGCACGTCCTGATCGCGGCCCAGGAGTACCTGGCCGCAAACCCGGGCGGCGTCGTCCTGGTGGTCGCGGGCGAGTCGCTCTCCTCGCTCTACCAGGACAGCCGGACGTCGATCGAGGACCAGATCTACAAGGGGCTCTGGGGGGACCTCGTCGGCGCGGCCGTCGTCACGGGCGAGCGGCGCACGCCCGGGCTGCGCCTCGGCCACCGCTTCGAGTACACCGTGCCGGGGTCCACCGACCGGTACCGCAAGCTGACCGACGACCGCGGCGACCACTTCGCCTCCACCCGGGCCTCGCTCCGCTCGGTCACCGACCTGGGGCCGGCCCTGCTCGACTGGCTGGACCGGCACGACGCCCGGGAGCTCGACTTCGGTGTGCTGCACCCGGGCGGCCCCGCGATCCTCGACCGGCTCGGCACCCTGCTCGGCGTGGACGAGGACTTCCTCCGGCACTCCAAGGCGGTGCTCGCCGAGGAGGGCAACCTGGGTGGGGCGACGGTCTTCTCCGTCCTGGCCCGGACCCACCGGACGCCCCCGGCCGCCGGTGCGCGGGGCCTGGTCTTCGGCCTCGGGCCGGGGGTCGCCCTCAGCGCCCTGCTCGTCACCTGGGCCGACGGCCCCGCCGTCTGAGCGGGCGGCGGCGGGGCGCCGCCGCCACCCCTCTTGGCGTCGACAGGAGGTCGCCAGCAGCTCTCCAGGAGTGCGAGCAGCGACGGGACGCCGAGCGGCGGCCCGCCCGCTCCCGCTAGGCGCTCGGCACGATCCGCTCGACCATCGTCCCGACCAGCGCGGCGAGGCCGTCGCCGCCCAGCACCTCGGGAAGGGTGAGGTGTTCGACCAGCAGCCCGGTCATCGCGAGGTAGAGGACGACGACCGTCTCACGGTCGCCGGGGAGGCCCTCGCCCACGTGGTAGGCGATGTTCGCCTCCAGTTGCTCGCGGATCGTGCCGGTGAGCTCGGCGCGCAGGTCCGGCCGACGGGTGGCCTCCAGCCGCAGTTCGAGCAGCGCCAGGTACCCGGCCCGCTCGGCGGTGATCCGGCCCAGCAGGTCGTGCATCAGGGCCGTGACCAGGGCGCGGTCGCGCGGGGCCCGCAGCAGCTCGGCGATGACGGCCGGGTCCGGGGTGAGCCGGTGGTGGATGTGACGGGCGGTCTGGTGGAGCAGGTCGTCGCGGTTGGCGAAGTAGTTGGACGCGGTGCCGGCGGGGACGCCCGCCTGTACGTCGACCGCGCGGAAGGTGAGTCCCCGGGCGCCCTCGCGGGCGAGGACGTCGATCGCGGCGTCGGTGAGGGCGGTACGGCGAGCGGGGTTCTGGACCACGGCCCTGATCCTCCTTCAGAAACATTGGACAACCACTACAGACTGAGTACTATAGCCGGAGTGGTTGAGGGCGCAGGGCCTTCGACCGGGTCTCCAAGGACGTGAATGCGCAAGCTCACCTACTACGCCGCCGCCACCCTCGACGGTTACATCGCAGCCCCGGACGGCGACTTCGGGTTCTTCGACCCCTACATCCCCGGGACCCTCCCCTTCCTGACCGGCGAGATGGGCGACGCACTGCCGACCCCCGCCCGCGCCGCGTTCGGCCTGGCGGACGCGCCCAACGAGCGCTTCGACACCGTCCTGATGGGCCGCGCCAGCTACGAGCCGGGCCTGGCCGCGGGCCTCTCCAGCCCCTACGCCCACCTGCGCCAGATCGTGGTCTCCCGCTCGCTCACCAGCAGCCCGGACCCGGCCGTCGAGGTCACCGCGGAGGAGCCGCTCGACCTGGTGCGCCGGCTGAAGCAGGAGCAGGGCCTCGGCATCTACCTCTGCGGCGGCGGCGACCTCGCCGGTCAACTGCTGCCCGAGATCGACGAGTTGATCGTCAAGCTCAACCCCGTCGCGGTCGGCTCCGGCATCCCGCTCTTCCGGGCCGGGTTCTCACCGAACGCCTTCACCCTGGTCGACACCCGGGTGCTGGCCAACGGCGTGCTCGTCCTCACCTACGCGAAGGCGTCCGGGGTGCCCGCGCCGGCAGCCGGCTGACGCTGACCACCAGACAGACACCGACCACCACGATCGCCCCACCCACCAGGGTGGGGCCGGTCAGCGGTTCGGCCAGCACCAGCGAGCCGAGCAGCACGGCCACCACCGGGTTCACGTACGCGTACGTGGCGACCAGGGTCAGCGGCGCGGACTGCAGCAGCCAGGCGTAGGCGGTGAAGCCGACCAGCGAACCGACCACCACCAGGTAGCCGAGCGCCAGCCAGGACCGGGTGGAGAAGGCGCCGACGTCCAGCCCGTGCTGCTCCCCCCGGGCCAGTCCGATCACCACGTTGCCCAGCCCGCCCACGATCATCTGGTACGCGCTCCCCGCGAAGACGTTGCCCGGCATCGGGATCCGCTTGGCGGCGAACGAGCCGGCCGCCCAGGTCAGCGTGGCGCAGATGACCACGATCACGCCGGCCGGTGCGATGTCCCCGCCGATCGCGGGCGCGGAGAGCACCGCGAGCCCGGCCAGCCCGAGCAGCACCCCGGACAGTTCCACGGGCTTGGGCCGGTCACCGGTGGCCGCCGTGAGCAGCACCATCCAGAGCGGGACGGCCGCCACCAGCAGCGCCGTCAGCCCCGACGGGATGGAGTTCTCGCCGAGCACCACCAGCCCGTTGCCGCCGGTCAGCAGCAACAGGCCGACCAGCGCGGAGGAGCCGAACTGCCGCCGGTCCAGCCGGAGCCCGGCCCGCCCCTCGCGGAACAGCACGAAGCCGCCCAGCAGCAGCCCGGCGACGAGGAAGCGCGCCCCGGCGGAGAGGAAGGAGGGCATCGTCTCCAGGGCGATCCGGATCGCCAGATACGTCGAGCCCCACACCACGTACACCACGGCGAGCGCCAGCCAGACCGCCTTTCCCAGGCCGGCCGGACCGGGGACGGCGTCGGCGGGTCTGCCCGCCAGGGCCTTGGCGGGCGTGCGTGAGACGGGCGCTGTCATGGGTGTCCCCCTAGAACGGTACTGGCGGTCAACCGTCATGACAGCGCATCACCGCACCCGCGCGCCAGTGGGTATCACCAGACGGTCGCCGCCGCCCCGGGGGCGCGCGCGGGGCGGGCGCTACGGTAGGCGCTCCCCCGGCCGGGGGAGCACGCACCGGGAGGCCCCTTGTCCGACGCACCGACAGCCGACGCACCGACAGCCGACGGGCCGACGGCCGGCCCGCCG
The DNA here is from genome assembly GCF_044540385.1 of Kitasatospora sp. NPDC086009. Taxonomy (NCBI): domain Bacteria; kingdom Bacillati; phylum Actinomycetota; class Actinomycetes; order Kitasatosporales; family Streptomycetaceae; genus Kitasatospora; species Kitasatospora sp. NPDC086009. Next base: position 95,872 of record NZ_JBITSA010000003.1, read on the forward strand.
GGCGCCCGGCCCGGCGCCCTGCCGTTCTTCGTCTACGGCACGCTCCGCACCGGCGGCCGCAACCACGCCGTGCACCTGGCCGGGCGCTGCGCGGACATCCGGCCGGCCGTACTGGAGGGCGCCGCGCTGCACGACGGCCCGGGTTTCCCGTACGCGGTGCCGGACGGCACACCGGGCCGGCGGATCCTCGGCGAGCTGGTCACCGTGCGCCCCGGCGGGTACGCCGCCGCGCTCGCGGCGCTCGACCGGCTGGAGGACTGCCGGGCCGACGGGACGGGAGAGTACGTGCGCGAGCGGCTGGCCGTCCGGACGGTGGCCGGGTCCACCGAGGACGCCTGGGTCTACCTGGCCGGCCCCGCCGTCGCCGCCCGTCTGCGGGTCCACCCGGCGCTGGTCCCCTCCGGGGACTGGACCCGCCGCACCGAACGCTGAACGGGGCAGGCCTGGCCCGGGACCGGATCCACGCGGGGGCGCGGGACACCGCGGCGTCCCGCACCCCCGCCGACGGCCCGCTCAGGGCTGCCCGCCCCGGAGGCGACCCGGCCACCGGGCGATTTGTCGACATTGCGCCAGTACTGCACCGCCCGCGCCAGCACCGGGTCGCTGACGCCGGCCTTCAGGTGGCCGACGATGTTGGACACCAGCCGGTCCCGCTGCGCGTCGTCCAGCACCTCGCGGACCTGAACCGGTACCCGGGCGCTCCGTCGAACGGCATGGCCTGGACGTACAGCGTCCAGGACGGGTGGTCGCCGCCCTCGACGGCCTCCCAGAGGTCCTGCCGGTGGAGGTCCGGATCCGGTCCGGCCAGCCGTGAGCGAGTGGTCGTCGCTCGGCACCCGGGTCCCGGTGTCGTCGGTGGTGTGCGGAACCGCTGACTCGGACACGGTGCCCTCCGTTGCGCGCCGAACTGCCCCCGGACGGCACTGACCGCGGCCACCGGGGCGTGCACCCTGACCGGGTGGTGGCCGCGTACCGCCAGGTAGGCTGCCCCGGCCACGCCTTCGTCGGCCGAGCGGCGCCGACCGGCAGGCCGACCGACCGGCTGTGGAACACGGACCGCAGACCCGCAGACCCGCAGACCCGCACGACACTGACCGAACGAGGAGCCCCCGGTGCCCGAGCTGCCACCGCCGATCACCGTCGTCGGGATCGGCGCCGACGGCTGGCCCGGCCTCGCCACCACCTCCCGGGCGGCGCTGCGGACGGCCGAGGTGGTGATCGGCGGCCCGCGCCAGCTGGCCCTGCTCCCCGCCGCCGAGGTGGCCGCCGAACGGGTGCCGTGGCCGTCCCCGCTGCGCCCGGCCGTCCCCGGGCTGCTCGCCGAGCACGCCGGCCGCCGGGTCGCCGTGCTCGCCAGCGGCGACCCGATGTTCTTCGGCATCGGCCGCACCCTCGCCGAGACCGTCGGCGCCGAACGGCTGCGCGTCCTGCCGCACCCCTCCTCCGTCTCCTACGCCTGCGCCCGGCTCGGCTGGCCGCTGGAGGGCACCGAGGTGGTCAGCCTGGTCGGCCGCCCCCTGGACACCCTGACGCTCGCCCTGCACGCCGGCCGCCGGCTGCTCGTCCTCGGCGCCGACGCCCGGACGCCCGCCGCCGTCGCCGCGCTGCTCACCGCACGCGGCTTCGGCACCGCCCGGCTGCACGTGCTGGAACAGCTCGGCTCCCCCGGCGAGCGGCGGCTGGACGGCCCGGCCGACGGCTGGCCGCACCCCGCGGGCGACCCCCTGAACGTCATCGCCGTCGAGCTGGCGGACGGCCCCCGGACCTCGCTGGTGCCCGGCCTGCCCGACAACGCCTACGAGAGCGACGGCCAGCTGACCAAGCGGCACGTGCGCGCCGCCACCCTGGCCACCCTCGCGCCCGCCCCCGGCGAGCTGCTCTGGGACATCGGCGGCGGCTCCGGCTCGATCGCGATCGAGTGGCTGCGCGCCCACCGGGACAACCGGGCGGTGACCGTCGAGCGGAGCGCCGTCCGGGCCGAGCGGATCGGCCGCAACGCCGCCGCGCTGGGCGTGCCCCGGCTGCGGGTGGTCACCGGCGCGGCGCCGGACGCGCTCGCCGGGCTGCCCGCCCCCGACGCCGTGTTCATCGGCGGCGGCCTCACCGCGCCCGGCCTGCTGGACGCCTGCTGGGCGGCGCTGCCGCCGGGCGGCCGGCTGGTCGCCAACACCGTGACGCTGGAGTCCGAGGCCCTGCTGACCAGCTGGTACCGGCGGCACGGCGGCGAGCTGCTGCGCCTCGCCGTGGCGCACGCCGTGCCCGTGGGCGGCTTCACCGGCTGGCGGCAGGCGATGCCGGTCACCCAGTGGTCCGCCGTCAAACCTTCGACCGATCCAGGAGCGAGCTCGTGACCGTCTACTTCATCGGGGCCGGCCCGGGCGCCGCCGACCTGATCACCCTGCGCGGTGCGCGCATCCTGGCCCGCGCCGAGGTCTGCCTGTACGCCGGCAGCCTGGTGCCGCGCGAGCTGCTGGACGAGTGCCCGGCCGGTGCCCGGCTGGTCGACACGGCCCAGCTCGACCTGGACCGGATCGTCGCCGAGCTGGTAGCCGCCCACGAGGCCGGGCAGGACGTGGCCCGGCTGCACTCCGGCGACCCGTCCGTGTTCAGCGCCGTCGCCGAGCAGATGCGCCGGCTCGACGCGGCCGGCGTGCCCTACGAGATCGTGCCCGGCGTGCCCGCCTTCGCCGCCGCCGCGGCCGCGCTCAAGCGCGAACTGACGGTGCCGACCGTCGGCCAGACCGTCATCCTCACCCGGATCGCCAAGCGGGCCACCCCGATGCCCGAGGGCGAGGACCTCGCCACGCTCGGCCGCAGCGGCGCGCTGCTGGTGCTGCACCTCGCCGCCGGGTACATCGACGACGTGGTCGAACAGGTGCTGCCGCACTACGGCGCCGACTGCCCGGTCGCCGTCGTGGCGATGGCGAGCCGCCCGGACGAGCTGGTGCTGCGGGGCACCGTCGCCAGCATCGCCGAGCAGGTGAAGGCGGCGGGCGTGGTGCGCACCGCCGTCATCCTGATCGGCCGCACGCTGACCGCCGAGCAGTTCCGGGACAGTCACCTCTACTCGGCGGACCGCGAGCGCCCGCACGAGCCCTGCGGCGCGTGAGGGCCCACCTGCTCGTCCTCGGCGGCACGACCGAGGCGCGGGCCCTCGCCGCCGCCCTGGCCTCCGGCCCGGCGCCGGAGGGCTCCGGGCCGAGGGTCACCCGGCCGGAGGGCTCCGGGCCGAGGGTCACCAGCTCGCTCGCCGGGCGGGTCGCCGCACCGCGGCTGCCCGCGGGCGAGGTCCGGATCGGCGGCTTCGGCGGACCGGACGGGCTCGCTGCCTGGCTGCGCGCGGAGCGGGTGGACGCGGTGGTCGACGCCACCCACCCGTTCGCGGCCGTCATGTCGCGCAACGCCGCGCTGGCCGCCGCGGCCACCGGCGTCCCGCTGCTGGCGCTGCGCCGGCCCGGCTGGTCGCCGGTGGACGGCGACCGCTGGCATCCGGTGGAGTCGCTGGACGCCGCCGCCGCCGTGCTGCCCGGGCTGGGCCGGCGGGTCTTCCTCACCACCGGCCGCCAGGGCATCGGCGCCTTCGCCCACCTCGACGGCCTGCGCTTCCTGGCCCGCTCGGTCGACCCGCCCGAGCCGCCGGTGCCCGCCGCCCTCGACGTGCTGCTCGACCGCGGCCCGTTCACCCTGGACGGCGAGCGGGCGCTGCTGCGCGAGCACCGGATCGACGTCGTGGTCACCAAGGACAGCGGCGGCGCCGCCACCGCCCCCAAGCTCACCGCGGCGCGCGAACTCGGCCTGCCGGTGGTGGTCGTGGAGCGGCCGGCGCCGCCGGCCGGGGTACCGGTCGCCGCATCGGTGCCGGCCGCCCTGGACTGGCTCGCGGCGCGCGGTCTCGCTCCCCGGTAAACCGGGCGACGGCCGGCGGCGGCCCTGCCAGGATGGGCCGATGAGAGCCGAAGAGCGCACCCGGACCGAACAGACCGCCGACGAACGCGCCACCCTGGTCAGCTTCCTGGACTTCCAGCGGGACACGCTGGCGATGAAGTGCGCCGGGCTGAGCACCGAGCAGCTCCGCGCGCGCGTCCTGCGGCCGTCCGCGCTCTCGCTGCTCGGCCTGGTCCGCCACCTCGCCGAGGTGGAGCGCGGCTGGTTCCGCAACACCTTCGCCGACGAGGCCAGGCCCGGATTCTGGAAGCACCCCGACGGCAGCTTCGCCGAGTTCGACGTCGACACGGCCGACCCGGCGGAGGCCTTCGCCGTCTGGCGCGGCGAGTGCGACCACGCCCGGGAACTGGTCGCCGCCGCCGAGTCGTTGGACTCCCTCGGACACCACGGCGAGGAGGCCTTCTCGCTCCGCTGGATCCTCACCCACATGATCGAGGAGTACGCCCGCCACAACGGCCACGCCGACCTGCTGCGCGAGCACCTGGACGGCGCGACCGGCGAGTAGCCGGGCCACGAGCAGCGACGGAGAACCGATGCGGACCCACCGGAAGGACCACGACACCCCGGGCCCGACGGGGCGGTGGAACGAGATCACACCCGGGCTCTGGATGGGCGGGCACTTCACCACCCCGCCCGGCCGCGCCCTGGAGCCGGTCGTCGTGGGGCGGGAGTTCGACCTGGTGGTCAGCCTGTACACGCGGCCCGGGCACGGGCCGGCGCCGGCGGTCGAGCACCTCGTCCGGGAGATCCCCGACGGGCCACTCAGCCCCGGGCAGCTCCGGGCCGTCCAGGAGGCGGCGGCGCATACCGCGGCGGCCGTCCGCCAGGGGCGCCGCGTCCTGGTGCGCTGCCACTCCGGGTACAACCGGTCCGGACTGGTGGTCGCGCAGGCCCTGGTCGAGCTCGGCCACCGGCCGGAGCGGGCGGTGGAGTTGATCCGTGAGCGGCGCTCGCCGTGGGCGCTGAACACCACGGTGTTCGTGGACTACCTGACCGCCGGGTTGGACGTCGCCGGCCTGCTGGCCGGCCTCGACGGGTGAGGCCGGCCGGCGGGCGGTCCGTCAGATGTCGCGGAAGGTCTCGATCTGGGCGCCGATCGAGTTGAGGCGCTCGGCGAGGTCCTCGTAGCCGCGGTTGATGACGTACACGTTGCGCAGCACCGAGGTGCCCTTCGCGGCGAGCATCGCGAGCAGGATGACCACGGCCGGGCGCAGCGCCGGCGGGCAGACCATCTCGGCGGCGCGCCAGCGGGTCGGGCCCTGGACGAGCACCCGGTGCGGGTCGAGCAGCTTGATGTCCGCGCCGAGCCGGGTGAGTTCGGTCAGGTAGATGGCGCGGTTGTCGTACACCCAGTCGTGGATCATCGTGGTGCCGTTGGCGGCCGCGGCGATCGCGGCGAAGAACGGCACGTTGTCGATGTTGATGCCGGGGAACGGCATCGGGTGGATGGTGTCGACCGGCGCGGTCAGCTTGGAGGGGCGCACGGTGAGGTCGACCAGCCGGGTGTAGCCGTTGTGGGCCCGGTACTCGGGGGTGCGGTCGTAGTCGAGGCCCATCCCCTCCAGCACCGCGAGCTCGATCTCCAGGAACTCGATCGGCACCCGGCGGATCGTCAGCTCGGAGGAGGTGACCACCGCGGCGGCGAGCAGGCTCATCGCCTCCACCGGGTCCTCGGCCGGGGTGTAGTCGACGTCGCGGGTGATCTCGGGGACGCCGTGCACGGTGAGGGTGGTGGTGCCGATGCCCTCGATCTTCACGCCCAGCCGCTCCAGGAAGAAGCAGAGGTCCTGGACCATGTAGTTGGGGGAGGCGTTGCGGATGACGCTGACGCCGTCGTGCCGGGCGGCGGCGAGCAGGGCGTTCTCGGTGACGGTGTCGCCGCGCTCGGTCAGCACGATCGGCCGGTCCATCGGCACGCCGGGCTGGACGGAGGCGTGGTAGGCGCCGGAGGTGGTGGCGACCTCCAGGCCGAAGCGGCGCAGCGCGGTGAGGTGCGGCTGGACGGTGCGGGTGCCGAGGTCGCAGCCGCCCGCGTACGGGATGGCGAAGCGCTCGGCGCGGTGCATCAGCGGGCCGAGGAACATCAGCACGCTGCGGGTGCGGCGGGCGGCCTCGACGTCCATCGCCGCGAGGTCGAGCTCGGCGGGCGGGGTGAGTTCGAGGTCGCGGCCCTCGTTGGTCCAGCGGCTCTTGACGCCGATGCTGGTGAGCACTTCGAGGATCCGGTACACCTCCTCGATCCGGGCGACCTGACGGATCGTGGTGCGGCCGGTGGTCAGCAGCGAGGCGCAGAGGATCGCGACGCAGGCGTTCTTGCTGCTGCGGACGTCGATCGCGCCGGAGAGCTGGGTGCCGCCGGCGACCCGAAGGTGCATCGGGCCGGCGTAGCCGAGGGAGACGATCTCGCTGTCGAGGGCTTCGCCGATGCGGGCGATCATCTCAAGACTGACGTTCTGCTTGCCCTGTTCGATGCGGTTGACCGCGCTCTGGCTGGTGCCGAGGGCCTCGCCGAGCTGGGCCTGGGACCAACCACGGTGCTGACGCGCGGTGCGGATGAGGGTGCCGATACGGGTGAGGTAGTCGCCTGTCACTCGCCAGACCATATCTCATGCTTGAGATAGCAACAGGGTCGGGGGCGGGCAATGCGTCACCTTTGTCCATTTCTGCTCCGGATTGACGAGGCATCGGCACACCACCGCCACACTCCTGTTACGGATCCGGCGCCCCGCGACCTCACGGGCCGAGCGGTTCCGCCCGGCCCACGATCGTGCCGGCCCGGTCGATGCAGATGACGTCCACCGCGACCGGCGAGCCGACCAGCACCCCGAGCGCGGTGGCCCGGGCCGCCTCGGCGACGAGATCACCGAGCGGAACGCCGGCCGCGCGGCAGAGCTGGATCGCCTCCAGGGCCGTGTTGGCGGCCGCGACCGCCGCGACCAGCTCGGGCCCGGCGCCGCCGGTGCGGGCCAGGTCCGACAGGTAGCCCTGGTCGACCTGGGAGCGGGCCGAGTGCAGGTCCAGGTGACCGGCGGCCAGCTTGGAGAGCTTGGCGAAGCCGCCCGCGACCGTCAGCCGCGGCACCGGGTGGCGCTTCAGGTACTTGAGCACCGCCCCGGCGAAGTCGCCCATGTCGAGCAGCGCGTCCTCGGGCAGGCCGTGCACGGTGGCGGCCACCTTCTCCGAGGTCGAACCGGTGCAGCCCGCGACATGGGTGCGCCCGGCGGCCCGGGCCACGTCCACCCCGCGCCGGATGGAGTCGATCCAGGCGGAGCAGGAGTAGGGGACGACGATCCCGGTCGTGCCGAGGATCGAGAGCCCGCCGAGGATGCCCAGGCGCGGGTTCCAGGTGGAGCGGGCGATCTCCTCGCCGTGGTCCACCGAGACCTCCACCACGACGTCCCCGCCGCCGCCGAACTCGGCCGCCACCTCGGCGACCGCGTCCCGGATCATCTGCCGGGGCACCGGGTTGACGGCCGGCTCGCCGACGGCCAGCGGCAGTCCGGCCTTGGTGACCGTCCCGACGCCGGGACCGGCCCGGAACACCACCCCGCTGCCCGGCTCCCCCGCCCACACCGTCGAGCGGATCAGCGCACCGTGCGTCACGTCCGGATCGTCCCCGGCGTCCTTCACCACCGCGGCCATCGCCCGGCCGGCCGCCCGCTCCTCCGCCGCCAGCGCGAAGCCGGGCCGCTGCCCCTTCGGCAGGGTGATCACCACAGGGTCCGGGAAGGCCCCGGTCAGCAGCGCCTGGTAGGCCGCCTTGGTCGCCGCCGTCGCACAGGCGCCCGTCGTCCAACCGGGCCGCAGCCCGCTGCTCCTCAGCTGCCCGGCCCGTCCACCGACCTCCGCCACGCCGCCCGCTCCTCACCTCGCGCGGACCTTTGAACCGGCCCGCCGGCCTCCATCGTCCCCGGCCGCCCTCCTCCCCGCCGCGGGCGGGGAGGAGGGCGAGGCTCACACCTCCGGGTAGCGGCGGGGCGTCCAGACCACCTGGGTGCCGTTGCCGCGCCGGACGGCCCGGGTCTGGGAGGAGCCGATCAGCAGGATGGTGCGCATGTCGACCTCGGCGGGGTCGAGGTCCCCGAGGCGGACGGTGCGCACACGCTCGGTCGGGCCGCCGACGTCACGGGCCAGCACCACCGGCGTCCCGGGGTCGCGGTACTCCAGCAGCAGGTCCCGGGTCAGGCCGACCTGGGTGGTGCGGGACTGCGAACCGGGGTTGTACAGGGCCAGCACCAGGTCGGCCTCGGCCGCCGCGCGCAGCCGCTTGGCGACCACCTCCCAGGGCTTGAGGCGGTCGGAGAGCGAGACCACCGCGTAGTCGTGGCCGAGCGGGGCGCCGGCCCGGGAGGCGGCGGCGTGAGCGGCCGTCATCCCCGGCACGATCCGGACCGGGACATCGCCGTAGGCCTCCTCGCAGGCGACCTCCAGGACGGCGGTGGCCATCGCGAAGACGCCCGGGTCGCCGGAGGAGACCACCGCGACGTGGTGCCCGCGCCGGGCGAGGTCCAGCGCGAACTCGGCCCGCTCGGACTCCACCTTGTTGTCGGAGCCGTGGCGCTGCTGGCCGGGGCGCTCGGGCACCCGGTCCAGGTAGGTGGTGTAGCCGACCAGGTCGGTGGCGGCGGCGAGGGCGCCGCGTGCCTCGGGGGTGAGCCAGAGCGGGCCGGCCGGGCCGGTGCCGATGACCGTCACACTGCCGGGGCCCGCGGCCGGCGGGGCCGGCCGCTCCAGCGGCGCGACCTTGCTGGGCAGCACGGCGACCGAGAAGTAGGGGACGCTCTCGGGGTCGACGTCGGCCAGCGGGCCGGTGCGCTCGCCCGCCATGAAGGCCCGCTCGACGTACTGGGCGTCGGCCAGCCGGCCGGCCCGCTCCAGGGCGCGGCGGACGGCGGGGAAGGTGCGGCCCAGCTTCATGATGACGGCGGAGTCGGCGGAGGCGATCCGCGCGGTCAGCTCCTCCTCGGGCAGCGTGCCCGGGATGACGGTGAGCGTCTCCTCCGCCTCGGTGAGCGGCACCCCGAGCCGGGCGGCGGCGGCGCTGACCGAGGTCACGCCGGGGACCACCTCGGTGGGGTAGCGGTGCGCGAGGCGCTTGTGCATGTGCTGGTAGGAGCCGTAGAAGAGCGGGTCCCCCTCGGCGAGCACCACCACGCTGCGGCCGGCGTCGAGGTGGGCGGCCAGCCGGTCGGCGGCCTCCTGGTAGAAGTCGTCCAGCGCACCCCGGTAGCCGCCGGGGTGGTCGGTGGTCTCGACGGTGAGCGGGTAGACCAGCTTCTCCTCGATCTGACCGCCCGTCAGGTAGCGCTCGGCGATGGACCGGGCGATCGACCGGCCGTGCCGGGCGCTGTGGTACGCCACCACGTCGGCCTTGCCGATGAGTTCGGCGGCGCGGACGGTGACCAGCGAAGGGTCCCCCGGGCCGAGCCCGACCCCGTACAGCCGGCCCGTCTGCTGAGCGTCCGTCACTCTTCCTCACTCGCAATCGCGTTGATGGCCGCCGCGGCCATGGCACTGCCGCCCCGCCGGCCGCGCACCACCAGGTGCTCCAGGCCGGACGGGTGCGCCGCCAGGGCCTCCTTGGACTCGGCGGCGCCGATGAAGCCCACCGGGACGCCGATCACCGCGGCCGGGCGCGGCGCGCCCGCCTCGATCAGCTCCAGCAGCCGGAACAGCGAGGTCGGCGCGTTGCCGACGGCGACCACCGCGCCCTCCAGCCGGGGCAGCCACAGCTCCATCGCGGCGGCGCTGCGGGTGTTGCCCATCCGCCGGGCCAGCTCGGGCACCGACGGGTCGGTGAGGGTGCAGATGACCTCGTTGTCGGCGGGCAGCCGCTTGCGGGTGACACCGCTGGCGACCATGTTCACGTCGCAGAGGATCGGCGCCCCGGCGCGCAGCGCGGCGCGGGCGGAGGCGACCGCGCCCGGCGAGTACACCAGGTCCTCGACCAGGTCGGTCATGCCGCAGGCATGGATCATCCGCACCGCGACCTGGGCCACGTCGGCGGGCAGGGCGGCGAGGTCGGCCTCGGCCCGGATGGTGGCAAAGGACTGGCGGTAGATGGACGCGCCGTCCTTCTCGTACTCGATCACTTCGTGGTCCTCCTGGCCTCGGCGACCGCCTCGGCCGTCTCCTCGTTCGTCACGTCCACGGCCGCCCCGGCGGCTGCCGGACCGTTCACCGTCACCCGGTAGCCCTGCCCGGTGGCGAGCACGTCCACCCACCGCCCGGCCGGGTGGCCGCAGCGCCGTTCACAGCCCGACCAGTGCACGGGCAGGCCCCCCGTCCCGGCCGCCTCCAGGGCGCGCGCGGCGTCGGCCCGGACGTCGGCCCGGGACGACCCGCAACCGGGCAGCCCGGTACAGGCGGTGGCCCGCTCCCAGGCGGCCCCGGGCGCGGTCCGGAAGCCGGCCGCCGCCAGGCCGGCGAGCCGCCCGGGGGCGGCGCCGGGCAGCACCGCACCGCGCCACGGGGTGAGCCGCAGCTCCCCCTCGGCGGCGTCGACCAGCGCCCGCCACTGCGCGCCGGAGGCGGAGCCGAACCGCAGGGCGACCGAGAGGCCGCCGGGCACCGCGCCGAGCGGCGGCGGCGTACCGGCGAACGCCGGCAGCTTCACCGAACCCGGCGGCACCAGGTCGGGTACGTCCCGCAGGTGCCACGCCTCGCGGCCGGTGGCGCGCAGCACGGCCACGAAGTCCCGGGCGACCGCCAGCGCCGTGTCGACGGCCCGCTCGGCGGGGACGGGCCGGGCGGTGTCCGCGCGGGCGAGGCGCAGCAGCGCGCTGCCGTCCGGGCCTGCGATCAACGTCACATCGGCGTTCAGGGTGGCCACGTCGCCGCGTCCGTCGTCCAGGGCGAACAGGAACTTGCCGGAGAGGGCGGCCGCCCAGGGGCTCGCGCACAGCTTCGCGTCCAGTTCGCGCGCCCAGGCCCGGACGTCGGCGAAGCCGCCGGCCGGGCCCGGCGAGGCGACGATGTTACGGACCCGCTCATGGGTGTCGGAGGGCAGCAGCCCGACCGCCCGCAGCCGCCCGCCGAGTTCGGCGCCGCACTCCGAAGCCAGGCCCCGCAGCTGGACGTTGCCGCGCGAGGTGATCTCCAGGTGGCCGTCGCCCAGCGACTCGGCGGCCCCGGCCAGGGCCAGCGCCTGATCCTCCGTCAGCAGTCCGCCGGGCAGCCGGACCCGGGCCAGGGCGCCGTCGGCAGCGGTGTGCAGACGAAGCGCCCCCGGGCAGGCGTCCTCGCGGCCCCGGCCGGTCACGGCGGGGGCCGGCGCGGTCGCGTCGGGTGTGGGTGGCATGGCCGCGAGCATACAGATGATCCGATCGCTTGCCGCTGTCCCGCGGGTCACACTCTCGGCCGCTCTCCCCCTGGTCAGCCGCACCCCGTACGATGCTGCCGGGCGGCCCCGCGGGGCCGTCCGCACGCCAGCGACGGCGCAGGGGAGGAAGCCGGTGCAAACCCGGTGCGGTCCCGCCACTGTGACCACGGTTCAACCGTGGGAGCCAGGAACTCCTGCCGTCCTCCACCGGCCCGGGGCGCGGACCCCGAGGAAGGCTTGACGCCATGCGCCGCCGCATGCCCGCGACCCCGTCGTCGCACGTGCCTCCACGGGCGACCCCGTCGTCGCCCGTGACCTTGCCCTTGCCCGCCATCGAGGCCGGGAGGGCCTTCGCATGATCCTGCTGCTGTCGACGTCAGACACCGACCTGCTCAGTGCCCGGGCCGCCGAGGGCCCCGTCCCGTACCGCCTCGGCAACCCGGCCCGGCTCTCGCCCGAGGAGCTGCCCGCCCTGCTGGAGGGCGTCGAACTGGTCGTGGTGCGCCTGCTCGGCGGCCGCCGCGCCTGGCAGGAGGGCCTGGACGCGCTGCTGGCCGGCCCCCGCCCGGTGATCGTGCTCACCGGCGAGCAGGCGCCGGACGCCCAGCTGATGGAGCTGTCGACCGTCCCGGCCGGCATCGCGGCCGAGGCGCACGCCTACCTCGCCCACGGCGGCGCCGCCAACCTGGCCGAGCTGGGCGCCTTCCTCTCCGACACGGTGCTGCTCACCGGCCACGGCTTCGCCCCGCCCGCCTCCGCCCCCGCCTGGGGACCGCTGGAGCGCGAGGCCCGGACGACCGAGGGCCCGATCGTCGCGGTGCTCTACTACCGCGCCCACCACATGAGCGGGAACACCGCCTTCGTCGACACCCTCTGCCGGGCGATCGAGGACCAGGGCGCGCGCGCCAGGGCGTACTACTGCGCCTCGCTGCGCGGCGCCGAGCCGGAGCTGCTGGCCGCGCTGGGCGAGGCCGACGCGCTGGTCACCACCGTGCTGGCCGCCGGCGGCACCCGCCCGGCCGACGCGCAGGCCGGCGGCGACGAGGAGGCCTGGGACGCCGGCGCGCTGGCCGCGCTGGACCGCCCGATCCTCCAGGCGCTCTGCCTCACCTGGTCGCGCGCGCAGTGGGAGGCCAGCGACGACGGCCTCTCCCCGCTGGACACCGCCACCCAGATCGCCGTCCCGGAGTTCGACGGCCGGCTGATCAGCGTCCCGTTCTCCTTCAAGGAGCTGGACGAGGACGGCCTCACCGTCTACGCGGCCGACCCCGAGCGCGCCGCCCGGGTCGCCGGCACCGCCGTCCGGCACGCCCGGCTGCGGCACATCCCGGCCGCCGAGCGGCGGCTGGCGCTGGTGCTGTCCGCGTACCCGACCAAGCACGCCCGGGTCGGCAACGCCGTCGGCCTGGACACCCCGGCCAGCGCGATGCGCCTGCTGGCGCGGCTGCGCGCGGAGGGCATGGACCTCGGCTCCGACCTGCCGGGGCTGGACACCGTCCCCGAGAACATGCACGAGGGCGACGCGCTGATCCACGCGCTGATCGCGGCCGGCGGCTACGACCAGGACTGGCTCACCGAGGACCAGCTGGCCCGCAACCCGGTCCGCATCCCGGCCGCCGACTACCGCCGCTGGTACGCGACCCTCCCCGAAGCCCTGCGCACCCGCGTCGAGGAGCACTGGGGCCCGGCCCCCGGCGAGCTCTACGTCGACCGCTCGCAGAACCCGGACGGCGACATCGTGCTGGCCGCGGTCCGCTCCGGCAACCTGCTGGTGCTGATCCAGCCACCGCGCGGCTTCGGCGAGAACCCGGTCGCGATCTACCACGACCCCGACCTCCCGCCCTCGCACCACTACCTGGCCGCGTACCGCTGGATCGCGGCCGCGCGGCAGGACGGCGGGTTCGGCGCCGACGCCGTGATCCACCTCGGCAAGCACGGCAACCTGGAGTGGCTGCCCGGCAAGACCGCCGCGCTCTCCGCCGAGTGCGGACCGGACGCCGTCCTCGGCGACCTCCCGCTGATCTACCCGTTCCTGGTCAACGACCCGGGCGAGGGCACCCAGGCCAAGCGCCGCGCCCACGCCACCCTGGTCGACCACCTCGTCCCGCCGATGGCCCGCGCCGACTCCTACGGCGACATCGCGCGGCTGGAGCAGCTGCTCGACGAGCACTCCAACATCGCCGCGATGGACCCGGCCAAGCTGCCCGCGATCCGGGCCCAGATCTGGACGCTGATCCAGGCCGCCAAGCTCGACCACGACCTCGGCCTGGACGAGCGCCCCGAGGACGACGGCTTCGACGACTTCCTGCTGCACGTCGACGGCTGGCTCTGCGAGATCAAGGACGCCCAGATCCGGGACGGCCTGCACGTCCTCGGCCAGGCGCCGGCCGGCACCGACCGGGTCAACATCGTGCTCGCCATCCTGCGCGCCCGGCAGATCTGGGGCGGCGTCAGCGCCCTGCCCGGCCTGCGCGAGGCGCTCGGCCTGGACGAGGCCGCGCTGACGCTGGGCGCCACCGACGCGGCCGAGGCCCAGGCGCGCGCGCTGGTCGAGGCGATGGAGGCCGAGGACTGGGCGCCGGAGGCCGTCGAGAAGGTCGCCGCCGGACTGCCGGCCGCCGTCGCCGACGTGCTCGCCTTCGCCGCCACCCAGGTGGTGCCGCGCCTGGCGGCCACCACCGACGAGCTCGACGCCGTGCTGCACGCGCTCGGTGGCGGCTTCGTCCCGGCCGGGCCCTCGGGCTCGCCGCTGCGCGGCCTGGTCAACGTGCTGCCGACCGGCCGCAACTTCTACTCGGTCGACCCGAAGGCCGTGCCCAGCAAGCTCGCCTGGGAGACCGGCCAGGCGCTGGCGGCCTCCCTCGTCGAGCGCTACCGCGCCGACAACGACGGCGCCTGCCCGCCCTCGGTCGGGCTCTCGCTCTGGGGCACCAGCGCGATGCGCACCGCCGGCGACGACATCGCCGAGGCCTTCGCGCTGCTGGGCGTGCGCCCGGTCTGGGACGACGCCTCGCGCCGGGTCACCGGCCTGGAGGCGATCTCCCTGGAGGAGCTGGGCCGCCCGCGGATCGACGTCACCCTGCGCATCTCCGGCTTCTTCCGGGACGCCTTCCCGCACGTGGTCGCCCTGCTGGACGACGCGGTGCGCCTGGCCGCCGCCCAGGAGGAGGACGCCGCGGACAATTACGTCCGCGCCCACGTCCAGGCCGACCTCGCCGTGCACGGCGACGAGCGCAAGGCCACCGTCCGCGTCTTCGGCTCCCGCCCGGGCACCTACGGCGCAGGTCTGCTCCAGCTGATCGACAGCCGCGACTGGCGCACCGACGCCGACCTCGCCGAGGTGTACACGGTCTGGGGCGGCTACGCGTACGGTCGCGGCCTGGACGGGCGGCCGGCCCGCGAGGAGATGGAGACGGCGTACAAGCGGATCACCGTCGCCGCGAAGAACACCGACACCCGCGAGCACGACATCGCCGACTCGGACGACTACTTCCAGTACCACGGCGGCATGGTGGCCACCGTGCGGGCGCTCACCGGCAAGGCCCCGACCGCCTACATCGGCGACTCGACCCGCCCGGAGACCGTCCGCACCCGCACCCTGACCGAGGAGGCGGCCCGGGTGTTCCGCGCCCGGGTCGTCAACCCGCGCTGGATGGAGGCGATGCGCCGCCACGGCTACAAGGGCGCCTTCGAGATGGCGGCCACCGTCGACTACCTCTTCGGCTACGACGCCACCACCGGCGTGGTCGCCGACTGGATGTACGAGAAGCTGACCCAGGAGTACGTCCTCGACCCGGTGAACCGCGAGTTCCTGGCCGACGCCAACCCCTGGGCGCTGCACGGCATCAGCGAGCGCCTGCTGGAGGCGGCCGAGCGCGGTCTCTGGGAGCAGCCCGACCCGGAGCTGATCGAGCAGCTCCAGGCCGCCTTCCTGGAGACCGAGGGCGACCTGGAGGGCGACGAGGGCTGACGGGCGCCGACGAGGCCTGACGGGCGCTCGGAAGTCCCGGGCCGGTTTCTCCCGGGGCCTGTCCTGCCAGGGTCCTTCACCCATTCGGGTGACAGGACCCTGGCAGTGATCGCCGCTGAAGCGGACAATACGGGGCATGTCCCGCCGCCTCACGCTGCCCCGGCCCGCCCTCCGGGCGCCCACCCCTCCGGACCGTGCCGTCCGGGCCCACCGCTACCGCGTGCGGGGGGCCGCCCTGGCCGCCGGGGCGCTGCCGGTGTTCGCCTTCCCGGCCCCCGGGCTGGCCGCGCTCGCCTGGGTCGCCCTGGTGCCCGGCCTCCTGCTGATGCAGCGGGCGCCGAGCGCCCGGGAGGCCGCCGTCCGGGGCTGGTGGTTCGGCGCGGGGTTCATCCTCACCGGGATGTACTGGCTGATCCCCTCCATCGGCCCGGCGCTGCCGCTGCTCGCGGTGGTCTTCGGTGTGCTCCAGGCCGGGGTCGGCCTCGCCGTCCACCGGCTGCTGCACCCGCCGCTGACCGCCCGGCGCGCGCTGCTCGCCCTGGCCGTCGTCCCCGCGGTCTGGCTGACCACCGAGTACGCCCGCTCGTGGCACGCCCTCGGCGGCCCGTGGGCGCTGCTCGGCGCCACCCAGTGGCGGCACCCGGCCGTCCTGGCGCTGGCCTCGGCCGGCGGGATCTGGCTGGTCAGCGCGGCCGTGGTGGCCGTGAACACCGGTGTGCTGATCGTGCTGACCGCCACCGGGTGGCGGCCGCGCGCCCTGGCGGCGCTGGCCACCGTGCTGGTGCTGGCGGCCGGACCGCTGCTGTTCGCGCTGCGCGCCGCGCCCGCCGGCGCCGGAGCGGTCACCGTGGCCCTGGTCCAGCCCGGCATCGTCGAGGACCCGCAGGCCCGGTTCGAGGCGAGTGCCGCCGCCACCGCCGCCCTGGGCGGGCGGCCGGTCGACCTGATCGTCTGGGGCGAGAGCAGCACCACCGCCGACCTGGAGCGCGACCCGGCCGCCGCGGCCCGGCTGAGCCGGCTCTCCGCCGTCACCGGCGCCGAGATCCTGGCCGGGGAGGACGCCCGCAAGGCCGACGGGCGGATCTCCAAGGACGCGGTGCTGGTCTCCCCCGCCGGGACGGCCGACCGCTACCGCAAGATCCGGCTGGTGCCGTTCGGCGAGTACATCCCGCTGCGCCCGCTGCTGGGCTGGATCGCCGGAGTCAGCCGGGCGGCGGGCGAGAACCGGGCCCCGGGGAACGCGTTCCACGTCCTCCCCGCCACCGACCGTACGGGGGCGCCGCTACCGGTCGGGGCGCTGATCTGCTTCGAGTCGGCCTTCCCCGACATGTCCCGGACGGCCGCCCGGGACGGCGCCCGGGTGCTGGTCTACCAGTCCTCGACCTCGACCTTCCAGGACACCTGGGCGCCCGAGCAGCACGTCTCGCTGGCCGCCATCCGCGCCGCCGAGACCGGCCGGCCGGCCGTCCAGGCCTCGCTCACCGGGGTCTCGGCCGCCTTCGACGCGCAGGGCCGCGAGCTGGCCCGGTTCGGGACGGACCGCACCGGCGCGCTGACGGTGCGGCTGCCGCTCACCGCGCCGTCGACGCTGACCTGGTACGACCGGATCGGTGACGTGGTGCCGGCCGCCGCCCTGCTGGTGACGGCCGGGGCGGTGCTGGCCGCCGGGCGCGGCCGGGTGCGCCGGGCGGCGCGGTAGCGGGGGCGGCGCGGGGCGGTAGCGGGGCGGTAGCGGGGGGGCGGGGCGGTAGCGGGGCGGGGCCTCGTTCCACACCCGGCCGGCGCGGAAGGCCGGCCGGGTGGGCGGGTTCAGCCCTCCGCGCCCGCCAGGTGCACCGCGAAGGCCGCGCCCTGCGGGTCGCGCAGCACGGCGACCCGGGGCCCGTCCGGCATCGAGGTGGGCGGCAGCAGGACGTCGGCGCCCAGGTTCCCGGCCCGGAAGGCCGTGACGTCCACGTCCGCGACCGCGAAGTAGGGCAGCCAGTGCGGCGGCACCTGCGGCGGGAACCGGTCGTCCATCGTCAGCATGCCGCCGAAGTCGGCGCCGGCCAGGCCCCACTGGGGGTAGACCTCGGACGGGCGGACCGTCCAGCCGAACACCGCCGGGTAGAACGACCGGGCGCCGTCCGGGTCCCGGGTGAGCAGTTCCACCCAGCCGAGCGCGCCCGGGTCGTTGAGCACCTCCAGGCCCGCCAGCGCGTGGCCCTGCCAGAGCCCGAACACCGCGCCGGACGGGTCGGCGGCGATCACGAACCGGCCGAGACCGAGCGCCTCCGTCGGTCCGATGACGACGCTCCCGCCGGCCCCGGTGATCCGGGCGGCGGACGCGTCCGCGTCGTCGACCGCGAAGGAGACCGTCCAGGCCGTCGGCTGCCCCTCCCCGTAGAGCGGGGCGACGGCGGCGGCGATCCTGCCGTCCAGCTTCATGAAGGTGTAGTCGCCGGCCTCCGGCGGTGCGTCGAGGTCGGCGGCCCGCCAGCCGAACAGCTCGCCGTAGAACCGCTGGGCGCCCTCCGGGTCGGAGCTGCCGTGCTCCACCCAGCAGGGCCCGCCGACCGTCACCGTCCGCTGCTTCATCCCGCCTGCTCCCAGCCGATGTCGAGGATCAGTTTGCCGCGCGCGTGCCCGGACTCCACCAGCGCCAGTGCCTCGGCCGCGTGGGCCATCGGCTGCCGGCCGGTGAGGTGCACGTCGAGCTCGCCGGTCGCCGCCAGCGTGGCGAGGGCGGCGAGGCTCGCCGGGGTGGTGGCGCGGGTGACGAAACGCCCCCCGAGCTCCGCGACGGTGCCCGGATCGACGGTGGAGACCAGCTTCGAGCGGTCGGCCAGCGTCTCGGCCGCGGCTCGCAGGTCGGCCCCGCCGACCAGGTCGAGGATGCCGTCCACACCGTCCGGGGCGGCCGCCGCGATCCGCTCCGCCACGCCGTCGCCGTACCGCACCTGCACCGCGCCCAGCGACTCCACGTAGCCGCGGTTGGCGTCGCTCGCCGTGCCGACGACCCGGATGCCCCGGCTGCGGGCGATCTGCGCGGCCACGCTGCCCACGCCGCCCGCGATGCCGAGGATCAGCAGCGTCTGCCCGGCTCCCACGCCGACGTCCCGGAGCCCGTCGTCGGCCGTCGCGGCCGCCACCGGGAGGGTCGCCGCCTCGGCGAACCCGAGCGCGGCGGGCTTGACCGCGCTCATCGCCGCGAGCAGCAGGGTCTGCTCCGCGAAGGCGCCCGCCGCCGCGATCCCGAACACCTCGTCCCCGGGGGTGAACCCCGTGACGTCCGGGCCGATCCGCTCGACCACGCCCGCCGCCTCCTGGCCCAGCACGGCGGGCAGCTCGCGGTCCCGCCCGAGGAGTCCCCGGCGGATCTTCCAGTCCACCGGGTTCACCCCGGCCGCCCGGACGCTGACCGCCAGCTGGCCCGGGCCGGGCTCCAGCACCGGCCGGTCCAGGAACTCCTGAGTCTCCGGCCCGCCGTAGTCGACGAACCCGAACGCCTTGACCATCCTCGATCCACTCCTCCGCTGACCCCCTCCCCCGCCCCAGCATGCGGCCCGCCCCGGCCCCGGTCCGCCGCTGCTGCGCCGAACGGGCGTGCGGGGCGCCGGCGGGAGCCCGTGTGCGCGCCGATCGAGCGGTGCCGGGACCGGCCGCCGGGCGGCGCACCACCGTCACCATGCCGAGCGGGAGTTGACGCGTCGCGCCGCCGTCGGGTTGGTTGGGGTCGCCGACCGACCCCGCCGAACCGGGAGGGCCCATGACCACCCCCACCAGCGCCGACACCACCGCCACCGTCTTCCGCGACGTCCGGCCGCACGGCTCGGCCGCGCCCGTCGAGCTGATCGCCGCCGGCGGACTGCTGGTCGACCGGCTCCCCGAGGGCGCGCGGGTCGAAGTCGTGGAGGGCCGCGGACGGATCGCGCTGCCGACCCTGGTGGACGCGCACATCCACCCCGACAAGACCGCCTGGGGCGAACCCTGGTACAGCCGGCGCCCGGCGCGCGGCCTGCCGGAGTACGTCCGGGGCGACGTCGAGCTGTACGAGCACCAGCGCACCCCGCTCGCCGAGCGGGCCGAGCGGCTCCTCGCGCACGCGGTGACCCGGGGCACCCGGGCGGTACGGGCCCATGTGGACGTGGCACCCGCATACGGCCTGGCGGGCGTGGAGGGGCTGGTGGCTGCCCGGGAGCGACTGGGCGCGGCGCTGGACGTCCAGGTGGTGGCCTTCCCGCAGCACGGGGTGCGCCGGACGCCCGGCGCGGGGGCGCTGCTCGCGGAGGCGGCGGCAAGCGGGCTGATCGACGCGGTCGGCGGCATCGACCCGGCCGGGTTCGACGGAGCCGGGGGCGAGGGCTTCGCGGGCGAGGGGCCGTCGCAGCTCGACCAGGTCTTCGGCCTCGCCGAGCGGTACGGCCTCCCCCTCGACATCCATCTGCACGACACCGGCGAGCGCGGCCTCGCCCCGCTGCACGACATCGCCGCCCGGACGAAGGCCGCCGGGCTGCAGGGCAGGGTGGTGGTCAGCCACGCCTTCTGCGTGCCGGAGCTGTCCGGCGGCCCG
This sequence comes from Kitasatospora sp. NPDC086009, assembly GCF_044540385.1. NCBI lineage: Bacteria > Bacillati > Actinomycetota > Actinomycetes > Kitasatosporales > Streptomycetaceae > Kitasatospora > Kitasatospora sp. NPDC086009. The sequence goes on from NZ_JBITSA010000003.1 coordinate 115,660, forward strand.
CTCGACGCCCTGGCCGAGCTGCTGGCCGGGGCCGGCATCGGGCTCACCACCGTCGCACCGTCCGCCCACCAGGTGCTGCCCTTCCGGGAGTTGGCGGCGCACGGCGTGCGGGTCGGGCTCGGCTCGGACGGCGTGCGGGACTCCTGGAGCCCGTTCGGCAACGCCGACATGCTGCACCGGGCCCACCTGCTCGGCTGGACCACCGACGCGCGGACCGACGCGGAGCTCACCGAGTGCTTCGCCCTCGCGGCCGGCGGCGGCGCCGACCTGCTGGGCCTGCCCGCCGCCGACCTCGCCCCGGGTTCGCCGGCCGACTTCATGCTGGTGACGGGCGAGTGCCTGCCCCAGGTGGTGGTCGACCTGCCCGAGCGCGAACTGGTCGTCCGGGCCGGGCGGGTGGTGGCCCGGGACGGCCGCTTCCTGGGCTGACCCGGAGCCGACGCTCCCGGCTCCCGCTCCCGGGCCGTCAGCCCCGGTTGTGGTCCCCCGTCCGCCCGTCGATCAGCTCGCGCAGGATGTCCATGTGGCCCGCGTGCCGGGCGGTCTCGGTCGCCATGTGGATCAGCACCCAGCGCAGCGACACCTGGTCGCCGAACCAGGCCCGGCCCAGGTCGTCGAGCTCGAACTCCTCGATGACCTGGTCGGCACTGGCCCGGGCGCGGGCGTAGAAGGTCAGCAGATCGGCGGTGGACTCGTCCGGGCGCACCCGCAGGTCGGACTGCTCGTCCTCGGCGAGGTCGAACGGCAGCGGGCCGGTGTCCCGGCCGAACGTCCGGCAGAACCAGCCGAGTTCGACCCCACCGAGGTGCTTGACCAGCCCCAGCAGCGTCGTCCCGGACGCCGTCATCGGCCGGCGCAGCTGCTCGTCGTCCAGCCCCTCCAGCTTCCACAGCACCGCGTCGCGGTGCCGGTCGAGCGCAACGAACAGACTCTCCTTCTCGGCCCCCTGGAAGGGCACACGCTTCGTCATGCGCGGACCCTAACAGGCGGCCGGGCCGATGGGACCTTCAACGTCCCATCGGCCCGGCCCAGTTCACCATGCGGCAGGGTTCACCGGGCGACCCGCTCCACGCCGGTCCACAGCTGCGCCTCGGCGACGCCGTCGGCCAGGAAGCGGGTGCGCAGGATCTCCGGCCCCGGCCGGGTCTCGTAGGGGTTGGACGGGAACCACTGGGTGTAGACGTCCCGCCACATCTCCTGGAGCGCCTGCGGGAACGCCCCGGTGACGGAGAAGACGGCCCAGGTCCCGGCCGGCACCTCCCGCACGTCCAGATCCTCCGGCACGACGACGTCCGCACCCGCCACCACCGCGTGGTAGTAGTCGAGTTCGACGCCCTCCTCCCGGCTGTCCGAGAAGAACTCGGTGACCGAGACGACGCCGTCCGGGTCCTGGTCCGAGAGGGCGGCGATCCGGTCGACGACCTCCGGTGCGATCCCCCGGATGAACGCCGCGATGGCCGGATTCACCCCCTCGTGGACGAGCGGGACCCGGGCCCGCCGACCGACCACCCGGAACCCGGGCTTCTCCACGATGCGGTATTCCATACTGCTGCTCCCTTCGACGACGAGTCGGAAGGACATCCGGGGCTGGGACCGCAGCACCACGCCGCCGCGCCGGGCCTCGCCCGGTCCGACGCCGTGCATCGCCCGGAACGCCCGGGCGAACGCCTCCCCCGAGGTGTAGCCGTACCGGACCGCCACGTCGAGCAGCGTCCGCTCACCGGCCAGCACCTCGGCCCCGGCCACGGTCAGCCGCCGGCGCCGCACGTACTCCGACAACGGCATCCCGGCCAGCGCGGAGAACATCCGCCGGAAGTGGTACTCCGACGTCCGCGCGATCCGCGCCAGCTCACCCACGTCGATCACCCCGTCCAGGTGCTCCTCGACGTACTCCATGGCCCGGTTGACCTGCTCCAGCACCCCGACCCCGTCCTTCCCTCTCACTGCCACCACCGTAGGAACCCCCCACCCTCCCCCACCCGACATCCTGTGCCCGCTCCGATCGGGTCCGGGAGCGGAACGGGCACAGGGGAAGCCCGACATGCGGAAGGGGCGGGGGACATCCAGGTGGATATCCCCCGCCCCTTCCGCAATCCGGCCTACCGGCAGCTCCCCGACCAACCGGCCGATGGACACTCCAGGTGGGACTGCTCGTCCAGCGGACGTCAGTCGGCCGAGGTGACCGAACAGGCCGCTGGTCCCTCCGTACGCTCGAAGTTGTTGGTCCGGCTGGCCGGCTGCTGCGTGTCGAAGAACAGCTGGGCCTTCCCCTGATGACAGTCGAGTGCCATGTCGACCGTGAACGGGGCCGGCGAGGCGTCGTTCCAGGCGCCGGCGAGCCGGACGCCCGAGACGTTGGAGCGCGAGAAGAAGCTCCACGAACCCGCCGCAGTCCTGACCGTACCCGCGACAGAGGCGAACATGGTCTGTTCCGATATCCCCGAGAGGGTGAACGAACCGTCAGTGTTGAGAGCGATCGTACCGCCCTCGCCGTTGGCCCACTGGCCCTTCACGGCCGACTCTTCGACGACCACCTTGTGGGCCTCGTCGTACTGACCGCACGCCGTGGCCGACAGGAGAGCCACCACCGCGACAACGGCTACTTTCCAGGCTCGATACTGGGCCACTTGATCTCCTCGGTCCACAAGAAGTGCTGGTTGACATCATGAACACCCAGCGACCTCAGCGTGCCCGCAGCCCATGAATTGCTGTCGGACCCAGAGTAGCCTCCCGAACCAGGAGGCCTGGTCCCGGATTCCGCGGTCGTCGCGTTGGTGATCTCGAACTGCACTTTCGAGCTACCGCGCTTGGTGTCCCGCTCGATGACCCGGTAGTTCATAGTGAAACTACCCAGCAGGACCTTTGTCCGGCTGCGGTCGTCGGCCCAGAGGTTCGACACCTTGGGAATGCCGGCGAGGGACGTCATGTCCTGCCAGAAGAGCGACTTGATCTGCTGCTGGGAGTAGCTTCCGATGCTGTAGGGCGCCTGCACCTGGAAGCCGACCGGCAAATTGATGATGTCGCCGTAGGCCAGGCCCTTGTGGACGTTCTTGACGTGATCGAGCTTCTTCACCTCGTCCATCAAGTAGTCGCCGTCGAAGAAGTAGAGGTCGTTGGGCAGTTGACCCCCGACCCAGCCCCAGAACACGTCCATGGGGCCCATCCGGTTCTGGAAGAGCAGCCGCGGATAACCCGTCACCGTGACCAACGGCCCGCCGGTTCCGCTCCCGGTTCCCCCTCCGGTACCCGGCTGCGGCGGCGTGGTCGCCTCGGCCTTCCGACGCGCCTCGTCCTCGGCCTGCTTCTTGGCTGCCTGGATCAGGACCGCCTCGGCCGCGGCAGCGGCCGCCTGGACGGAGTCCTTCCCCGCCGCGAGCGCGCTCTGACGCGCGGACGCAGCGGCCGCGTAGGCGTCCGCGGCACTCGATCGCGCATGCGCCGCCGAGGCACCGGCCCTGGACGCGTACTTGGAGGCGGCCACAGCAGAGGCCTTCGCTGCCACGGCGGCCTCCTTGGCCCGCTGGGCCGATCCGTCAGCCGACTGCGCGCTCTTGTCGGCCTGCGCCGAGTACTGGCCCGCCTTGTCCCGATAGGTCGTGGCCTCCGTAGCGGAGTTACGGGCTTGCTGGGCGTAGCCGGCCGCCTCCTGCGCCGCGCCCTGGGCCGTCGCGGATGCCTCGCTCGCGCGGGCGGCGTCCTCATGGGCCTGGGCTGCGGCGGCGGAGGCCTCCTCCAACAGTCGGCTGATACTCAAGACATGGACGGTCGATTCCTGATCACGCTTGGTCGCGTCGAACTGGGCCTCCGTGACGAACGCGTGCAGCATGGTCGGCGGACCGGCGAGCGCCACCTGGGCGGTCGCCTTGACGTTCGGCCCCCCCGTGTTCATGATCGCCAGGGTGTCGACACGATCGTCCTCCTCCCTGGCCCGGTGCTGTCCGGCATCGAGGAAGTCCCGGAGCGCCTGCGGCGTCCCGGCGTCGATCGCGGCCGAACCCGCCTCCTTCACCGCACGCCCCCCGGAGTGCATGATCTCCAGCACCCGAACCCGGTAGTCGTCCGTCTGGGCGAGGTGCTGCCCGGAGAGCAGGAATTGCTCGACGTCTCCCCGCGGGGCGTAGAGCACGGCCTCCGCGGCCTTCTTCAGATCCGGCGCGCCGGAGTCGACCATGTCGGCGACCCTGGCCCGGTCGTCCTGCTCGGCCGCGACGAGCCTGCCGGTCGTCACCCAGGCGACGATGTCGGACTCGTTCCCGGTGAGCGCGGTCTCGGCCGCCTTGCTCGTCCAGGGGCCACCGGTGGACTGGAGGCGCAGCGCCGCCTGTCGTCCCTTGGTGACGACCGTGTCCTGAGCGACGCCGGGGGCGGTGACGTCGGCGATGAGCTGCTTGGTCTCGGCGTCGCGCCGGGTTTCCTCGGTCTGTGCCAGGACGGCAGCGGTCGTGCGGTCCTCGCCGTCCTTCCTGAGCTTCTCCGCGTCCTGCAGTGCCTGGTCGCGGTCCACTTCGAGCTGCGCCGCCTCGGCAGCGCGAGCGATCTCCGCGACGGACCGGGCCTGATCGACCGCGCGGGTCGCGGCGTCGGCGGCCTTTCCGGCGGCGTCCGCGTGGGTGGCCGACACATCCGCCCAGTTTCCGGCGGAGCCGGCATGGTCGGCCGCGTCGTCGGCCGCCAGGGCCGAGGCGTTGGCGTGCTCGGCCGACTCCTTGGCCGCCTGCTGGGCCTGCTTCGCTGCGTCGCCGGCCTGCTTGGCCAGCGCCGCGGCCGAGTTGGCGGCCCGGGTGGCCGTGTCGGCGGAGCGCCGGGCCGTCTCGGAAGCCTGTGCCGCCCGCTGTGCCTGCGCACCGGACGCCTGGCTGTAGCCACCCGCGGTGGCCGCTGCGGTGGCCGCCGCGGCGGCATGGGTACCCGCGCTCGACGCCGCCCTGCCTGCGGACTCCGCCTCGCGCGCGGCGGTCTCCGTGCTCTGAGCGGCCTCCGCGGCGGTGTTCGCCGCCCCGGCGGCGTCCCGGGCGTCCTGAGCCGCCTTGCGTGCCGCCGCCGCCTGGTTCCGGTCCTGGGCCGCTGCCCCGGCCGCGGACCTGGCGCGGTTCGCCGCGCGCTCGGCGCCGGCGGCCGCCGACGCGGCGGCGGATGCGGCGTTGGCCGCGGCCCTCACGGCCTGGTTCGCCGAACTCGCGGCGGTGGACGCGGTCCGTGCCGCGTCGGCCGCGGCGAGCGCCGCATCCGCCGCCCGGCCGGCGGCTTCCGCCGCGCGACTCGTCGAGTCCTTGGCGGCTGCGGTTTCCTCGGCGGCCCGCTGGGCGGCCTCCTTGGCGAGCCGTGCCGCGTCCTGTGCGCGCTGGGAGGCTTCCTGCGCCGAGGCGGTCTCCTTGCGCGCCTCCTGCCCGGACTGCTTGGCACTGCTGACGAGCTGGGAGACGCTCATCGTCTCCTGGTCCCGTGCCCGGGCGGTGGGGAGGTCACGCGTCATGAAGGTGTGGATCTCGGCCGCCGAGCCGTTCAGGGCCTCCTGGGCGGCCTTCCGGACCGCCGGACCGGCATCCTTCAGCATCGCGAGGACATCGACGCGCTCGTCGTCGGCCTCGGCCTGCTGGCGGCCGGACATGAGGAAGGCCGCCAGCGCGTCCGGCGAACTGCTGTTGAGGGCCTCCTGTCCCGCGTCCCGCACTCCCCGACCTCCGACGTGGATGGCGGCGAGGACGGCGACGTGCTCGTCGTCCCGGTACGGTGCCTTCCAGCCCGACTCCAGGAAGGCGTGGACGTCCTGCGGAGTGCCGTTCAGCGCCTGCTCGGCGGCCACTCGGACCCCGGGGCCGCTCGTGTTGACCATGCGGAGGACGGCCGTCCGGTCGTCCTCCGCGGACGCGGCCTTGAGGCCCTCGTTGAGGAAGGCGGTCACGTCCAGGTCCGAACCCGTGAGGGCCTTCTCCGCGGCGGTCTTCGTGGCACGGCCGCCATCGACCCAGGCCGCGAACACCTTGCCACGATCGGTGAGCGCAGGAGAGCCCTCCGACTGGGCGCCGGGGGATGTGTCACCTGCGGCAGCCGGTGTGGCGAGCGCTCCGCCACAGAGTCCAAGGAGCACTGCTCCCACAACGAATGCCCGGGGGCGAGCCGCTGTGCGCGGCCTTTTCCGGGCTATTTGACCGAACATTCAATGACCCATCAGTACGTTGCGCTGAGCTTGAGTCAGCTCTAGTCGTAAATCCATGGCGCATCAGCAAACCACGGGCCGCCCGATCCTAGTCGAACTTCCTTGGCGCCTAAAACATCCGCTCCCCACAGATATGGCGTCAAAGGAGAAATATCCGACACCGCGTCAGCCTCGCGTGCAGCCCCGCGAGCCCTGGTGGTTAAATACACATAACTCACGCTCGGAACGTTCCGTACGGACAGTCGTCGGATCTTCCCGACGTCATCCAGGGTTCGTGGCGAGCGCTTACTCGGCCTTTGGTAGACGGAGGATGTACACCCGATGAGACTTTCCATTCGACTTCTCGCCGGCGGCGCCGCAGCCGCGCTTATCGCGGTTGCCGCAGGGGCATCGACAGTCTTCGCGGCGAGCGGTAACGACGGGGGTCAGGAGATACCGCCGGTAGCCGTCGAGGACTTCTCCTACCCTCAGGCGGACAAGGTCTTCGCACTGACCGGGCTCACCCTCAAGGGCGGCGACGGGCACATCGTCCTCGCCGACTGCGGGCCGGCGGACCTCATCGAGGTGACGGCTCGGACCCGGGCCAAGTTCTGCTTCCAGGTCACCGGGGACAGCGGCTCCCTGACGATGGATGTGGCCAAGGTGACGAGCATCAAGAGCACCGCGTACAACGTCCGGGCCGACATGACGCTCAACGGCACCGGCGTGACGTTCAACGTGCCGAAGAGTCCTCTCTGGACGGAGGTCGGGGAGCCCACCGATCCGCAGCGGCGCGATCACAGCCTCGTCAAGATCACGGCGACCAAGTAGCGGCCGTGGCGGCCGGCGTCGACGCACGACCGCCTGCCCCAAGCTGCTCTCCGGTACCCCACCCCCCTGCGTCACATTGGATGAGAACACATGCCTCGTAGTCTTTCCGGGTCGAAACTGAAGGCGGTCCTCTGCTCGGCCGCCGTCTCCGCCGGCGCTCTCACTGCGGGCTTCAGCGGCGTGGCCGGGGCCGTCGTCGGTGACCCGGCGGCGGACGGCGCGTACGCCTACACCGCCAAGCTCGCCATCGGCGACAACGTCCGCGCCTGCACCGGCGCTCTCGTCGACCGCAACTGGATCATCACCGCCGCCAGCTGCTTCGCCGACGACCCCGCCCAGCCCCAGACCCTGACCGCCGGCGCACCGAAGTGGAAGACCACCGCCACCGTCGGCCGCACCGACCTCACCACCACCACCGGCGCCACCACCGAGATCGTCGAGCTGGTCCCCCGCCAGGACCGCGATCTCGTGATGGCCCGCCTCGCCACACCCGTCGACGGCATCGCCCCGCTCACCCTCGCCACCACCGCCCCCACCGCCGGCGAGAACCTGCGCGTACCCGCCTACGGCCGCACCAAGACCGAGTGGGTGCCCCTCAAGCTCCACAGCGGCGTCTTCAACGTCGGCGCCGTCACCGCGAACGCCGTCAGCACCACCGGCACCAACGGCGCCTCGATCTGCCAGGGCGACACCGGCGCCCCCGCCCTCCGCGAGGTCAACGGCAGGACCGAACTCGCCGCCATCGCCTCCCGCTCCTGGCAGGGCGGCTGCTTCGGCAGCACCGAAACCCGCACCGGCGCCACCAACACCCGCGTCGACGACCTCACCGCCTGGGTGAAGGAGCTGCGGTTCCGCACCGCGGACGTGCAGGCGGGTACGCATGTGCAGATCGTCGGCTCCGACGATGCCCTGTCGGACTCGGTCGCGGACTACAACGCCGGCCGCTGGACCCGCAGCTGGACCCCGATGGGCGACAGCCGGCTCCTCAAGGTCGACAGCGTCGCCATCGGTGACGTCGTCCACGTCTTCGCGGTCGCCGGCGACGGTCACGTCTACGGCCGTGACGGCCGGGTTGGCGGCACCTGGGGCAACTGGAACGAGGTCCCCGGCGGCGCCTCGGGCGTCAAGGACATCTCCGTCAGTGCCCGTGGCAACCTCGCCGACCTGATGATCATCGGCGGCGACGGCTCGCTGTACGCGACCACCGGGAACTACGACACCGGTGCCTGGAACCCGTACTGGGACAAGATCGGTGACAACCACCTGAAGGCCGTCACCAGCGCGTACTACAACAACTCCACCCACGTCTTCGTCATCAACGAGGACGACAAGGTGTACACCCGCTCCGCGGACTACGGCGTCGGCTGGAGTGACTGGGCCGAGCTGCCCGGCAGCCTGCCGAACGTGAAGTCGATCAGCGCCAGCACCCACGGCGCCACGATCGACCTGGCGATCGCCGGTGCCAACGCCTTCTACACCACCAGCGGTCACTACGACACCGGCTACTGGGACCCGCAGTGGGCCAAGATCAGTGACAACCGCCTGAAGGCCGTCACCAGCAGCACCTCCAACAACGTCGTCCACGTCTACGCCGTGAACGAGGACGACAAGGTGTACGGCATCGACGCCGACTACAACGCCGGCCGCTGGACCAGCTGGGGCGAGGTTCCCGGCGACGCGGGCGGCGTCAAGGCCATCACCGCCACCAGCACCAACTGACCTCGCGTCACCTCGCATGACCCGGTGGGGTGAGTGATCGGACCGATCACTCACCCCACCGCTCCTACCTGCTCCATTCCGATCCCAGGGGGGCCTCCATGTCCAGCACCACCTCCGCCCGTACCCGTCGCGCGGGGGCGCTCGCCGCCGCGACCGCCGTCGTCGGCGCGCTCGCCACCTTCTCCGCCGCGCCCGCCGGGGCCGTCGTCGGTGACCCGGCGTCGGACGGCGCGTACGCCTACACCGCCAAGCTCGCCATCGGCGACAACGTCCGCGCCTGCACCGGCGCACTCGTCGACCGCAACTGGATCATCACCGCCGCCAGCTGCTTCGCCGACGACCCCGCCCAGCCCCAGACCCTGACCGCCGGCGCACCGAAGTGGAAGACCACCGCCACCGTCGGCCGCACCGACCTCACCACCACCACCGGCACGACCACCGAGATCGTCGAGCTGGTCCCCCGCCAGGACCGCGACCTCGTGATGGCCCGCCTCGCCACACCCGTCGACGGCATCACCCCGCTCACCCTCGCCACCACCGCCCCCACCGCCGGCGAGAACCTGCGCGTACCCGCCTACGGCCGCACCAAGACCGAGTGGGTGCCCCTCAAGCTCCACAGCGGCGTCTTCAACGTCGGCGCCGTCACCGCGAACGCCGTCAGCACCACCGGCACCAACGGCGCCTCGATCTGCCAGGGCGACACCGGCGCCCCCGCCGTCCGCGAGGTCAACGGCAGGACCGAACTCGCCGCCATCGCCTCCCGCTCCTGGCAGGGCGGCTGCTTCGGCAGCACCGAAACCCGCACCGGCGCCACCAACACCCGCGTCGACGACCTCACCGCCTGGGTCCAGCAGGTGCGCGGCACCTCGGTCGGCTGGAAGACCCAGGCCCTGGTCAAGGGCGGCACCGGCCTCTTCCAGGCCGCCCGCCTCTACGACGGCTCCTGGACCCCGTTCGAGGACGTCCAGGCCAAGGCCGGGGACATCGGCGGCGTGCGCGCCGTCGCCACCGCCGGCATCAACGGCGACACCCACGTCGTCGCCCTCGGTGGCGACGGCCACCTGCACCACACCATCCGCCACCTCGACGGCACCTGGGCCGGTTTCGGCGACCTCAACACCAACGTCGGCGACCTCGGCAACATCACCCAGGTCGCCATCGCCTCCACCGGCGCCAACCTGGAGGTCGTCGTCCTCGCCGACGGCCAGCTCTTCCACAGCGTCCGCACCAGCGGCGGGTACTGGACCGGCTTCGGCAAGGTCTTCGAGGCCGCCGGGCCCCTGAGCGGCGTCACCACCCTCGCCACGGCCGGAGTCGGCGGGGACCTCCAGGTCGCCGCCGTCGCGGGCGGGCAGGTCTACCACACCATCCGCTCCGGCTCCACCGGCAGCTGGAGCGCCTGGGGCGCGGTCGCCGGCGCCGCCGGCGCCACCGCCCCGGTCACCTCGCTCGCGATGGCCCGCCAGGGCGACGACATGAACCTCGTCGTCGTCACCGACACCGGCGCCCAGCTCCACACCATCCGCTACGCCAACGCCTCCTGGCAGCCCTTCGGCTCCGTCAGCAGCGTCATCGGGCAGGTCACGGCCACCTCGGTCAGCGCCGCCCCGGTCGACACCGGCGCCCAGTTCGCCATCACCACCGGCGACAACCGCGTCCTGACCACCACCCGCCTCGCGGACGGCAACTGGACCGCCCCCCAGGCCCTGAACCTCCAGGGCGTGAACGGCGACCACACCGGCACCGCCATCACCGGCACCCTCTAGCACGCCACGACGGAGGGGGCGGGCGGCCGCACGGGCCACCCGCCCCCTCCGTCGTGACCGGTGGGAACAGGCGAGCCCCACGGGGTGTTGCGAGCCTGCGCCGTCCCACTCCACCCCGGTGCGGGCGGCTCGGAAGACAGTTGTTCAAATTGGAACTACCGAGTACCGTCGGGGTCCGACCATCACCCCGGTAACGGAGGCCCCGCCCATGCCGCAGCCTGCCCCGACGCAGCCTGGCACCGCTCCGACGCAGCCCGGCACCGCCACGGTGCGCTCCCGGGTGCGCATCCCGCTCACCTTCCCGGACGGGTACCGCGCGGACGCCGAGGTGTTCACCTTCCACGGCCTGGCCGACGGCGCGGAGCACCTGGCACTCGCCTTCGGCAGCACCCCGGAGGGCGGGACGCCGCTGGTGCGGCTGCACTCGGAGTGCCTGACCGGCGACGTCTTCGGCTCGGACCGCTGCGACTGCGGGCCCCAGCTGCGCGAGTCGGTGGAGCGGATCGCCGAGGCCGGCGGCTACCTGCTGTACCTGCGGCAGGAGGGCCGGGGCATCGGGCTGTACAACAAGCTGGACGCCTACGCCCTCCAGGACGCCGGGCTCGACACCTATGACGCCAACACCGCGCTGGGCCTGCCCGAGGACGGGCGCGACTACACCGCCGCCGCCCAGATGCTGGCGGCGCTCGGCACCACGGGCATCGACCTGCTGAGCAACAACCCGGACAAGGCGGACCAACTCGCCGGCCTCGGCATCACGGTCGAGCGCCGGGTACCGACCGGGGTGCACCTGTCGGCCAGCAACGTCCGCTACCTCCGCGCCAAGGTGGAGCGGACCGGCCACTCGATCGAGCTGTCCCGGCTGGTCGGCTGAGCCGGCGCAGGTCCGCACGCCCGGGCGGGCCGGTTCGCCCACGCACCTGATGCCGCCGACCGGCCGAAGGGGCATTCTGGAGGGACGTCCGAGTACTCCGGGAGGCGTCCGTGCCGACGCATCGCCGACTGCCGATCGCCGTCGTGGGGGCCGGGCCGTACGGGCTCGCGACGGCCGCCCACCTGGCGGCGCGGGGCAGCGACCTGCGGGTGTTCGGGGAGCCGATGGCGGGGTGGCGCGACCACATGCCCGCCGGGATGTTCCTGAAGTCCACCCCGCGTGCCTCGAACATCTCCGCGCCCGCCCCCGGGCACCGGCTGGCCGACCACCGGACGGCCCTGGGCGTGGCGCCGGTCGGCGACCGCTACCCCGTGCCGATCGCGGAGTTCATCGCCTACGGCGACTGGTTCCAGCAGCGGTGCGTGCCCGGGGTCGAGCGCTGCTCGGTACTCGGCATCGGCTACGACCACGGTGTCCTCCGGCTGCGGCTGGACACCGGTGAGGAGCTCCGGAGCCGGGCCGTGGTACTCGCCACCGGGCTGCGGGCCTTCGCCCACGTCCCCGGCGAACTCGCCGCGCTGCGGGAGTCGGGCCTCGGCTCGCACACCTCGGACCACGCGGACCTGGGCCGCTTCGCGGGGCGCCGGGTCGCGGTGGTGGGCGCCGGGCAGTCGGCGCTGGAGAGCGCCGCCCTGCTGGCCGAGGCCGGGGCGCGGCCCACGCTGGTGGCCCGGACGGCCCGGCTGCGGTTCGGGACCGCGCCCGGGGCGGACCTGCCGGGTGAGCGGCCGGCGGCCGTGCGCGCCCGGTACCCGGGCACCGAACTCGGGCCCGGCTGGAACCTTTTCGGCTACTGCCGCGCCCCCTGGGCCTTCCGTCATCTCCCCGACGACGTCCGGGCCGGCCGGGTGCGGACGGTGCTCGGCCCGGCCGGTGCCTGGTGGCTGCGCGAACGGGTCGAGGACGCGGGCGTGCCGGTGCTCACCGGGTGTTCTGTGGAGTCCGCGCGGGAGCGGGCGGGCGCCGTCCGGCTGCGGCTGCGCGGCCTCACCGGCGCCCTGGAGGTCGACCACGTGCTGGCGGCCACCGGCTACCGGGTGGACGTCGAACGCCTGGACCTGCTCGACCCGGGCCTGCGGCGGGCGGTGCGGCGCACGGCGGACGGGGCGCCCCGGCTGACCGGCGGCTTCGAATCCTCGGTGCCGGGGCTGTACTTCACCGGGCTGGCCGCGGCGAACTCCTTCGGCCCGCTGCTGCGCTTCGTCTGCGGCACGGACTTCGCGGCCCGCCGGATCACGGCCGCAGTCACCGGCGGCGCACCCGACTGATTGGCCGTCAACGCCCGCCCCCGCGCGCCCACTCGCCGCCGCCCACTCGCCGCCGCCCTCACGGCGCGCCCCGTCACGCAGCCCCTCGCGCTCACCCGCCCCGGGCCGCGGCCGCCAGGCGGCGGGCGGCGTACCGCGCGGCCCGGCCGCCGAACCGGGCGGCGACGGCCACGGCGGGCAGCGGATCGTCCGCGCAGAGCCAGGCCCGCTCGGTGCCCCGGCGCGGCCACGGGTCGGCGGGCGGGCGGTGCTCGTGCCACGCGGCGGACCCGAGGGAGAGCAGGTCGAGCTGGCCGACCCCGTAGCCGCGCCGCAGCTGCGGCCCGGGCGGCACCGGCCGCCCGGTGAGCGACAGGTGCAGCGCCCGCACCACGTCGACGCCCGCGGTGGTCTCGAAGAGCCGGAACTGCGCGCCCGTCCGCGGGTTGAAGTCCACCAGCTTGTACCGGCCGTCCCGCAGGTCGAGCCGCCAGTCGAGGTCGGCGATCCCGCAGTAGCCGAGCCGCCGGCAGAGCCGGACGGCCAGCTCGGCCAGCTCGGGGTTGGCGACGGCCCCGGCCCGGGTGGTGACGCCCGCCCCGGGGGGCCAGGACCGCAGTTTGACGCCCGTGAAGACGGCCAGCGGCTCGCCGCCGGGGCCACAGGTCAGATGGGTGATCCAGTCCCGCGCCTGCTCGGCGGGCAGGTACTCCTGGACGAGCACCGCGAGCGGCGGCCCGTCGCAGGAGGCCCTGGGCGGGCAGTGGGACAGCAGCTCCGCCTCGCTCCGGACGACGGTCGTGTGGCCGACCACCGGGCGCTCCAGCCGGGTGAAGGAGGCGAGGTTCTTCAGCACCAGCGGATACCCGAGCTCGGCCGCGGCGGCCAGCAGTCCGGCCCGGTCGGCGGGCGTCCGGGCGGCCGGGGTGGGGGTGCCGGTACCGCGGCAGAGCTCGTGCAGGCCGCCCTTGTCGGCGAGCCGCCGGGGCAGACCGGGCGGCACCGGCGGCAGCAGCAGGTCCTCGGCCAGCTCGCTCGCGTGCTCGGCGAGCAGCACGGCGGCCTCGTCGTCGGTGGCCACCGCCACGGCCCGCCGCCCGCTTCGCCGCCGCACCTCGCGGGCCACCCCCCGCAGGGCGGCCGCCAGTTCGGCGGGCGGTTCCCGGCCGGTGCTCGGCCTGACCAGCGCTCCGGTCAGGTAGCGGGAGAGAGCGGTGGGCGTCAGCCGGTCCTCGACCATCGCGTAGACCGGGACGCCGAGCCGGCCGAGCGAGCGCACCGCGCCGACGGCGCTGTGCGACAGCGGGTAGTGACCGACCTTCACCAGCAGCGCGGGGACGCCGCGGTCGACGCCCAGCGGGCCTCCTGCCATAACGCTCCCACCTCTCAGTGCTGCCACACCTGGACCCACTGCGCCTGCAGGGCCGCCGAGTCCGTCCCGGCGGGTGGCGACTCCAGGTACCCGACGGCGAGGTTGATCACGATCTCCATCGCCACGGTCGGGATCCGCGAGGGGTCGGTGACCTGGAACCAGGCCTTGCCGTCGACGTACCAGGTCACCGCGGCGGGCTCCCAGTCGACGCCGAAGACGTGGTAGCCGGCGGAGAAGTCGGCGGGGCCCCAGTTCTGGCCGACGTGCTGGTCGGAGCCGTCCGCGCCGCGCCAGTGCAGGTTCATGTGGACGTACTGGTCGGTGTTGGGGAACTCGGCGATGTCCACCTCCGGCGGGGTGCCCCTGGTCGCGGCCGGGATCAGCCAGAAGGCGGGGAAGAAGCCGTGCGGGTTGGCCGGGACCTTGATCGAGGCCGCGAAGTAGCCGTAGGTGAAGGTGTGGCGCGGTTCGGCGTTCCAGGAGTCGCGGCCGGTGCTGACCATGCCGGAGACCCACGGGTACGTCCGGCCGTCGCTGCCCTTCACCGTCCGGGGCTGCGCGGTCAGGGTGAGGCGGCCGCCGCCGGCCTTGACCTGGCCCGGCTGGTACCACTGGTCCTCGCCGTTGCCGGCGTTGGTGCAGCCACCGTCGTTCCAGTCGTAGCAGGTGGTCCAGTTCGCCGTGTCGAGCGAGGAGCCGGTGAACTCGTCGTCGAACACCAGCCGCCAGGTGCCGGGCGCCGGGGGCCGGTTCGCGGCGGCGCCCGCCGGCAGCCCGGTGCCCGACCCCGCCGGCCCGGAGCCGCCGGCCGTCCCGGGGGTGCCGGAACAGGCGGCGGCCGACACCAGCAGGGCGGCCGCCGCTAACCCGCCGGCCGGCCGGCGGGCCCGGCCCGGTCGCCACCGTCCGTGCCTCGGCCGCGCCCCGGCCGGCCGGCCCCGCCGGGTGCGGTGCGGCACCAGGGCGAGCACCGTGGTGACGGCCGCCAGGGCGGCGAGCGCGGCGCCCACCGAGAAGACGTGGTAGCCCAGCAGCGCGACGGCGGTCAGCGCGGCCGGCGCGGTACTCAGCGCCACCGCGAGCGAGGCGGCGGCGAGCCGGTCGGGCCCGCCGGCCGGCCGGGCGACGGTGGGCCGGGCCAGCAGGACGGCCGCCCCCGGGCCGATCACCAGGAAGCCGCCGGTCAGCGCGACGCGCAGCGGACTGCCCGCCGCCGGCACGGTGGACGCCAGCGCGGCCCAGCCGAGCAGGGCGAGCGCCGGCCGGGCGGCGGTGCGGGGAGGCGGCCTCATCATCACTGCCCACTCTCCGCGAACGGGCTCTCGACGGCGACCTGGGCGGAGTGCCGGTAGACGGTGGCGTCACCGTCGGTGAACACCACCCGCAGCGTCGGGGAGGCGGAGGCCGCCGCGCGGACCCGGTCGACGGTGTCGGCGGGCAGGATGCCGGTCAGCGTGCACTCGGCGGTCTGGGCCTTGGTCAGCACGAGGTACGAGGGGCCGGTGACGGCGGGGTCGGCGAGTGCGGCCTCGACGGCCGAGGCCGGGTCGGCGACCAGCTGCCGGCGGTCGTCGGGCGTGCCCACCGAGAGCGCCGTCCGGCTGAGCTCGTCGTAGCGCTCCTCGGAGCCGGGCAGGTCCGCGGTGACCGAGACGATCCGCGACCCCGGCGGCGCGGTGTGCGCGACGTAGCGCAGTGCGGCGACCTCGCCGGGGCTGAAGGTGTTCATGGCCTCCTTGCTGTAGTAGCCGAAGACCAGGCCGCCCAGCAGGGCGAGCAGTGCCACCAGGGTCAGCCCCCGGCGCACGGCGGGCAGCGCCCGGCGCGGGCGGCGGGCCCGGTCGCCGGCGGGGGTGCCCGCCGGGGCGGCGGGGCCGGCCGGAGCACGGGAGGACGGGATCAGCACGGTCGCGGCGAGCAGAGCGGCCGCGGGCAGCGCGAACAGGTAGGCGCGGAAGATCATCTCGCCGCCGTAGCTGTTGGCGAGCAGCAGCGGGACGGGCGCGATCAGGAGCAGCGGCAGGGGGGTGCGGCGCACCCAGCGGTGGTGCACCACCGCCGTCACCGCGAGCAGCAGGACGGC
Source organism: Kitasatospora sp. NPDC086009 (assembly GCF_044540385.1). Taxonomy (NCBI): domain Bacteria; kingdom Bacillati; phylum Actinomycetota; class Actinomycetes; order Kitasatosporales; family Streptomycetaceae; genus Kitasatospora; species Kitasatospora sp. NPDC086009. Next base: position 131,748 of record NZ_JBITSA010000003.1, read on the forward strand.
GGCGGTCAGGCCCCGGTCGACCCAGGAGGCGAACACCTGTCCGGGGGCGGGCTGGGCGAGCCGCTGGAGGCCGGGCAGCGCGTTGTTGTCGGGCGAGGCCAGCGCGGCGACCAGGTTGCCGATGTTCTTGGCCAGGTAGGGCCGCGCGACCGTGGCGTCCCAGGCGAAGGTGATGCCGACGGCACCGACCAGGGCGGGCAGCACCACCCGGCGGTTGCGCCGCGGGAGGGCGAGCATCAGCAGGGCGCTGATCAGCATCAGCGGGGTGAGCTGGTGCGAGCAGGCGATGGCGGCCGTCAGGACGAGCACCAGGGCGAACGGCAGCGGGCGCCAGCCGCCCCGGGGCGGGATGTCGGTCACCCAGGTCATCGCCCGGGCTCCGGTGCCCGGCCCGCTCCGCGCGCCGGCCGGGCCTCCCCCACCCGCCGTGGATCCCCCACCCGCCGGGCCTCCCCCACCCGCCGTGGCGTCCCGGCCGGCGGACGCTCCCCCGCCGGGCGGTCCCTGCGCGACGCGGGTGGCCGCCAGCCGGCGCAGCACCAGCGCGAGCACCGCGAGGAACAGCAGGTAGGAGAAGGCCTGCGGGGAGAAGTAGTCCTGGCCGATCCAGGAGGTGCTGTAGTAGATCCAGATGCCGCCCCAGACCAGCCGCCGGTCCCGGGTGACGGTACGGAAGATCAGCAGCAGCGGGCCGAGCAGCAGGACGTTGGTGAGCACCGGGAACCAGGCCGCGTACCCGAGCGCGGAGTGCAGGCCGGTGGCGCGCAGCAGCAGCACGTTGAGCTGGAAGAAGCCGGGCCACTGGTTGTAGATGTCCAGCTCGCCGGCGTTCGGCACGGAGCCGTCGTGGCGCAGCATGGCGTCCACGACCATCACGTGCTTCCAGGCCCACGCGTACCGCAGTTCCGGGTAGAGCAGGGTGGGCGTGGCGTGGAGGAAGGCGATCAGGGCGAGGACGTACCCGGCCGCCCAGCGCTGGCGGATCCGCCGGTCGCGCAGGACGGCCACGAAGCCGGCCACCAGCAGGGCCAGGCCGGTCCAGTACAGGGCCGGCAGCACCTGGATCAGGCCGAGGTCGCCCATGCCGCCGAGCCGCACCCGGGGCAGCGCGAGCAGCCACAGGGCGAGCGCCACCGGCAGGGCCAGGCGGGCGAAGACGCCGAGCGGCCCGGCCTCCCGGCAGCCGGCGCGCAGCGCGCGCAGCGGCCCCGAGCGCAGGCGCCCGAAGGGGCGCGCGCCGTCGGGCTCCGGGGGCGGGCCGCCGGTGGGGAGCTGGGCGGGGGCCAGTTGGTCAACCATTGGACGGCCTTCCGACCGGACTGCCGACCGCGGTGCGCAGCCGGCGGTAGTTGCGCCAGAGCCGCGTGTAGAGGCTCTCCGGGACGGGTCCGACCCGGGCTCCCCGCCCGGCGATCCAGCCGTCGAAGACGTGGTCGGGGGTGTCGCTGCGGACCATCAGCCGGCAGATCCGCAGCACGGAGTCGGAGGCGGAGCTGAACTTGTTCTCCACCGCGGTCGCCGACGTCCAGCCCGCCTCGCGGACCTTGCGCCGGACGGCCGGGCTGGAGTACCCGTGCGGGTAGGCGAACGCGACGACCTCGTGGCCGAGGGCGTCCTCCAGGCGCCGCTTGCACTCGACGATCTCGTCGGTGCAGCGCCGCCCGTAGACGGTGTCCAGCTGGGCGTGGGTGACGGAGTGGCCGCCGATCTCGACACCCATCGCGTCCAGGGTGCTGATCTGCCGCCAGTTCAGCATGTCGGCCGGCGGGAAGAGGCTGCCGGTGGGCGGGCCGCCCGGCGGGTGGACGGCGCCGACGGTGACGTAGAGGGTGGCCGGCAGGCCCCGCTCGGCGAGCAGCGGGGCCACCGTCCAGTAGAAGTCGGCGAACCCGTCGTCGAAGGTCAGGACGGCGGCGCGGGGCGGCAGCGGCGGGCCGCCGAGGATCGCCGAGACCAGCCGACGCAGCGGCACCACGGGCCGCCCGCTGTCGACGATCCGGTCGATCTGGCGGCGGAAGGCCGCGGGGGTCACGGTGTACGGAGCGATCCACGGCGGCGGGTCGTCCGAGACCGAGTGGTACAGGAACACCGGGACCTCCTTCATGGCCGGCTCCTGGTGGACGCGGCCGCGACGCCGGGCCGGGCGGCGGGGGCCGCACCGGTCTCCCCGGCGTCCGCGGTGGCCGCGGTGTCCGCCCGGGCGAGCCGGCCGACGGTGTACCCGGCCGCCGCCAGGCAGGCGCCGGCGCCGAGCGCCCCGGCGGCCCGCAGCCGTCGCCGGCCCAGCGCGCGGAGGATCGCGGCGGGCAGCGTGCGGCGCACGTAGCGGCGCTCGGTGGACAGCGCCGACCGGCTGCCCGCGTAACGGGCGACGACGGCCTTGGAGCGGCCCTCCGCGTAGCAGCGGGAGCTGAAGTAGCGCCAGGTGGTGCGGGCCGGCGGGACGTGCTGGCGGACGACGGCGGCGGGCTCGTAGCGCAGCTCGGTACCGGGGTGCCGGGCGGTGAGCCGCAGGCAGAGCTCGGTCTCCTCGCAGCCGAACGGGCTGGTGCCGATCCGGCCGAGGTCGCCGCGGAAGCCGCCGGCGGCGACCACCGCGGCCCGGCGGAAGGACATGTTGGCGCCGATGAAGTTGCGCACCGTGCCCGTGCTCCCGGCGGCCCCGGGGTAGGAGCAGCCGACCACCCAGTCGTACTCGGGCGGGAACCAGCCGGGGCGGCCGGTCTCCCACCAGGAGTCGACCCGGCCGCCGACGCCGAGCACCCGCGGGTCGCGGAAGCCGGCCAGCAGCCGTTCGGTCCAGTCGGGTTCGGCCACCGCGTCGTCGTCCAGGAAGGCGACCAACTCGCCGCGGGCGAGCGTGACCCCGGTGTTGCGGGCGCCGGAGACGCCCGGGCGTTCGGGGCTCTCGACCAGCCGCAGGCCGGGGCGGGCGGCCAGCCGGGCCGTCAGGGCGGGGCAGTGGTCGACCACCACGACGGTCTCGTCGGGCTGCCGGCGCTGGGCGCGGACCGAGTCGAGGGCGGCGCACAGGTCGTCCCAGCGGTCGAGGGTGTAGCTGCAGACGACCACGGACAGGGTGGGCCCGGGGCCCGGTGCGGTGACCGGTCCGGCGTTCGGCACGGTGTTCATCACGATCTCCGATCGGACGACGGCAGCCAGCGCGGGAGGGCGACCAGCAGCGGGAGGGCGAGGACCGTCGCGGCGAGCAGCCACGCCAGCCCGACCCCGGTGAGGCCGAACACGGGCAGCAGTCCGGCGACGAGCGCGATCACGAGGACGGCGTAGACGAGTTGGAGCCCGATCATCCAGCCCAGGGCGCGGCGCACCCGGGCGACGTCGGTGGCCAGGCTCAGCACGACGGTGGGCAGGGCGGAGAGGGCCATCAGCCGCAGCACGGTGGTGCCGTGCTCGGCGTAGCCGGGCCCGAACAGGCGCAGCATCCAGGGGGCGAAGGCCACGATCACGGCCACCGCCGCGAGGACGAGCAGTCCGGTGTGCCACATCATCCGGCGGGCGTGTTCGGCGAGCCGCTCGGGTGCCCGGGCGGCCTCGACCACCAGCGAGCTGCCCATGCTGTAGGCGGCCATGTAGAGGCTGTCGGCGATCACCCAGGCGAGCGAGTAGTAGGCGTTCTGCTCCGCGCCGAGCACGGCCAGCACCATGAGCGGTACGACGCTGCAGGCGGCGATGCCGGAGATGTTGCCGAGGTAGTCCGCGACGGCGTAGCCGGCCACCCGCGGCGGGGCGGACGCGGTGGCACCGGCCGCCCGCTGGTGGGCCGGGATCGCCCGGCGGAAGAGCACGACGTTGGTGAGCAGGACGGTGATGAGCAGCGCCGCCGCCCAGGAGACCAGGATCCCGGTGCCGACCGCGAGGACCGCGCAGACGGCCAGCGCGCCCGCCTTCGCCAGGGCGAACAGCGCGTTCTCGCCGAGCACCCAGCCGGTGCGCCGCAGTCCGGTCAGCGCGCCGTCCTGGAGGACGAAGAGCGAGTAGCCGGCCGTGACCACCACGAAGGCGACCGCCACCACCGGCTGCCGCAGGTAGCCGAGGCTCGGGGAGATCCACGGGATCAGCAGCAGGAAGAGCACCGCGGCGAACGCGCTGGCGGCGATGCTCGCCGCGTAGCAGCGGGCCACCAGCCGCCGGGTGTGCTGCCCGGCGCCGGGGAGGAAGCGCACCAGGACGCTGCTGAGGTTGAACCGGCCGACCGCGGAGAGCAGCCCGGCGGCGGAGACGGCGGCGTAGCTGAGGCCGACCGTTTCGGCGCTGTACCAGCGGGTGGCGAACAGCCAGAAGATCGCGCCGAGCGCGGCCGCCACCATCGAACTCGCCAGCAGGATGTGGCCGTTGCGCAGCAGCGGTTCCCCGGCCAGCCGGGCCCGGCCGGCCCGGGCGCGGGCCCGCAGCAGGTCGCGGTAGGGGCACTGGCAGGGCAGCGGGCGCGGGCAGGAGCAGGGCCGGGCGGGCGCGGCCGAACGCGTGCTGAGCGACTGCATCACGACCAGTCCTCCGCCCGGAACCGGCGGTCCTGCCGCCGGCTGACCAGATAGCTGAACGGTCCGCGCAGCAGGCCGCGCAGTTCGAGCCGGCCGAGCCGGGCCAGTCCCGGATCGCCGTCGCGCCCGCCCCGGCCGGGGTCGACCGGGGCGGGCGCGACGGCCCGGCGCAGGGCGTACCGGGTGCCGGCCGGGAGGCGGCGCAGCAGCTCGGCCAGCAGGCCGGGGCGCTGCGAGACGGCGGCGGTCAGATAGGCGCCGAGGCCGGTGCCGAAGCCCTGGATCTGGGCCTCCAGCTCGGCCATGGTGCGCCGGTGCCGGTGCCAGACGACGGCGTCCGGCCGGTACGCGAGGGTGTGACCGGCGACCAGGACGCGCAGGAAGGCGAGCAGGTCCTCGCCGCCGCGGGTCGGCGTACCGGCGCCGGTCGCCGGGTCGAAGCCGCCGAGGTCGCGGATCACGGTGGTGCGGAAGGCCATGTTGGCGCCGGTGCCGAAGCGGCCGGCGGCGAAGGGGAAGAGCGGGTCGCGGCCGGCCGTGCGCGTCGACCAGTCCCGGGGGGCGAAGCCCTTGCCGAAGCCGCAGTACCGCTCGAAGACGGCCTGGGCCTCGGTGTCGAGTTCGGCGGGCACCACGAGACCGGTGACGCAGGAGACCCGGGGGTCGGCCCGGAAGGCCCCGGCGAGGGCGCTCACCCAGCCGGGGTCGGCCAGCGCGTCGTCGTCGGTGAAGGCCACGTACTCGCCCCGGGCGGCGGACAGGCCGCGGTTGCGGGCCCGGGCCAGGCCCGGCACCGGCTCGCGCAGGTACCGCAGCCGGTCCGGCCCGAGCGTGCGGATCAGCCGTTCGGTGGCGTCGTCCTCGGGGGCGTTGTCGACCACCAGGAACTCGGTGGCCGGGTAGTCGGTGCGCAGCAGCGCGCTCAGGCTGTCGCCGAGCAGGGTGGGCCGCCCGCGGGTGCAGACGATGACGCTGACCAGGGGTGCGCGGGCGCCGGGGGGCGGCGGGGCGGGGGCCGCCGGCCCGGTGTCGAGGTGGCGTTCGGCCGCCTCGACGAGCCGGCGGCGCAGCCGCCCGGCGTCCGGGCCGGCGTCCGGGCCGGCGCTACCGTCGGGACCTGGCCGGTCGGCGTCGACGGCGACCAGGCCGAGCGGTCGGCCGGCCCGGCGGACCAGGGCCACCACGGGCCCCTGCGGGCGGACCGGGGCCGTGAAGCCGGGCCGCCACGGCCCACCGGGCCGGTCGAGATCGAGTTCCACCACCTGGGCGGGCGCCCGCAGGACGGTGGTCATGACGCACCTCCGGTGCGCGGGCTCCGCTGGCGCCACACGCTGATCAGATAGCCGAACGGCCCGACCAGCAGCCCGCGGAACTCGCGGCGCCCCAGCCGCAGCAGCGCGGCCTCGCCCTCGGCCGGGCCGCAGCGGGCCCGGTGCCGGCGCACCCGCTGCCAGCGGCGCAGGCCGGAGGGGACGCGCCGGACGAGCGCGGTGAGCAGCCCGGGCCGGTGGGCGACGGCGGCGGTCAGGTAGGCGCCGAAGCCGACGCCGAAGTTGAAGACCTGCCGGGTCAGCGCGTCGCCGGTGCGCGGGTGGCGGTGCCAGACGATGGCGTCCGGCTGGTAGGCGACGGTGTGGCCGGCGTCGAGCATCTGGAAGAAGGCCAGCAGTTCCTCGCCGCCGCGGGCGGGCGTACCGGCGCCGGTCGCCGGGTCGAAGCCGCCGATGCCGCGCAGCAGGGCGGTCCGGAAGGCCATGTTCGCCCCGGAGCCGAACCGGCCGACCGAGAACCGCATCAGCGGGTCGTCCGGGCGGTCGCGCAGCGACCAGTCGCGGGCCGCGAACCCGCGGGAGTAGCCGCCGTACTGTTCGAGGGCGGCCTGGGCCGGGGTGTCGAGTTCGGCGGGCAGCACGAGGCCGGTGACGCAGCCGATCCGGTCGTCCGCGCCGAACGCCCCGGCCAGCGCGCCGACCCAGCCGGTGTCGATGATCAGGTCGTCGTCGGCGAACGCCACCACCTCGCCGTGCACCGCGGCCAGGCCGCGGTTGCGGGCCCGGGCCAGTCCCGGCACCGGCTCGCGCAGGTACCGGACGCGGTCCCGGTACCGCGTGGCGACGAGGCGTTCGGTGGCGTCGCTCCGCGGGGCGTTGTCGACCACCAGGACCTCCACGTGCGGATAGCCGGTCCGCAGGAGCGAGTCGAGGCAGCTCCGCAGCTGCTCGGTCCGGTCGCGCGTGCAGACCACCACGCTGACCGTGACCGGGCCCGCGGGCACCCGGGCGCGGCCGACCCGACCGGGACGCGCCGCGGGTGTCGCGGTGGACAGGGCGGGAACCGGGAGTTCCCGGTGGGCGACGTCGACCAGCGCCCGGCGCAGCGCGGCACTGTCGCCCGCTGTTCCGGTGGCCGTGACCAAGCCGAGCGGGTGTCCGTGCAGCCGCACCAACGCCAACACGCGGCCGACCGGGTCGACGGTGCCGAGACCACCGGGCGAGCGCAGCTCGCTCGGATCGTCCAGGTCAAGGTCGACGACGCGGACGGGGGTGTAGAGCGAGTCGCGGGCGGCGGAGCGCGGGCAGGCAGCTGCGGTGCGCCGGTCGGAGCCATTCATCGTTGCTCCCCCGCGGAGGCTGCCGCCGAGGACCGGGCGCCGGGACGCTCGGTGATCAGGGTCCTCAGCACCCGGCGGCCGTCGGAGACGGCGTGCAGGTGGGATCGACCGCTGCGGCGGGGGAGTTCCAGGCTCGGCACCTCGGCCATCCGCAGTCCGGAGCGCAGCGCGTGCGCGATCATCTCGGCCTCGATCTCGAAGCCGGAGGAGCGCAGGTCGAGCGCGTCCAGGAAGGAGCGGCGGAAGGCGCAGTAGCCGTAGCACAAGTCGGTGAGGCTCGCGTCGTAGAGGTGGTTGACCACGGCGAGCAGCGCGCGGTTCCCGAAGGAGCGGACCTTGGTGAGGTCCAGCGAGCCGCCGCCGGCGATGCACCGGGAGCCCTTGACGAAGTCGAAGCCGTGGTCGAGGAAGTGGAGGAAGTGCGGGATCTCGCCGGGCCACATCGAGCCGTCGGCGTCCATCATGACGATGTACTCGCCACTGGCGGCGGCGAAGCCGGTGCGCAGCGCGTTGCCCTTGCCGGGCCCGCTCTGCTGGACGCTGCGGACGGTCGGCAGGCAGTGCCGGGCCATCGGGACGGTGGCGTCGTCGGAGGAGCCGTCGACCAGGATGACCTCGTCCACGCAGCGCGGGATCTGCTCGAACACCCAGGGGATGTTGCGGGCCTCGTTCTGGGCGGGGACGACCAGGGTGACGCTGTGCCGACTGGCGACGCCGTCCCCGGCCCGGCGCATCGGCCGACGGGCCGTGGCCCGGTCCTCGGCGCGGCGCATCGGCCGTCGGGGGGCGGCCCGGTCCTCGGCCCGGCGCTGCGGCCGGCCGTCGTGGTCCGGGGACGGAACGACGTGGGGGGGCAGGGTGGTGCTCATCGGGGGCGGCCTCTCGGAGGGAGGAGGCGGCGGGCGGCGCCGGGCACGGCGCGGCCCCTGTGACGGGGCGGGCCCGGTGCGCGACACGGGGTGCGCGGGGCGGGGCCCCGGAGGGAAGTCCCCGGGGGGACTGCCGAAACGGTGGGGAGCGGCTGAGGGCGGCCCGGTCGGGGGGTGCGCCGCCGGCTCCCGGGCGCCGAAGCGCCGGTCTGTCGAACTGGCCGAATGTGCTTCCCGCACCGGAGTGCGGGGTGTGCCAGGGCCTCATCGTGCCCAGGTGACCGCCGTCACGTCAAGTAGTTTGTCCGGATTTTGCCTGGTTCGTCGGGCCGGATTCTTCTGGCCCGTCGGGCCGAGGTGCTCGCCTGGTCCGTCGGGCCGAGGTGCTCGCCTGGTCCGTCGGGCCGAGGTGCTCGCCTGTTCGTCCGGCGGTGCCGGCGGCACCCGCCCGGGCCGGCCGGTCAGCCGACCGGCCGGCCGCCCGGCTCCTCGGCGATCCGGCGGGCGATCTCGGCCGGTCGCACCGGCCGCCCGAAGTGCCAGCCCTGCGCCCAGTCGCAGCCGATGCCGCGCAGCCGCTCGGCGTCCCGGAGGGTCTCCACGCCTTCGGCCGTGACCGTCAGGCCCAGCGCGTGCGACATCGACACAAGGCCGCTGACGATCCGCCAGCCGGTGGCCGCGTCCTTGGCCGGGTCGTGCAGGTCGCCGACGAAGGAGCCGGCGATCTTCAGCCCGGAGACCGGCAGGTCACGCAGGTAGGCGAGGTTGGACCAGCCGGTGCCGAAGTCGTCCACGGCGAGCGAGACGCCCTGGTCGACCAGCCCGTGCAGGGTGCGCAGCGCCTCGTCCTCCGGGCCGACCACGGTGGACTCGGTGATCTCCAGCTGGAGCCGGGCCGGGTCCAGCCCGGTGGAGTCGAGGATCCGGCCGAGATCGGTCACCAGTGCGGCGCTACGGGCCTGACGGACCGCCAGGTTGACGTTCAGCTGGGGCGCGTCGTCGCCGAACCGCTTGATCCAGTCGGCCGCCTGGCCGCAGGCCTGCTCCAGCACCCAGCGGCCGAGCGGCATGATCAGGCCGGTCTCCTCGGCAGTGGTGACGAACTCGTCCGGGCCCAGCACGCCCAGCTGCGGGTGGCGCCAGCGCACCAGCGCCTCGACGGCGGCGAGCCGGCCGTCGGCCAGCGCGTACAGGGGCTGGTAGTCGATGAAGAACTCGCCGCGGTCGAGGGCGGCCGGCATCCGGACCGAGACCGCGTAGCGGCTGACCGCGCGGGCGTTCTCCTTGGGGTCGAAGAGCGTCCAGCGGCCGCGGCCGGCCTCCTTCGCCCGGTACAGCGTCAGATCGGCGGCGCGGACCGCGGCGCCCGGCGTGGTGGTCGAGATGCGCCGCTCCAGCACGCCCACGCTGGCCCCGACGGCGAGCTTGTGATCACCGATCAGGACCGGCCCGGCGAGCGCCTTCAGCACCGTCTTGGCGGCGGCGACGGCCTCCTGCTCGCCGCGGCAGTTCTCCAGCAGGACGACGAACTCGTCGCCCCCGAGGCGGGCCACCAGGTGGCCGAGCGGGGTGAGGGCGGCCTTCAGCCGGGCGGCGACGGCGGCCAGCAGCTGGTCACCGGTGTCGTGGCCGAGGCTGTCGTTGACCACCTTGAAGCCGTCGAGGTCGACGTAGCAGAGGCCGAAGCGGGCGCCCGGGTCCGGCTCCTCGAAGAGCTTCTCCAGCCGCTCGAAGAAGGCGGCCCGGTTGGGCAGTCCGGTCAGCGGGTCGTGGGTGGCCTGGTGGCGCAGCCGCTCCTGGAGCCGGTAGCGGTCGGTGATGTCCTCCAGCATGGCCACCTGGTACTGCGGCCGGCCGTCGTCGTCCCGGATCAGCGAGACCGTGAGGTGGGTCCAGACCACCTCGCCGTCGTGCCGGTAGTACGGCTTGTCGACCTGGAAGTAGTCCCGCTTGCCGCTGATCAGCTCCTCGTACGCCTCCCAGACGCCGGGAGTGTCCTCGGGGTGCACGAGGTCGCCGACCCGGCGGCCCCGCATGTCCTCCGGCGCGGCCCCGAACAGCTCCTGGAGCGCCTTGTTCACCGCGAGGATGTTGCCCTCGGTGTCGCCGATGCCGATGCCGATCGCCGCGCTCTCGAACAGCGCGCGGAACCGCGCCTCGGAGGCGCGCAGCGCCCGCTCGGCCTCCCGCCGGGCGCTGTCGGCGGCGGTCCGGATGGCCTCCTGCTCGCGCAGGGTCCGCTCGCGCAGGGCGGCCGCCCAGCCGGCCGCGAAGGCCCCGCAGAGCGCGGGCCCGCGGTCGTCGGCCGCGGGGTGCTCCTGGAGCAGTTCGAGGGCCCGGGCCAGCACCACCGGGTCGGTGAAGTGGGCGTCGACGAGTTCGGCGCCCGCCCGGGCGGCCAGCCCCGGGTCGAACGGCTCGCCCAGCTGGGCGCGGTGGAGCAGCGCGGCGGTCCGGGAGACCAGCCTGCCGAGCAGGCCGGGGTGGACCGCCGTGCCGTGGTCGCCGGAGAGCAGCCGCGCCCAGTCCTCGTGGAACCGATCGGCGCTGCCGGGTGCCGGCGCTTCGTTCACCGGCGGAACCCCACGCCCGCCATCCCGGTCATCCGCTCGGGGTGCCGGCCGACCGCCTCCGGCTGCTCGGGGCGCCACTCGGGGAGGTAGACCACACCGGGCTCGACCAGCTCGAACCCCGCGAACATCGCGGTGATCTGCTCGCGGGTGCGCATGGTCAGCGGGGTGGGTGTCATCCGGTACAGCTTCTGGTGGTCCTCGGCCTGGTCGGGCCGGCCCTCCAGGGAGGCGTGCGAGAGGATCAGCGCGCTGCCCGGCGGGAGCGCCTCGCGCAGCACCTCCAGCAGCTTCCACGGATCCTCGGAGTCGCTGACGAAGTGCATGACGGCGACCAGCAGCACGGCCACCGGCTCACCGGGCGCGAGCAGCGCGGTCACCTCGGGGCGGCCCAGCAGGTCGTCGATGTCCCGGACGTCGGCCTGGACGACGGAGCAGCCCTCGTCCTCCGCCAGCAGCAGCCGGCTGTGCGCGACGGCGACCGGGTCGCGGTCGATGTACACCACCTCGGCCTCGGGGCGGATCGCCCGGGCGATCTCGTGCACGGTGCCGAAGGTCGGGATGCCGGAGCCGATGTCCAGGAACCGGGTGATGCCCCGCTCGGCGGCGAACTGCACGCCGCGGCGCAGGAAGGCCCGGTTGGAGCGCATGATCTGCGGCAGCTCCGGCCAGAGCGCGATCGCCTGGCGGGCCATCTCCCGGTCCACCTCGAAGTTGTGCGACCCGCCGAGGTAGTAGTCGTAGACCCGGGCGGCGTTCGGTTTGTCCAGGTCCGTACCTTCCGGTACCCAGTTCGGTCGCCGCATCCTCGGGACTCCTTCATTCCGGTTCCGGTGAACCAGTCGCCCCGTGGGACTGCTGGTTCTGATGAGACTACAAGCACACAAGATCCTCCTCTGCACGCCGAACGCGTGCAAGCGGAATCGCCCCGTCCTGCCGAGGACGCGCCCCGGCCGGAGAATGGACCCGATGGCCGGACGGATCGAGGACTACGCCCTGATCGGCGACCTGCAGACCGCCGCGCTGGTCGGGCGGGACGGGTCGGTCGACTGGCTCTGCCTGCCCCGGTTCGACTCCCCCAGCTGCTTCGCCGGGCTGCTCGGCGACCGGCAGCACGGCGCCTGGCGGCTCGCCCCGGCCGGCGGCGCGCGGTGCTCCGCGCGCCGCTACCGGGGCGACAGCCTCGTCCTGGAGAGCGACTGGCACACCGCCGACGGCACCGTCCGGGTGACCGACTTCATGCCCCAGCGCGGCCGGGGCGGGCAGCGCTCCCCGCAGCTGATCCGGATCGTGGAGGGCGTCGAGGGCAGCGTCCCGGTCCGCGGCGAGCTGCGGCTGCGGTTCAACTACGGCCGGATCGAGCCGTGGGTGCGCCGCACCGGCCGGCACCGGGTCGCCGTCGCCGGGCCCGACTCCGCCTGGCTGCGGGTGCCGCCCGAGGTCCACACCTACGGAGTGGACGGCGTCACCGTCTCCGACTTCACCGTCACCGCCGGCAGCCGGGTGCCCTTCGTCCTCACCTGGCAGCCCTCCCACCTGCCCACCTCACCGCGCACCGACCCGGAGGAGGCCCTGCTCGCCACGCTGCGCGACTGGCAGCACTGGGCGGCCGGCTGCCGCTACCGGGGCGAGTGGCGGGAGGCCGTGCTGCGCTCGCTGCTCACCCTCAAGGCACTCGCCTACGCGCCCACCGGCGGGATCGTCGCCGCGCCCACCGCCGCACTGCCCGAGCGGATCGGCGGCACCCGCAACTGGGACTACCGCTTCTGCTGGCTGCGTGACTCCTCGATGACGCTCTCGGCGCTGCTCCGCGGCGGCTTCCGCGACGAGGCCGCCGCCTGGCGCCGCTGGCTGCTGCGCGCCATCGCCGGCGACCCGGGCGACCTGCAGACCGTCTACGGCGTCGCCGGGGAGCGCGTCCTCGGCGAGATCTCCGCCGACTGGCTGCCCGGTTACGAGGGCTCCCGGCCGGTCCGGTTCGGCAACGCCGCCGTCGACCAGCTCCAACTCGACGTCTACGGCGAGGTGGTGGACACCCTGCACCTGGCGCTGCTGGCCGGCCTGCCGATGGAGCGGCACGTCTGGACGCTGTTACGGGCCCTGATGGCCTACCTGGAGCAGCACTGGCGCGAACCCGACGAGGGCCTCTGGGAGGTACGCGGCGAGCGGCGCCACTTCGTCCACTCCAAGGTGATGTCCTGGGTCGCCGCCGACCGCGCGGTGCGGATGGCCGAGGCCACCGGGCTGCCCGCGCCCGTGGCCCGCTGGCGGGCGATGCGCGACGCCGTGCACGCCGACGTCTGCGAGCACGGCTACGACCGGCGGCGCGGCGTCTTCGTCCAGCACTACGGCGGGCAGGGCCTGGACGCGGCCACGCTGTTCGTCGTCAAGTGCGGCTTCCTGCCGCCGGACGACCCGCGCGTGGTCCGCACCGTGGACGCCGTCCGGGACGGCCTGGACCACGGCGGCCTCGTCCTGCGCTACCGGACGCACCGGCACACCGACGGCCTGCCCGGCGGCGAGGGCGCCTTCCTGGCCTGCTCGTTCTGGCTCGCCGACGCGCTCGTCGCCACCGGGCGGCGGGCCGAGGCCCGCGACCTGTTCGCCCGGGTGGTCGGGCTCGCCAACGACCTCGGCCTGCTCTCCGAGCAGTGGGACCCGCGCGCCCGCCGCCAACTCGGCAACACCCCGCAGGCGTTCACCCACGTCGCCCTGGTCAACACCGCCTTCGAACTGTCCGAGCCCGCCTAGGGCCCCGGCCCCGGGGTCGGGGGAGCCGGTCACCGGAGGTCCGCCCCCCGGGGGCCGGGCCGGAGGCCCTAGAGTTCGGCCGTGGACCTCAACCACTACCGGTTCCGCGACGTGTGGCGGCTGGCCGCGCCGCCGGCCGCGGTGTACGCCGCGCTGGAGGACGTCCCGGGCTACCCGCTCTGGTGGCCCGAGATCCGCGCGGTGCGGCGGTTCGGCCCGGACGACGGCGAGGCGGTGGTCCGGGCACTGCTGCCGTACCGGCTGGTGATCGGGCTGACCGTGGTGCGGCGCGACCCGGTGGCCGGCGTCCTGGAGGTCGCGATGCGGGGCGACCTGGTCGGCTGGTCCCGCTGGACGGTCGGGGCGGACGGCACCGGCGCCCGCGCCCTGTTCGAGGAGGACGCCCGGCCCGGACGCCCGCTGCTCCGGCGCCTCGCCGTGCCGCTGCACCCGGTGTTCCGCGCCAACCACGCCGTCATGATGCGCCGCGGCCGCCGCGGCCTGGCCGCCCACCTGGCCCGCCGGGACCCGGGCGGCCGGGCGGGCGGCACACCTGCCGACCGCCCGGCGTGACATCTAGACCCGGTCGGTGCGGCCGAACAGCCAGCCGCGCAGCAGCCGGGTGACCACCGGCAGGGCCGCGTACGTCATCAGCGCGCTGATCAGCGGTGCGGTGACCAGGGCGCGGACCGCCACCGGCAGGCCGGCCAGATGCGGGGTGAGCAGCAGCCCGGAGGTGACGGTGAGCGGCGCGATCGCCACCGTGGAGGCGACCGCCATCCGCCAGCGCACCGGCGGGCGGCCCTTCGCCGCCGACCGGGTGGTGGCGAACCAGCCCTCCATCCCGAGGATCTCGTGCCGGTGCACCTCGTGGTGGTGCCCGTCCGCCGCGGCGAAGCAGGCCGCCCGGGCCGGCGAGGCCTGCCAGGAACGGAACGCCCCGCCGTCACGGAAGTGCAGCAGCAGGTGCCAGGGGTCGTCCGGCCCGGCCGGGCGCAGCAGTCCGGTGCCGAGGTTGCCCTCGTGCCCGGCGGCCGCGGCGAGGATCCCCTTCGCCCACCGCTCGAACGCCTCCTCGTGACCGGGCTCGACCCGCCGGGCCACGAACAGCGTGACCTCGTCGTCCGGCCCTCCCCGGTCCGCCGCGGGCGCCGCCCGGCCCGCCCGTCCTCGCAGTCCCACCAGTCCCATCGGTCCCGCCCTTTCCGGATGTCCCCGTGCGTCCCCGGTCGCAGCCGTCCCGCAGCGTACGGCCCCGCCGGGCGGCCGCGCCCCTGCCGACCGCTCCTCGGGACGCGGGCCGGTGCCGGCGGCGGCCCGCCCGCGCCCTGGTGACCGGGCCCGCCCGGGCGGTTAGCGTGGCCCGGGACCGACCCCCACCGCCGCCCGGGAGGCGCCCGCCATGACGACCCCGTCGGACGACCCCGGCCACGACCCCGGCCACGCCCCCGACCGGCTCTTCGGGCGGGCCTTCGACCGGACCGGTACCGGGAGCAGCAAGTGGGCCCGGACGGCCGGTGCGGCCGGCGTGATCGCGATGGGGCTGGCCGACATGGACCTGCCCGGCCCGCCGGCCGTCGCGGCGGCGCTGGGCCGGCGCGCGCGGCACCCGGCGTACGGGTACACGGTGTGCGACCCGGCCGGCCGGGAGCTGGTGGCCCGCTGGTACCGGGACCGGCACGGGGTGGAGATCGACCCGGCGTGGGTGCTGCTGCTGCCGTTCGGACCGCGCACCGCCGTCCGGCTGCTGCTGGAGGCGGTGCGACCGACCGGGCCGGTGCTGTTCCCGGCGCCGGAGTGGGGCGGCTTCGCCCAGGTCTGCCGGGCCGCCGGAGTGGCCCACCGGGAGCTGCCGCTGGCCCGGGACGCCGCCGGCTACCGGCTGCCGCTGGACGCCTTCGCCGGGCACCGGGCCGGGGCGGTGCTGCTGAGCAGCCCGCACAACCCGTCCGGCCGGGTCTGGACCGCCGCGGAGGTCCGCGCCCTGGCCGAGGCGGCGGCCCGGGGCGGCGGGGTGCTGCTCTCGGACGAGGTGCACGGCGACCTCACCCACCCGGGCCACCGCCACCCGGTGGCCGTCGCGGTCGCGGGCCCCTACCGGGATCGGACCGTCACCCTCAACTCGGTCGGCAAGACCTTCAACACCTCCGGCATCCCCAGCTGCTTCGCGCTCGTGCCGGACGCGGCGCTGCGCGAGCGGCTCACCGGGGTGATGGCCGGGTACGGCCTGTGGGAGGGCGGGCTGCTGGAGCAGGTGGTGCAGGAGGCGGCGCTGCGCGACGGCGGCCCGTGGCTGGACGCGCTGCTGGACCACCTGGCCGCCGCCCGGGACCGGCTGACCGGCGTGCTCGGAGAGGCCGTCCGCTCCGCGCCGGAGGCCTCCTACCTGCTCTGGCTGGACGCCGCCGCGCTCGGCCTGCCGCCCGTAGGCGCCCGGGCGGCGCTGCTGGAGCGGTGCCGCCTGGAGGCCTCCGACGGCGGCGACTTCGGCCCCGGCGGCGAGGGCTCGCTGCGGCTGAACTACGCCCTGCCGGAGCCCGCGCTGGCGGCGGCCGTGAGCCGGCTGGAACGGCTCCGAAATCCCGGTATCACCCGATTGCACCGCCTCTGACCTGCGACGACATCTCTTCACGAGATGTTTGCGGAGCGCCCCGGCATGGTCCGTAGCAGACTGGGCAGGGTAGACCGGGCCGCAATCGTGATCCCGAGGATGGTGAGTCCGGTGATACCCGTTCGCCCGACCAGCCCGACCAGCCCGACCGACCGCCAGGGCACCGATCCGCCCACCGGAAGCGTCACCCCGCTCACCGAGTCGACGGCGCGCCGCCACATGGCCGGCGTCTGCTTCAAGATCGGGCCGCCCCGGCTGGTCGGCGTGGAGGTCGAGTGGTTCGTCCACGACGACCGATGTCCGACCGGCCCCGTGCTACCGGAGCGGCTGCACGCCGCACTGGAGTCACTGCCACTGGGCGGCGCCGACGGGACGGTCCTGCCGTCCGGTGCCCGCCTCACCCTCGAACCCGGTGGACAGGTCGAGCTCAGCTCCCCGCCCGCCGACGGCATCGTCGCCTGCGTCGACGACACCCGCCGTGATCTCGCCACCCTGCGGGCCGCCTTCGCGGCCCAGGGCCTGCGGCTCACCGGCACCGGTACCGACCCCCTGGCCCGTCCCCGCACGATGGTGCTGGACCACCCCCGCTATCTCGCGATGGAACGGTTCTTCGACTCCGCCGGACCCTGGGGCCGGATCATGATGACCGGCACCGCCTCCGTGCAGGTCTGCCTGGACGCGGGGGCTGCCGACGGCCCGCACGCGCTCGACCGGCGCTGGCGCCTGACCCACCAGCTCGGTCCGGTCCTGGTCGCCGCCTTCGCCAACTCCCCCTTGCTGGACGGGAAGCCCACCGGGCACCGGTCCACCCGGCAGATCGTCTGGTCCCGGATGGATCCCACCCGCACGCTCGCCCCGGCGCCCGACCACGGCGACCCGCGCGAGGCCTGGACCAGGTACGTGCTGGACGCCGAGGTGCTCTGCATCCGGCGCCCCGAGGGCCTGCCGTGGACGGCGCCGGCCGGCCTGACCTTCCTCGACTGGCTGCGCGGCGGCGGCGAACGCCCGCCGACCCTCGCCGACCTGGACTACCACCGCACCACGCTGTTCCCGCCGGTCCGCCCGCACGGCCACCTGGAGCTGCGGATGATCGACGCCCAGCCGGGCGACGGCTGGATCGTCCCCGCGGCCCTGGTGACCGCGCTGCTGGACGACCCGAAGGCCGCCGACGCGGCGCTGGCCGCGCTGGAGCCGCTGGAGAGCGCCACCGGGCCGCTCCCGCCGCGCAGCGACGCATGGCGCCGGGCCGCCACCCTGGCGGTCGCCGATCCCGCGCTGCGCCGCGCCACCCTCGCCTGCTTCGCCGCCGCCGATGCCGCGCTGGGCCGCCTGCCCGGCGCCGAGCGACTGCGCACCGCCGTCGCCGAGTTCGCCGAGCGCTACCCCGCGCGCGGCCGCTGCCCGGCCGACGACCAGCTGGACGCCCTGCGCTCCGGCACCCGACGCACTCCCCCGGAGGAGGCCGCACCATGATCGACGACGCCCGCCCGACCGGCTCCCGCACCGCCGGGGCGACCGGCCCCGGGTCTCCGCCCGCGGCCTCCCCCGCCCCGCCGGCCGGCCCGTCCCCCGAGGGCCTGCCCCCGGCGGCCCTGCGCGAGGCGATCGCCACCGAGCTGCTGGCCGCCCGGACCCGCACCGCCGCGCTGACCGACTGCGTCGAGGACCACGACCTCACCGCCCAGCACTCCCCGCTGATGTCCCCGCTGGTCTGGGACCTCGCGCACATCGGCAACCAGGAGGAGCTCTGGCTGCTGCGCAACATCGGCGGCCGGGAGCCGATGCGCCCCGAGATCGACCCGCTCTACGACGCCTTCGAGCACCCACGCGCCGAACGCCCCAGCCTGCCGCTGCTGCCGCCGGCCGAGGCGCGCGCCTACGCGCACGAAGTCCGCGGCCGGGTGTTCGACCTGCTGGAGGCCAGCCCGCTGGAGGGCGCTCCGCTGCTCGACGCCGGCTTCGCCTTCGGCATGATCGCCCAGCACGAGCAGCAGCACGACGAGACCATGCTGGTCACCCACCAGCTGCGCCGCGGCGAGCCCGCGCTGGCCGCTCCCCCGCCGCCGCCCGCCCCGGCGGACGCGGCGGCGCTGCCCGCCGACGTGCTCGTCCCCGCGGGCCCGTTCACCATGGGGACGGACACCGAGCCGTGGGCGCTGGACAACGAGCGCCCGGCGCACCGGATCGACCTGCCGGCCTTCCGGCTGGACACCACGCCGGTCACCAACGGCGCCTATCTGCGGTTCATCGCCGACGGCGGCTACGACGACCCGCGCTGGTGGACGGCCGAGAGCTGGGAGCACCGGCAGCGGGCCGGGCTGACCGCCCCGCTGTTCTGGCACCGCGAGGGCGCGCGGTGGCTGCGGCGCCGTTTCGGCACGGTCGAGCCCGTCCCCGAGGACGAGCCGGTGCTGCACGTCAGCTGGTACGAGGCGGACGCCTACGCCCGCTGGGCGGGGCGGCGGCTGCCGACCGAGGCGGAGTGGGAGAAGGCCGCCCGGCACGACCCGGCCACCGACCGCTCCCGCCGCTACCCGTGGGGCGACGGCCCGCCCGCCCCGGAGCACGCCAACCTCGGCCAGCGCCATCTGCGCCCGGCCCCGGCCGGCAGCTACCCGGCCGGCGAGTCCCCCTACGGCGTACGGCAGTTGATGGGCGACGTGTGGGAGTGGACGGCCAGTGACCTCCACCCCTACCCCGGCTTCCGGGCCTGGCCGTACCGGGAGTACTCGGAGGTCTTCTTCGGGCCCGAGTACAAGGTGCTGCGCGGCGGCTGCTTCGCGGTCGCGCCGGTGGCCTGCCGCGGCACGTTCCGCAACTGGGACTACCCGGTCCGGCGGCAGATCTTCGCCGGGTTCCGCACCGCGGCCGACGTGGCGGCCGGCTGATGTGCCGCCACCTCGCCTACCTCGGCGCCCCGGTGACGCCCGGGGAGCTGCTGGTGGAGCCGCCGTTCGGGCTCTACCGGCAGTCCTGGGCCCCCCGGGCGCAGCAGTACGGCACGGTCAACGCCGACGGCTTCGGCCTCGGCTGGTACGCGGACGGCGACCCGACCCCGGCCCGCTACCGGCGGGCGGGACCGATCTGGGCGGACGCCTCCTTCGCCGACCTCGCCCGGGTGATCCGCACCCGGGCGCTGGTGGCGGCCGTCCGCTCGGCCACCGAGGGCTGCGCGGCGGGCGAGGACGCGGCCGCGCCGTTCGCCGCCGGGCCCTGGCTGTTCAGCCACAACGGCGCGGTGGCCGGCTGGCCGGACAAGCTGGACGCGGCGGCCGGGCGGCTCTCCCCGGCCGAGCTGCTGGAGCTGCCGGCCCGGACGGACTCGGCGCTGCTCTGGGGCCTCGCGCTGCACCGGCTGCGCGCGGGCGCGGGCCTCGGCGAGGCCCTGGCCGGCGCCGTCGCGGACGTGACCGCGCACACCACCGGCCGGCTCAACCTGCTGCTGACCGACGGCCGGGCGATCGCCGCCACCGCCTGGGGTGACACGCTGCACCACCGGAGCCTGCCGGGTGCGGGCGTCCTGGTGGCCTCCGAGCCCTACGACGACCACCCGGACTGGACCGTCGTCCCGGACCGCTCGCTGCTGCTGGCCGGCCCGGACGGCGTCGTGGTCCGCCCGCTCTGAAAGCTCCCTCGCTCCTCTCACCTTCACTTTTTGAACAGAGGATCCATCTGCCATGAGCATCTTTGATCTCACCCGACTGCTGCCCGCCGACCACTTCAGCACCGCGCTGCGGCACGACGTGCGCGAGGGGCTGACCGCCGATCCCAAGTGGCTGCCGCCGAAGTGGTTCTATGACGCCCGGGGCAGCGAGCTGTTCGAGGAGATCACCAGGCTGCCCGAGTACTACCCGACCCGCGCCGAACGGGCCATCCTCACCGACCGGGCCGGCGAGATCGCCGCCGCCACCCGGGCCCGCACGCTGGTGGAGCTGGGCTCGGGCTCCTCGGAGAAGACCAGGCTGCTGCTGAACGCGCTGCGCGACCTCGGCACGCTGGACAGCTACGTCCCGGTGGACGTCAGCGAGAGCGCCCTGACCGGGGCGGGCGAGGCACTGGCCCTGGACTTCCCCGGACTGTCCGTGCACGCGGTGCTCGCCGACTTCACCGCCCGGCTCGGCCTACCGCCGGAGGGCGGGCCGCGCCTGGTCGCCTTCCTCGGCGGCACCCTCGGCAACCTGCTCCCCGCCGAGCGGGCGGTCTTCCTGCGCCGCCTGCGGGCCGCGCTCGACCCCGGTGACTTCCTGCTGCTCGGCACCGACCTGGTCAAGGACCCGCAGGTGCTGGTGGCCGCCTACGACGACGCGGCGGGGGTGACGGCGGAGTTCAACCGGAACGTGCTCAACGTGCTGAACCGGGAGCTGTCCGCCGACTTCGACCCGACCGCGTTCGAGCACGTGGCGCTCTGGGACCGGGAGCGGGAGTGGATCGAGATGCGGCTGCGCTCGCTGCAGGAGCAGACCGTGAAGATCCCCGCGCTGGACCTGCCGATCCACTTCGAGAAGGGCGAGGAGCTGCGCACCGAGGTGTCGGCCAAGTTCCGCCGGGAGCGGGTGGCCGAGGAGCTGGCGGCGGCCGGCCTGCGGCTGAGCCACTGGTGGACGGACGAGGAGGGCCGGTTCGGGCTGTCCCTGGCCTCGCCGGTGGCCGAACAGGTTTGACAGTTCACTTTACTAATAAGCAAGGGGACTTGTCGGGCATCCCACGTACAACACTTGAACATTGACGGGTTACGATCGCGGCTACCAAGCTCAGCGTTGAGTATCAGGAGTCAAGATCGTGAGCGTCACCCAGCAGCCCTCGGAGCCCGTGGCGGCGGAGGTTCGATCCTCCGACCGCCTCGGCTTCGTCGTGTTCATCACCGCCGCCGCGGCCCTCGGCGGGTTCCTGTTCGGCTACGACAGCTCCGTGATCAACGGCGCCGTCTCCGGCATCCAGGAGAAGTTCGGCGTCGGGGACGGCGTCACCGGTCTGATCGTCTCGTCCGCGCTGCTGGGCTCGGCGGTGGGCGCCGCGCTGGCCGGCCGCTTCGCCGACCGGTACGGCCGGATCAAGGTGATGAAGGCGGGCGCGCTGCTCTTCGCGGTGAGCGCGGTCGGCTCGATGCTGCCGTTCGCCGCCTGGGACCTCGCCGGCTGGCGGGTCCTCGGCGGCGCGGCCATCGGCATCGCCTCGGTGATCGCCCCGACCTACATCGCCGAGGTCGCGCCGACCCGCTACCGGGGCCGGCTGGCCTCCTTCCAGCAGGCCGCGATCGTCCTCGGCATCGCGATCTCGCAGCTGGTCAACTGGGTCCTGGCGGACGCCGCCGGCGGCGACACCCGCGGCCGGCTCCTCGGTCTGGAGGCCTGGCAGTGGATGCTCGGCATCTGCGTCGTGCCGGCCGCCGTCTACTTCGTGCTCGCCTCGATGATCCCCGAGTCCCCGCGCTACCTGATCTCGGCCGGCCAGCTGGACGAGGCCCGCACGGTGCTCACCGAGGTCGAGGGCGAGGGCGCCGACACCGACGCGCGGATCGCCGAGATCCAGGGCCTGATCGCCTCCGACCACCGGCCGCGCTTCGGCGACCTGCTCGGCGGCCGGTTCGGCCTGCTGCCGATCGTCTGGGTCGGCATCGGCCTCTCGGTCTTCCAGCAGCTGGTCGGCATCAACGTGATCTTCTACTACTCGTCGATCCTCTGGCAGTCCGTCGGCATCGACCAGAGCAACTCGCTGCTGATCAGCTTCATCGGCTCGGTCATCAACATCCTCGGCACCGTGGTCGCGATCCTGCTGGTGGACCGGATCGGCCGCAAGCCGCTCGCCCTGATCGGCTCGGCCGGGATGGCCGTCGCGCTGGCCGCCTGCGGCTGGGCGTTCTCCTCGGCCACCGGCACCGGCGACGACGTCGCCCTGCCCGACCTCCAGGGCACCGTCGCGCTGATCTCCGCCAACGCCTTCGTGCTGTTCTTCGCGATGTCCTGGGGCGTGGTGGTCTGGGTGATGCTCGGCGAGATGTTCCCCAACCGGATCCGGGCCGCCGCGCTCTCCGTCGCCGCCTCGGCGCAGTGGATCGCCAACTGGGCGATCACCGTGTCGTTCCCCTCGCTCTCGCGCTGGAACCTGTCGGCGACCTACCTGGTCTACGCGGGCTTCGCGGCCCTGTCGCTGGTCTTCGTGGCGAAGTACATGAAGGAGACCAAGGGCGTCCGCCTGGAGGACATGGGCTGATCCGACTGTCGGACCTTCGGCCCCCGCACCCTAGCGCCCTCGGCGCGGGTGCGGGGGCCGAATCGTTCACTCTCTGCGGCGGGGCGCCTACCTCCGGTACTCCTGTTCGGCAGGAGGGATGTGTCCTTGATCTTCAACCGGCTTCGCACCCGCAGCACCCGCTCGACCCGTCGCCCCGCACCGGCTCCGACGCCGGCCGCGGTGCCGGCCCCGAGCGTCGGCTGCCCGTTCGCCCACGCCCACCCGGCCGCCGAGCCGCCGCACGGGCCCGAACCCCTGCCCACCACCGTGCACGGCACCGGCGTCCGGTACCTCGTCGACCCGGGGCGCGCCGAGGCCGGGCGGACCACCCCGGGGCGGCCCACCGTGGCCGACCGCCCCACCGGCACCGATCCGTTCGCCGGTCTCCGCACCGAGCCGTTCCGCGAGGCGTTCGGCGAGGCGTTCACCGGACCCGTGGCCCAGCCGCTCGCCGAGCCCTTCACCGACCCCGACGCGGCCGCCGACTTCGTCCGCCAGTTCCACCGCGAGCAGCCGGGCGCCGGCGACCCGACCGGGCGGGTGCTGGCGGTCCTGGACGAGATCGACCGCACCGGCACCTACCAGCACACCCCTGCCGAACTCGCCTACGGCGCCCGGCTCGCCTGGCGCAACGCGGCCCGCTGCATCGGCCGGCTGTACTGGCGCAGCCTGGTGGTGCGGGACCTGCGGCACCTGGCCTCGGCCGACGACATCGCCACCGAGTGCTTCGAACACCTGCGGGTGGCCTCCAACGGCGGCCGGATCCGCCCGGTGATCTCGGTGTTCGCCCCCGACCGGCCCGGCCGCCCGGCCGCCCGCATCCTCAACCAGCAGCTGGTCCGCTACGCCGGCCGGCCCACCGGGCACGGCTTCGTCGGGGACCCGGCGGGCGCGCGGCTGGCGGCCCGCGCCCGGGACCTCGGCTGGAAGTGCGGCGAGGAGCGCTTCGAGGTGCTGCCGCTACTGGTGCAGGAGCGGCCCGGTGCCCGCCCCGAGTGGTACGAACTGCCGGACGACACCACCCCCGAGGTCGAGCTCAGCCACCCCGACCACCCGTGGTTCGCCGAGCTCGGCCTGCGCTGGTACACGGTGCCCGCGATCAGCGACATGACGCTGGAGATCGGCGGCGTGCGCTACCCCACCGCCCCGTTCAACGGCTGGTACATGGGCACCGAGATCGGCGCCCGCAACCTCGCCGACGCCGACCGGTACGACATGCTGGCGACCGTCGCCGACCGGCTCGGCCTGGACACCTCCAGCGACCGCACGCTCTGGCGCGACCGCGCGCTGGTGGAGCTCAACGTCGCGGTGCTGCACTCGTTCCAGGAGGCCGGAGTGACGATCGCCGACCACCACACCGAGTCGGAGCGGTTCCTGAAGCACATCGCCCAGGAGAAGCGGCTCGGGCGGCCCACCCCCGCCGACTGGAGCTGGATCGTGCCGCCGGTCTCCGGCGGGCTGACCCCGGTCTACCACCGCTACTACGACCCGGTGGACCCGTCGCTGCGCCCCGCCTTCGTGGCGCGCGAGCCCTGGTGAGGCCGCGGCGCCGCCCCGCCGACCGTCCGCTCGTACCGGAGCAGCAGCCCGTCGAGCAGCGCTTCGAGACCGGTCTCGAAGGCGCCCTCGTCGATCGCGCCCCGGTGTTCGGCCAGCCGGTGGGCCTCGCCGAGGTGCGGGTAGTCGGCGGCGTCGTACAGCCCGGCGTCCTCGGGGAAGCCCGCCGCGAAGGAGGCCAGCGCCGAGCCGGTGACGAAGTACCGCATCAGCGCGCCGATCCGGGTGGCCTGCCCGCGCGGCCAGCCGGCCTCGACCAGGCAGCCGAAGACGGCGTCGGCCAGCCGCAGCGCGTTCGGGCGGCGGCCGGGGCCCTGGGCCAGCACCGGCACGATGTTGGGGTGCGCGGCCAGCGCGGCGCGGTAGGAGCGGGCCCAGTCGCGCAGCGCCCGCGGCCACGGCGCGCCGGCGGTGAACATCGACAGGTCGACCTCCCCCATCACGCTGTCCACCACCGCGTCCAGCAGCTCGTCCTTGGTCGCGACGTGGTTGTAGAGCGACGGCCCGCTGACCGACAGCTCGGTGGCCAGGCGGCGGGTGGAGAGGGCGTCCAGCCCCTCGGCGTCGATCAGCCGCAGCGCGGTGGCGACGATGAGCTCGCGGCTGAGCAGGGGTGTGCGCGGGCGGGCCATCGTCGCGGTTCCTCCGGTCGAGTGGGGTGAGGACCGATTCTGGCAGGCGCCTCTTCCCAGCGCGGCCCGGTCGGGGCTACAGTCCCGGTAAAACTTGCACCGCTAGTTTACCGGAGCCCGACGAGGTGGCGCGATGAATCTGGAGCTGACCGAGGAGCAGGCCGCCCTCCGGGACCTCGCGGCGGCCTTCACCGACCGCGAGATCGTCCCGCACGCGGCCGCCTGGGACCGGGCCGAGTCCGTCGACCGGGCGGTGATCGGCAAGCTCGCCGGCATCGGCCTGCTCGGCCTCACCATCCCCGAGGAGTACGGCGGCAGCGGCGGCGACCACCTCGCGTACTGCCTGGCCCTGGAGGAGCTGGGCCGGGGCGACTCCGCCGTGCGCGGCATCGTCTCGGTCTCGCTCGGCCTGGTCGCCAAGTCGGTGAACGGCTACGGCACCGAGGAGCAGAAGCGGCACTGGCTGCCCCGGCTCACCTCCGGCGAGTCGCTCGGCTGCTTCGCCCTCACCGAACCCGGCACCGGCTCGGACGCCGCCAACCTGACCACCCGGGCGGTCCGGGACGGCGACGACTGGCTGATCAGCGGCGCCAAGATGTTCATCACCAACGGGACGTGGGCCGATGTCGCGCTGGTCTTCGCCCGCACGGGCGGACCGGGCCACCGGGGCATCACCGCCTTCCTCGTCCCCACCGACCTGCCCGGCTTCACCCGCACCGAGATCCACGGCAAGCTCGGCCTGCGCGGCCAGGCCACCGCCGAACTCGCCTTCGACGCCGTCCGCGTCCCCGACGGGGCCCGGCTGGGCGAGCTCGGCAAGGGCTTCACGGTGGCGATGGCCGCCCTGGCCAAGGGCCGGATGTCGGTGGCGGCCGGCTGCGTCGGCATCGCCCGGGCCTGCCTGGAGGCCGCCGTCCACTACGCCGGCGAGCGCGAGCAGTTCGGCCGGCCGATCGCCTCGCACCAGCTGGTCCAGGAGCTGCTCGCCGGCATCGCCGTGGACGTCGAGGCCGCCCGGCTGCTCACCTGGAAGGTCGCCGACCACATCGAGCGCGGCCTGCCGTTCGCCACCGAGTCCTCCGTCGCCAAGCTCTACGCGAGCGAGGCCGCCGTCCGGGCCGCCAACAACGCGCTCCAGGTCTTCGGCGGCTACGGGTTCATCGACGAGTACCCGGTCGGCAAGTACCTGCGCGACGCGCGGGTGATGACCCTCTACGAGGGCACCAGCCAGATCCACAAGCTGCTCATCGGGCGTTCGCTCACCGGCGTCAACGCCTTCTGACCGCCACTCACCGGACAACCCCACCGGATAAGGAGCCCGACGACGTGCGTCCTGTCTACTTCGCCGCAGCCCGCCGCACACCCATCGGCCGGCTGCGCGGAGCGCTCGCCACGGTCCGCCCGGACGACCTCTCGGCCACCGTGCTGCGCGCCCTGCTCGCCGATGTCCCCACCCTCGACCCGGCCCGGATCGACGACGTCTACTGGGGCGCCGCGAACCAGGCCGGCGAGGACAACCGCAACGCCGCCCGGATGGCCGTGCTGCTCGCCGGCCTGCCCGACAGCGTCCCCGGCGCCACCGTCAACCGGCTCTGCGCCTCCGGCCTGGAGGCCGTCACCCAGGCCGCCCGGGCGATCGGCTCGGGCGAGGCCGACGTGGTGCTGGCCGGCGGCTGCGAGTCGATGACCCGCGCCCCCTTCGTCCTCCCCCGGCCCGACGAGGCGCTGCCGCACCGGATCGAGACCTTCGACACCCGGCTCGGCTGGCGGCTCACCAACCCGCGGATGGCCGAGCTGCACGGCGTGCTCTCGATGGGCGAGACCGCCGAGGAGGTCGCCGCCCGCCACGGCATCACCCGGGAGCGCCAGGACGCCTTCGCGCTCCGCAGCCACCGGCTGGCCGCCGCCGCCCGCAAGGACGGCCACTTCGACGCCGAGCTGGTCCCGGTCGAGCGGCCGGACGGCGTGACCGTCCACCAGGACGAGAGCATCCGGGAGGACACCGGCCCGGAGAAGCTCGCCCGGCTGAAGCCGGCCTTCCGCCCGGGCGGCACGGTGACGGCGGGCAACGCCTCGCCGATGAACGACGGGGCGGCCGGCCTGGTGCTGGTCAGCGAGGAGGTCCTGGGCGAGCTGGGCCTGCGGCCGCTCGGCCGGTACGTGGCCGGCGCCTCGGCCGGGGTGCACCCGGACGTGATGGGCATCGGCCCGGTGCCCGCCACCCGCAAGGCGCTCCGCCGGGTCGGCTGGTCCGTCGCCGACCTGGAGGAGGCCGAGCTCAACGAGGCCTTCGCCGCGCAGGTGCTCGCCAGCGTCGACCAGTTGGGCCTCGACCCCGAGCTGGTCAACCCGACCGGCGGGGCGATCGCGCTCGGCCACCCGCTGGGCGGCTCCGGCGCGCGGATCCTCACCACCCTGCTGCACCGGATGCGCCGCAACGGCACCCGGCGCGGGCTGGCCACCATGTGTGTCGGAGTCGGCCAGGGCACCGCCGTCCTGGTCGAATCCCCCTGAGCGCCGGCCGCCGTCCCGTCCTCCGAATCCAGGCCGACCGCGAGGCCGACCTCGCGGTCGCGGGCGCAGTCGCAGGCGCAGTTCCCATCGCAGCCGAAGTCGAAGTCGAAGGAGTTGTCGTGACCCGTTTCGCAGGAAAGGTCGCCGTCGTCACCGGTGCGGCCCAGGGCATCGGCGCGGCCACCGCGCGGCTGCTGGCCGAGGAGGGGGCCGCCGTCGCGGTGGTCGACCTGACCGCCGAGCGGGCCGCCGGCACGGTCGAGGAGATCACCGCCAAGGGCGGCACCGCGCGGGCGTACGGCTGCGACGTGGCCGACTACGACGCGGTGGAGGCGGTCTTCGCCGAGGTCGCCGGGGACTTCGGCGGGGTGCACATCCTGGTGAACAACGCCGGGATCACCCGGGACAACCTCTTCTTCAAGATGACCAGGCCCGACTGGGACGCGGTGCTGACGGTCAATCTGACCAGCGCCTACAACTGCAGCCACGTGGCGCAGAAGTACATGACCGCCCAGAAGTACGGCAAGATCGTCTCGCTCAGCTCGCGCTCGGCGCTCGGCAACCGGGGCCAGGCCAACTACGCCGCCGCCAAGGCGGGCATCCAGGGCCTGACCGCCACGCTGGCGATCGAGCTGGGTCCGTTCAACATCAACGTGAACGCCGTCGCCCCCGGCTACATCGCCACCGCGATGACCGCCGCCACCGCCGAGCGGGTCGGCGCGACGGCCGAGGACCACCAGGCGGAGGTCTCCGCCCGGACGCCGCTGCGGCGGGTCGGCCGGCCGGAGGAGATCGCCTCGGTGGTCGCCTTCCTCGCCAGCGAGGACGCCTCCTACGTCAGCGGGCAGACGCTGTACGTCAACGGTGGGGCACGCTGAGATCTTCTGACGTTTCGTCAGATGGCCGTCCCGGGTGGTGGGTTACCTTCACCTGGGACGGCCTTTACCCTTTCCGGTGGCCTGCGCGAGCATGCCGACGGGTACGGAATGACTATGGCATGATCATGCTGCTGTCGATGGGATGGCCGGACCGACCCGACCGGTCCAGGTCGGGCCCTGCGTCCCAAGGAGTCCCATGGGCAGCCCCGCCACCCTCCGCCGTGCCCTGGCCCTGCTCGCCGTCGGGGCCACCGCCCTGACGGCCGGCACGCTCGGCGTCCCGGCCGTCCACCCGGCGGCCGCCGCCGGCCTCGCGGGCGTCCACGTCCGCCCCGCCTCGACGGGCCACCTCAGCGCCGCCGGCCGGGACGCGCCCCTGCCCACCTCCCAGTGCGTCAGCCAGATCGGCATCCACTGCTACTCCCCGCTCCAGTACCGGACCGCCTACAACCTCGACCCGCTGTACCGCGAGGGCATCACCGGCAAGGGCCGCACGATCGTCATCGTCGACTCCTTCGGCTCCCCGACCATCCAGCACGACCTGGAGGTCTTCGACAAGCAGTGGGGAATCCCGGACACCCAGGTCGAGGTGGTCAAGTGGGGCGACGTCCCGGTCTTCGACCCGACCAACCCCGATCACACCGGCTGGGCCGGCGAGAGTACCCTCGACGTCGAGTACGCCCACGCCGTCGCCCCCGGCGCGCACATCATCCTGGTCGAGACCGGCGTCTCCGAGACCGAGGGGACGACCGGGCTGCCCGAGATGATGGACGCCGAGAAGGCCCTCATCAAGTCCGGCCGCGCCGATGTGATCTCGCAGAGCTTCGGCGCCACCGAGAACACCTTCCCCGGCTTCGACAAGGGCGACTTCAGCTCGCTCACCGGCCTGCGGTACGCCTTCCAGGAGGCCGCCGCACACGACGTGACCGTACTCGCCGCCTCCGGCGACACCGGCGCCACCGACTACCAGGCCAACGGTGAGGACCTCTACCCGGGCAGGGTCAACTCCTGGCCCTCCGCCGACCCGCTGGTCACCTCCGTCGGCGGCACCCGGCTCAGCCTGGACGACGCGGGCCGGCGGACCGCCCCCGACCAGGTCTGGCACGACAGCTGGGGCGCGGGCGGCGGCGGGACCTCCGCCGTCTTCGCACGCCCCTGGTACCAGGCCGGCGTCGCCCGCGTCACCGGCAACCACCGCGGCACGCCCGACCTCAGCATGAGCGCGGCGGTCGACGGCGCGGCCTGGACGTACGAGTCCTACGACCCGGCGACGGCCGGCTGGCACATCACCGGCGGCACCAGCGAGGCGACCCCGATCTTCTCCGGCGTCGTCGCGCTCGCCGACCAGCTCGCCGGGCGCCGGCTCGGTCAGCTCAACGGGCGGCTCTACGGCCTCGCCCTGCTCCCGCAGCAGTGGAGCGGCCTGGTCGACGTGACGGCGGGCGACAACTCCTGGGACACGGTGACGGGTTACCGGGCCGCCAAGGGCTACGACCTCGCCAGCGGGCTCGGCACCATCGACGCCGCCAGGTTCGTGCACGCCCTCGCGGGCCGGTAGCGCCGGTCCGGGCGCCGGGAGCCTGGAGCCGGGTGCGGCGGAGCGGGCGGCCGGGTGGGCCGCCCGCTCCGCCGTGCCGGGGCATCGGTGCGGCGGTGCGCCGGGTGACGGCTCAGGCGGGGTCGGGGCGGGGGGCGGCGAGCTGGGCCAGGTGGCGTTCGGCGGCGCGCAGCTTGCGTCCGTCGGGGCCCGGGAGGTGGGCCCGCATCTCGATGATCTCGGGGGCGATCCGGATCGCCTCCGCGCGGTCCGCGATCGCCCGCCAGCAGGCCTCGGCGTTGGTGGCCGCCTGCTGGGTCTCCGGGTAGTCCGGACCCTGGGAGCGCAGCAGCGTCAGGGCCACCTCGCGGTAGATGTCCGCCGCCTCGACCGACTTCCCGGCCAGCCGGCAGACGTGCGCGCGGACCTGCCGCACCTGGAGCACGGGCGCGGAGACGGCGCCGTGCTCGGCGATCGCCTCCAGTTCCAGGGCGAAGGCGAGGTCGGTGGCGGCGGCGTGGTCCCCGGCGTCGGCGCTGCGGACGATGCGGCCGATCACCTCGCGGTAGTCGTCGCGGGGGCGGGGCGCCTCGAGGGCGGGGGCTTCGGGGGCGGGAGCCGGTTCGGGCTCCGGCTCGGGCGCGGGCTCCGGCTCGGGCGCGGCGTCCTTCGGCTGCGCCTCCGCGGGCCCGTCCACCGGCGGCACCTCGGCCGGCCCGCGGTCCGCGGGCACCTCGGCGGCGGGTGCCGCGTCGGCGGGTGCCGCGTCGGCGGGTGCCGCGTCGGCGGGTGCCGCGTCGGCGGGTGCCGCGTCGGCGGGTGCCGCCTGCGCGGCCGCCTCGTCCGCCGGGCGCGCGTCCGTGGACGGCGCCTTGCCCAGGGTCACGCCCGACGTCACCGGCGGGCGCCAGGCGTAGGCCTTCAGCAGGTCGACCGGCCGCGCCGGGGGCGGGGGTGTCGGCGGCACGCCGGGCTTCAGCAGGTTCACCGGTCCGTCGGACGGCGCCACCGCGGCAGGTCTCAGCGGCACGGGCGCGGGTGCCGAGCCGGCCGCGGGTGCCGAGCCGGGTGCCGGGAAGACCGGAGCGGCGGCCTTGTCGAGGGTCACGGCGGGACGGGCGGCAGGGGCGGCGTCGCGCTGGACCGGCGGACGGGGCAGCAGCGCGGCGGGGCGCGGGCCCTCGTACGGGACGGCCTCCGGCAGCACGCTGTCCGTCCGCCGGGCGGTGTTGCGGAAGAACGGCCGGTTCGGCGCGTGGGTGGCGAGGATGACGACGTCCGGGCGCAGCACCGAGTACACCTGCTGGCGCAGCTGTTCGGGCGCGAGGACGGCCTCGGCACCCGGGCGTCCCCCGTGCAGGGCCTCGATCAGCGCGCGGGTGAAGGTGCCGATCTGCTCCGGGTCCGGGCTGACCACCGCCCAGAGCGGAAGGCCGTCGGCGAGCGGCGAGACGGTGCCCTGCAGGTAGGGCCAGGCGTTCTGATCGGCGCTCAGGTCGGCGATCACGAGTGTCTGCCAGTCGGCGGGCCGGTGACGCAGCTCGGCGGCGACGGACTGCCAGGCGATGCCGTCCTGGCGGATGCTCCCCGACTTCGAGTCCCGCAGGGTGAGGTGGAGTTGGCCGCCGCGCTTGTCGGCGAGCAGGTGGCCGCCGAGGTGGACGAGCAGCGGACCGGGGTGCCGGGCGGCGGCGCGCAGGTGGGCGAGCACGGTGTGCGGGTCGCTGGCGCCGGGGAGGTGGACGGCGTCCACCGCGTCGGCCGCGAGGAGCACCTGGGGCGAGACGGCGGCGAGCATCGCGGAGAGGACGGGCGCCTGGGCGGGTCCGCCGCGCCCCCAGGTCCGGCGGCCGGCGTTGCCGTAGCCGCCCTCGACCACCAGGATCCGCCCGCGCGGCGCGGACCCGAGACCGCCCGGTCCGGCGCCGAAGCCGTGGGCGGGGGCCGTGCCGTGCGCGGGAGTCGTGCCGTGCGCCGGGGTGCCGCCCGGGACGGTGAACGGCAGCGGGGTGGCGGTGGACGGTGCGGCGGGCGCCGCCGCGGCGGGCGGCGGGGCGACGACGGACATCCCGGTCATGGTCCAGCCGGTGGGCGGCGCCATCGGCGCGGCCGGGGCCGGGACGGGCGGCTCGTACAGGGCCGGAGCCGGGACGGACACCGGCGCGGCGGTCTGCACGGCGGCCGGGACGGCCGCGGGCGGCTCGTAGAGGGCCGCGGGACCGGGCGGGTGCTCCTCGTACGGATTGCGCGGCGGCCACGGCGGCACGGCATCCCCGGGGCCCTGGTCCGCACCGGGATCGGGGCCTCCTGGGACAGCTGTCGACTCCGCCATCTCTGGTCACCGCCCCGCCCCGCCGCTGAGCGGCGTCTGCTGCCCTTGCCCGTGGCGCCTGCGACCACGTCCGTCAGCGCCACCCTACGAGATCCCGGCACACCCGAGCCAGGCCGGGTGGGCGATCACCGCCCCGCCGCCGGGGCCCGCCGCGTCGCCGCTGCTCAGCCGCCGCGCCCGGGCGTCCGCCGGGCGGGCCCGCACGCACGTACGCGCCCGAACGGCCGTGGGCGGACGGCACGGTCGGCGCTCCGCCCGCCGCGCGGGCGGCCCTGCGCCCCGGGGCTTCTGACGGCCGGTGACCGGAGGGTCGCCGCCCCTGACGCGAACCGCCGCCGGTCGGCGGGCCTGCCCTTCCGACCCCGTGATCCGACCCCATCGTGCAACGGGCCGCCCCGGTGACGGGGCGTCCGCCCCGGCGAAGCCGCGGGCCTCAGGCCGGGCCCGCGGCGACGCAGAACTCGTTGCCCTCCGGGTCGGCCATCACCACGTGGTGCCCGTCGAACTCCGCGAGGACGCTCCCGCCCGCCCGCACCAGCCGCCCGGCCTCCGCCCGGATCCGGGCCCACCGCTCCTCGGGGCTGCCGTGCCCCGGGACCCGGACGTCGACGTGGAGCCGGTTCTTCGCGGTCTTGGGCTCGGGGACCTTGAGCAGGGTGAGCCGGGGGCCGACCCCGTCGGGGTCGCAGAGCCAGGCCCCGTCGTCCTCGGACTCGTCCTCCGGCAGGTCGAACTGCGCGAGCCACTCCGCCCTGGTCGCGAAGGGGGCGGGCGGCGGCTCGTCGACGTAGCCCAGCGCCGTCTTCCAGAAGGCGGCGAGGAGCTGAGCGTCCGCGCAATCGAGGGTCAGGTCGATTCTGGCTGCCATGACAGGACCGTACCGCCCGCCACCGACACCCGCAGGCGCACCGATACCCGCGCCCGTCACCGGCCACCGGCCGTCACGGGATCACGGGACCGGGCGCCCCGGCGGCACTGCCGCCCCGGGCGGCACGGCTGTTCCGTGCCGCCCGGGGCAGCAGTGGACTCAGGCCCCCGAGAGCAGGTCCCGCAGCAGGGCGACGGTGTCGGCGTCGAGGTCCCGGCCGGTGCGCCGGCTCAGTGCGTCCAGCCGGTTGACGGCGCGCAGGAGCTGGTCCCGGGCGCCGGCGGAGGCGTAGGCGTAGAAGAGGTCGCGGTGCAGGAGTTCGACGTCCGGGGCGACGGCGAGGCCGCGGAAGACGGCGGCCTCGGCACTGCGGTGGTCGCCGTACTGGAGGCGGCGGGCAGCGAGTTCGTGGGCGGTGTCGACGATCGCCGCGATCATGTCCTGCCGCTCGGCCTCGGCCCAGCCGTAGGCGGCGGGCGGGGCCTCCGCGAACGGCGCCCCCCGGACCAGGGCGAGCGCGTGGGCGAGCGCCGCGTCCGCGGTGGCACTGGTGCTGCGCATGCCGCGCCGGTACAGGCCGCGGAACTCGTCCCAGTCGCAGGTGACGGTCGGCGCGAAGGCGTAGCCGTCGGTGGTGTCGGTGGGCA
The DNA here is from genome assembly GCF_044540385.1 of Kitasatospora sp. NPDC086009. Taxonomy (NCBI): domain Bacteria; kingdom Bacillati; phylum Actinomycetota; class Actinomycetes; order Kitasatosporales; family Streptomycetaceae; genus Kitasatospora; species Kitasatospora sp. NPDC086009. The sequence continues at coordinate 164,858 of NZ_JBITSA010000003.1, forward strand.
GGAAGGCCCGGCCCTCCGCCGAGGAGCCGAACCAGGCCGCCAGATCGGCGAGTTTGCCGGGCAGCGGGCTCTTCGCGTCGGCGACGGTGGGGTGGGTGTCCAGGTGGGCCGCGCCCGGGTGGAGGTCGTGGTCGAGCGCGGCGTGGTCGGCGCCGGAGCGCAGCGCCAGGTAGGCGGCGAGCTCGGTGAGCCGGGGCAGGTTCGCGGGCTCGACCGTGCCGGCGGCGCCGGCCACGTCCACCGGGCCGAGCAGCCGGATCCGCGGGGCGGTGCGGACGGCGTGCGCCTCCGGGGAGCGGAGGATGGCGAGCAGGTCGTCGCTGTCGCTGCGCACCGGGGTGGTGCGCGCCACCGGGGCGGGCTCCGGCTCGACGTCGGGCTCCGGGGCCGGCTCCGCGGCGGGCTCCGGGGTCGGCTCCGGGCGGCCCGGGACCCTGGGGGCGCCGCCGCTGGGCGCCGGCGCGGGTTCGTGCGTCGGGACCGGCTCCGGCACCGGCGCGGGCTCCGCGGCCGGCTCCGGTCCGGGAGCCGCCGGCGGCACCGGCTGGACCGGGACGACCACCTCGACGGCCCGGGTCTCGGCCGCGGCCGGCAGCCGGAGGTTCTGGGTGGTGTCGTCGGCGTCCCCGTCGGGGGCCTCGCCCTCCTCGGCGACCGCCGGGGTGGGCGGCAGCGCGGGCGGCGCCGCCGACAACGCGGCCGGGCTGCTCGCCTGCCGGCCGAGGCCGTTGACGAGGAAGCGGGACCCCGGTCCACCGGCGGCGGGCGCGGCCGGGTCGGTGCCGGCGAACGGGCTGGCACCGGTGCCGATCACCCGGGCGAGCAGCCGCGGACCGGCCGCTTCGGTGCCGTCGGACCGGGCGGCGGAAGCGCTGTCGAAGCCGCCCCCGAGCGACCCGCCGAGGGCACCGTCACCGAACGGTGCCGAGGCCCCGACCGCCGCCAGTACCGGTACGGGCGCCGGGAGTTCGGCCGGTTCGAGGTCGATGCCGGGGCCGTCGAGCGTCCAGGCGGGGGCGGGGTGCTGGGTGGTGTCGTCGGCGGCCCGGAGCAGCTCGGAGACCTGCTCGTACTGCCCGTCGCTGAGGCGCTGGAGTTCCACCGTGACGTGCAGGCCGGGAATCGTGGCCTGGCCGGTGGCGGGCAGCGTCCAGCGGGCGACCGGGCCGGTGCCGCGCTCGGGCGCGCGGGTGACCACGGCGACGCAGGTCCGCGGCCGGGCGTCGAGCAGGCGGCCGAGCTCGGCCGGGACGTCGCCGCCGGGCTGCTGGGCGCAGAGCACGATCTCCGGCACCCACGACTCGTCGGCCAGGCCGCGGCTGCGGGCGTCCCGCGGGCTGGCGGCCTCGGCGGCGACCAGCGTGGCGCGGGCCTTGGCGGTGCGCGGGCCGAGCGCGCCGAGCGCCGCCTCCAGCGTGGCGTGCCGGTGGATCCGCTCGGCGGCCGGCCCGCTGATCGGCAACTCCTCGGCGAGGTCGACCAGGTGCAGGTGGAGACGGTCGGCGAGCGGGCTGTGGGCCAGCTCGATGGCCAGGGTGCGCAGCACGTCCCGGGCGTCGTCCGGGTGGCCGGAGAGGTGGAGCAGCCGGACGGTCTCCAGGTCGGCGAGGACGACCGAGCCGTCCGGCGCGCCGCCGAGGGTGACCAGGGCCGGGTAGGGCGAGGCGGTCTTGCGCGCCTGGGAGGGCGAGAGGAGTTCGCCGGAGTCGTCCGCGCACCACCAGACGTTGGGGGCGTGGGCGGCCCGGAACGGCGCGATCGGGGCGGCCGGCCCGGAGAGGTGCAGTTCGACCGTGTGGCCGGGGGTGATCCGGGCCGCGACGATGGCGGGCAGGCGCTTGCCGCCGCGCACGGTGTTGCGCGCCATGGTGCGCAGGGCGCGGTCGAGCAGGTCCAGGCCGCGGTCGTCCTGGCGGACCTTCAGTTCGGCCTCGAACGCGGCGGCGGGGGCGGCCGGGAGCGCGATGCGGTGGCGCGGCCGGCGGGCGCGCAGCTGCGTGCCGCGCTTGTGGGCGACGGTGCCGACCATCATCGCGGCGAGCAGCACGCCGACGGTGGAGGCGGTGAGGGCGACGGTGTAGTCGTCGCCCTGGGCCTGTTCGGCGTGCGCGGCCGGGGCCTGGGCGTCGGCGGGCACCGGCGCCGGGGTGGAGGGCGCCGGGGTGGCCGGGGCCTGTGGGGCCGGAGCCTGCGGAGCCGGCGCGGGCGCCTGGTCGGCCGGGGCTGGAGCCGGGGTCGGCGCCGGCGCGGGAGCCGGAGCCGGGGCCGGAGCCGGGGCCGGAGCACCGGGCAGGGTCAGCACCATCCCCGGCACGACCACGTCCGGATCGGTCAGCCGTTCGCCGTCCGGCGCCTGGGCGCCCTGGTTGGCCTCGAACAGCTTCGGCCAGGCCTCGGCGTCCCCCAACTCCCGCTCGGCGATGGCCGACAGGCTGTCACCGGCCGCCACCGTGACGGTGCCGCGGCCGCTCCCGGCGCTCCCGTCCGTGCCCGTCTGCGGCGCGCTCGGCGCCGGCGGCACGGGCGCGGGCGCCGGCGCGGGCGCCTTGGCCTCGTCGGCCTTGGCGTCGCCGGGCATCAGCAGCTCCCAGCCGGGCTGGATGGGCCGCTCGGCGTCGAAGCGCAGACCCGAATCCCCCATCGTCCGGCCGTCGTTGAGCTTGGCGATCTCCACCCACCGCTCCCCCGAGCCCAGTTGGCGCTCGGCGATGGACCAGAGGCTGTCGGCCGGCCGGCTGTCCCGGACGGTGTAGGTGGGCTGCTGGTCGGCGGCGGGGGCGAGCGCGGGCGCGGCCTGGGCCGCGGGCAGCGCGGCCCGCTGCACACCGGCCGCCGGCTGGAGCTGCGCGACGGCCGGCGCCCGGTCGGGCACCGCGGCGAAGGCCGAACCGGCCACCGGCAGCAGCGCGATCACCGAGCCGACCAGGCCGGCCGCCATCCGCTGGCTCCAGCCGAAGGCCGGGATCCGCCGGGCGATCCGCCCGCGCAGCTGGGCCGGGACCTCCAGTAGGACGGAGAGCGCGAAGCAGGCCCAGCCCAGCCAGCCGACCACGACGAGCAGCCAGAGGAAGAGCCGCCCGTCGTCGGGACTGGTCAGCAGCTGTCCGACGCCGTCCGGCGCGACCTCGCCCATCGCGGCGACCGCCCCGGTGCCGTACACCAGCAGCGCGGGTACGCCGATCAGCAGGACGAGCAGGGTGGCCAGCGCGGCGAGGGCGCCGAGCAGCGCGCCGCCCCGCCCTCGGCGCGGTGGCAGCGGTGCCGGCCGGTGGCGGGCTCCCGCCGCGGCGGGCACGCCCCGGGCCGGGCGTCCGGCGCGGGCTTGGTCCTTGGCACGTGGCGCGACCATCAGTCGGTCTCCGCTTTCTCGACTCCGTGGACGAGGGTGGCACTGCCCTTGCCCGTGACCTTCTGTTTGCCGAGCTCGCCCAACAGGGCCGGCCTGTAGTCGGCCTGCACCGTGACGGTCACGGACGAACCGTCGTCCGAGAACGCCACGTCGTGGACGGCGAGGTGGTACAGGGCGAGGTAGCTGTTGGCGGCGTCCTTGACGTAGTCCTGCTTGACCTTGTACCCCTCGCCCCGGAGCACGGCGGCCTCGTCGAGCTGCTGGCCGCCCACCCGGGCGGCCTCCTGGGCGTAGCCGTCGGTGCGCTCGGCGACGCGCAGCCGGCCGCCGGCGTCCACGACGAGCGCGATGACCAGGACCAGGAACGCCGCACAGATCGCCACGAAGATCGCGATCGCGCCGCGGTCCGACCGGTCCCGGCCGCGCCGGCCCCCGGTCCGCCGTCGGACGGCCTGGCCGCCCCACCGTTCCCCCCCGGGTCTGCGCACCGTCACGCCCCCCTCCCGCACCTTCGTCTCCCTGGCGGTCCCACCGGGGACCGCTCCGCCTCGTCCTGCCGTCCCCCGGGAGCTCTCCGCTTGCGTCTCCCCCGCGCGGGCCGTCCCCAATCCCCGCCCGGAGCCCTCGTCGGCACCGGCCGTCCGCCCCACCGCCATCGGCCGGCTCACCCGGCCCGGTAGTGGTCGACCACCGAGACGAACCGGCCCACCAGCCGTTTCGTCCCGGGCATGCCCGGCCCGGCCAGGAGGTCGCTCAGACCCACGTCGCACCGGACCGTCACCTCGACCGTCGCCAGCGTCACCCCGTGGCTGGTCAGCTCGCCGTGCCTGACCGCGGTGTCGCTGTCCCGGCAGCTGACGCCCTGCTGCCGCAGGGTCTCGGCGGCGGTCTTCCGGACCAGTTCGTCCATTCCGTCCACGCTGCGCGCCAGCGAGGCCGTCCGGGCCGCCGAGCGGGCGGCCGCCTCCACCGTGCCGGCCGCGGTCTGCACCCGCCCGGCGGCGATGGCGACCAGCACCAGCGCGACGACGCCGGGGGCGACGATCGCGGCCTCGATCGCCACCCCGCCGCGGTCCCGCCCGCGCGCCGACCGGGCCGGGCGCAGGCTCACGAGCCCGCGCCCCCAACGGACGGGCCACGGGGGTCGGGCCGGGCGCGGGACCCGCCTCACGGCGCGGCCGCCGGCGGGACGAAGCGCTCGCGCGGCGCCTCGGCGTGCTGCGTGATGGTCGGCGGGGTGATGCCGGGGATCAGGACCGGTGGCGTGAGCTCCACCGTGACCCGGATCAGCTCCGGCGTACTCCCGTCGGTCCGCACCCGGTAGCCGGGGCCGTCCTGCCGTCGCAGGAAGTCCTCGGCCTGCCGCCTGGCCGCGGCGTCCTTCACCTCGTCGCTCCGGTTCCCCTGTACGCGGCCGGCGTCCACGCCCTCCCGGGCGGCGGTGAGCGCGAGTTGGCGGTTGTACCACCAGATCGAGCCCTGGACGACGAGCAGCACGAGCAGCAGGACGACCGGGAAGACGATGGCCAGGCTCAGGCTTATCGCTCCGCGGTCGCGACGGCGACGGGGTCGGTGCCTCACGGGGTGGCCGCACCGCCCCCGCCGGGCAGGTTCGGGTCCTGCTCGACCTTCTTCACGACCTTGTCCTTCAACGCGTACAGCGCCACCGCGACCGCTCCGGCGACGAACACCAGCGCGATGATGGCGAGCGCGAGTTCGATGCTGATCGCGCCGCGGTCGCCGCGCGCCCGGGCGGCCTTCAGCCGGCCGACCCGGAACTGGAAGAGCAGCAGGGCGAACTGCACGGGCAGCAGGGTGGGCCGGATCAGTCGGCCTGCCAGGGATTTGAGCTGGTCGGACATCGGAGGACTCCCGGGGGTTGGGTGTGGTGACAGGCGCTCACCGGCACCAGGACGGTGTCAGGCGAGCATCTGGTGGAGCGCGGGGAAGACGATCAGGGCGGTCATCAGCAGGGTCAGCGCCGCCCCGGGCGCGACCATCCGTTCGCTGTCGGCGTTGGCCCGCGCGAGGTCCTCGGCGAGCAACTCGCCCCGCAGGCCCTTGGCCCGGGCACGCAGGGTGTCGTACACGGCGGCGCCGTCGGTACCGGAGAGCCGCATGATGTCGGCGACGTCCTGCAACGGCGTCAGCCCGAGTTCGGCGGCGAGCGCGTCCAGCCCCGCCCAGGGCGGCAGCCGGTCGGTCGCGGCGCGGTCCAGGGCGTCCCGGATCCGGCGGAAGACGGGGCCGCGGCCGACCGCGGCGGCCCGGCGCAGCGCCTCGGCGGGCCCGAGGTCGGCGGCCCGCTCCAGCGCGACCAGCTCCAGGTAGGCGGCGATGCCGTGCAGGTACTCCGTCCGCGCCTCCTTGGCCTCGCCGCGCACGATGGCGTCCGGGACGAACCAGAGCAGCCCGCCGAGCAACGGCCCGACCAGCAGCGGCAGCGCGAACGGCAGGCCCATGTCCAGCAGCACCGCCATCGCCGACAGGTAGGCCGGCAGCACGAGGCCGATCACGGCGAACAGCAGCTTGTGCGCCATGAACCGGGCCGGGGCCCGACCGATCAGCGACAGCTCGCGCTGCGGGACGCGCACCCCGCGCAGCCCGATCGAGCGCTCGCCGATCCGGTCGAACCAGCGCGGCCGCTCGTCCGGGTCCGGCGCCCGGTCGGCGGGCGTGCGGTGCAGCCGGTCCAGGGCCTGGCTCAGGTCGGGCGGCGCGGGCCGGAGTTCGGAGATCAGCAGGGCGACGCCGCCGGCCGCGACCGCGCCGGCCAGCACGGACCAGGGGGAGATCACCGGACCTCCCCGAGGAGTCGCCGGTCGTCCCCGGTCTCCTGCGGCTCGCCCTCGGCCGACGCCTCGGCGGCGCGCCGCCGGCCCCCGCCGCGGCCGCGCCGTTCGGGCTCCAGCAGACGCGGCACCGGCGGGTGCGCGGCGAGCGCGCGCATCCAGGCGATGATCGCCACGAAGAGCGCGGCGACCACCGCGAGCACGATCTGGCCCAGCGCGGTGCTGTAGGGCCGGGTGTAGTCGGTGTTGAACGAGCCGATCACGACGACCAGCACGATGATCCCGACCAGCCAGCGGATGGTGGTGCGGTGCTTGGCCCGGTCGGCCTCGATCGTGCGGCGCTGACGGACCTCCTCGCGGACCGACTCGGCCATGTCCGAGAGCGCCCGGGCCAGGCCGGGGCCGCTGTCCCCGGCGCGCAGCAGCAGGGCGGCGAGCACCTTGTCGGCGGTGGCGTCGGCGAGGCTGTCGGCGAAGGCGCGCAGCGCCTCCTCCGGCCGCCAGCGGGCCTGCAGCCGGGCGGCCAGCTCGCCGACCTCCTGCTCCAGGGCGGCGGGCGCGGTGCGGCGGCTGGTGACGATGGCCTGGTTGAGGCCGACGCCGAGCAGCAGCACGTCGGCGATGCGCTGGGTCCACTCGGAGAGCGCCTCCAGCCGTTCGATGCGGTGGGTGTCCGAGCGGGTGGTGTCGAAGAGCCAGGGCAGACCGAACACGGCCAGCGGCACCAGCAGCGCGGTGAGCGGGATGCCGGTGAAGAGCCAGCCCAGCGGCGCGGCGACGAGCGCGACCGGCAACTGGATCCGGCGCAGCCGCGCCGTCCGGGCGGAGGCGGTGCCGGGCGCGCCGTACCAGAGGACGTGGCCCCGGGAGGCCAGCGGGCTCCGGCCGTCCTCGTCCGGGTCGCCGGTCTCCTCGCTGCCGAGCGCCCAGAACACCAGGGTCACCAGGCCGGCCGTGACCAGCAGGCCGCAGAGGACGAAGAGCAGGGTCATCGCGCCCCACCGCCGATCCGCAGTTGCAGCGGCTGGCCCCAGCTCCCGTAACGGGAGCCGAGCAGCGCGGCGTCGAAACCGGCCCGGCGCAGGTCGTCCAGGCAGTTCGGCGGGGTGTGCGGGACGGCGCGGGGCTCACCGAGCTCGGGACGCGGGCCGAACACGGTGTTCAGCGCGGGCCGGCCGCTCTCGCCGAGGCCGGCCACCTCCAGGACGTGCGAGACGAAGCGGTGGCGGCGGCCGCCGACGGCCGTCTCGTCGACCATCGCGACGTGCACGATGAGGTCCACCGCGTTGGCGGTGAGCCGGTAGGCGAGCGTGTCGGTCATGTGCGAGCCGTACTCCAGGCAGAGTTCGGCGATGCGGTCGACGACCATGTGCGGGCCGCGGGCGTGCAGGGTGCACATCGAGCCGCCCTCGCCGTTGGTCATGACGCGCAGCATCGGGACGACCTCGCCGGAGCGGACCTCGCCGACGATGATCCGGGAGAGCGTCATCCGCAGCGCGGCGGGGATGAGGTCGCCGATGCTCAACTCGCCCGCCAGCCGGCCCTCGACGCGCTCGCCGTTGCCCTCCCGGGCCTCCATCGGGACGACCTGGCGCAGATGGCCGAGGGTGTGCAGCCAGAGCTCGAACTCCGACTCCAGGGTGCCGATCCGCTCGTCCGGCGGGATCTCGGCGGCCATCGCGCGCAGCAGGCTGGTCTTGCCGACGCCCTGGGTGCCGGTGATCATCACGTTCTTCCGGGCCCGGATCGCCGCGGCCAGGAAGGCGGCCAGGGTGGTGTCCAGGGTGCCGAGTTGGACCATCTCGGACAGCGTCGCCGAGGCCACCCGGTGGCGGCGGATCGCCACGTACGGGCGCGGGGTCACCTCGGTGAGCGCCTGGAGGCGCATCCCGCCCTCCAGCCGGAGCGCGAGGGTCGGGCTGGAGGTGGAGAGGCTGCGCTCGCCGCCGCCGTGCTGGCGGGCGAGGTCCTGGAGCAGTTCGATCAGCTCGGCGTCGCTGTCGGCCACCGGCGGCACCTGGCGCAGGGGTTGGTGGACCCTGGAGACCCAGACGTCGTCGCAGCCGTTGATCAGGATGTTCTCGATGTCCGGGTCGTCCAGGTAGGGCTGGAGCCGCCCGGCCCGGAACAGCAGGTCGAAGACGGCCTCGGCGAGCGAGCGGTCCTGCTCGCGGGTCGGCGGGATGCCGTGGGTCTGCGCGTAGGCGTCGGACCAGCGGGCGACCGCCTCCTCGATCAGGGCCCGCCCGCGCTGGCGGCGGGTGGCGCGGTCCGGCTCGACGCCGGAGGTCGCGGTCAACCGGGCGATCTGCTGGTGCAGTTCGGCCGCCACCTGGCGCTTCAGCTCGCGCGCCACCTGCGGGTCGACGGCCGGCCGGGTGCCGGCGCCGCGCAGGTCGAGCGCGGGCAGCGGGGCGGGCACGGCGGTCGGGGTCGCACCGGCCTGGTACCCGTCCGGGTACGGCGCGGCGGCCGGCCCGACCGGGCCGGGGGTGACGTGGCCGGGCCGGGGCGCCGACGGGGGCTCCGGCTGGGGAGCCGTCCAGGGCAGTGCGGCCGGGTCGGCCGCCGGACGCTGGTGCAGGGGGCTACCGCGCACGGAGCACCTCCCCGTAGCTGACGTGGGACTCCGGACCGGCGGACGGGTGCCGCGGCCCCTGGGCCAACGGCTGCTGGGGCTGCGGTGGTCGAGGCTGCGACTGCGGTTGAGGCTGCGGCTGCGGCTGCTGCGACGGCGGGGGCCCGTACGAGGCCTGCCCGTACGGCTGCTGCCCGTACGGCTCGGCCGCGCCGAACTGCGGCTGCCCGTAGGGCGCCTGGCCGTACTGCTCCGCCCCGCCGTACGGCTGCTGCCCGTACGGCTGCTGGCCGTACTGCTCCGCCCCGCCGTGGGCCCCCGGGGCGTCGGACCGCGGCGACGGCCCCTGCTGCGGCGGCTGGACGTGCGCCGGGAACGGCGCGGGCGCGGCCGGCTGCGGCGCCAGCCCGGCGAGCGGGGCCACCGGCCCGGTGGTGATGACCGGAGCCTGCGGCACCGGCCCGTACGGCTGGGGCGCCGACGGGTACCCGGGGGCCGCGCCCTCCCCGTCCGGCACGGGCGCCGGACCGACCTGGGCGGGCGCCGCCGAGGGCGCCAGCCGCTGCCTGCGGCGGCGCACCAGTCGCTGCACTTCGTCGGCCGCCGACCGGGCGGTCCGCATCAGCTCCGAGCGGATGAACCGCCGGTCGGTGATGTCCCCGCCGTCCGAGAGCACCCGCGCGGTGCGGGCCGCGTACGGCAGCAGTCCGAGCACCGGAAGGCCGTACTCGCGCGAGACCTCCGCGCCGGAGTAGGGGCCCTCGGTGACCAGCAGCAGCCCGAGCGCGTCGGCCCCGGTGCCGGCGGCCGTGAGGTCCTCGGCGAGCGCGGACAGCCGCGGCCGGGCCGCGCTGAGCCCGCGCAGGGTGGTCCGCACGGTCACCGCGACCACGTCCGCCCGGCGGGCCAGCACGGCGCTGGTCCCGGTGGCGCCGGAGCGCCCGAGGTCCAGGATGACGTCGTAGCCCTGAGGTTCCAGCCCGTGCAGCACCTCCATCAGCGGCTCCCAGGTGTAGGCGAGCCCGGGTGCCTGGGTCGGATCGGTCAGGCCGGGCAGCAGCAGCCGTTCGGCGTTGCCCTCGGGCGAGAGGTCGATCAGCTGCTCCCAGAGCGTCTGGGCGAGCAGGCCGCGCCGGTCCGCGACCGCCAGGTTGCGCAGCCCGTAGACCGCCTCGACCCGGCCCTCCAGGGCGCCGGCCAGCACGGCTCCGCCGTCCGGGTCGCACTCCACCAGGACGATCCGGCGCCCCGGCGGAAGTGGCCAGGCCAGCAGCAGCGCCAGGGCCGTCGTGGTCGCGCCCGGAGCTCCCGGGCCGCCCACCACCGCGATCACCGCCATCTCAGCCCCCACCCGCCCCGGAGGGCGTCGCGGAGCCGGACGGCGCGGCGGAGGCCGGCGGCGCGCCCGTGCCCGAGGGCGCCCCCGAGGGCGCCCCGGCCGGCGCGGCCGCGCCGCGCGGCGCCAGCACCACCTGGATCCGCCCGCTGGCGACCCAGGAGGCCAGCCGGGGCGCGTCGGCCGCCGCCACCGCCACGTCCACCACCTGGCTGCCGTCGGTGTCCACCCGGCCGACCGTGACGACGAGCGCGGACAGCGAGTCCGGCCGGCCGCTGTCGGGCGTGTAGACGACGACGACCGACACGCCGGGGGTCAGCCGGGCCGCCGGCAGCTGGGTGCGCTTGGCCGACACGCCGACCAGCAGCTGGCCCGGCTGGACGGTCAGGGCCTCCGCGAGGTCCGCCTTCAGCAGCAGCGCGCCGCGCCTGAGATCGGTGCCGGCCCGCATCCCGACCGCCTTGCCGCGCTCCGAGGCCGCCACCGGTTTCAGCGCCGGATCGGTCGCGATCCGCGCGACCACCAGGTCCGCGTCGGTCACCACCTGTCCGAACGGCACGTCACGGGCCAGTGCCAGGACGGCGACCCGCTGGCCGGTGCTGTTGTAGAGCACCGCGCCGCCCAGCCCGCCGGCGGCTATCAGCGCCACCGCCATCGCCAGCACGGCCGGCCGCCGGCGTCGTGCCCGCAGGTTCCGCCCGGGGGCGTGCGGCGCCCCGCGCCCCTGCTCCGGCACCGCCACGGACACCGCCGCGGCCCCGGCCGGACTGGCCCCGGGCGTCGCAAATGTACGGTTCTCCACCGGGTTCCGGCCTTCCCACGTCGTTCGGACATTGCTGCGTGCGCGCCGGTGCGGCGGGGGTCGCCCCCGCCGCACCCGCGTCAGTTGAGGACCTGCACCTCGCCCACCCGCAGCTCCAGCGGAGCGAAGGTGAGCGGGACCTTGATCGGATCGACCTTCTGGGTGCTGCCGGTGACGGTCACCACGCCGACCCAGTTGGCCTGGATGCTCCCGACGAAGGTGCCGCGCGGCTTGCCGCCCGAGCCGGTGGTGAACTCGTGGCCGCAGGTGGGCGACTTGGCGGCGCCGTACTTGGCCTCGTAGGGCGTGCCGGCCGCGGCGCCCGGCTTGTCACAGGTCTCCTTCCGGCCGTCCCCGAGGTCCCAGACCACCGAGTCCAGCCGCGGGGTGACGGTGACCGTGATCCCGCCGCCGCTCACCGACTTCGCCGCCGGCGCCTTGGCGTTCTCCAGCCAGAGCCAGACCGGCACCCCGACCACGGCCGTGTCCTTGGGCGCCACACCCGGCTCGGGGAACGGCAGGACGATGGTGTCCATGATCCTGCGCGCCTCCGCCACCGGATTGAGCGGCGGCGGCCCGGCGGGCGCCTGGGCGAAGAACTTGGGCGCGGGCGCGCCGATGCCGCCGTCGGTGAAGCGGCAGGTCACCGCGTAGACCGTGCCCTCGGAGGGCTGGTGCCCCTCCCAGGCCTCGGAGCCGGCCGGCGGCTGCGGGGAGACCTCGCGGTAGTAGCAGCCGGTCGAGCCGCTGAACCAGCCCAGCTCCGGGTCGTGGCAGGGCCAGTCCTGGCCGTTCCAGCGGCAGATCTGCGGGCCGCCGGTGCTCCCGCCGCCCGTCCCGCCGCCGCCCGGGGAGGGCGTGCCGCCGGGGATGGTGCCGCCCTCGCAGATGACGTTGACGGCGCAGTGCGTGACGTCCCCGCCGATCGGTGGTTCGTCCGCCATCGCAGGCGCGGCCGGGGATAACAGCAATCCCGCGACCAACAGCGTGCGGATCACGAATCGCCGTACCGGTTTCAGCATGTTCGGTCCACCTCCCGCTTGAACTCGTAGATCAGCCAGCGCGTCTGGAACTGTCGCAGGGAAACGGTCGCGATGTACCGGGTGAGCCGCCGCGGTGGATCCTTTACCGCGCGGGTGGTCGCATCGGCCTGGTGCCAGTCGGTCACATCGAGGCAGTCCTCGATGACGGCGGCCTGCGGGTCCGCCTTCAGATCGACGCTCTTCACCACGGGTGAATTCCGCGGGGCGCCGATCATCACCAGTTTGGCGTCATGGAGCTGACGGAGATTGACGAGGGCGTCGGCCAGTGCCTTCCCGGACGAGTACGTCTCCAACTGGGAGCCGTCCGAATCGGCCCGGGCGAAGTCCGCCGCCTGGGTCTGCCACCAGTCCTGATAGGTGCTCAGCGCCAGGCGCCCCGCCGCGCCTTCGGGCCCTTCGGTCGGCGCGATCCCGACGTTTGCCGAACCACCCGAAGGAGTTACCGGGTTCACTCCCGCAACACTGGGCGCAGCCGTCCCGAGACGATCGACGGAACCGGCGCCACCACCGCTCCCACAGGCGGTCAGAAGCATCGCCAAAACCAGCCCAGCGACCCCAACCGCCCCAGGGCGCAATACATTTCCGCGCCGCCGCATCGCCCCACCTCGTCGCGACCGACCCCGTCCGTGGTCTGTGGTCGCCAGAAGAATTCCGCTGCCCCGCCGGTGTTGCCGCGAGAGCATCGATTCTTCGCCAAGCCACCCCTTCACGGCAACACCCCGGGCCACCTGACCTTACGTGGAAGGTGGATCCGTCGGGGCACTTTCACGCCACAGGACGGCCAACAGTTCTTCGGAAAGCGACAATCCGGCCAATGCGCCCCGCACCGCGGCCCGATTGCGCATCAGGAGGCGCCCGCCCGGCGGCGGTACGAGCAGGCGCGCGCCCGGCGCACCGGCCGGATCACCGCCGTCGAGCAGACCGGCGACGGCCGGCTGGAGGTCGAGCGGGGCGACGGCGGCCGGTGCTCCGGGGAGCCCCTGCCGGAGCACCCCGGTCAGGGCCCGGCTGAACGACCCCTCGCCGCCCGGCAGTACGGCGTCCCGCCCGCGTCTGCCGGGGGTGTAGCGGCCGATCCGGCCCCAGAGGGGGACCCGCGAGTAGCTGAGCAGCTCGCCGACGCCGTCCTCGCCGCCACCGCGTTCGAGGGCCGACCAGGTGTCCCGGTCCACGACGGCGTCGACCAGCAGCAGCGCCTCCTCCTGGTCGCCGTGGACCATCGCGCTGACCACCCAGTCCCAGGCGAGCCCGCGCCGGTACGCGTTGTCGGCGGTGCTGCCGCCGGTGACCAGGGCCAGCCGCCGCCCGCGCGGATCCGCCACCAACTGGCCGACCAGGCAGACCAGCAGCCACCGGCCCGGCCGCGCGGCCGCCTCCCGCACCGTCGTGAGCATGGTGTTGGCGTCCGCGCCCGGCTCCACCACGGCCACCCGGCAGCCCGCCGATCCGGCGTCGAAGCACATCCCGGGCAGCACGTCGGCGAGCAGCCGGGCGCCGTCCGCCGCGAGCGCCGAACCGCCGAAGCCGCGGTCCGGCCCGCCGTCCGCCCCGATCACCACAAGGTCGACCCCACTGGCCACCCGCACCGCCCCCTCCTCGCCGGCCCCGGGAACCCGGGACCGCCCGCCGCGCCCGTGTACCGCCGCGGCCCCTGTCCTGCCCTGTCCTGCGTGCGCCGCCGGGCCCGCCCGGCCCCGGTCGCCGGGTGCCGCCCGTGCCGGCGGCACGTTCCACCCGCCGCCGGACAAGCTACCGCCCCGGGCCGCGGCGACGGGGCTCCCGGCCCGGCCGCTCCGGGACCATGGGCCCTATCGGCCGCACACCGGCGGGGGCACGATCGGACCCATGGACCGTGACGACCGGGTGGAGACCCTGTGCGAGGCCGAGTGCCTTCGGCTGCTCAGCACCGTGCCCGTCGGACGCGTGGTGTACACCGAGCACGCGCTGCCGGCCGTGCTGCCGGTCTCCTTCGACGTCACGCCGGACGGGCGGCTGCTGCTGGCGGTGCGCCGGAGCAGCACCACCGCGCGCGGGCTGGACGGCACCGTCGTCGCCTTCCAGGCCGACCGGCTGGACGCGGTCACCCGGACCGGCTGGAGCGTCCTGGTGCACGGCCGGGCGGACGTGGTGCGCGACCCGGAGCTGGTCCGCCGGGCACTGCGCAGCGGGCTGCGCCCCTGGGTCGGCGATCCCGACCCGATGTTCGTCGCACTGGTGCCCGAGCTCGTGGGCGGCCGCCGACTGCTGCCCGCCGGCCGCACGGTGCAGCGGTCCTAGGGGTCTGCTCGTCCGACCGGCCCGAAGCTCACCGGACCGGTGACCGGCCCGCCGTGGACGGCGGAGCGCCCGCCGTGGACGGCCCCCTGACAGGTGACCGGCGAGTAGGCATACTCTCCCGGAGTTCCCCCACCTCCGCCTGCCACCAGGAGCGCACCGTGACGACCTTCGCCTCCCTCGCCGACCTGACCGCCGCCGTCGGCACCGAACTCGGCACCAGCCGGTGGCACACCGTCGAGCAGGAGCGGATCGACCTGTTCGCCCAGGCCACCGGCGACCACCAGTGGATCCACGTCGACCCGGAGCGGGCGAAGGAGAGCCGGTTCGGCTCGACCATCGCGCACGGGTACCTCACGCTCTCGATGATCCCGGTGCTGGCCAAGGAGTGCTACAGCGTGGAGGGCGTCCGGATGGCGCTGAACTACGGCTCCGAGAAGGTGCGCTTCCCGGCTCCGGTGCCGGTCGGCACCGCGCTGCGGGCCACCGCCGAGCTGGTCTCCGCGACCGAGGTGCCCGGCGGCGTCCAGGCGGTCGTCCGGTTCACCATCACCAGCGCGGAGAGCGAGAAGCCGCACTGTGTCGCCGAGACGATCACCCGCTTCTACGCCTGAGCCCGGGGGCCGGCCCGGGCCTCCCGCGCGTGCCGTTCGGCCCGGCGTACGCCGAACGGCACGCGTGGGGCCGTCCACCGGGTCCGGACCGCCCACTGCGAGTAACCTCCGACGAGATGGTCGTCGTACCGCTTCGGTCTCACCGCCGTGGGTACGCGCCCCGGCATGCCCGGTAGCCGCAGCCGCCCTTGGAGGTGCCGTGCCCCGCCCCGTCCCGTGGTTCTCCCGCGTCGCCGCTCTGGCCTCGCAGTTCTCCGTCCCCTCAGCGACCACGACGGCCCCGGGCCTGGCCGGACTCCCCCGCGCGGCCTGGCAGCGGGTCCGGACGGACGCCTTCGGGGCCGACCCGCGGGGCGAGCGGCTGGCCCGGATCCACCGCTCCCCGCAGTTCGCGGACGGCGCGTTCCGCAACCCGCTGCCGACCCGCCGACTGGTGTACGAGCGCAGCCCGCTGGAGATCACCCGCGCCCAGCTCACCGCCGACAAGACCCGCCGGGTGCCGACCGCCGCCGTGCCGCTGCACCGGCTGCTCCCGGTCGACCTGGCCCGGCCCCCCGCGTCCGGACTGCGGCTCAGCTGGCTCGGCCACGCCACCGTGCTGGCCGAGATCGGCGGCCGCCGGGTGCTCTTCGACCCGGTCTGGGGCGAGCGCTGCTCACCGTTCGGCTGGACCGGTCCCAAGCGGCTGCACCCCGTCCCGCTGCCGCTCGCCGAACTCGGCCCGGTGGACGTCGTGGTGGTCTCCCACGACCACTACGACCACCTGGAGATGGCCGCCGTCCGCGCGCTGTCCGCCACCGGCGCGGTCTTCGCCGTCCCGCTCGGGGTCGGCGCGCACCTGGAGCACTGGGGCGTGCCGGCCGACCGGATCGTCGAGCTGGACTGGTGGGAGTCGGCCGAGGTGGCGGGCCTGACGCTGACCGCCACCCCGGCCCGGCACTACTGCAGCCGCGGCCCGCGCACCAGCGCGCTGTTCCTCTGGGCGTCCTGGGTGGTGTCCGGCGGCGGGCACCGACTCTTCCACAGCGGCGACACCGGCTACTTCCCCGGGTTCGCCGAGATCGGCCGCCGGTTCGGGCCCTTCGACGCGACGATGATGCAGGTCGGCGCGTACAGCGACTTCTGGCCCGAGGTGCACATGACGCCCGAGGAGGGCGTCCGGGCCCATCTCGACCTCGGCGGCGAGCTGCTGCTGCCGATCCACTGGTGCACCTTCAACCTGGCGCCGCACCCCTGGGAGGAGCCCGCCGAACGGGTGGTCGCCGCCGCCCAGGCGCTCGGTGCCCGGCTGGCGGTGCCGCGCCCCGGCAAACCCTTCGAGCCGGCGGACCCGCCCGCCCCGCGGCTCTGGTGGCGGGCGGTCGCGGCGCTGCCCCGCGACGACCGCGAACTGCTCGTCCCGGACGGCCTGGCCGGGGCGGCGGGCCACCCCCCGGTCCGCCCCCAGGGCGCCGCGGAGGACGACGGCGTACCCGTCTGAGCCGCGGCGGCCCGGCGTGCCGTCAGCCCGCCGCGCCGTCAGCTGCCGCCGTCAGCTCGCCGCCTCCTGCTTCGCCCGGCGGCGGATCACCCGCCAGGCACCCTGCTGCACCAGCAGCGTCAGCACCCCCGCCACCACGATGCCCAGCATGTTCACCAGCAGCTGCCAGCTGGAGCCCCAGAACTGGTTCAGGTCGCCGTAGCCGAGCGCGACCGCCGCGTTGGCGGCCGCCGGTACGGTGGTCACCGAGATCGCCACGCCGACCAGCATCCCGGCCTTCGCCGAGGTCAGCGAGAGCAGACCGGCGACCCCCGCGAGCAGGGCGACCACGAAGGAGGTCGCGTCCGGCTGCCAGATGAACGAGGTGTTCGGCCGCGCTCCGTCGAAAGCCGCCTGGCTGAACAGCCCGAGGGCGTCCATCAGCAGGGAGAACAGGACGGTCAGCGCCATCGCGACCGCGAAGCCGGCCACCAGCGCGTTCAGCGACCGCAGGGCGGGCCGGGCCCGCCGCTGGACCAGCGCGACGCAGAACCCGGCCAGCGGCCCGAACTCCGGCCCGACGGCCATCGCGCCGACCACCAGGATCGCGCTGTCCAGCACGGCCCCGCACGCGGCCAGCATGGTCGCGACGGTGAGGAAGGCCAGGTAGACGGCGGTGAGGGTGGACTCCTCGTGGGTGATCTCGGAGACCGCCTCCCAGACCAGCGCGTCCGCCCCCTCTCCCGGCGCGAGCCGCTCGGCCTCGTCGGCGGCGGCCGAGAGGGTCAGCGCGACCTCCTCGGCGCTGATCGCCCCGCGCTCGGAGAGCCCGGTCTCCCGCAGCGCCCCAAGCACCTCGTCCGCCGACTCGCGCGCCACGTCGCAGAGCACCACGTCCCCGGCGGGCCGGACGGCGGCGTCCGGCAGGACCACCACATGGGTCACGCCGACGAAGCCGTCCAGGCTGTCGAGGACGGCCTTCCGCAGGTCGTGGGGGACGATCAGGCGCAGATGCAGCACGGGGGCTCCGGGCAGTGGTCTCGGCGAGGAACGGACCGGCTCACCCTAGGGCCTGCCGCCCGGGCCCCGGCCGCCCGGGCCCCGGCCGCCCGGGCCCCTGCCGCCCGGGCCCCGGCGGCCCGGGGCGGGCGGCCGGGGCTCCACGGGTCACCCGGGGCGTCACCCCGCCAGGATGTCGCGCAGGGCGCGGGCCTCCTTCACCAGGCGGGCGGTACCGGGCCGGGCCGCCGCCTCCGTCACCTCGGGGATCGGGCCCCGGGCCGAGCTGCGCCGGGCGCAGTCGGCGGCCAGCGCGACCAGCTCACCGGTGCCCCGGCCCGCGGCGCCCGCCAGCACGGCCGGCAGCGCGGGCGCCAGGACCGACCAGACCGTGCCGTACGCGCCGGTGTCGGCGGCCGCGGTCAGCGCCTGGGCCAGCCGGTTGGGCTTCACCGTGCCCTCGGTGACCAGCTCCCCCAGCTCACGGCCGAGCAGCCCGCCGTCGAGGCACCCGCGGGCGGCGAGGACGAGCAGGGCGTCCACCGCGGCCGTGCGGTCCTCGGGGAAGCGGGCGCCCAGCCCGTACGCCAGCGCCAGGTGGAGCGCGAGACCGGCCGGTCCGCCGGCCTCGGCGAGGACGGGCAGCAGCCCGGCGGCGCCGCGCTGCTCCCGGTCGGCGCCGTCGGCGAACCCGTCGAGCCAGCGGGCGGCCAGCTCCTCCCGGTGGTGCGGCAGGACGGCGGCCCAGTGCGCGGTCGGCTGCCAGAGCCACTCGTCCTGGGCCGACGCCCGCACCACGCTGGGCTCGGTGGCCGCCAGCAGTGCCCGGAACTCGGCGCCCAGCCGCTCGCCGGCCGGGCCCCGCGGGCCCGCCCCGACGCCGGGCTGGGCGACGCAGATCCGCTTGACGCCCTCCCACTGGTGCTCCCGCCGGCGCTCCCAGAAGAACGACCGGGCGCCGGCGTCCCGGGCGGGCGGCGCGAACCGCACCCGTTCGGAGGGCTGGCCCGGCAGACCGCCCTCGCGCAGCCAGCGGGCCGCCCAGCGCCCGGCCGGCGAGGTCAGCCGGTCGGCGGCGGCCAGCACGGCCTCGTCCGCGGTCACGGTGAGCCGCAGCAGCGCCGCGTGCAGATCGGCCTCCCCCGGCTCGACCCCGGCCTCCTGGTAGCGGCCCAGCCGGTCGACCAGGGCCTGCGCCGACAGCGCGCCGGTGGTGTCGGTCGGGGTGGCGAGCAGCAGCGGCGGCCGGTCGGCCATGACCCGCTCGGCCGCCTCGGTCAGCCGGACGGCGAACACGTTGCCGTACACCGTGTTGTGCCCGCCGCGCAGCGGCACCGAGTTCTTGTCCCGGAAGACGGCGCCGCGCAGGCGCGGGTCGGCCGCACCGGCGATCACGGCCGCGACGTACAGCACGTCCTCCGGCCCGCAGTCGTGCCAGCGGCCGAACCCGGTCCACGGGTGCACCCGCAGCACCGGCGCCAGCGCCTCGGCGAGCGCCGCGCGGTCCAGGTGCGCGTGCCGGACGAGACCGTCCAGGGTGCGCTCGAAGTCCGCGACCTCGGGCTGCGCGGCGGCCAGCAGCACGGACAGCTCCTCGGCGACCTCGGCGGCCGTCGCGATCGGCTCGCCCAGCGGCCTCGGCACCGGAGCGGGCGGGAGCAGCTCGCTCCAGCCGGTGTCCGGGTCGTCGCCGCCGACCGGCGCGCCCAACAGCTCGCCCGCGCGGGCGTGGTGGGCCGGGTTCAGCCCCTCGGCGGCGAGGCGCAGGTCGGGCAGCACCGCCTCGCCCGCCGCCCGGAGGTGGCGGGCGACCACGGCGAGGGCCCGCTCCTGGAGGGCGGAGTCGGGGTGGCCGAAGGCCTCGGCGGCCGCCAGCACCACCGGGCCGGCGCGCTCGGGCGAGCGCTTCGCGGCCTTGTCCAGCCAGCCCAGTTGGGCGCGCACCAGCTTCTTCTCGGTCCGGAACAGCACCACCGCCGAGGCCTCCGCCAGCACCTCGGGCTCGACCAGCCCGGCGGCGTCCAGCTCGGACAGCACCTGCTGGGCGTGGCCGGCGATCACCGAGAGCGCGTCCAGCATGGCGACCAGACTCCGGACCTGCTTCGCGTACTCGTCCGGGCTCGGCGCGAGCGCCGCCAGGACGCCCAGGAAGGCCCGCTGGTCACCCGGCTTGCCGCCGCGCACCAGGCGGGCCAGGCAGCGGTCGATCAGCTCGGCGCGGTCCACCCGGCCCTCGGCCGCCAGCGCGGTGAGGGCGGCGGGCCAGGAGTCCCCGGGCCGCTCGGTGCGCCGGTGCTCGAACCGCCAGCCGACATCGGCGAGCTCGAACACCCGGGGCGCCAGCAGCGGAGTGAAGGCGTCCTCGCGGAGGTACTCCAGCAGCGTCCGGCTGCGGTCCCGGCGGCCGTCGCCGGCCCCGACCCGGTCGAGCCACTCGCCGGTGAAGGCCTCGGTGGCCGGCACCGGGCAGCCGGTCCGCCGGACGGTCCGCTCGATCAGCGGGTAGAGGTCCCAGCTCCAGCCCGAGCCGCGGCGGGCCGCCAGCCGGTTGACCACCTCGATCTGCCACTCGACCGGCTGGGCCTCGACGACCGTACCGAGCGCCGGGTGGCGGGCGCAGGAGCGGCCGGCGAAGTCCCGCCCGCCGATCCAGGCGGCGGCGCCGGCCGGCCCGGCGTGGCAGCCTGCGCCGGCCACCAGCACCGCCCCGGCCCGCGCGGTCGCCGCGTTCGACCACTCGCCGCGGAGCTCCTTGCGCAGCTCCTTGAGGGCCGGCAGACAGGCCCGCCGCTCGGCCGGGCCGAGCGCCGCGACCAGCGCCGGCACCTGCGGGGTCCGCCCTTCGCGAACCGCCCGCAGCAACTCCTCGACGCCGCTCACGCGCCCGCCTCCCGCCCGCTCGCGACCCGCTCCCGCACCACGGCGACCGCCAGCGCGTGCTTGCACGGACCGCGCCCGCCCCGGTACTTGGCCCACCAGAGGCAGGTGCAGCTCACCCGGCCCGCCTCGTCCGTGCGCACCCGCTGGTGGTGGTCGTCCACGGTGACCTCGGCGAGCGCGCCGCCCGGCTCCAGCCGTACCGCGCCCGCCGCGACCAGCGCGTGCGCGGCCCGCAGCCGCGGGTTCCGCGCCTCGGCCCGGCCGGCGTCGTACGGCAGCTGGCGGTGGAAGTAGGCGGCCTCGGCGGTGTCGTAGCCGATCTGCCCGGCGGTGCCGAGCCTGGTGAGGGCGGCCCGGACCCGGGCCGGAGTGAGCCCGGACTGCTCGGCGAGTTCGGCGACGTCGATCCGCGGCTCCCAGGCCAGCAGCACCGCGACCAGCTCGGCGTCCTGCTCGGCGGCGCCGGTGGCCAGCGCGCCGAGCACGCCGCCCTCCCCGGAGAAGCCGCGTGAGGCGTCCGGCGAGAGGGTGAGGGTGAGGCGCATGCCGGGCAGCACCACCTCCCAGGCGGAGGCCGCCGGGGCGTCGCCCGCGACCGGGCCGTACACCCGCAGGGCCAGCGCGTGCCGCAGCACCCGCTGGAGCGCCACCAGCCGCTCCGGGCCGGGCAGGCAGACCGCGCCGGGGACGGGCCGGGTGGTCGGGCGCAGCGTCCGGCCGGCCGGGACGACCCAGCCGGCGGCGGACCGGGCCCGCCCGCCGCCGCGCGGCAGCGAGCGCAGGAAGCGGACCGCCTCGGCGGCGGGCAGCTCGGCGCGCAGGTCGAAGGCGGCGGCCGTCACCTGGGTCTCGGCGAAGCCGCGCACCCAGCGCTCGGACAGCGGGACCTTCTTCTCGACGACCGGTCCGTCGAAGGTGGTGACCTCCAGTGCGTCGGGCCCCACCGCGAGGTGCAGCGGCTCGGCCGGACCGATCCGGGTGAGCGCCTCCCGCAGCGGGTTGTTGACGTCGACGTTGGTGGTGCCGTGGCCGATGTCGTCGCCGTCGAGCCCGGCCCGGAGCACGTCGAGTCGGGCGTAGACGCCGCAGCAGCCGGAGAAGGACTCGAAGCGCAGCCGGTCGCCGTTGGCGGTGACCACCGGGTCGAGCGAGGCGCGCAGCAGCGGCTGGTAGTAGCGGGCGGCGGCCACGTCGGCGACCGCGAGCAGCGCGGCGGCGGCCGGGGCCGGGTCGGCCAGGAAGCCCGCGAAGAAGCGCGGGTTGGCGACCGCGCCGAGCGGCGTGGTGCCGCCGGAGGTCTCCAGGGCGAGGCGTGGGCCGTCGGCCCCGTCGAGAACGGCGGACGGGCGCAGATAGGCGTACGCGTGTGCGGCTTGCGTCATGCGGAGCACGCTAGGAGGGGCGACTGACAATCCGTCGGAGAGCGCCCGGGCCGAGGCCGGTACTGGAACAGGTTCTATCAGGCTGCCTCCGGTCCCCGGGTTACCCCGGTCACACCGCCGGACGGCGGCTTCTGCCACTATGTCCCCGTGACCGACCTGACCGAGAAGGAGAGACCGGCCGCCGACACCGCCGGCTCGTTCGCCGAGCTGCTGCGGATCGAGCGGCTGGACGAGAACACGTTCCGGGGGCGCTGCCACGCCGGCGCCCCGATGCGCGCCTTCGGCGGCCAGGTCGCCGCGCAGGCGCTGACCGCCGCCGGGCACACCATCGGCGACGACCGGGACGTGCACTCGCTGCACAGCTACTTCCTGCTCCCCGGGGACCCGTCCCGGCCGATCCGCTACGAGGTCGACCGGGTCCGCCAGGGGATGTCCTACGCCACCCGCCGGGTGACCGCCGTCCAGGGCGGCGAAGCGATCTTCACGCTCTCCGCCTCCTTCAAGCGGCCCGAGCCCGCCGCCGACCGCCACCGGGAGATGCCGGCGCTGCCCGGCCCGGAGGAGCTGCCGGACGCGCTGGCGGGCTGGGACGCCGAGGCCCGCGCCGCGCTGACCCGCACGGGCGGCTTCGGCTCGCTGGACCTGCGGTTCGTCCCGCCGGACGCACCCGGCGTGCCGCCGGCCGTCCCGGGCATGCCGCAGCAGTTCGTCTGGCTGCGCACCGCCTCCCCGCTCCCCGCCGGGGACCGGCTGCTGCACGTCTGCGCGCTGACCTACCTCTCGGACCTCACGCTGGCCTCGACGGCCGGGCTGCACGTCCAGCCGAACTTCTTCCAGCGCACCGAGCCGCCCCGGCTGATCATGGCCTCGCTGGACCACGCGATGTGGTTCCACCGCCCGTTCCGGGCCGACGAGTGGCTGCTGTTCGCCCAGCGCAGCCCCTCCTCCTCGGACGGCCGGGGGCTGTCGCTCGGCGAGTTCTACGACCGGGACGGCCGGCTGGTCGCCTCCGCCGTCCAGGAGGCCCTGATCCGCGACCGGGCACCCCGGGCGCACTGACCCCGGTTCCGCGCCGCCGTCCGCCGTCCGCCGTCCACCGGTGGACGGCGGACGAACGCGGGGCGACCGGTCGGCGTCATACTCCTGAGCGGTTCCGAGCCGTATCATGGTGCGGGTGACCAAGGTTGACCTGTCACCACGACCGGTGGAGGCGATGTCTCCACGTCAGCTCGAACGCCGCGAGTCCCTGATCGCGGCCGCGCTCGCCCTGGTGAACGAGATCGGTGTCGAGCGGCTGCAGATGAAACAGGTCTGCGAGCGGTCCGGAGTCGCCCTCGGGACGGCGTACCGCTACTTCTCCTCCAAGGACCACCTGCTGGCCGCGGCCATCGCCGAGTGGCACCGGCTGCTGCTGGCCGACCTGGTGGCGGAGCTGCGCGGACCGCGGGCCGGGCTGGGGGCCACCGACCGGGTGGTGCGCTTCGTGCGCGGAGGCATGCGCGCCTACCAGCGCCAGCCCGAACTGGCCCGGCTCCGGGTGGCCGTCGCCGCCTCCACCGACCCCTTCGCCAGCGAGGCGCTGCAGGGCATGGCCCGGGCCGACAGCACCGCGCTCCAGGCGGTGATGGCCGAGGTGCCGGCCGCCGCGAGCGACCTGGTGCGGCACATCGTCGGCCACGCCTGGCAGGGCGAGCTGACCGCCTGGGTGACCGGCCGCACCACGCTCGGCGACGCCCGGCGGCGGCTGGAGGACGTGGTGCGGCTGGTGCTGACCCCGTACGAGACGCCGTACGAGACGCCGTACGAGGCCAGCCCCACCGGCTGAGCGGCGTCAGGCGACCGTCACCGGGTGGACCACCACCGCGTCGAACAGGTAGCCCTCGCGGTTGAACACGGACGTCGCGGGCTGGGTGTTGCCGCGGCGGTCGGTCGCGCGCGCCCGCAGCTCGTACGGGCCGGTCCGGTCCGGGCGCCAGTCGAGGCTCCAGCGCGTCCAGTTGTCGGCGCGCGGCTCGTCCCGCAGCTCGGCGCGGTGCCAGCGCCGGCCGCCGTCGGTGCTCACCTCGACCCGGCGGACCGGCGCCGCGCCCGACCAGGAGCGTCCGTACAGGCGGTGCTCGCGGCCCGCCGCCAGCACCGCGTCACGGGCGAGTTCGAAGGCGCTCTTCACCACCTGGGTGGTGACCGGCGCACTTCCGCCGGCCGGGTAGTCAGGACCGAACATCCGGTAGAAGTCGGTGTTCCAGGGCGAGTACAGCGGCTGGTCGGCGACCTCGATCGAGCCGACCCACTTGATCGAGGCGATCCCGATCCAGCCCGGCACCACCAGCCGCAGGGGCGCACCGTGGTCGGGCGTCAGCGGTTCGCCGTTCATCTCGTAGGCGAGCAGCACGTCGTCCAGCGCCTTCGCGACCGGCAGCGGGCGGCGCACCCGGCCGAAGTCGACGCCACCGCTCACGTACGCCGGGTCGAGGCCGCTGGGCAGCACGTCCACCGCGTCCCGGGTCAGCCCGGCCCGGTGCAGCACCTCGGCCAGCCGCACGCCGCGCCACTGGGCGGAGCCGACCCCGCCGAGCGTCCAGGGGGTGCCGGGCACGGGCTGGTTCTGCTGGGTGGCGTAGAAGCTGCGGCCGTTGCCGGCGCACTCGATCAGGGCGCTGATCCTGGTCGAGGGCAGGGCGCGCAGGTCCGCCAGGCCGAACTCGACCGGCCGCCCGGCGTCCGGGCCGCCGCGCAGGCCGCTGCCGAAGAGCCGCAGCCGCCAGCTGTCGGCGTCGATGACCGGGGTGCTGGTGTGGTTACGGACGAAGAACCGCTCCACCGGGACGTGCCGGCCGATCGCGCCCTCCGCGTCGCGCAGCGCGTCCCAACGCATCTCGGCGTTGGTCCCGCGCGGGAGGAACCACTCGGCGGGCAGCGGCTTCACGATGCCGGGCACGGGGGACACCGTACCCGCGAGGGCCGTGGGCGGCTCGGCAAGCGCTCCCGGCGCGGCGGTCGCGGTCCGCGCCCGGGCGCGGTCCGGGACGACCAGCCCGCCGGCGGCGGGCGCGGCGAGCACCCCGGCGGCGGTGAGCATCCGCAGCAGGGTCCGGCGCTCGACGCCGTCGGCGCGGGCCTCGCCGGCCGACCACTGCCGGCGGCGGAGCCGGTCGTAGGCGGCCTCGCCGGGGATCGGGCTCGCGGGGGTGGTCCGAAGGGGGTTCGCGGTGGGCACGGGCACACTTCCGTTCGGTTGCGGCGGACGGTCGGGCGGGCCGCGCGGCCGGGCGGGGACGGGGGCGCCGACGGCGCGGGTCCGCTCCGGCCCGGCGCGGGGCGCGCGGGCGGGGCTCAGCGACAGCGGTCGGTACGTCTGGCGCGGCGGGCGACGGCCCGGCGGGCAGCGGCGCTCCGGACCGGGGCGGCGGTCCGCCCGGTCGGTCTCGCGGCGCTCGGGCCTCCGGTCACGCCCGGATCATACGATCGCGAACCGTGTCGCGTCCGCCGATCCCGCCGATCGACGCCGCGCGGACGGTTCGGTCCGCACCGGATTTGACCTTCACACCGGTGTGAACTCCTAGCGTGCCGGTCACCGAGCCATCCAGGTGAACAGGAGCCCCGCCATGACCGAGCCGTCCCCCGCCACCCCGCCCGCGCTGGCCCGGATCGTCCGGGGCTCCGGCCCGGGCCTGCTGCTCGCGCACGGCGCCGGCGGCAGCGCCCGGGACAACTGGGGGCCGCTGCTGGACGACCTCGCCACCCACCGCACCGTCGTCGCACCCGACTTCCCCGGCTCCGGCGACACCCCGTTCGAGCCGGCCGGGCCCTCGCTCGACGAGCTGGCGGACCGGCTGGTCGCCGCCGCCGTCGAGGAGGGCCTGGAGAGCTTCGACCTGGCCGGGTACTCGCTCGGGGCCGCCGTCGCCGTCCGCGCCGCCACCCGGCACCCGGCCCGGGTCCGCTCGCTGCTGCTGCTCGCCGGGGTGGCCGGCGGCGACCACCGGCTCCGGCTCACCGCCGAGCTGGCGGCCGGCCTGGCCGACCACCCGGAGCTGCTGGCCCGCTTCGTGCTCGCGGTCGCCTTCGGCGAGACCTGGGTCGACGCGCTCACCGCCGAGCAGCTCGCGGACCTGCGCGCCGCCCTGCGCGCCCCCGTCCCGGCCGGCTACCGCCAGCAGTTCGGCCTGGCCGGCCGGGTGGACGTGCGCGGCGACCTGGCCCGGGTCACCGTGCCGACGCTGGTGATCAGCACCACCGAGGACATGCTGGTCGCGCCGAGCCAGCACCGCGCCCTGGCCGAAGGCATCCCGGGCGCCCGGCTGGTCGAACTCGCCAGTGGCCACCTCCCGGTGGTCGAGCGCCTGCCCGAACTGCGCGCGCTGCTGCTGAACTTCGTGACCGGTCGGCCGGCGTAGCGACGGCCCCGCCGCGTCCGGGCCGGGAACAGCCCGGCCCGGACGGGCGTTCGCCCGGTCATGCGCATCGGAGAACTCGCCCGCCTGACCGGGGTGTCCACCCGCCTGCTGCGGTACTACGGGGAGCAGGGGCTGCTCGAACCGGACCGGTCGGCCGCCGGCTACCGCGAGTACCGCGAGGGCGACCAGATCCGGGTGCGGCAGATCCGCGGCCTGCTCGCGGCGGGCCTGTCCACCCGGGTGATCGCCGAGATCCTGCCGTGCGCGAGCGGCCCCGTCCCGGCCCTGGAGGCCTGCCCCGACCTGCTTGCCACCCTCCGCGGCGAGCTGGCCGAACTCGACACCCGGATCGCCGAGCTGACCCGCAGCCGGCAGGCCCTGGCCGGGTACCTGGACACCGCCGCCCCGACTACCGGGCCCTCCGCCCGCGCGTACGCCGCCGCCTGACGACCCGCGGCCCGGCGCGCCGATCGTCGCCCGCCGCCCCGACCACCGGGCCCTCCGCCCGCGCGTACGCCGCCGCCTGACGACCCGCGGCCCGGCGCGCCGATCCTCGCCCTGACGGCCCGTCCGGTCCCCTCTCCCCGGCGTGCCCTCCCCCCGGCATCCCCGAGGACTGGACATAGTACGACATGTATCCATTTTCCGATCGTGTCGCCGACCGTCCAGTACGCCAGGAGAGGGACCTTCATGAGCAGCCAGCCACCAGGCCCGGACGAACCCGCCGCGACCCTCCCCGTCGACCGGACGGTGTTCGGCGTCAGTGCCGTGCTGGTGCTGGGGGTGGTCGCCTGGGGCGTCTTCGCCGAGGACTCGCTCGGCCGGACGTCCGACACCGCGCTCGGCTGGGTGCTGCACAACTTCGGCTGGCTGTTCGTGGTCGCCGCCGACGTCTTCCTGGTGCTCACCGTCCTGCTCGCGTTCAGCCGCTTCGGCCGGATCCGGCTCGGCCGCGACGACGACGAGCCGGAGTTCTCCACCCTCGCCTGGGTCGCGATGATGTTCAGCGCCGGCATGGGCATCGGCCTCATGTTCTACGGCGTCGGCGAACCGCTCCAGCTCTACGCCGCGCCGCAGCCCGGCTCCGGCCTGGAGCCGCAGAGCCCGGCCGCCGCCCAGCAGGCGCTGGAGTCCTCGCTCTTCCACTGGACCCTGCACCCCTGGGCGATCTACGCGGTCGGCGGCCTGGCGCTCGCCTACACCACCTTCCGCAAGGGCCGGGGCAACCGGATCTCCGCCGCCTTCGTCCCGCTGATCGGCGAACGCGGCGCGAACGGCTGGCCCGGCCGGGCGATCGACCTGCTGGCGGTGTTCGCGACCGTCTTCGGCTCGGCGACCAGCCTCGGCCTGGGCGCCCTCCAGGTGGCGGACGGCCTCGGCTTCATCTCCTCCGTCGAGAACACCGAACGCACCCAGCTGGTCATCATCGGCTCGCTGACCGCCGCCTTCGTCCTCTCCGCCTTCTCCGGCGTGCACAAGGGCGTCAAGTGGCTCTCCACCTCGAACGTCGTGCTGGCCTCGCTGATCATGCTCTTCGTCTTCGTGTTCGGCCCGTCGGTCTTCGTCCTGGACGCGATCCCGTCCACCGTCGGCGGCTACCTCTCCGACCTGGTCGCCATGTCGACCCAGACCGGCGCCTTCACCGACGAGAGCTGGCTCGGCTCCTGGACGATCTTCTACTGGGCCTGGTGGCTCTCCTGGGCGCCGTTCGTCGGCACCTTCATCGCCCGCATCTCGCGCGGCCGGACCATCCGGCAGTTCCTCACCGGCGTGCTGCTGGTCCCCAGTGGGGCGACGGTGGTCTGGTTCTGCGTGATGGGCGGGACGGCGATCCGGCTGAACTCCACCGGCGAGGCCGACCTGGTGGCCACCATCCCCCAGGGCGCCGAGGCCTCGCTGTTCGAGATGCTGCGCTCGCTCCCGCTCGGCTCGGTGACCAGCGTGATCGCGGTCCTGCTGGTGATGACCTTCTTCATCACCAGTGCCGACTCCGCCTCGCTCGTGCTCGGCTCGCTCTCCAGCCGGGGCTCGCTGCACCCGCGCACCTGGCTGGTGGTGGTCTGGGGCGTGCTGATGGGCGGGGTCGCCGCCGCGCTGCTGCTGGCCGGCGGGCTCACCGCGCTGCAGAACGCCACCATCCTGGTCGCGCTGCCGTTCGTGGTGGTGATGCTGCTGCTCTGCGTCGCCCTGGTGAAGGAGCTGCGCGAGGATCCGGCGGCCGGGCCCTCGCGGTTCCACGCCGCGCACGGCCTGCGGGACGCCGTCCGGGTGGCCGTCGGCGAGGCGATGGCCGACGCCCGGCGGGGGCCGCGACCGCCGTCCCGGTGACCGCCCCGGATCCGCCCCGCCCCGGGGCGGGGCGGATCCGGCACGAACCGACGCTTGGCCCCCATCCGGACTTCACCCGCGCGTACCGCTCGTTCACGCCGCCCTGGAACGCTCCCTGTCATGAACGCCAACCCTCCGGCGACCCTCCAGGATCCGCGCTTCCCGCTCCCGCAGCGCCACCGCCGCTTCCTGGCCTGTGCCGCTGTTCTCGCCTCCATCGCCCTCGGCACGCTCGGTGTGGGAGCCACCGTCGAAGCCGCCCAGCACGGCCCGCTCACGGCGGCCACCGCCCGACGATGACCCGCTGATCCCGCCGCCCTCCGCGCCCGACCCCAGGCACCGCCGTCCGGCCCAACGGCCACGGACGCGGTGCCCCTGTCGTTCCCGGCGCGCGACCCGCTCGACGGCGGGCCGGTGGCGCTCAGGCCCGCTGCTCCGCCCGGGGGCCTGACGGGGCCGTTACCGGGGTCTCCCGGCGGGAGTGCCGGCCCGTCCCCGGGGCCGGCCGCAGATCGGGCGCCGGAGCGAAGCGGGCGGCGGGGGCGCGCAGCAGCCAACCCGGCGGCCGGGTGCCGCGCGGCGTGGGGGTGATCAGGCCCATCCGGTGCAGCAGGTCGAGGGCGTCGCGGCGCAGCGCGGTGCGGTCGGCGAGGTAGTCGCGCCGCCAGCCGGCCGGCAGCCCGTACTCGTCGGCGATGTCCCCGAGGACGCCGTCTATCAGCGCGTCCGGGATCGGGACGTCCGCGCCGGTGGCCTCGCCGGGGAGCGGCCGGACCTCCTCGACCAGGCGCTCGACCAGCAGCAGGGCGGCCTGGGCGAGGGTGCCGGCCCCGGGCAGGGCGAGGTCGGTGAGTTCGTCGGCGGGGTCGAGCAGGGCGACCCCCTCGGCCCGCAGTTCGGCCTCCAGGCCGAGGAACTCGGCGAGCGCCGCCGGGCCGGTCCGGCGGTGGAGGTCGAGCCAGTCGCGTTGGTCCGCGGGCAGGTCGGCGGCGAGCACGGCGGGGGTCTCGGCGAGGCGGCGGCGCACGGCGGTGCCGGGCTCGGCCCCGGCGGCGCGGCGGATCAGGTCGGCGGCGTCGTCGGCGAGGGCGGGCGGGCCCGCGGGTACGGCGCGGGCCAGCTCCCGGTCGACCGTCAGGACGACGCCGTCCGCGCTCCGGTCGGCGGGTATCTCGCCGAGCACCTGCCAGTCGGCCAGTGCGGCGAGCGCCATCGCGAGGTCGGCGGGCGTGGCGGCCGGACCGGGCGCGGCGTCCCGCATCGCCGCCAGCAGGGGACCGAGCGGGAGCCGTTCGGGGGCGTCCACCAGCAGGGACAGCGCGAGGGCGAGCTGGGCGTAGCCGCCGGGGGTGAACGGCGCGCCGGTGCCGGGGTGTTCGAGCCGGCGGGCGGCGCCGGGGCCGAGCCCGGCCTTGTAGAGGCGGGCGTGCCAGGGGCCGACCACCAGGCGGTAGCCGAGCAGGGTGTCGAACTGGCCGGTCAGCCAGTCGCGGTGACGCCGGATCAGCGGGAACCCGTCGGCGTGCGGCCCGGAGGCGGTGACCAGCGGGTGGGCGAGCAGCAGCCGGGCGGCGATCCGGCGCTCGGCGGCGGCGGAACGGTCCTGCGCACCGGCGGCCGAGCGGGCCGGCTCGGGCTTGCGGTGCTTTCCGGGCAGACCCGGCTTGGCTCCTGAGCGGACGACGGGCAGCGCCCCCTCGTCCCGCCGGGCCCGGCGCTGGCGGCGCGCCGGCCGCGGCTCGCGCACCCGCAGCGCGGCGGGGGCGTGCGCGGTGGGACCGTGCCACCAGCTGACGGCGTCACCGGCCGTCGCCTCCGGACCGGTCACCGGCTCGGCCGGGACGCCGAAGTGGCGGGCCGGGTAGAGGCCGAAGGTGGCGACGCAGAGGTCGTCGGCGGTCCCGGGATCGGCCTCGGCGAACCAGTGCGCCAGCCGGAGCAGCCCCGGATCGGGCGAGAGGACAGCCCCTCCGGTCTCCTGCGGAGCGTCAGGACCGGCTTCGCGTACGGCGACGACGGCGACGGTGGTGCCCTGCCCCGCCCCGCCCGTGCGCCCGTCCGACGTGCCGCCGGCCACCCGCGTGGTGCCGGCCGCGTACTCCTGCTGCTCCATGTCGTGGACCAGACTAGACGGTGGGCGCGGCCGCCGGTGGCCCCAACCGGAGCTCGCGGCGAATTGGTCCGCGCGTACCCCGCCGGAGCGGCCCCGGCCGTCGGCGCGCGCTGGCCTACGCCCGGGTAGTACTCGCGGGTAACCCGGCCTTCCCCGGACGGACCCGGTCGCCTAGGGTGCGGACGAACGGGCCGCCCGCCCCCACCCACCGGAGGACACCGCCGCATGAGCATCCGCACCACCACCCGCGCCGTCCTCGGCGGGCGCCTGCGCTCCGCCACCGGGCTGCTCACCGGCTTCGCCGCCACCTCGGCGGCCCACCTGGGCGCGCTGCTCACCGACACGCCCGCCCTGCGGCACGCCACCAAGCCGACGCTGATGCCGCTGCTGGCCGCGCACAGCGTCACGGCCGCCACCGCGGCCGGGCGGGAAGCGCCGAAGCTGCTGGCGCCCGCGCTGCTGCTCAGCGGCGGCGGGGACGTCCTGCTCCAGCTCGGCGACGACACCGCGTTCCTGGCCGGGATGGGCTCCTTCGCGGCGGCGCACGTCTGCTACGTGACGATGTTCGTCCGGCAGGGGGCGCTGACGGACCGGCGGCGTGCGCTGATCGTCACGGCCGCGTACGCGACGGCCTGGGCCGTGATGGTGGGCCGGCTCTGGCCGGACCTCGGCGGCCTCCGGGCGCCGGTGGCCGGGTACAGCCTGCTGCTCGCCTCGACCGCCGTCACCTCGGCCGGGCTGGGGTGGCGCACCGGCCTCGGCGGGGCGCTCTTCCTGCTCTCCGACACCCTGATCGCCACCAAGCTCGCGAAGTGGCGCGAGCTGCCCGGGCACCAGTTCTGGATCATGGCGACGTACCTCCTGGCCCAGTACCTGCTGGCCTCCGGCCTCCTGCGGGCCACGGAGGCGCCGGAGACCCCGCGGGCTCCCCGGGCGTCCACGGCGGCCGGGGTCACCGGGGGCTCCGCGGCCCGGGCCGCGACGGCCTGAGACGGGCCGGTGCCGCCGGACCGACCGGTCCGGCGGCACCGTGGGGCGGGCCCGAGGGCCCCCGGGTGCGGGGCGCGCCTTCAGGCGGACCCGGCGCCGCCGCGTCGCCGCAACAGCCAGAATCCGCCGATACCGCCGACCACCAGCGCCGCGCCGCCCGCCAGCTCGGCGGGGTCGGCCGCGACCGAGCCGCCGAGACCGGTCTGCACGGCGCCGTGCGGAGCGAGCTGCTGGCTGCCCGCACCGGACTGGCCGAGCGAGCCGGCCCACTCCCCGGCCGCCTTGCCCCACTCGCCGAGGCTCTGGCCGGGCGAGGAGGAGGCTCCGGAGGACGCGGCGACGGTGGTCACCGTGACGCTGGTCGAGAAGGCGGCGCCGTCGGGGCAGGTGCCGTCGACCTTGCTGTCGCCGCCGGCCTTGCCCGCCAGCCGCGCGGAGCCGGTGTGCCGGCCGTCCGACCCCAGGGTGAGGGTGGCCGGGCCGCCCTCGAAGGCCTGGGAGCTCGCGGTGATGGTCTTGGCGTCGGGCTTGTCGGACTTCTCGCAGGAGACCGTGACCGTCACGGTCTGGCCCGGTGCGGCCTGGGACGGGCTGACCGTGGCGGCGCCGTCCTTGGCCAGCGCGAGGGGGGCCGTCAGGCCGGTCAGCACCGTCGCGCCGATCAGGGCGGCGGCGGCCGTACGCGTGGGGCGCATACCGGAACCTCCGGGATTCTCGGGCGCGGCCGGGGACTCCGAAGTCCACGTGATCGAACAACCACACCCAGTCATTCACCGACGGTAGGCACACACCCGGCGCCCGGCCACCGCTCTGGCCCGTTCGGGCGAGCCGCCGCCACGGGGCGTGACGCCGGGCCCGGCCGGGCTCAGAGGTCCAGGTCGACCACGACCGGGGCGTGGTCCGACGTCCCCTTGCCCTTGCGGGCCTCGCGGTCCACATAGCTGTCCGTGACGGCGTCGGCGAAGGGCTTGTTGGCGTAGGTGAGGTCGATCCGCATGCCCCGGTTCTTCGGGAATGCCAGCTGGCGGTAGTCCCAGTAGGTGTACGGGCGGTCGTACTTCAGCGGGCGGGGCACGACGTCCTGCAGACCGGCCTCGCCCAGGGCGGCGAGGGCGGCGCGCTCGGCGGGGGTGACGTGCGTCAGGCCCTCGAAGGCCGCCACGTCGAAGACGTCCTCGTCGGTCGGGGCGATGTTGAAGTCCCCGAGGACGGCGAAGGGGCGCTCCCCCGCGGCGTCCTCCAGCGAGGCCAGGCGCAGGGCCTCCAGCCACTCCAGCTTGTAGCGATAGTGGGCGTGGTCCACCTCGCGGCCGTTGGGCACGTAGACCGACCAGACCCGGACCGGGCCGCAGGTGGCGGCGATGGCCCGCGGCTCGGTGTCGGGCAGCAGGGCGCCGTCGGCGAGGAAGCCGGGCTGGCCGGGGAGGTCTCGCACCACGTCCTCCAGACCGATCCGGGAGACGACGGCCACGCCGTTCCACCGGCCGGTGCCGTACGCGGCGGTCTCGTAACCGAGCTCGCGGACCGGCTCGTAGGGGAAGGCGTCGGTGGAGCACTTGAGCTCCTGGAGGCAGAGCACGTCCGGCTTGGCGCTCTCCAGCCATTCCAGCAGCTTGGGCAGCCGCGCGGTGACGGAGTTGATGTTCCAGGTGGCGATGCGGACGGTCACGGCGGGCGGCCTTCCCGGTGGTACGGACGAGGGTGGGCGCCCGGCAGGACGCCCACCCCGAATCTACCGCCCGGCACCGACAGGCCCGCGGGTCCGCGGGCCCAGGGGCCACCGCCGTCAGGCGTCGGGCGTCAGGGCGCGGGGCGCACCACCGCCGCCGCGCCGCCGCCGCGCCGCACCGGCTCGGCGGCCGCCACCCAGCGGCCGTCCGGCAGGCGCTCGACGCCGGTCGCGGCGCCGATCTCGGGCGTGCTGGTGAACACGTGGCCGAGCGCCTCCAGCCGGGCCCGCTCGGGCAGGTCCAGGAAGGCCGGCTCGGCCTGGGTGGCGGCCGTGTTGCGCTGGCTGGCCCGCGGCGCGGCGATCGCCTGCTCCAGGCCGAGGCCCCGGTCCAGGCGTCCGAGCAGGACCTGGAGGGTGGTGGTGATGATGGTCGCGCCGCCGGGCGAGCCGGCCGCCAGCACCGGCTCGCCGTCGCGCAGCACGATGGTCGGCGAGAGCGAGGAGCGCGGGCGCTTGCCCGGCCCGGCGAGGTTCGGGTCCGGCACCCCGGGGGTCAGCGGGGTGAAGTTGAAGTCGGTCAGCTCGTTGTTGAGCAGGAAGCCCCGGCCGGGGACGGTGATGCCGCTGCCGCCGGTCTGCTCCAGGGTGAGGGTGTAGGAGACGACGTTGCCCCAGCGGTCGGCCACGGTCAGGTGACTGGTGCTCAGGCCCTCGTAGGGCTCGGGCTGGGCCGCGCCGGTGTTCGCGCAGTCGGCCGGGTGGCGCGGGTCGCCGGGGGCGAGCGGGCTGGTGAGCGCCCGGTCGGGGCTGATCAGGCAGGCCCGCGAGGCGACGTACCGGGGGGAGAGCAGTTCCTTGGCCGGGACGTCGGAGAAGGCCGGGTCGCCTACCCAGCGGTTGCGGTCGGCGAAGGAGATCCGGGAGGCCTCCAGGAAGTGGTGGTAGTACTGCGTGTCGTCGTACCGGCCGACGTCGCCGTCCTCCAGGATGCCGAGCGCCTCGCCGACGGTGGTGCCGCCTGAGCTGGACGGGGCGATCGAGTAGAGGTCGTAGTCGCGGTAGGCCACGTGGGTGGGCTGCTGGCGGCGCACCTGGTACGCGGCCAGGTCGGCGGCGTCCACCTTGCCGGGGCGGGCGTTGCGCCCGGAGGCCGGGTCCACCGGCGGGTGCTGGATGGTCCGGACGATGTCGGCGCCGAGGTCGCCCCGGTAGAGCGCCGCGGTGCCCTGCTCGCCCAGCTGGCGGTAGGTGGCGGCGAGCTCGGGGTTGCGGAACGTGGAGCCGACCGCGGGGAGCTTGCCGCCGGGCAGGAAGAGCTTCGCGGTGGCGGGGAAGTCCTTGAACCGGTCCTGGTTGAGCGCGGTCTGGTCCTGGAAGGTCTGGTCGACGGTGAAGCCCTGCTCGGCGATCCGTCGGGCCGGCTTCAGCGCGTCGGCGAAGGAGCGCTTGCCCCACTGCCGCACGGCCGTCTCCCAGGTCGCCGGGGAGCCGGGCACGCCGACCGACAGCCCGCTGGTGACGGCGTCCGCGAAGGCCAGCGGCTTGCCGTCCTCCAGGAAGAGCGACGCGTCGGCCGTCCGGGAGGCCGTCTCGCGGCCGTCGATGGTGGACACCCGGCCGCTGTCGTGGTCGTAGTAGACGAAGTACCCGCCGCCGCCGATGCCGGCCGAGTACGGCTCGGTGACACCGAGCGCCGCCGCGACGGCGACGGCGGCGTCCACCGCGTTGCCGCCCTTGCGCAGCACCTCGATGCCGGCCGCCGTGGCGTCGGCGTCCACGCTGGCCACCGCGCCGCCCCAGCCCACCGCCTCGGGCACCTTCGGCGGCGGGGCTGCCGCCCCGGCCGGCCCGGCGGCGGAACAGACCAGGGCGGTGGCAAGCAGGAGCGGCGGGGCGATTCGGGCCAGAGCTCTCATCCGGAGGCCTCCTGAGTCGACGTCAACTCCGTTGTTTCACAGGAGGCATGGCCCGGACAACAGGGCGCCGCGACTACCGGCGGGTAGTCCGGCGCTACAGCACGCTGCGCTCCACCCGGCGCCGCTTGATGGTGCGGAAGCGGCGGGCGACCTGGCGGGCGAGGTCGGCGGCGCCGACCAGGCCCGCCTCGTTGCCCAGGGCCGCGTGCGCGATGGTCGCCTCCGGCCGGAAGCCGCGCCCGGTGAGGGTGCGGCGGAAGGCGTCCCGGGCCGGGGTGAGGAGGAGGTCGCCGGCCTCGGAGACGCCGCCGCCGACCACGAAGCGGCCCGGGTCCAGGGCGGCCGCGAGGTTCGCGATGCCGACCCCGAGCCAGGTGCCGACCTCGTAGAGCAGCTCGACGGCGGTCGCGTCACCGGCCCGGGCGGCCTCGGTGACCAGCGGGCCGGTGATGCCCTCGACCGCGCCGCCGGCC
Source organism: Kitasatospora sp. NPDC086009 (assembly GCF_044540385.1). Classification (NCBI taxonomy): domain Bacteria; kingdom Bacillati; phylum Actinomycetota; class Actinomycetes; order Kitasatosporales; family Streptomycetaceae; genus Kitasatospora; species Kitasatospora sp. NPDC086009. Next base: position 200,255 of record NZ_JBITSA010000003.1, read on the forward strand.
CTGGCCAGCAGCAGCTGGACCACCGGCGACTCCTCGGCGACCAGCTCGCGCGCGTCGCGCACCAGGGCGTTCCCGGAGGAGTACTGCTCCCAGCAGCCCCGGTTGCCGCACGGGCAGCGGTGGCCGCCGGGCACCACCTGCATGTGCCCGAACTCCCCCGCCAGCCCGTACTTGCCCCGGTCGACGTAGCCGTCGCGGACCACCGCGCCGCCGATGCCGGTGCCGAGGGTGAGCATCACCATGAGGTCCTCGCCGCGCCCGGCGCCGAACCGCCATTCGGCCCAGGCGGCCGCGTTGGCGTCGTTCTCGACGATCACCGGGAACCGCAGCCGCTCGCTGAGCGCCTGCTGGAGCGGTTCGTTGCGCCAGTTCAGGTGCGGGGCGAAGAGCACCCGGGAGCGCTCGGCGTCCACCCAGCCGGCCGCGCCGATGCCCACCGCGTGGACGTCGTGGCGGTCGGCGAGTTCGAGCACCAGCTCGACGATGACGTCCTCGACGACCCGGGGGCTCTTGCTCTTGTCGGGGGTGTCGGTGCGCAGCTTCTCCAGCACCTTGCCCTCGCCGTCCACCACGCCCGCGACCACCTTGGTGCCGCCGATGTCGACGCCGATGGTGGGCAGCCGCAGGAGGCCGGCGGGCAGGGCCCGGCGGCGGCGCTCGGCCCGCGGGCCGAGGCCGAGCAGGCTGGGCAGGACCGGTGGCCGGGAGGCGGCGTTGGGGGTGGTCACGGCTGCGGACGCTCCTCACGGGGATCACGGGAGTCACGGGTGTCACGGGGTTCACGGGTGTCGGTGCCCGGCCGGGCCAGCTCGTGCGAGAGCTCCTCCAGGTCGGAGCCGCCGGCCATCTCGGTGGTGAGCTCCTCCAGGCCGATCTCCGCCCGCGGGTGGCTGCCGGCCATCCGGCCCCGCTTGAGCAGGGTGAAGTGGTCGCCGACCAGGTAGGCGTGGTGCGGGTTGTGGGTGATGAGCACCACCCCGAGGCCGGCGTCGCGGGCGGCGGTGACGTATTTGAGCACCACCCCCGACTGCTTGACGCCGAGCGCGGCGGTCGGCTCGTCCAGGATCAGCGCCTCGGCGCCGAAGTGGACGGCCCGGGCGATCGCCACGCACTGGCGCTGGCCGCCGGAGAGGGTGCCGATCGGGCGGTCGACGTCGTGCAGGTCGATGCCCATCCGGGCGAGCGCCTCCCGGGTGGTGGCGCGCATCCCGTCGGCGTCCAGGCGCAGTCCGCCCCAGCGCCGCAGGCCCCGTTCGGAGCCGAGGAAGAAGTTCCGCCAGACGGGCATCAGCGGGACGACCGCGAGGTCCTGGTAGACGGTGGCGATGCCGCGGTCCAGCGCCTCGCGCGGGGAGCCGAAGCGGACCTCCTCGCCGCCGACGGTGAAACGGCCCTCGTCGTGCCGGTGCAGCCCGGCGATGATCTTGATCAGGGTGGACTTGCCGGCGCCGTTGTCACCGAGCACGCAGCTGATCTCGCCGGCCCGCAGGGTGAGCGAGACGTCCTGGAGCGCCCGGACGGAGCCGTAGGTCTTGCCGACGCCTTCGAGGCGGAGCAGCTCGGTCATCGCGGTCCCCGTTCGGCGCGGCGCTTGACGAAGGTGTTCAACAGGGCGGCGAGCAGCAGCATCGCACCCAGGAAGAACTTGAACCAGTCGGGGTTCCACTGGGCGTAGATGATGCCCTTGCTCGCCATGCCGAAGATCAGCGCGCCGAGCGCCGAGCCGACCACCGAGCCGTAACCGCCGGTGATCAGGCAGCCGCCGATGACGGCCGCCACGATGTAGATCAGCTCGTTGCCGACGCCCTCGCCGGACTGCACGGTGTCGAAGGAGAACAGCAGGTGCTGGCCGAGCACCCAGGCGCCGAAGCCGACGCCGAGGTAGAGCACCGTCTTGGTCCGGGCGACGGGCACGCCGACCGCCCGCGCCGCGGCCGCGTCGCCGCCGACCGCGAAGATCCAGTTGCCGAAGCGGGTCCGCAGCAGCACCCAGCTGCCGACCAGCAGCAGGCCGAGCCACCACCAGACGGTGGCCTTGATCGTCAGCCCGCCGACGGTGACCTCGGAGGCGAACAGCCAACGGCAGGCGCCGAAGCCCTCCATGTCGGAGATCGGCTTGGTCGAGACGGTGCCGGAGACCAGCTTGGTGACGCCGAGGTTGGCGCCGGTGAGCATCAGAAAGGTGCCCAGGGTGACGATGAAACTGGGCAGCTTCGTCCGGCTGAGCATCCAGCCGTTGAAGCCGCCGACCGCCAGCGTCACCAGCAGCGAGACCAGCACGCCGACCCAGGTCACCGCGGTGAGCTGGTAGGACACCATCGACGAGGTCAGCGCGGCGGTGGTGACCAGCACGCCGGCCGACAGGTCGAACTCGCCGCCGATCATCAGCAGCGAGACCGGGACGGCCATGATCCCGATGGTGGAGGCCGCGTACAGCACGGTGCCCAGCGAGGAGACCCGCAGGAACGGTTCGGCGACCGCGGCGAAGACCAGGAAGACCGCGGCGGCGGCGATCAGCGCCCCCAGTTCGGGGCGGGCGAGCACCCGCCGCAGCGCCGCCGGGCGGTCCTGGACGAGGAGGTCGGTGGTGCTCAACGCGTCCCCCTCGCGACGTACTCGGCGAGGGCGTCGGCGTCGTCGCGGGTGAGGATCTGCGGCCCGGTCAGCACGGGCTTGCCGCCGCCGAGCATGTCCAGGTTGGAGCGGTAGAGCCAGAGCAGGTCGACGCCCTCGTAGCCCTGGAGGTAGGGCTGCTGGTCGACGGCGAAGCCGACCGAGCCGGACTTGAGGCCGGCCACCACCTGGGTGCCCAGGTCGAAGGTGTCGAGCTCGACGGGGCGGCGGGCGTCCTGGATCGCCTGCAGTCCGGTGGCGGCCATCGGCCCGGAGAGGGTCAGCACGGTGTCGATGGCCGGGTCGGCCTGCAGCTTGGCGGAGACGGCGGCCCGGGCGTCGGGCATGTTGACGCCGTCCACGTAGAGCACCTGGAAGGCCCCGCCGGCCTTGGACTGGGCGCCGGAGCAGCGCTGCTCCTGGCCGACGTTGCCCTGCTCGTGGATCACGCAGAGGACGTTCTTGCGACCCCGGCCGGCGAGCTCGGTGCCGGCCGCCTGGCCGGCGGTGGACTCGTCCTGGCCGATGTGGGTCACCGCGCCGAACCGGGCGGAGTACTCCTGGCCGGAGTTCACGGTGATCACCGGGATGCCGGCCGCCTTGGCCTTGCCGAGCACGTCACCGAGCGCGTCGCCCTTGGCGAGGGTGACCAGCAGGCCGTCGACCTTCTGGTCGATGGCGGCCTGGACCAGCTGGACCTGGTTCTGGGTCTGGGCGTCGTTGGAGTACAGGAAGGTGATGTTGTCCTTGGCGGCGGCCTGCTCGGCGCCCTTGCGCACGGTGTCCCAGAAGGCGTCGCCGGCGCCGGCGTGGGTCACCATGGCGATCTTCCAGCGCGGGGTGGTGACGGCACTGCCACCGGCGGCCGCGGCCTGGCTGCGGGCGTGCTCGGCGCGGAGGCCTCCGGTACTGCTGCAGCCGGCCACGGCGGCCAGCACGGCGAGGACGGCGCAGGCGGGCCGGAACCGGCGGAAGGGGCGAAAGCGGGTTGTGCTCATCCCCATAGTCTCGCTGCCCGCCGTGCGCGGCATCGCACCGCCTCGCCCGCCGCCCGGATCCGCCCGGGCGGTATCGTGCCCCCGGTGGCGTTCCTGGGAGTCCGCTGGGCGCAGCGTCCGGGTGCGGGCCGTCAGGGTGGCAGACTGGTGCGGGCCCCAAGAGGGAACAGCGCCGAAACGTGATGTTCCTCTCAGGTTCCTTACAGATTCGGACGGCAACCGATCCCGCGTTCCCGACCGTCTGATGCCATTGGAGCGCGTTCCGGGCGAGTGGGGCCCCGGACGGCTTTGAACCCGGATACGAGAATTTGATGCAACTGACAGGCACGCCATTCCTCATCTGCACGATCGTCCTCGTGCCGATCTCCATCGCGGCGGCCCTGCTGCTCTGGGGAAAGGTGCGCGGGCCGAGGCCGGTGCAGGTCCTTTCCAGGCTTGCCATGATCGTCTTTTGCCAGATCACCGCCGTGACGACGGTCTTCGTCATGGTCAACAACGCCAACCTGATCTACGGCAACTGGGACGACCTGCTGGGCACCGGCAACCACGTCCGGGCCGTGCCCTCCGTCCCCCCGGCGGAGGCGGGCGCCGGCGGGGCCCAGGCCGGCGGCGACGCCGCCAAGCAGCCGCCCAAGGTCCACCAGCAGTTCCGCAGCGTGGACGACCCCAAGGTGCCGAACGACGTCCAGAAGACCGACCTCAAGGGCCAGCTGTCCGGCGTGGACGGCGAGGTGCTGGTCTGGCTGCCGCCGCAGTACCACGACCCGGCGTTCAAGGACAAGAAGTTCCCGGTCGTCGAGCTGATCCCGGGCTTCCCCGGCTCCTCCTCCACCTGGTACGGCACGCTCAAGGTCTCCGAGCAGCTCAAGCCGCTGATGCAGGAGGGCAAGGTGGCGCCGTTCATCCTGGTCTCGCCGCGCACCCTGCTGCTGGGCAACAGCACCGACGCCGGCTGCACCGACGTGCCCGGCAAGGTCAACGCGGACACCTGGCTGACCCGCGACGTCCCCCAGATGGTGCTGGACAACTTCCGCGCCGAGCCGTCGGCCGACCGCTGGGCGGTGGCCGGCTACTCGGCCGGTGCCCACTGCGCCGCCAAGCTGTCGCTGGCCCACCCCAACCGCTACCGGGCCGGCATCAGCCTCTCGGGCTACAACGACCCGGCGGTCGAGAAGTCCTCGCTGGTCGGCAAGGACGCCCAGCTGCGCGAGGCGAACAACCCGGTCACCATCGTGAAGACCGCCGCCCAGCCGCCGAAGGTCGCCCTGTACATCAGCGGCAACAAGGGCGACGGCTACGAGGACGGCCAGGCGATCGCGGCCGTCGCGAAGGCGCCGACCACCGTCCAGGTCCAGGAGACCACCGGGCCGCACTCCAGCGACGTCTGGAAGAACATGGTGCCGGGCGTCTTCCAGTGGCTCACCTCGATCATCCCCGTGCAGCCGTAGTCACGCGGAAGGGTCCGCCCCGCACACCGACGGTGTGCGGGGCGGACCCCTTTCCGTGCGGGCTCAGGCCAGTTCGAGGGCCAGGTAGAAGTCCACCCGGTCCTCCAGCCGGGAGAGGTCACGGCCGGTCAGCTCCTCGATCCGGCCGATCCGGTAGCGCAGCGTGTTGACGTGCACGTGCAGCTGGGCGGCGCAGCGGGTCCACGAGCCGTCCGAGCGCAGGAACGCCTCCAGGGTGCGGACCAGGTCCGCCTGGTGCTCGATGTCGTAGGCGATCACCTTGTCCAGCAGCCGGCCGCGGAACGCCCGGCGGACCTCGTCGGGCACCGCGGCCAGCAGCAGCACGTGCGAGGCCAGCTCCTCCGGGCCGGCCACGCAGACCCGGCCGACCCGGGCGGCGGCGATCCGGCGGGCGTGCCGGGCCTCCTCCAGCGCGCCGCGCAGGCCGCCCGCCTCGGAGGCGGGGGCCGACACGCCGAGGGTGATCCGGCCCTCCGAGCCGAGGCCCGCCTCCAGCGGGGCGAGCAGCTCCCGCAGGGTGTCGGCGGGCACCGCGCTGTCCAGCGCGGGCAGCACCACCACCGCGCCGGTGCCCGCCCCCGCGACCAGGGCGCGGTCGGTGGTGCCGTTGAGAGCTTCCTCCAGGATCAGCCGCACCGCGCCCTCGGGCAGGCCGGTGCCCTCGGCGCTGAGCACCAGCCAGGAGCCGTCCGGCGACTGCGGCTTGGGCTCGGGGTTCTCGTACCGGGCGGCCATCGCCGAGGAGGCGTACAGGGTGCGGCTGATCTCGCCCGGGTCGGCGTCGCGCTGGAGCAGCGTCAGCACCTCGTCGGCGAGGCGGCGGCGCAGCCGGCGGCCCTCGTCGCGGCGGTGCCGCTCGGCGGCGACCAGCCGGGCCAGGTTCTCGGCGAGCTGCTGGCGCTTGGTGGTCCATTCGGTGACGTCGCCGGCCACCGCGAGCACCCAGTCGGCGAGCGGCGCCTGGACGTCGTCGAGGGCCGGGGCGGGCAGCAGCGAGTAGGAGCCGTTGGCCAGCCGGGCCCGGTGCGGGGGGCGGCGGCGCTGGCGCTGGGCGCCGAGGTGGGCGCGGACCAGCTGGTCGCGGTCCTCGGCGGAGAGCCGGTCGGCCGGGCCGGCGATCACCGTGCCGGTGGGCGTGAGCACCCAGCAGTCGAGGTCGAGGTCGCCGCCGAGGAGGTCGAGGACGGCGTCCAGTCCGCCGCCGCCGGCCGCGGAGACCAGCAGCCGGTGGCGGTCGACCAGGGCGGCCAGGTCGGCGGCGCGGTCGGCGGAGACCTGTCGGCCGATGAACTCGGTGACGGTGCCGAAAGCGATGTCGTCGGGTACCGCCAACAGGGGCATCCGGTGCCGGCGACACGCGTCGACGAGGTCCTCGGGGACGGGGCCGACCTCGGCCTCGCCGGCCGCGAGGGCGACCGCGCCACCGGCCACGATGGTCCGCACGAAGCGTTCGGAGTCGGCCGGCCCGGTGCGCCAGAGCATGCCGGTGAGCACCAGCTCGCCGCCGTGCAGGTAGCGGCCCGGGTCGTGCAGGTCCGTGGTCATCACGCCGCTGACCTGCCGGTCGAGCTCTTCCTCGGCCGCGAGCAGGCGCAGTCTCGGGGCTCCGGGGGCGAGCAGGTCGCGGACACGCATCCGGGACTCCTTACGGGCTTGGGGTGGGGGTGAGGGGGCCCGAGCGCGCGGTCCGGGGGTCACAGTGTGCCCGAACATCCGTGCTCGGTGTTACGTCCCAACGGACGCCCGGATCACGGGGTCATAGCTTGGGAATCACGGCCGGATTACGGTCGTAGGCAGCACCCGGAAATCAGCTGGGCTGCGAGATTCTCGTCCTTAGAGGAACGTACAGGATGCCGGGCGGGACCACAGCCGGGGCTTCATGCCATCGGTGACTGCCAGTGGGCCCCGTCACAGAGGTTCACTGGCCACACGCCGCCGGACACACCCCGGTGACCAGGACCCGACGCGGAGGCGACGAAGCGGACAGCGCGGTCCGAACACCGAGTTCCGGGCACTGTGCCCACCCGTCCGGCCGGCAACGACTTGAGGAGACACCCGCATGGAGTTCCTTCGGCCCGCTACCTGGGACGAGGCACTCGCGGCGAAGGCTGAGTACCCGACCGCGCTGCCCATCTCGGGCGGTACGGACGTCATGGTCGAGATGAACTTCGACGTGCACCGGCCATCCGCGATTCTCGACCTGAACCGCATCACCGAGCTCACCGAATGGTCGAACGACGGCGACGTCGTCCGGCTCGGCGCCTCCGTCCCCTACTCCCGGATCATCGACGAGCTGTCCGGTCCGCTGCCCGGCCTCGCGCTGGCGGCCCACACCGTCGGCTCGCCGCAGATCCGCAACCGCGGCGGCGTCGGCGGCAACCTCGGCGGTGCCTCCCCGGCCGGCGACGCGCACCCCGCGCTGCTGGCCGCCGGCCGCGACGTGTTCGTCGAGGCGGACTCCGTGCGCGGCACCCGGATGATCCCGATCGACGAGTTCTACGTCGGCGTCAAGCGCAACAGCCTGGCGGCCGACGAGCTGATCAGGGCCGTGCACATCCCCGTCGCGGACGGCCCGCAGCAGTTCTCCAAGATCGGCACCCGCAACGCCATGGTGATCGCGGTCTGCGCCTTCGGCTTCGCGCTGCACCCGAAGAACGGCACCGTCGGCACCGGGATCGGCTCGGCCGCCCCCACGCCGCGCCGCGCCGTCGAGGCCGAGGAGTACCTGCGGGGCGTGCTCGCCGAGCGCGGCCTGTGGGAGTCCGGCGAGCTGCTGGGCGCCGAGGTGATCCAGCGGTTCGGCGAGCTGGTGAAGGCCGCCGCCTCGCCCATCGACGACGTCCGCGGCACCGCCGACTACCGGCGGCACTCGCTGGCCGTGATGGCGCGCCGCACGCTCACCTGGACGTGGAACGACTACAGCAAGCAGATCAGGAGCGCGGCATGAGGGTCACTTTCACCGCCAACGGCAAGCCGGTCGAGGCCGACGACGTCTGGGAGGGCGAGAGCCTGCTCTACGTGCTGCGCGAGCGGGTCGGCCTCCCGGGCTCGAAGAACGCCTGCGAGCAGGGCGAGTGCGGCTCCTGCACGGTCTACCTGGACGGCGTCCCGGTCTGTTCGTGTCTGGTCGCGGCCGGCCAGGTGCAGGACCGCGAGGTCCGCACCGTCGAGGGCCTGAGCGACGAGCAGGGCGAGCTGAGCCTGGTCCAGCAGGCCTTCATCGACGCCGGTGCCGTCCAGTGCGGCTTCTGCACGCCCGGCCTGCTGGTGCAGACCGACGCGCTGCTGGCGAAGGACGCCCAGCCGAGTGACAACGACATCCGTGAGGCGCTGTCGGGCAACCTCTGCCGCTGCACCGGCTACGAGAAGATCATGGACGCGGTGCGGCTGGCTTCCGCCCGCACGTGCGAGAAGGCGACGTCGGAATGAGTACTCGCACCATCCAGGGTCAGAAGAACCTGCAGAACATCAACCAGGCCAGCAAGGACGGCATCGGCGGCTCGCCGCTGCGCCCGGACGGCAACCTGAAGGTCAAGGGCGAGTTCGCCTACTCGTCCGACCTGTGGCACGAGGACATGCTCTGGGGTATGGCGCTGCGCTCGCCGCACCCCCGGGCGAACATCCTCTCGGTGGACATCGCCGACGCGCTGAAGGTCCCCGGCGTGTACGCCGTCCTCACGCACGAGGACATCCCCGGCACCAAGTACTACGGCCTGGAGATCCAGGACCAGCCGGCCCTGGCGATCGACAAGGTCCGCTACCACGGTGAGGCCATCGCGCTGGTCGCGGCCGACCACCCGGAGACGGCCCGCCGCGCGGTGAAGAAGATCAAGGTCGAGTACGAGGTGCTCACCCCGATCACCACCGAGGAGCAGTGCCTCGACCCGGAGACCCACGGCTACGTGCACGAGCCGCACGAGTTCAAGTCGCACGGCTACGGCAACATCTGCCACGAGCAGAAGCTGGTCTCCGGCCTCGGCGTGACCGACGAGGTGCGGGCCCTGGCGGACGTCATCGTCAAGGGCAGCTACGAGGTCGGCATGCAGGACCAGGCCTTCCTCGGCCCGGAGTCCGGCCTGGCCGTGCCGGCCGAGGACGGCGGCATCGACCTCTACATCGCCACCCAGTGGCTGCACGTGGACCGCCAGCAGATGGCCCCCGTGCTGGCCCTGCCGGAGGAGAAGGTCCGCCTCACGCTGGCCGGTGTCGGCGGCGCCTTCGGCGGCCGCGAGGACATCTCGATGCAGATCCACGCCTGCCTGCTCGCCCAGCACACCGGCAAGCCGGTCAAGATCGTCTACGCCCGTGACGAGTCCTTCTACGGCCACGTGCACCGCCACCCGGCGAGGATGACCTACGAGCACGGCGCCACCCGGGACGGCAAGCTGGTCTTCGCCGACTGCCGGATCGTGCTGGACGGCGGCGCGTACGCCTCCGCCTCGCCGGCCGTGGTCGGCAACGCGGCCTCGCTCGGCAACGGGCCGTACGTGATCCCGAACGTCAAGATGCACGCCATCGCGCTGTACAGCAACAACCCGTCCTGCGGGGCGATGCGCGGCTTCGGCGCGGTCCAGGCCGCGTTCGGCTACGAGACCCAGATGGACCGGCTCGCCGCCGAGCTGGGCATGGACCCGGTCGAGCTGCGCCAGCTGAACGCGATGTCGGAGGGCGACTTCATGCCCACCGGCCAGCAGATCGACTCGCCCGCCCCCGTCGCCGAACTCCTGCGCCGGGTCAAGGACATGCCGCTCCCGCCGCCGCTGGACACCGAACAGCTGGACGTCCGCCAGCTGCCCGGCGCGCTCTCCAACACCTCGCACGGCGAGGGCATCGTGCGCGGCGTCGGCTACTCGGTCGGCATCAAGAACGTCGGCTTCTCCGAGGGCTTCGACGACTACTCCACCGCCCGGGTGCGCCTGGAGGTGATCGGCGGCGAGCCGGTCGCCATGGTGCACACCGCGATGGCCGAGGTCGGCCAGGGCGGCGTCACCGTGCACGCCCAGATCGCGCGCACCGAGCTGGGCGTCGAGCAGGTCACCATCCACCCGGCCAACACCGAGGTCGGCTCGGCCGGTTCGACCTCGGCCTCCCGGCAGACCTACATGACGGGCGGTGCGGTGAAGCTCGCCGCCGAGGCCGTCAAGCAGGCGCTGATCGAGAAGGGCCGCCGGCGCTACGGCTGGACCCAGCACGACCTGACGCTGGCCGGCGGCAAGGTGGTCTCGCCGTCGACGGGCGCCCTGGTCTCCATGGTCGACCTGCTCGGCGACGAGGCGATCGACCTCACCCGCGAGCACCACCACCGCCCGACCGTCCCGTTCGACAAGGAGACCGGGCAGGGCTTCGGCCACGTCCAGTACACCTTCTGCGCCAACCGCGCCGTGGTCGACGTGGACGTCGAGCTGGGCCTGGTCAAGGTGGTCGAGCTGACCGCCGTCCAGGACGTCGGCAAGGCGCTCAACCCGCTCTCGGTGGTGGGCCAGATCCAGGGCGGCTGCACCCAGGCGCTCGGCCTGGCCGTGATGGAGGAGATCATCGTCAAGGACGGGAAGGTCCGCAACGCGTCCTTCACCGACTACCTGATCCCCACCATCCTGGACACCCCGCCGATCCCGGTGGAGATCCTCGAACTCCCCGACCCGCACGCCCCGTACGGGCTTCGCGGGGTGGGCGAGGCCCCGACCGTCTCCGCGACGCCGTCGATCGTGGCCGCCATCCGCAACGCCACCGGTCTGGCGCTCAACCGGATCCCCGTCCGGCCCGAGCACCTGACCACCGAGGCCCCCGGACCGACGTAGCCACCGGGTCTCCCCCGCACCTCCCCGGGGCGGCGACCGTCTTCCCCGCCGCCCCGGGGCAGTTCCACCCCGAAGTACGGGCACCACACATGCACCAGCCGAAGCAAAGCGAACGCATCCTCCCGCTGCCTCTCCCACGCCGGGGTTCTGCAGCGGTGCGCACCACCCACCCCCGGCCGACGGCCGGTGGAACGCACTGCACCGCAGCACTGCCACAGAGTGCGCCCAGTGAGTCGAATCGTCCCCCTGTGCCAACTTCGTTGACTGGCTGTCAGGTCGGCTCGCCCACCCCAACCCCCTTTGACACTTGGGAGTGGACATGACCAGGATCCCCACGGAGCCCGGCACCACTGAAGACAGACCCACCGAGGACGACACCCCCACGTCGGCCCCGGTCACACCGCCGAAGAACGCCATGGACGCGTACTTCAAGATCACGGCCCGGGGATCGACCTTCGGCAACGAGATCCGCGGCGGCCTCACCACCTTCATGGCGATGGCCTACATCGTCCTGCTCAACCCGATCATCCTGAGCGGCGCCGACGTCAACGGCCTCAAGCTGGACCACGCCCAGCTCACGACCGCCACCGCGCTCGCCGCCGCCGTCACCACGATCCTGATGGGCGTGGTCGGCAACGTCCCCCTCGCGGTCGCCGCCGGCCTCTCCGTCTCCGGCGTGATATCCGCCCTGGTGGTACCGCACACCACCTGGCCCCAGGCGATGGGCCTCTGCGTCGTCTACGGCCTGCTGATCGTCCTGCTGGTGGTCTCCGGACTGCGCGAGAAGATCATGAACGGCATCCCCCTGCCGCTCAAGCACGCCATCACCATCGGCATCGGCCTCTTCGTCTCGCTGATCGGCCTGGTCAAGGCCGGCTTCGTGCACACCGGCGGTCCCACCCCGCTCGCGCTCGGCCCCTTCGGCGAACTCGCCGGCTGGCCCGTGCTGGTCTTCTGCCTCACGGTGCTGACGATCTTCGTCCTGCTGGCCCGCAACGTCCGCGGCGCGATCCTGATCGGCATCGCCGGCGGCACCGTGGTGGCCTTCGTCATCAACGCGGTCGCCGACCTCCCGGCGAAGACCTGGGTCAGCTCCGCCCCGGTGTGGCCGAGCGGCGGCCCGGTCTCCGCACCCGACTTCGGCCTCTTCGGTCACATCGACGTCTTCGGGGCCTTCGGCAGCCACGGCCTCGGCGCGATCAGCGCCTCGGTCGCCGTCTTCACCCTGGTCCTGGCCGGCTTCTTCGACGCGATGGCCACCATCATCGGCGTCGGCACCGAGGCGGGCCTGGCCGACAAGCAGGGCCGGATGCCCGGCCTGTCCAAGGCGCTGTTCATCGACGGCGCCGGCGGTGCCATCGGCGGCGTCGCGGGCTCCTCCGGCCAGACCGTGTTCGTCGAGTCGGCCACCGGCGTCGGCGACGGCGCCCGGACCGGCCTCGCCTCGACCGTCACCGGCGGCGTGTTCGCCCTCATGCTGTTCTTCTCGCCGCTCGCCGCGATCGTCCCCACCGAGGTCGCCTCCGCGGCCCTGGTCGTCATCGGCTCGATGATGATGAGCCAGGCCCGGCACATCGACTGGTCGGACCGCGAGGTCGCCATCCCGGCCTTCCTCACCTGCACCCTGATGCCGTTCACCTACAGCATCACCGCCGGTGTCGCCGCGGGCGTCATCTCGTACACCGTCATCAAGGCCGGAACCGGCAAGTGGCGCGAGCCCGGCCCGCTGATGTGGATCCTCACCGGCGTGTTCGTGGTCTACTTCGCGCTCACTCCGATCAAGTCCTGGCTGGGCGTCCACTAGCAGCACCGCCGCCGTACAGGAATCGTTTCCCGTACGGCGGCACCTCCCGTTCCGTCTTCCGAGGTGTTAAGGAGCTCCCCGACATGCACGACATCGCCGAGCAGCTGCAGGCCTGGCACGCGTCCGGGCGTTCCTTCGCCGTGGCCACGGTGGTCGGGGTCTCCGGCAGCGCGCCGCGCGACCCGGGTGCCGCGCTCGCCGTCGACGCGGCCGGCGAGGCGATCGGCAGCGTCTCCGGCGGCTGCGTCGAGGGAGCCGTCTACGAGCTCTGCCAGGCCGCCATCGAGTCCGGCCGGCCGGTGCTGGAACGCTTCGGCTACAGCGACGAGGACGCCTTCGCGGTCGGCCTGACCTGCGGCGGCGTGCTGGACGTCTTCGTCCAGCCGGTCGTCCCCGGCACCGACCCCGCACTCGACGCCGGCATCACCTACCTCGCCTCCGGCACCCCGGTCGCCCTGGCCCGGGTGATCGACGGCCCCGCCGCGCTGGTCGGCGCCACCGTCGCCGTCACCGCCGACACCCACCACGGGGCCCTCTCCCCCGCGCCCACCACCGTGGCCCCGCTGGAGCGCGCCGTGGTCGCCGAGGCCCGCGCCATGCTGGACGCGGGGCGCACCGGCCGCCTGGTCCTCGGCCTCGACGGACGCCCCTGCGACGACCGGGAGCAGGGCACCGTCACCTTCTTCGTCGAGTCCTACGTCCCCGCGCCGCGGATGATCGTCTTCGGGGCGATCGACTTCGCCGCCGCCGTGGTGCGGATCGGCAAGTTCCTCGGCTACCACGTCACCGTCTGCGACGCCCGGCCGGTCTTCGCCACCGAGCGGCGCTTCCCCGAGGCCGACCAGGTGGTGGTCGACTGGCCGCACCGCTACCTGGACTCCCAGCTGGACCGGATCGACGGGCGGACGGTGCTCTGCGTCCTCACCCACGACGCCAAGTTCGACATCCCCCTGCTGGAGCGCGCGCTGCGGCTGCCGGTCGGCTACATCGGCGCGATGGGCTCGCGCCGCACCCACCGGGACCGCGACACCCGGCTGCGCGAGGTCGGCCTGACCGACGCCGAGATCGGCCGGCTGCGCTCGCCGATCGGCCTGGACCTCGGTGCCCGGACCCCCGAGGAGACCGCCGTCTCGGTCGCCGCCGAGATCGTCGCCCACCGGCGCGGCGGCAGCTGCCTGCCGTTGAGCCGCGGCGAGGGGCCGATCCACCACGACCTGGCGCGGGCGGCCGGTCCGGCCACCGGGGACGCGCGGTCCCACGCGGCCTGACCGCGGCGCGGCCCGGCCCCGCCGTCACCGCACGACGTCGTGGACCTCGCGGATCAGCGGCGGTGCGGCCGGGATGCCGACCTCCTGGAGGATCGGCAGCAGCACCGCCGAGAAGTGCTCGAAGGCCTCCCGGGACTCCCACACTTCGGTGACGTGCCAGCCGCCGCCCGGCGTCGGACCGGACACGTGCAGGACCAGCCCGCGCACCGGCCAGTCCGAGGGCGCGTTCAGCCCGGTGCCGCCGGTCAGCCGGTCCACCGCCTCCTCGTACTGGTCCCGGGTGGTACCGGGAAATTCGAACATCACGATGATGGCCATGCGCTGCTCCCGTCGGATGGGCTCCGTCGCCTCCCATGCAGCCCCGCCCCCGCCCGCCCGGCCATCCGGCGCCACCACCCGGGTGACGTCGGGCAGCGCGCCGGGCGGGCTACTCCGAGAGCGCCAGCCGCACCCCGAAGCCCACCACCACCGCACCCGTCACCCGGTCCAGCAGCCGGCGCGCGGCGGGCCGGCTCAGCCAGCCGCGCACCGCCCTGGCGAAGCCCACCAGCACGGCCGACCAGAGCAGCCCCTCCACGACGTGGACGCAGGTCAGGGCCACCCCGGCGGCGAAGTGCGGGGCCCCCGCGGGGATGAACTGCGGCAGCACGGCGACGTAGAAGACGCCGACCTTGGGATTGAGCAGATTGGTGAGCGTGCCGCGCCGCCAGCCGGACCGGACCCCGCCGCCGGTCGGCAGCCGCTCCGGTTCGGCCCCGCCGCCCCGGTTGCGCAGCAGGCCGATCCCCATCCAGACCAGGTACGCGGCCCCGGTCCAGCGCAGGACCTCGTACGCCAGGTGGGAGGCGGTCAGCAGGGCGGTCACCCCGGCCGAGGTGAGGGTGCCCCAGATCAGGGTCCCGGTCTGGATGCCGAGCACCACGCCCCAGGCCTGCCGGCGCTCCCCCAGGGCGGAGGTGCGCAGCACCAGCGCGGTGTCGATCCCGGGCGTGAGCGTGAGCAGTCCCACCACGAGGGCGAAGGACCACAGGGCGGTCGTCATCTCCATGGGCCCTGATCGTAGGGCCTCGGCCGGCCGGAGCGGGCCGACCGCGGGTCAGAGCGGGCGCACCCGCTCGGCCACCCAGCGCCCCTCCTGCTCCATCGGCTCGTACTCCACCCGCCGCCCCTCGGTGAGGACGCGGTCGCCCTCGGCCAGGATCGAGTCGAAGTAGACGAAGAGGGCGGGGCCGTCCTCGTCGGGGGTGATCAGGCCGTAGCCGTGGTCGGCGTGGTAGGACTGCACGGTGCCGGTGGCCATGGGGGTTCCCTCGCTTCCGCTGGGTGATGGAACTCCTGGGTACCAAATGCCCGGCCCGGAGCGGCCACGGCGCGCCCGGCCGCGCGCCGCGGCCTCGCTCAGCGGTAGCCGGCCGGGTCCAGCGGGCCGTCCGCCGTCTCCTGGTCGACCAGGTAGCGCCAGGCGTCCGGGCGGCTGCCGTCCAGGTCGGTGAAGCCGTACTCCTTCGCCAGGGCGCCGCTGGAGAGCGAGCTGCCGTTGAAGCGCGCCACCCCGGGGTCGCAGGCCAGCGCCACCACGGCGCGGCCGACGTAGCCGGGCGACTCCGAAACGCCGAAACCGGGCTGCTTCGCGGTCGCGTCGCGCCAGTTCTCCTCGGTGACGCCGAAGTGCTCCAGCATCATCTCGGAGCGCAGCCAGCCGGGGGTCAGCGCGACCGCCGTCGCCCCGCGCGGGGCCAGCTCGTGGCCCAGCGCGAAGGCCATCCGCAGCACCGAGGACTTGGCGAGGTCGTAGCAGAGCGAGTTCCGGTAACGGGTGGCGTTGTAGTCGGCGGTGCCGTCGGTCATCTCCACCACCAGACCGCCCGGGCGGCGCAGCAGCAGCGGCAGCAGGTGGTGGTTGGTGATCACGTGCGTCTCGACGGCCAGGCGCAGAAGGCGCAGCCCGTTGTCCAGGTCGTGCTCCCAGACCGGGCTCTCCCACTCGAAGAGGTTCTCGCCGCCCCAGATGTCGTTCACCAGGACGTCGAGCCCGCCCTGCTCGGCCTCGATCCGCCGCGCCACGGCCTCGACCTCGGCGGGGACGAGGTGGTCCGCGCGGACCGCGATCCCCCGGCCGCCGGCCGCGGTGACCAGTGCCGCCGTCTCCTCCAGGGTCTCCGCCCGCCCGTACTCCGAGCGGTGCCCGCCGGCACTGCGCCCGGTCGCGTAGACCGTCGCCCCGGCGGCCCCCAGCTGCACCGCGATCCCCCGCCCGGCCCCCCGGGTCGCCCCGGCGACCAGGGCGACCTTGCCCGTGAGCGGCTGCGCCATGTCCCGTCCTTCCCTCGTGCTTCCTCCGACACCATGGATGCTGCCCCGGGAATCCGGGACTTACCGCGCCGTGCCGTCGGGCGGCGGCATCATGTCTTCGCCGCCGGCCCGTCGATGCGGCCACCCGCGACGACGTACGAGCGCACGCGGCAGGCTCCCGGCGCCGCGGGGGGCGGGTCAGTCGGCCGTACCCGGCGGAACGACCCAGCGGGTGGATTGACCGGTCACGGCGGCGATCATGTCGTAGTCACCGTCGTAGTGCAGGACGGTCGCGCCGTGACGCTCGGCCGTGGCGGCGATGACGAGGTCCGCGACCGACAGGGCCCGCCAGTTGCCGGCGGCCGTCAGTCGTGCCCGCACCTCGATCGCCCGGTCCCAGACCTCGTCCGGCGTCGGAAGCCAGTCGAAGCCGCGCATTCCTTCGCGAATGCGCTCGGCATCGGCCTTCGAGCGGGCGCTGTGCATGACCTCCAGCTCGACGGCCCCGCAGACGGCGAGGAGTCCGGCGTTGTGCAGCGGCTCGATCGCGGCGCGTACGGCAGGTTTCGGGTACCGGGCGAAGGCCGACTTGTCGATCAGGAAGCGCTCACTCACCCGGGTGCGCCTGGCCGGTGAGGTCGGGCAGTCCGCCCTCGGAGAGCCAGGTGAAGAAGGACTCGCGCTTGCGGCGCTTGATCGCGTCCTCCAGGGCCGCGTTGACCGTGGCGACCTTGGTGGTCGTCCCGAAGATCTCCGCGGCCTCGGCGAGGAGCGTGTCGTTGACGTCTATCACGGTGCGAGCCATGGCGGGCCTCCCGAGCGAGCTGGGCCTGTGATATCGATTTCCAGCCTACCCGATATCACAGGCCCACCGGCCGGTCCCTCAGGTCACGTTGAGGCGGGCCGCCAGGCGCAGCAGGCCCGGGGAGAGGCGGCTGAGGAAGCGGGCGGCCTTGGCCTCGGGGGTGACCGGGACGACCGGCTTGCCGGTGCGGACGGCGTGCAGGATCGCGGTGGCGACCTTCTCCGGCGGGAAGCCCCGGCGGGCGTAGAGCTTCGCGGCGCGGGCCTGCTTGGCCGCCTGCTGGTCGGCGCTGGTGGCGGAGAAGGTGGAGGTGCGGGTGATGTTGGTGTTGACGATGCCGGGGCAGATGGTCGAGACGCCGATGCCGTGCCCGGCCAGTTCGGCGCGCAGGCAGTCGGAGAGCATGAACACGGCCGCCTTGCTGGTGGCGTAGGCGGTGAGCGCCTTGGACGGCAGGTAGGCGGCGGCCGAGGCGAGGTTGACGATGTGCCCGCCCCGGCCGCGGTCGGCCATCAGCGACCCGAAGGCGCGGCAGCCGTGGATCACGCCCCAGAGGTTGACGTCCAGGACGCGCTGCCACTCCTTCTCGGTGGTCTCCAGGAACGTCCCGGAGTGGCCGATGCCCGCGTTGTTGACCACCACGTCGGGGACGCCGTGCGCGGCGGCGACCGCCTCGGCGAAGGCGTCGACGGCGGCGCCGTCGCTGACGTCGACCCGGTAGGCGTGCGCCTGGGGGCCGAGCAGGGAGGCGAGTTCGGCGGTGCGCCGGGCGGCGTCGTGGTCGAGGTCGCAGACCACCACCCGGGCGCCCTCCTCGGCGAAGGCGAGCGCGGTGGCCCGGCCGATGCCGCTGCCGCCGCCGGTGATGACGACCAGCGGGCCGTCGCCGGCCGGGTCGGGGGCCTGTCCGGCGTCGACACCGGCGGTGAACTCGCGGACCATCCCGGCCACGGCGGTTCCCGTCTCCAGGAGGGCGGACCAGTGGGTGGCGTGCAGGGAGCGGCGGGTCAGCCTGGGCACCCAGCGCTCCAGCCCCTCGGAGAGGTACTCGCCGACGTAGTGGTCCCGGGTGAGGGTGATCAGCTGGACCGGCACCTCGGTGGGCCGCTCGCGCGGATTGCGCAGGGTGGGGCGCATGTTGGCCCGGTAGAGCTCGATGCCGCGCACCGCGTCCCGCCGCAGGGTGGGCTGCGGGTGGCCGGGCCGCGGGGTGACGGCCTCCAGGTCGCGCAGCACCCGGGGCCAGGCGCGGGCCAGGCCGAGCCGCCAGATGCCGGGGGCGAGGTAGGGCAGGTGGAAGGCCGTGATGTACCAGGAGTGCACGCCCTGCGCGAGCAGTTGCCGCAGGTGGCGCGGGGTGGGGCGGCGGTAGCGCTCGCGCATCCAGTGGCCGATGTGGTCCAGGCAGGGGCCGGACATCGTGGTGTAGGAGGCGAGCCGCCGCTCGGCGCCGGGCGAGGTGACGGCCTCCCAGGACTGCAGCGAGCCCCAGTCGTGGGCGACCACGTGTACCGGGCGGTCCGGGCTGACCGCGTCGGCGACCGCGAAGAGGTCGGCGGCCAGGTGCTCCAGCCGGTAGCCCTCGCGCGAGGCGGGCGCTCCGGACTCGCCGGCGCCGCGTACGTCGTAGCGGACCACGTGGTGGTCGCGGGCGAGGTCGGCGGCGATGTCGTCCCAGACCACGTGGGTGTCCGGGTAGCCGTGCACCAGCAGGACGGTGGGCGCGTCGGGGTCGCCGTCCTCGAAGACGGCGAGCGGCAGCCCGCCGGAGTGGACGGTGCGGCGGCGGGTGGTGGTCATCGGGTCGCCTCCTGGGCGGTCGCCTCGGCGTGGGCAGCGGTCCAGCGCCGCACGTGCGGCAGGTCGTCGTCGAGCCAGTACGCGTCGTCCTCGGTGACCACCAGCAGCTCCTCGAACTTGATGCCCACCGCGCGGAACCCGATGTGCGGCTCCACCGCCCACAGGCCCGGGGTCGGCGCGTGCCGGGAGGACCGGCCGTCCGCCCAGAGCGGGGAGCGGCCCTGGAGGCGCTCGCCGATCAGCTCGCGGCCGAGCGTCTGGAGTGTACGCACCCCGAAGCCGAGGACGTTCACCCCGGCCGGGCCGCGGCTGGTGGTCCGGGTGACCTGGTGGCCGATCACCCGGCCCGGGTAGACCCGGTGGCGGTTGTCGTAGCCGTGCGCGGCGATCTGCGCGTCCACCGCCGCGTACACCTCGTCGAGCGGGCGGCGGGCGCGGACCTCGGTGAGGATCAGCTCGCGGTAGACCCGGAGGTCGGCGGCCAGCCGGTCCCAGACCGGGTTCTCGCCGACCTTGCCGCCGTAGCCGATGTCGGCGGTGTAGCCGTCCACGATCGGCGCGCAGTCCAGGACGTACGGCATGCCGTCCTCCAGCCGGCGGTCGCCGGCGAAGAACTGCAGCGGGGTGCGGAAGTGCCGGAAGGCGGTGCGGTCGCCGAACCAGGCGAAGGGGACGTGGAAGAAGTCCTGCACGCCGGCGGCGACCAGGCACCGGCGCAGCTCGGCGGTGGCCTGCCGCTCGGTCACCCCCGGTTCGATCCAGGCGGCGACCTGTTCGGCGCAGTGGTAGGCGAGTTGCTGGACCTCGCGGAAGCGGTCCAGGTCGTGGTCGGTGAACGGGAAGGCCGGGGTGCGGGGCACGGCCGGGGGGCGAAGCAGCACGGCGGGCTCCAGTGCTAGAGGTCCAGGACGAGGGTCTCGCCCCCGGCGGCCCGGGAGACGCAGGGCAGCAGGGCGCCGGCGGCGCGCTGCTCGGGGGTGAGGCGGCGGTCGCGGTGGTCCGCGGCGCCGGCCACCAGCCGGACCTCGCAGGTTCCGCAGAAGCCCTGGTGGCAGGAGTACGGCAGGTCCGGACGGGCCTCGCGGAGCACGTCCAGGGCCGACCGGTCGGCGGGGACGCCCAGCACCGGGCCGTCCGTGCCGAGCTGGACGGCGAACGGCTCGCCGCCGGTGACCGGGGCGGCGCCGAACCGCTCGAAGTGCAGAGCCCGGGCCGGCGATCCGTCCAGCGCGCGCTGGACGGCGGTCAGCATGGGGGCCGGGCCGCAGCAGTAGACGGCGGCGCCGCGCGGGGCGTGGGCCAGCAGCTCGGCGCCGGTGGGCACCCCGCCGTGCTCGTCGTCGGTGCGCAGGTGGACCCGGCCCGGGTCGAGGCCGCGCAGCAGCTCCGCGTAGGGGAGGGTGTCGGCGCTGCGGCCGACGTGGACGAGGTGCCAGTCCAGGCCGTGCCGCCGGGCCTCGTGGACCATCGGCAGCAGCGGGGTGATCCCGATGCCGCCGGCCAGCAGCAGGACGGCCGGCTCGGCGCAGAAGGCGAAGCCGTTGCGCGGGCGGCGGGCGGTCAGCCGGGTGCCGGGGTGCAGCTCGCGGTGGATCTCCTCCGACCCGCCGCCTCCCCCGGGCAGCCGGCGGACCGCGATCCGGTAGGCCCGCCGGTCGCCCGGGTCGCCGCAGAGCGAGTAGTGCCGCTCGCGGCCCGAGGGCAGCGCGAGGCGCAGGTGCGCGCCGGGCTGCCAGGGCGGGAGCGCCCCGCCGGAGGGGTCGCCGAGCAGCAGCTCGACGACGTCGGTGGCGATCGTCCGACGGGCGGTCACCACCAGCTGCAGCGCCGGGGTGGGGCGGCCGAACGGGCGCCGGGGGCTGCGGCGCAGCAGCGGGCCGCCCAGCGCGGGGGTGTAGCGGTCGCCGAAGGCAGTCAGGCCTCGCATGAACCGGTCCGCGCGGGGGCGGCCGTAGAGGTCCGGGGGCGGGTTGTGCAGGTCCATCCGGGCGACTCTCCTGGCGTCAGTGGGCGGCGGCGCGGGCGGCCGGGGAGGTGGCGAGGTAGCCGAGGGCCTGGCTGGAGGAGCCCTCCTGGGTGGGGTGGTAGCCGGGGCGCAGGTAGCGCAGGCCGGAGCGGAGCGAGCGGACCGGGTCGGGCAGCAGGCCGCGCCGGGCGAGCCGCCGGGCCTCCCGCCAGCTGGGCCGGATCCGGCCGTCCAGGGTGGGGTCGGCGGCCAGCAGGAAGCGGGCGCCGCGCACCCAGAGGTGGACCAGCAGCGGCCCGGAGACGGCCATGCCGCGGATCCGGCGGGCGTAGCCGGGGTCGAGGTGGACCATCAGGTCGTAGGCGACGCTGCGGTGCTCGACCTCCTCGGCGCCGTGCCAGCGCAGCAGGTCCAGCATCGTCGGGTCGGCCTTCGCCCGGTCCAGGCCGGGGGAGTTGAGCGCCCAGTCGCCGAGGAAGGCGGTGAAGTGCTCGATCGCGGCGACGAAGGCGACCCGCTCGACGATGTTCTCGCGCCGCCGGACGGGCGGGAGGCCGGGCTTGTCCCCGAGGACGCGCTGGAACAGCCAGGTGACCTGGCGGACGTAGGGACGCGGGTCGAGGCCCTGGCCGAGCAGGTGGTCCAGCACCTCCTGGTGGGCCTCGGCGTGGATGGCCTCCTGGCCGATGAAGCCCAGCACCTCCTCGCGCAGCCGGTCGTCCCGGATCAGCGGCAGCGCCTCCTTGAACACCTTGACGAACCAGCGCTCGCCCTCCGGGAGCAGCAGGTGCAGGACGTTGATGACGTGGGTGGCCATCGGCTCGTCGGGGATCCAGTGCAGCGGCAGCCCGGACCAGTCGAAGCGGACGTCCCGGGGCTCCAGGACGAGGCTGTCGTGGACCCGGGCGGCCGGGGCGGCGACGGCGGGAACGGGTGTGGTGGTGCGGGGCATGGAGGCCCTCCTGACCTGGGGGCGGGGCGGCTCGGCTCGCGCGGCACCAGGCAACTTACTCGCGGGTAGCGCCCGCTACAAGGGTTTCGGCAACCCTTATCGACATCGAGTCTAATAGGCGGTGTGCACCGGACGGCGGCCCGGGAAACCCGCGAGCCCCGCCGGGATCCGGCGGGGCTCGTGGACGGGGGCGGCCCCGAAGGGTCAGACCGCCATCGCGAGCATCAGCGGCGCGGCCCGGGCGGCCAGCAGCTCGGCGGCCGCCTTGAGCCGGTGCACGTTGTCGAGCGGCATCGAGGTGGCCAGGCAGCCGACCGTGCTCCCCGCCGTCACCGGCACGGCGGCGCAGACGGTGCCGAGCGCGTACTCCTGAATGTCCAGCACCGGCACGGTGGCCGGCTGGCGCTCCAGCCGGTGCATCAACTGGTCGGCGTCGACGACCGTCCGCGAGGTGAGCCGGGCCACCGGGTGGCGGGACAGGTGGTCCCGGCGGGCGTCGTGGTCGAGCTGGCTGAGCAGGCACTTGCCGATCGCGCTGGCGTGCGCGGTGGCCCGGAAGTCCACCCACTCCTGCACCGCCGGGGCGTGCTCGGCGGCCGCCACCGCCTCGACCGACAGCTCGCCGTCGTGGTACCGGGTGAAGTACACCGCCGCGCCCAACTCGTCCCGCAGCTCCGCGAGTTTGCGGTCCAGCCGGGCCCGGACCAGCTGCTCCCGGTTGTACTGCCCGAGCAGCGCGAAGGTGCCGCCGAGCACCCAACCGCCGTCCTGGCACTGGAGGTAGCCCTCGATCTCCAGGATCTCGGCCAGCCGGCGGACGGTCGGCAGGGCCAGGGACGTCTCCCGGGCGAGGGAGACCAGGGTGGCACCGCCGGGGTGCCGGTCGACGGCCTCCAGCAGTCTGAGGGCGTGCTGCAGGGAGGTGAACGGACCGGGCACGCCCTCGTCCAGCATGGCGTGGCGACCCGGGGCTGGTGTCGACATGTCGTCCCCTTCCGATGTCCCCCAGGGAGTTACCCGCGGGTGTTCTCCAGCCTAACCACCCCGGGACGTCGGCCGGTGCCGCTCCGCGGATATTCGTGCAGGTACGGTAAAGAACTTGACCGGCGCCGGTGTCGGGTGCTCTGCGCGGACAGCACAACGGCCCCTCCCCCACTGCCCTGGGGGGAGAGGCTCGGTGTGCGGCCGCCGGGGTGCGGGCCCCGGCGGCCGGTGAGGGTGGTTCACAGCGGACCGGAGGGACGCCGGGTCAGCCCTCGTCGCCGGCGCGGAGCTTGGCCACGGCGGCCTCCAGCCGGCTGCCGTACTCCTCGTCGGCCGCGTGGAAGTGGGCGAGGTTCTTCTCGACGATGTCGTCGCGCGTCACCTGCGCCAGGAAGCCCGCGATGTTGTCGATCAGGCGGGTCTTCTCGCCGGCCGACATCAGCCGGTAGAGCTCACCGGCCTGGAAGAAGTCGTCGTCCTTGGTGTGCGCCGGCGTGGTGTAGGTGCCGGTGTGGCCGTTCAGCGCGACCGGCGCGGCGAGCGCGTTGTCGGTCTGGGCCGGGCCGTCGTACGAGTTGGGCTCGTAGTTCTTGCCGCGGCCGGACTTGTTGACGGCCGCGAAGCCGTCGCGGCCGTAGTTGTTCGCCTCGGTCGCCCGGGGGGCGTTGACGGCGAGCAGCGTGTGGTTGACGCCGAGGCGGTAGCGCTGGGCGTCCGCGTAGGCGAACAGCCGGCCCTGGAGCATCTTGTCCGGGGACGGGCCGATGCCGGGCACGAAGTTGTTCGGCGAGAACGCCGACTGCTCGACGTCGGCGAAGACGTTCTCCGGGTTCTTGTTCAGCACCAGGCGGCCGACCTTGACCAGCGGGTAGTCGGCGTGCGGCCACACCTTGGTCAGGTCGAAGGGGTTGAAGCGGTAGTCCGCGGCCTCGGCGACCGGCATCAGCTGGACGTACAGCGTCCAGCTCGGGAACACGCCGCGCTCGATGGCCTGGTGCAGGTCGCGCTGGTGGCTGTCGGCGTCGGCGCCGAGCACCTCGGCGGACTGGCCGCCGTCCAGCGAGCGGATGCCCTGGTTGGTCTTGAAGTGGTACTTCACCCAGAAGGCGTCGCCCTGCTCGTTGACCCACTGGTAGGTGTGCGAGCCGTAGCCGTTCATGTGGCGGTACGAGGCCGGGATGCCGCGGTCGCCGAAGAGCCAGGTGATCTGGTGGGTGGAGGCCGGCGAGTGGGCCCAGAAGTCCCAGACGTTGTCGGCCTCCTGGACGCCCGTGTACGGGTCGCGCTTCTGCGAGTGGATGAAGTCCGGGAACTTGATCGGGTCCTTGATGAAGAACACCGGGGTGTTGTTGCCGACGAGGTCGTAGTTGCCCTCCTCGGTGTAGAACTTCAGCGCGAAGCCGCGCGGGTCGCGCACCGCGTCGCTGGCACCCAGGTTGCCCGCCACGGTGGAGAAGCGCAGGAACAGTTCGGTGCGCTTGCCGACCTCGGAGAGGAAGGCCGCCCGGGTGTACTGCGACACCTCGTCGGTGACCTCGAAGTACCCGTAGGCGCCGGAGCCCCGGGCGTGCACGACGCGCTCCGGGATGCGCTCGCGGTTGAACCGGGCCAGCTTCTCCAGGAGCTGCTGGTCCTGGATGAGCAGCGGGCCGTACTCGCCGGCCGAGGCCGAGTTCTGGTTGTCGGCGACGGGCGCGCCCGACTCCGTGGTCAGGATCTTGGACATGGAGGGTCCTTCAGGGTCGACAAAGACGTGCGTGGAGAGGAGGTTGACGGCGCCTCAGACGCCGAGCAGGCGCCAGACGGCCGAGCGGCGGCGGGAGGAGTGCTCGCCGTCCGGGCCGTCACCCGGCCGCAGCGCGGCCACGGCGGCGGTGGCCGCGGCCCGGTCCGCCAACGGGCGCGCGGCGGCCAGGTCGGCGGCCTCCGCGCCGGTGAGACCGGCCTCGGTGAGCGCGGCGGCGGCCTCGGCGGCGGGAACGGCGTTGAACCAGCGCAGGGCGAGGGCCGCGCGGCCCGACTCGGTCAGCCGGCCGGTGAGGCGCAGCCGGGCGAGGCCGCCGTCCGGGTACACGTTGATCCGGACGTGGGTCGCCGGGCGGCCGACGTCGAGCCGCAGGCGGTGCCTGGTGTCAGGCTGGAGTCGGGTGCGGGGCAGGATCTCGAACCAGCCGTCGGGGTCGGTGGCCGGGTCCCCGCCGTCGGTGGCGTCGTAGCCGGTCAGGTCGGCCCAGCCGGGGGCGTTGGCGACGAAGTGGGTGGTATCCACCTCGGCGGCAAGGACCTCGCCGCCCCCGGCCAGGGCGATCTGCACCCAGTCGTTGGCCTTGTCGCGCCGACGCCGGGTCTCCCAGCCCTCGCCCATGACGGTGGCGCGGCCGGGAGCGTTCAGGTTGTGCGGGGAGGAGAAGTAGCGGTCGGACGCCGCCTCGGCCACGCCGCCGAACTCCTGGGCGGCCAGGTCGAAGGTGAGGCCGTCCAGCTCGCGCGGGTCGGGCAGCACCTCGCCGTGCACCCGCAGCCGGGCGACCCCGCCGTCCGGGAAGATGTTGAGGCGTACGTGGGTGTAGCGGGTGCCGTCGGCTATCGCGAACTCGTGCGCGGTGTCGCCCCGGAGCGGGGTGCGCGGCAGCAGTTCGACCCACTCGGCGGCCGCGAGCTCCGCCGGCGACGGGTGCCCGGGAACGGCGGCGGCCTCGACCGAGGCGCTCTCCGGGTAGTTGCCGGTGAAGTGGGCGGTGTCCACGACGAGGCCGCGGATCACTCCGCCGACGCCGAGCCGGACGACCGCCCAGTCGTGGTCCTCGTCGGTGGGGTGCGGCTGCTCGGGGCCGGCGCCGCGGCGGCGCCTGGACTCCCAGCCGTCCATGATCTGGCCCTTGTGGCCGAAGGTGTGCGCGCGGAACTCCGCGGGCTTGGCGACCAGCAGGTTCTCCGCGTCCGCGAAGGTGTCCTCGTTGGTGGCGACGACGCCCGCGCCGAGCCGCCGGGAGGCCAGGTCGACCAGCTCGGTGAACGGGGCGCTCGGGGTGTTGACGGTGCTCACTGGGTCTCCTGGTGACGGGTGATCCGGCGGCCGAAGGGCTCGGCGGCGGTGTCGACCACCCGGCCGCGCAGCCAGGTGGTGCGGACGGCGCCGGTCAGCGTGCGGCCCGCGTAGGGGGTGACGGGATTGCGGTGGTGCAGCTCGGCGGCGTGCACCGCGAACGCGCCGTCCGGGTCGAAGGCCACCAGGTCGGCGTCGTGGCCGACGGCGATGGCGCCCTTGGTGCCGGTGAGGCCGACCAGGGCGGCCGGCCCGCTCGCCATCCAGCGGACCACGTCGGACAGCGTGTGGCCGCGGCGACGGGCCTCGGTCCAGATCGCCGGCAGGCCGAGCTGGAGGGAGGCGATGCCGCCCCAGGCCGCCGCGAAGTCGCCGCTGCCGCCGAACTCGGGCAGCAGCTTGAGGTCCGGGGTGGACGGCGAGTGGTCGGAGACGATCGCGATGAACTCGCCGGCGGCCAGCGCGGCCCAGAGCGCGTCGCGGTTGGCCTCGTCGCGGATCGGCGGACAGCACTTGAACGCGGTGTCGCCGTCCGGCACCTCCTCGGCGGCCAGCGTGAGGTAGTGCGGGCAGGTCTCGGCGGTCACCCGGACGCCGTCCGCGCGGGCCTGCCGCAGCAGCGGCAGCACCGCGGCGGAGGAGACGTGCAGGATGTGCACCCGGGCGCCGGTCCGGCGGGCGGTGTCGAGCAGCCGGGCGACGGCCGCGGTCTCCGCGTCGGCGGGCCGGGAGGCGAGGAAGTCGCGGTAGTGGACGCCGGGTTGCTGCGGGGCGGCGGCGAGCACGGCCGGGTCCTCGGCGTGGATGATGGCCAGCGCGCCGATCCGGGCCTGCTCGGCCAGCGCGGCCTCCAGGTCGGCCTGCTCGACGTGCGGGAACTCGTCCACGCCGGACGGCGCCAGGAAGCTCTTGAAGCCGAACACGCCCGCGCGGTGCAGCGGTTCGAGGTCCGGCACGTTGCCGGGGACGGCCCCGCCCCAGAACCCGAGGTCGACCCAGGCCTGGCCCTCGGCGGTCTTCCGCTTGGCCTCCAGGCCGTCCACCGTGGTGGTGGGCGGGATGGAGTTGAGCGGCATGTCGATGATCGTGGTGACCCCGCCGGCGGCGGCGGCCCGGGTGGCGGTGGCGAACCCCTCCCACTCGGTCCGGCCGGGCTCGTTGACGTGCACGTGGGTGTCGACCAGACCGGGGAGCAGGGCGGTGTCGCCGAGGTCGGTGAGTCCGCCGCCGCCGGCCGTGAGCGCGCCGTGCCCGGCGATCCGCTCGATCGTGCCGTTGCGGATCAGCACGTCAGCGGGACGTTCGCCGTCCGGCAGCACGACCCGGCGGGAGCGGATCACCACCGTCTCGCTGAAGGACGCCTCGCTGGGGGGCATGGGGGACCTCCGAAAACCTGGGTACGAGTGGGGTGTGCCGAAGGAATGCCCGGAGCCTAGGGCCGCCTTCAACAAAACGTCAATGTAGGAAGGTACGAGAGCCGGACGGACCGCTCAGCCGCGCAGCAGCGCCCTCGCCAGGCGCTCCCCCGCGACCTCGGCCAGCTCCCCGGCCCGGGTCATGCTGTCCCCCGGCTGTTCCGCCAGGTCCGTGAGCGCGTAGGCCGCGGTGAAGCCGGCCGCCCGCCACTCGCGCTCCGACAGCTCCAGCCGTCCGGCCACAGCGGCCACCCGAACCCCCGCCCGGGTGGCCGCCGCGGCAACTCCGGCGGGCGCCTTGCCGTGGAGCGTCTGAGCGTCCAGGCAGCCCTCGCCGGTCACGACGAGGCGTGCCCCACGCACGGCCTCGTCGAAACCCAGCAGTTCGAGCATCAACTCGATGCCGGGTCGCATGGTGGCGCCGAGCAGGGCGAGGGCGGCGAAGCCCACCCCGCCCGCGGCCCCGGCGCCGGGGGCCTCCCGGACGTCGCGGCCGACCGCTTCGCCGACCACGTCGGCGAAGCGGGTCAGCCCCTCCTCCAGTACGACCAGGTCGTCACCGTCGGCGCCCTTCTGCGGCCCGTAGACGGCGGTCGCGCCGCGCGGGCCGAGCAGCGGGTTGTCCACGTCGCAGGCCACCACGACCTCGACGCCGGTGAGCACGTCGGCCAGCGGTCCGAGGTCGAGCCGGGCCAGCTTGCGCAGTGCGGCGCCGCCCGGCGGCAGTTCGGCGCCGTCGGCGTCCCGCAGCCCGGCGCCGAGCGCCTGGACCATGCCCGCGCCGCCGTCGGTGCAGGCGCTGCCGCCCAGGCCGAGCACGATCCGCTTGGCCCCCAGGCTCACCGCCCGGCCGATCAGCTGGCCGACCCCGTAGGAGCCGGCCGCGAGCGGGGCGGTCCGGCCGCCGGGGAGCCTGGCGAGCCCGGAGGACTGCGCCAGCTCGACCACGGCGGTGTCGCCCCGGACGGCGAGCGCGGCGTCCACCGGCAGGCCGGTGGGGCCGGCCACCTTGGCCGGGATCCTGCTGAACCCGGCGGCCAGCGCGGCGGCCAGGGTGCCCTCGCCGCCGTCGGCGACGGGCAGTTCGCGGACCTCGACCCCGGGCGCGGCACGGCGGATGCCGGCGGCGATCCGGGCGGCGACCTCGGCGCCCTCCAGGGTGCCCTTGAACTTGTCGGGAGCTACGACCACATGGCCCTGGGTGGGGGTGGCGGGCATGGTGCGGGCCTCACTTCCGGACGGTTCTGGCGCTGGTTCGTCAAGCATGTGCCCCGGGAGGCCGGGACGCGGGGTGCGGCCCCCTCCCCGCCGTTCCCCTCGTCCCGCTTCCGACGTACGAGGGGCTCCCCTCGGCGAGGGAGGGGGCCGGGCGGCGCGCGGGCACGACCGAAGTGCCCCCGACAGGGAGTGCGCGCCGCCGGTTTGGTCGATCGGCAGGAGGCGGATGAGCCCCGGCCCGCCTGCCGATCGGGTCTGGCCTCCTGGTGGCGCGGGCACGACCGGTGAGGTACACGCCACCAGGAGGAGTCTCAGAGGTACCGCGGGGGTACCGCCGGTCCCGCGAGCGTCACGCGAGCTCGCGGCCGGAGAGCCGCTCGACGCCGCGCAGCAGCGCCGAGTGGTCCAGCGAACCGTCGCCGTTGGCGCGGGCGGAGGCGACCAGCTGGGCCACCACCGCACCGACCGGCAGCGCGGCACCCACGGCACGGGCGGCGTCGGTGACGATGCCCATGTCCTTGTGGTGCAGGTCGATCCGGAAGCCCGGCGCGAACTCGCGGTTCAGCATGTTCGCCTTCTTGCGGTTCAGCACCGTCGAGCCGGCCAGGCCGCCGCCGAGCACGTCCAGCGCGGCCGCGAGGTCGACGCCGGCGTTCTCCAGGAACACCACGGCCTCGGCCAGCACCTGGATGTTGACGGCGACGATCAGCTGGTTGGCGGCCTTGACGGTCTGGCCGGCGCCGGCCGGGCCGACGTGGACGACCGTGGTGCCCAGCACGTCGAACAGCGGCTTCGCCTCGGCGAAGTCCTCGGCCGCGCCGCCGACCATGATCGACAGCACCGCCTCGACGGCCCCGGCCTCGCCGCCGGAGACCGGCGCGTCCAGGGTGCGGACGCCCTTCTCCTTGGCGGCGGCCTCGACCTTGATCGAGGTCTGCGGGGTGATGCTCGACATGTCGATGACGAGCGTGCCGGGCCGCACGTTCTCCAGCACCCCGCCCTCCCCCAGGACGGCCTGCTCGACGTGCGGGTCGGCCGGGACCATGGTGATGACGACCTCGGCGTCCTTCACCGCGTCCGCGATGCTGCTCGCACCGTGGCCGCCGACCGCGACCAGCGCGTCGATCTGCGGCTGGGTGAGGTTGTAGCCGGTGACGTGGTGGCCGGCCTTGACGAGGTTGGCGGCCATCGGGCTGCCCATGATGCCGAGGCCGATGAAGGCGATCTTGCGGCTCATCGCGTCGTTCCTTTGTCCGTGGTGGGGTGGGGTGCGGTGGCTGCCGGAGCGCGGTGCGCTAGCCGGCGCGGTGCTCGCGCGGGAGCCACTCGAAGCTGTCGGCGCTGACGCCGCCCGCCGGGCGGTACTCCAGGCCGATCCGGCCGGTGTAGCCGGCGGCGGTCAGCCGGGCGAAGAGGTCCTCGAAGTCCAGCCCGCCGGTGCCCGGCTCGTTGCGGCCGGGGTTGTCGGCGATCTGCACGTGGCCGAAGCGGTCGGCGTAGGTGTCGATCACGGCCGCCAGGTCCTCGCCGTTCATGGCCAGGTGGTAGAGGTCGCAGAGGAACTTGGCGTTGCCCAGGCCGGTCGCGGCGTTGACCTTGTCGACCACCTCGACCGCGGCGGCCGCGGAGACCAGCGGGTAGTCCGGGGACTCGGGCTTGTTCAGCGCCTCGATCAGCAGGACGGCGCCGATCTCGTGGGCGGCCCGCGCGGCGACGACGAGGTTCTCCAGCGCGAGCGCGTCCTGCTCGGCCGGGTCCACGCCCTCGATCCGGTTGCCGTAGAGCGCGTTGAGCGCCGTGGTGCCGAGCGAGGCGGCCAGCCCGGCGGCGACCGGCACGTTGGCCCGGAAGCGCTCCTTCTCGGCCGGGACCGAGACGGTGCCGCGGGCGCCCTTGCTGAGGTCGTCCAGGAAGTTGAGACCGGTCAGCCGCACGCCGGCGTCGCCGAAGGCCTTGCGGAGCGCGTCCAGCTCGGCCTCGGACGGGGCGTGCTCCTCGCCGAACGGCCACCACAGCTCGGCGGCGGTGAAGCCGGCGGCGGCGGCAGCGGCCGGGCGCTCCAGGAGCGGGAGCTCGCCGAACAGGATCGACAGGTTGACGGTGAAGCTGTGCGCGGAGGCGGCAGTCACGTCAATCACCTCTCATCTCTCTTCCGTCTATCCGCAACTTCCACGATCCGGAAGAGGGATTCTGCTTGGTGGAAGCATGTCCGCCGCGCCGAGCGAGTGTCAAGACCGTCGCAACAATTTGTTGAAGAGGCCGAAACCGATCCCCCACCCCGGGTCCGCGCTGTTCGATCGACCAGCCGCCCCCCGGCGGCCCACCGCCCGATGACCGGCCGCGCTCCCGCTCGCTACAGTGAGCGGGTGCGATTGATGGTGGAGTTCACGACAGAACCGTTCGAACTGGACACGTTCCCGGAGCACGCCGTGGCGGCCCGGAAGGTGGTCGACGAGGCCGGCCTGGCCGTCGCGGTCGGCCCCTTCGGAACCGGCGCCGAGGGCGAGGCCGACCAGGTCCTGGCCGCCGTGACCAAGCTGCTCCGGGAGACCCTGGACGCCGGCGCGACCCGGATCTCGGTCCAGGTCAGCGTGCTGGGCGAGGAGGGCGGTACGCCGTGACCGAGCACGTGGACCACCCCCTCGCCGCCGCGATAAAGCCGCTGCTGGAGGCCGTCGGCGCGACGCCCGTGCCGCTGGCGGAGGCGAAGGCCGAGGACGTCCTGCTGGAGTGGGAGGGCACCCCGGCCCTGGCCGTCCGGCTGCCCCACCTGAGCAGTGCGCTGGACCGGCTGCTGACCGAGATGGCCCGCCAGTTCGACGGCCGGCCGCTGGCCGAGCTGGACCGCTGGGAGAAGCAGCGCGTGGTCGCCCTCCTGGAGGAGCGGGGCGCCTTCACCGTCCGCCACGGGGTGGAGACGGTCGCCTCGGCGCTCGGCGTGAGCCGCTTCACCGTGTACAACTACCTCAACCGCCAGGACGGCACGAAGTCCGGCTGAGCCTGCGACACCCCGGTCGGCCGCGTCGGCCGACCGGGTGTGCCCCGCCGGCCCGGCCAGTCTTCATCAGCCCCCGGCGGGGCACACTTGTCTCATCGCACACGAAACGGCCCGGCAACCGGGGCCGGTTCAAAACGTAACCACCAACCGTTCAACAAAGTGTTGACGGCCCGGTTGGGTGGATCTAGCTTGTGCGGGTGGCACCACTCTTCAGGAGGTCCACCCGTGACCAACCACCCCCACGCCCTTGACGCCCTGGCGGCGGCCGACGCCGCCGAGCTGAGAGAGCTCCTGCTGGAGGTCTGCTCCAGCCCCACCTGGGCCGACGCCGTGGCATCGGCCCGGCCCTGGCCGGACCGCGCGGCCCTGCTCGACGCCAACGCGGCGGCCATGGCCGCACTGACGGCCGCCGACCTGCACGACGCGATGGCCGGCCACGCCCGGATCGGCACGCCCAAGGCGGGCGACGCCACCTCCGAGCGCGAACAGGCCGGCATCCGGGGAGTGGACACCGCACTCCTCGACGAACTACACCGGGCCAACACCGCCTACGAGGCCAAGTTCGGCCATGTGTTCCTGATCTGCGCGACCGGCCGCACCGCGGACACCATGCTCGCCGCCCTGCGGGAGCGCTTCCCGAACGACGCCGCCACCGAGGCGGAGATCGTCCGGGGCGAGCTGCGCAAGATCAACGACATTCGGATCAACCGACTGCTCGACGAGAACTGACCCGTCGTCAGTTACCTTCGACGTACCGACGTACCGACGTACCGTCACATCTGCCATCAGTAAGGTCACTTCACCCATGACTGGCATCTCCACCCACGTGCTCGACACCAGCCTCGGCCGCCCGGCCGAGGGTGTCCCGGTCGAGCTCGCACTGCACACCGAGGGTGGCTGGAAGGTGCTCGGCACCTCCGCCACGGACTCCGACGGCCGGGCCAAGGACCTGCCGGCCGCGGAGGCGGGCTCGGTCGTCCGGCTGCTCTTCGACACCGCCGCGTACTACGCGCGCACCTCCGCGGAGCCGCCGTTCTTCCCCGAGGTCGCGATCGTCTTCACGGTCGCACCCGCGCAGCACCACTACCACGTGCCGCTGCTGCTGAACCCGTTCGGATACTCGGTCTACCGCGGAAGCTAGACCGCTTGATTGATTGGGAGCCTGTCATGGCCCACGTGCTCGGTCAGAACCAGTACGGCAAGGCGGAGAACCGCATCGTCCGCGTCTACCGTGACAGCACCCGTCACGAGATCAAGGACCTGAACGTCTCGGTCGCCCTCTCCGGCGACCTCGACGACGTCCACCTCACCGGCTCCAACGCCAACTGCCTGCCCACCGACACCACCAAGAACACCGTCTTCGCCTTCGCGAAGGAGTACGGGATCGAGTCCGCGGAGCAGTTCGGCATCACGCTGGCGAAGCACTTCGTGGACAACAACGAGCCGATCCACCGGGCCCGGATCCGGATCGAGGAGTACACCTGGGACCGGATCAAGACCCCGGACAACTCCGCGCGCTTCATCGGCTCGGAGGAGGTCGGCCACTCGTTCGTCCGCAACGGCGGCGAGACCCGCACCTGCGAGGTCGTCTACGACGGTGAGACCGTCCAGGTGATCTCGGGCCTCAAGGACCTCGTGGTGATGAACTCCACCAACTCGGAGTTCTGGGGCTACATCAAGGACAAGTACACCACCCTCCAGGAGGCGTACGACCGGATCCTCGCCACCCAGGTGACGGCCCGCTGGAAGTACGGCTTCGACGGCCGGGACGAGGAGCCCCAGCCCAACTGGAACCGCTCCTACACCCATGTGCGGCGCCACCTCCTGGAGGCCTTCGCCGAGACCTACTCCTACTCGCTGCAGCAGACCCTGCACTCGATGGGCACCCGGGTCCTGAACAACCGCGCCGAGGTGGACGAGGTCCGCCTGGAGCTGCCCAACAAGCACCACTTCCTGGTCGACCTGGAGCCGTTCGGCCTCAAGAACGACAACGAGGTCTACTACGCCGCCGACCGGATGTACGGCCTGATCGAGGGCACCGTGCACCGCGAGGGCGTCGTCCCGGTGATCCCGGTCGCCTGACCGTTCCCCACCCATGGACCCCGCCCGGCACCACCGCACCCCCCGGCCTCCCAGGGCCGGCCGGCACCGGGCGGTTCGCAGTACCCGCAACTCCTGCACCAGCAGTTTCTCCACCCCCCACCCACCGGAGATCGTGCCCGCCTCACGGCGGCCGGCCCGGGGTGCTGGAGAAGCGTCCCGAGGGATCCTTGCTCCGCCGTCCCGCCCTCGGGGGATCTCCAGCGCCGCGGGCGCGCCGAGAGCCAGGGCACAAGAGGGGCTCGACATGGCACTCCGTTCCACCCGCACCACAGACGGCGGTTCCACCCCAGAAAGACCACCCGGTCCGGACGGTGTGTCAACCCACCTCCCCGACACCCCTTCCGGGCCGGGAGTCCACCCCGTGGACGAGATGCTGCCGACGGTGAAGCTGGTCTCCACCGGTCTGCAGCACGTCGCCGCGATGTACGCGGGAGTCGTAGCTCCTCCACTCATCGTCGGCGCCGGCGTGGGGCTCTCCCCCACCGAACTCGCCCTGCTCATCTCGGCCAGCCTGTTCACCGCCGGACTGGCCACCCTCCTGCAGACCCTCGGCATCTGGAAGATCGGCGCGCGGCTCCCGTTCGTGAACGGCGTGTCGTTCGCGGGCGTCGCGCCCATGATCGCCATAGCCAAGGAGCACGGACCGAAGGACGCCCTCCCGGTGATCTTCGGAGCGGTGATCGTCGCGGGGCTCCTGTGCTTCCTCGCGGCGCCGTACTTCTGCAAGCTGATCAGGTTCTTCCCACCGGTCGTCCAGGGCACCGTGATCACCCTCATCGGGGTGTCCCTGCTGCCGGTGGCGGTGAACTGGGCGCGCGGCGGATCGCCGGGCGCCCCGGGATTCGGTTCCATGCGGGCCATCGGCCTCGCCGCGATCACCCTCCTCGCGGTGGTGCTCTGCAACCGGCTGCTGCGCGGCTTCTGGCAGCAGCTCTCGCTGCTCGTCGGGCTGGCGTTCGGCACCCTGCTCGCCTTCCCGCTGGGCCTGGCCGACTTCGGCGCGGTACAGGACGCGAAGGTCTTCGCGCTCCCCTCCCCGTTCCACTTCGGCGCCCCCGTGTTCGACGCGGCCGCGATCGTGTCGCTCTGCATCGTCATGGTGGTCTCGATGACCGAGTCCACCGCCGACATGCTGGCGCTCGGCAAGATCGTCGACCGTCAGGCCGACGAGGCCACCCTCGCCGCCGGCCTGCGGGCGGACGGCCTGGCCACCGCGCTGAGCCCGGTCTTCAACGGCTTCGCCGCCAGTGCCTTCGCCCAGAACATCGGGCTGGTGGCGCTGACGAAGATCCGCAGCCGCTTCGTGGTCGCGGCCGGCGGCGGGATCCTGATCCTGCTCGGGCTCTTCCCGGTGCTCGGGTCGGTCGTCTCGCTGGTGCCGCAGCCCGTCCTGGGCGGCGCCGGGATCGTGCTCTTCGGCACGGTCGCGGCGAGCGGCATCCGCACCCTCGCGGAGGCCGGCATGGAGTCCAGCTCGAACACCATCCTGGTGTCGGTCGCGCTCGGGGTCGGAATCATCCCGATCGCGGTACCGACCTTCTACGACGCTTTCCCGGAGGCCGTCCGCACCCTGCTGCACTCCGGGATATCGGCCGGCAGCGTGATGGCCGTCCTGCTCAACCTGCTCTTCCACCACGTCGGGGTCGCCCGCCGGTCGCCGGCCGACGGGAACCCCGCCACGACGGTGCCGACGGCGACACCGTCCTGACCGGTTGACGGGGGGCGCGTGCCGCTCATCGCGCGCTCCTCGTCAACCCTCCCCCCATAGGAGTAACACCATGGCAGTCCAGCCCCCACCCGCCGACCAGCGGATCGTGATCGAGAACGTCGCGATCGCGACGGTCGACGCCAACGACACCGAGTACGCCCGCGGCCACGTGGTCGTCCTCGGCAACAGGATCGAGTCGGTCGGCGACGGCCCCGCCCCGCAGTGGCTGGACAACGTGGTACGCCGGATCAACGGCGAGGGTCACCTCGTCACCCCCGGCCTGGTCAACACCCACCACCACTTCTACCAGTGGATCACCCGCGGGCTCGCCCAGGACAACATCCTCTTCGACTGGCTGGTCGCCCTCTACCCGACCTGGGCCCGGATCGACGACAAGCTCGTGCACGCCGCCGCCCAGGGCTCGGCCGCCGCACTGCTCAAGTCCGGCTGCACCACCGCCGCCGACCACCACTACGTCTTCCCGAAGGACGGCGGCGACATCCTCGGCGCCGAGATCGAGGCCGTCCAGGAGCTCGGCATGCGCTTCACCGCGCTGCGCGGCTCCATGGACCGCAGCAAGAAGGACGGCGGCCTGCCGCCGGACCACGCGGTCGAGAACACCGAGGAGATCCTGATCGCCTCCGAGGCGGCCGTGGACAGGTACCACGACGCCTCCTCCGACGCGATGCTGCAGATCGCCATCGCGCCCTGCTCGCCCTTCTCGGTCTCCACCGAGCTGATGCGCGAGGCCGCCCTGCTGGCCCGCCGCAAGGGCGTCCGGCTGCACACCCACGGCTCCGAGACCGCCGAGGAGGAGGCGTTCTGCAAGGAGCTGTTCGGGATGGGCCCGACCGACTACTTCGAGTCGGTGGGCTGGCTCGGCGAGGACGTCTGGATGGCGCACTGCGTCCACATGAACGACTCGGACATCGCCAAGTTCGCCGAGACCGGCACCGGTGTCGCGCACTGCCCGTCCTCCAACGCCCGCCTCGCCGCCGGCATCGCCCGCGTCCCCGACATGCTGAAGGCCGGCGTCCCGGTCGGCCTCGGGGTGGACGGCACCGCCTCCAACGAGTCCGGCGAGCTGGGCACCGAGCTGCGCAACGCCCTGCTGATCAACCGCCTGCACGGCTACCCGACCGCGCTCACCGGCCGCCAGGCGCTGCGCCTCGGCACCATGGGCGGCGCCCGGGTGCTCGGCCGGCAGAACGAGATCGGCTCGATCGAGGCCGGCAAGCTGGCCGACCTCGCGCTGTGGAAGATCGACGGCATCATGCACTCCTCGATCGCCGACCCGGTCGCCGCGCTCACCCTCGGCGCCCTGCCGCCGCTGGCCGCCCTCTTCGTCAACGGCAACGCCGTCGTGGAGAAGGGGCAGCTGACCACGGTGAACGAGGACCGGATCGCGCAGGCCTGCGCCCGCGCCGCCAAGGAGCTCGCCGCCCGCCCCGTGTAACCCCCTGAACTCCGGGCCGCCCAGGGACGGTGCGTCACCCGGACTCCGTGCGCCACCGCTCAGGACGGCGCACGGACCCCAGCCCCGGGCCCACGGCGAGGGTCCGGGGCTGTGGCGTGCCCGGGCGGAGGCGGCCCCTCCGCGTCGGCGGGCCGGCCCGATCGGGATCCGGACACGACGGAGGGCCTGCGCCGGTCGGCGCAGGCCCTCCGGGCGTGGTGGGGTGTCAGGCCGTGCGGCCCAGGGTGGCGAGGTAGCGGCGCCAGCCGCCGTAGCGGGTGATCTCGCGGTGGACGCCGCGGTCGGCCTCGCCGCGGGCGAGCAGCATGGAGAGGCAGGGCGAGCCGTCGGCCAGCGTGATGACGCCGAGTTCGAGCTCACGAGGCTCGCCGGGGAGGATCACGTCACGCAGGTGTTCGAGGGTGATGTCGTACAGCTCGCCCTCGATGGCGGTGTCGACGGACGGGTCGGCGAGCAGTCCGGGGCAGACGTCCCCGATGGAGAAGAAGCGGTAGCCCGGCGCGGTGCGGACCGGGCCGACCAGCGCGTCGGCCACCGAGGGGTGGAAGGGGCCGCCGACCATGGCCTGGCCGTTGAAGAAGATGCGTGCCACGGGGATCGATGCCTCCGGAAACGGCCGTTCCGCACGGCGACGATGAGGACAGCTGGATTCGTCGCCGTACGGAACGGAGCAATGGGGCGCGGCGACTGCTACAAGCCGGCAGGCGGCAGCGGGCGCACGCGCGGATAGATTGGACTCAGCCCAGCAGGGGCAGCGCGGGCAGGGTCAGGAAGTCCGCGAACTCCTCGGCCAGGGCGACCTGTTCGAAGAGCTTGGCGGCCTCGCGCCAGCGCCCACCGGCGTAGGCCTCGTCGCCCAGCTCGGCCCGGAGCGCGGCGAGCTCCTCGGCCACCAGACGGCGCACCAGGTCGGCGGTGGCCTTCTCGCCCGTGTCGGAGAGCACCACGCCGTTGTGGATCCACTGCCAGATCTGCGAGCGGGAGATCTCGGCGGTGGCGGCGTCCTCCATCATGTTGAAGATGGCGACGGCACCGAGGCCGCGCAGCCACGCCTCGATGTAGCGGACCCCGACCTGGACGGCGTTGTGCAGGCCGGCGTGGGTGCAGTGGCCGCCGGCGCCGGCGATGTCGAGCAGCTGGGCGGGCGTGACGGGCTCGGCCGGGCCCGGGTCGTCCTTCTGGTTCGGGCGCTCGCCGAGGACGGCGTCGAAGCAGGCACGGGCGACCGGGACGAGGTCCGGGTGGGCGACCCAGGAGCCGTCGAAGCCGTTGCCGGCCTCGCGGTCCTTGTCGGCCCTGACCTTCTCCAGGGCGGCCGCGTTGACCTCGGGGTCGCGGCGGCTGGGGATGAAGGCGGCCATCCCGCCGATCGCGTGCGCGCCGCGCCGGTGGCAGGTCTGCACCAGCAGCCGGGTGTAGGCGGCCATGAACGGGGAGGCCATGGTGACGGAGTTGCGGTCCGGCAGGATGTAGTGCTCGCCGGCGTCGCGGAAGTTCTTGACGATCGAGAACAGGTAGTCCCAGCGGCCGGCGTTGAGCCCGGCGGCGTGGTCCCGCAGCTCGTAGAGGATCTCCTCCATCTCGAACGCCGCGGTGATGGTCTCGATCAGCACGGTGGCCCGGACGGTGCCGTGCGGGATGCCGAGCGCCGCCTGGGCGTGGGTGAAGACGTCGTTCCAGAGCCGGGCCTCCAGGTGGCTCTCCGTCTTCGGGAGGTAGAAGTAGGGGCCGGAGTTCGGGTCCTCCGCGCCGCGCGCGAGCAGCCGCGCCGCGTTGTGGAAGAAGTAGAGGCCGAAGTCGAGGAAGGCCCCGGCGACCGGCCGGCCGTCGACCAGCAGGTGGTTCTCGTCCAGGTGCCAGCCGCGCGGGCGGACCACCACGGTGGCCAGCTCGGCGGCCGGCCTGAGGGTGTAGGCCTTGCCGGCCGAGGAGGTGAAGTCGATCCGGCCCTCGAAGGCGTCGATCAGGTTGATCTGGCCGCCGACCACGTTCTCCCAGGTCGGCGAGGTGGCGTCCTCGAAGTCCGCCAGCCAGACCCGGGCGCCGGAGTTGAGGGCGTTGATGACCATCTTGCGGTCGGTGGGGCCGGTGATCTCGACCCGGCGGTCCTGGAGGGCGCGGGGGGCCTCGGCCACCGTCCAGTCGCCCGCCCGCACGGCGGCCGTCTCGGGGAGGAAGTCCAGGGTGCCGGCTTCGGCGATCTCGGCACGGCGGGTCCTGCGGCGCACCAGGAGCTCCTGCCGGCGGTCCTCGAACGCGCGGTGGAGGCCGACGACGAAGGCGACCGCCTCCGGAGTGAGCACCTCCTCGGCCCGGTGGACTCGCGGACCGGCGACAGTGACGACCGGAGCGGCGGGGGAGGCGCCGGCGGGTCCCTGATCTGTAGCCATGAGCAGGACACTCCTAAGACGGTTGAGCATGGCGAAGGCAGTTCCGGTGGGAACGTCCTTGATCTGAACCGAGGGGAAACCCCACCTGTCGGAGGGTTCGATTCTGTAAGGTGGAGACTAGTTTCCGCGATACAGAATTTCAACGGTTTGTTGAGGTGATCGCTGGGACTCTACTCCTCCCCCGACAGCGAAGGGAACGCCGGTGGTTGCGACCCCCGACACAGCATCGACGACGGGTCCGGACCGCGCGAGCGGCGGCGTGCAGTCCGTCGAGCGCGCCTTCCTGCTGCTGGAGGCGCTGGCCGACTCCGGCGGCGTGGCGACGCTCAGTGAGCTCTCCACCTCCTCCGGGCTGCCGATGCCCACGATCCACCGCCTGGTTCGTACCCTCGTGCAGCAGGGCTATGTCCGCCAGGACACCGCGCGCCGCTACACCCTGGGCCCCCGGCTGATCCGGCTCGGTGAGACGGCCGGGCGACTGCTCGGCAGCTGGGCCCGCCCCTACCTGGCCGAACTGATGGAGGCCACCGGCGAGACGGCGAACCTGGCCGTGCTGGAGGGCGGCGAGGTGGTGTACGTCGGACAGGTGCAGTCGCGGCGCTCGATGCGGATGTTCACCGAGGTCGGCCGCCGGGTGCAGCCGCACTGCACGGGCGTCGGCAAGGCGCTGCTGGCCCAGCTGCCCGAGGAGGAGGCGCGGGCCGTGCTCGGCCCGAACCCGCTGCCGGCGCACACCTCCTACACCGTGACCGACCCGCAGGAGCTGCTGGTCCAGTTGGCGCAGGCGCGTGAGCGCGGCTACGTGGTGGACGACCAGGAGCAGGAGATCGGGGTGCGCTGCATCGCGCTCGCGGTACCCGGCGCGCCGACGCCGACGGCGCTCTCCGTCTCCGGCCCGGAGGCCCGGATCCGGGCGCTGGAGGAGCAGGCCGGCGCGGCCTCGCTCGTCCCCGTGATGCACCAGATCGCGGCCCGGCTGGGGCAGGTCCTCGCCCCCTGACGCGGCGTCATCACCACCGCCCCGCAAGGGACACCGGCGCGGCTCGCCCGGAGTTCGCCCGTTCGGGCGGCCCGAGGGCGGGTCGGACCTGCCTGGGAGTACCGATCGCTCACGCTGAGTCCGTGCGCGCCCCGCGACGGTGCGGGGCGCCGGAAGACAAGGGCAGGGTGAGCGCGATGTCGCGTAGTACGTCCGTACGGGGAATTCTGGGCAGGTCACTGACGGTGGGATGCGCCCTGGTGGCGATGGTCGGCGGGACCGCCCTGGCGTGTCCGACCGACGAGCCCGCACCGAGCGCCGAACCGGCGGTCGCGGCGGCGAAGCCGTCCGACTCCGACCTGGAGGTGATCCGGCTGGACCCGGACCCCGTCGCGCCCGGCGGTACCACGACGCTGCACGCCTTCATCGCCAACGACGGGCCGGACCGGACCGCCTCCGCGTTCACCGTGGTGATCACCCTGCCGGAGGGCGTGACGGCCGAGGCCCCGTTCTTCCCGGACAACTGCTACGAGTTCCAGAACGGCCACCGGGTGCGCTGCACCTTCCCGGCCGGGCTGAAGCGGTACCGGACCGCGACCGCACTGATCCCGCTCCGGGTGGCCTCCACCGTCCCCCTCGGCGATCTGGACGGCGGCTACGTGGCGGTGCGCAGCGACGACGACCGGAACGAGGCGAACAACCGCCAGCCGTTCACGGTCCACGTCGTGGAGAGCACCCGCGGCTGAGCGGGGCCACCGGAGCCGCGTGGGGGTCGCCCGGATCCCGTCCAGGCGGCCCCCGCGCGTGGCTTCCTAGCGGTAGACCCGGACGTAGTCCGCGGCGAAGGTGATCGGGGCCGTGCCCTGCGGCGCGGCGTGGTACTGCCCTGCACTCAGGGACAGGTTGAGGATCAGGTACGCGGACCAGTTGGCGCCGACGCCCTTGCCGTCCGAGAACACCTTCGTACCGTTGACGTACCAGTCGACCGAGGTGGCGCCGTAGTGGGTGCCGATGGTGACCCAGCCGTCCTTCGCGATCGCCTTGGCGTCGGTGTAGTACAGGTGGCCCGGGTTGACGTGGTTGGTCAGCTCCAGCAGGTTCGGGTTGTCGGGGTGGTACTCGAAGGAGTCGATCTCCCCGTTGCCGTTCTTCCAGGTCCACAGGGCCGGCCAGGCGCCCGTGCCGGCCGGGAGCTTGACCCGGGTCTCGGCGTAGTCGCCGGTCTTCACCTGGAAACCCTCGCTGGAGTACTCGGTGGTGAGCAGCCCGGTGTCCCAGGACTTCTTGCCGTTCTCCAGCGTGTTGGCGCCCGGCTTGGCGGTGAACGTGGCGACGCCGCCGGCCACCGAGACGTTGTTCTTGTTCAGCCAGTCGAGCTTGTTGTCGTCCGGGTTGTGGTTGCCGTAGTGGTAGGCGCTGCTCTTGTCACCCGTCCAGCGCGAGCCGTAGGCGATCGGGCCGTTGAACTCGTCCGACCAGGTCAGCGACTTCCCGGCGACCGGGGCGCCGGTCGCCGGCGCGGTGGGGGCCGGGGCGGTGGGCGACGGCGTGGCGGTCGCGGTGGGTGACGGCGTCGGGGTGGGCTTGGGGGTGGCGGTCGGGCTCGGGGCGGGGGCGACGGTCGCGTCGGAGACCGCGAGCTGGCGCGAGGGCAGGTTGTGCCAGGTACCGCCGAGGTCCTGCCAGAAGCCGAACTGGGTGTACGTCCCGGCGGGCAGGGTGCGGGCACCGGTGGTGATCGACAGGCCGCTGGGGCAGATCTGCGCGTTGGAGACGTTGCCGGGGAAGTCGAGGTTGCGCCCGGCCGCGTCGCGGACGCCGACGCCGACGGTCTTGGCCGTGAAGCAGGACGAGGAGTGGACGGTCAGCGCGGCCGTGGTGGCCTTGCCCGCGACCATGGTGGCCGGGGCGAGCCTGTCCTGGGTGACGGTCGGCGCGGTGGCCGCCTGGGCGCCGGTGAGCGCCGGGACGCCGAGCAGGCCGGCGCCGCTGATGGCGAGCGCTCCGGTGGCGGCGAAGGCGGCCTTGCGGCCTCGGTGGGAGGGGCGGGCGTGGCGCGGGGTCGCGCGCCGGGCAGGCTTCTGCATGGCGGAGTCCTCTGTAGACGCCTGCGAGGTGAGCTGTCGGGTTCGGGCTGAGGTTGCCCGGCCGCCTGTGGGAGCGGCTTCACCCCTAGCCTCGGTCCGCACGCGCGAGCGCGTGGGCCGGGCACTGACCTGGGTCCCCCGCTCCCGTCCGCTGCGGTGCTCGACTGCCGACCGGCGGGTGGACAGGACTCGGCGTCCCGACGGCGGGGTCCGCGAAGACGGACTCGTGCAGGCTAGGCAGGCCGCTCGAATGTCGACAAGCCGACGGGGGGTGTTGTCGCGCAGCTCACAGTGCGAGCCGTCCGGAGTGGATCAAGTCACCGGGGAAGTTGATCAGTTGGAGACGGGGCGGGGCGTGGGGCGAGC
Source organism: Kitasatospora sp. NPDC086009 (assembly GCF_044540385.1). Lineage (NCBI taxonomy): Bacteria > Bacillati > Actinomycetota > Actinomycetes > Kitasatosporales > Streptomycetaceae > Kitasatospora > Kitasatospora sp. NPDC086009. Next base: position 242,791 of record NZ_JBITSA010000003.1, read on the forward strand.
GTGGGGGCGGGCGTGGGGCGGGCGCGGGGCGGCCGACGGGGTCGGCGGCGGGCCGGCGAGCGGGTGGCGGAGGTCCGGCCGGGGTGGGCGCGGCGCCGGGGTGGGCGCGGCGCCGGCCCGGTGTCCGCTCCGGGGCCGGGTGCCCGCATGTCCGCCGCGAAGGTCGGCCGGTCGGATAGGTTGGGAGTCCAGCCGTACCGCACAGACGAGAGACGAGGACCCGCTCCGCCATGACCGCGCCCCTGCCCGCCTTCGCCGGCCGTACCTACCTCTTCCAGGTCGACAACGGCGCGGCCTTCCGCAACGCCTACTCGCCCGACGGCAAGCGGCTGCGCTGGGAGGGCCTCGGCGAGTCGGCGGGCCAGTGGGAGGACGTCGCGCTGCACATCGCCGAGATCGGGCCGGAGCTGTACTTCGTCAGCTGGACCGAGCAGAGCGGCATCACCGTCAGCCACGTGATGGACCTCGGCAGGCTGACGGTGCGCGCGTTCTGGACGTACGAGGGCGAGGGCGGCCGGGTCGGCGAGCTGCACACCGGGACGCTGGAGCCGGTGGCCTGAGACCGGTCCGGGGCGCCAGTGTCCTGGCGTCCTGGTGACCGGGCGCGCTGGTATCCGGGCGTTCTGGCCGGGCGGGCGGGCCCGGCGGTGGTCAGACCGTGTGGCTCGGCACCTTGAGGTGCTGGGAGAGCCACTCCAGCGAGGACGGCAGCAGCCTGCTCCAGGTCTCGAAGTTGTGGCCGCCGGTCTTCATCATGCTGTAGGAGACCTTCATGGGCGCGTGCGCGGCGGCCACGAAGGCCTCGGTGTCCCGGCGGTAGTCGCCGTCGCCCTCCCTGGTCCCGGCCAGCAGGACGGACACCCCGGGCTGCGGCAGGTTCTTCAGCCGCCACATCAGGTCCGCCTCGTTGCGACGCTGCTGGCTGCCCCGGAAGAGGTCGCCGGTGGTCGGGTCGTCGGCGGCCTGGTAGTAGCCGGAGAGCGAGACGGCGGTCGGGAAGACCTCCGGGTGCCGCATGGCGAGCTTGAGGGCGCAGTAGCCGCCGGTCGAGTTGCCCATGAAGCCCCAGGCCTGCGGATCCGAGGAGACCCGGTAGGTCGCCTGGATCGCGGCCGGGACGTCCTTGGTGAAGTACGTCTCCGACTGCGCGCCGCCCGGGATGTCCTCGCACTCGGTGTCCTGCGGGAGGGCGGGCGAGGGGCGCATCAGCACCATCACGGTCGGCTGCATCCGACCCTCCTGGAGCAGCTTGAGCGCCGCGCCCGGGTAGTTCAGCCGGGTCACCAGGTTCTTGGCGATCCCGGGGAAGCCGGTGCTCACGATCACCGCCGGGAACTGCTTCTGCGCGTACTCCGGCTGGAAGTACTGCGGCGGCAGGTAGACGTACCCGTCGGTGGAGAGCCGGGTGCCGGCGCCGTCGATCCGGACCTCGCGGATCTCGCCGGACTGCTTGGGGTCGCGACCGAGCGCCCCGCCGCCCTGAACCGACGCGTGCCCGATGGTCTCCACCTGGAGGCGCCCGGAGGCGTCCGCCTTGTTCTGGATGACGACCGGGCCGTTGTCGCCGGTGCCGAGCAGATCGTCCCAGCTGCTGTAGAAGGCGAAGTAGTTGTTGGCCACCAGGCCCAGCGCGGCGAGCACGGTGAGCTGGGTGGCGAGCAGCGCGCCGATCCGGCCGAGCACCGCCTGCCAGGTCGTCTTCGACAGTCTCGGCCACAGCCAGACCGTGCCGGCCATCATCACGACGGCGATCAATACGGTCAGCGCCAGCACCTTGTGGCTCGTCAGACCCATGTCCTACTTGCTCCCACGCCTCGAACTCCCCCGTCCCCGTTGTCAGGACAACTGTCAGGACAACCGGAACGGCCGCCCCGGTTCCCCCGTCCACCACGGAAGCCAGCACCGAGGCGCGATCAACAACCCTAGCGGCCCGCCGGGCCCCCGTGGACCCGCCGACCAGCGGGTATGGCGGCCGGGCGGTGCCGGGACCGCGGGAGAGCGGGCTGGCACGAGCGGAGTGACGGGCAGTGTGACGAGCGGCGTGGCAGGCGGCGTGGCGGGCGATGCGACGGGCGGGCCGGGCTGACCTCGCGTCAGCTGACGCTGCTCCAGAGGCGCAGGCCGGCCGTCAGTTCGCGCATGCACCGGGCGCCCAGCTCCTGGGGCGAGCCCGGCCCGGCGGCGGGGGCGTCGGAGAAGGCCCACTCCTCCAGGGCCACCCGGATGGCGGTGGTCGCGGCGGCGGCCGCGAGCCGGATCTCCAGCTCGTCGGTGCCCCGGGGGCAGCGGGCGGTGAGCACCGCGCGCAGCCGCTCCTCCGAGTCGGCGTGCACGCGCTGCCAGACCGAGTCGAGCCGGGGATCGCGAAGCAGGTCGCGGGTCCAGTGCATGGCCTCCACGCCCGGGGTGTCGGTGGGCGTCAGCGACTCGACCGCCGAACGCTCCAGCGCCTCGCGGACCGGCAGATCGGCCGAGCTCTCCGCGAAGAGCAGCACCCACCGCCGGCCGCCGGCCGCCAGCAGCGGGGCGACGGCGTCTTCCTTCACGGAGAAGTAGCGGTAGAAGGTGCGCACTGAGATGCCGGAGGCGAGCGCGATCTCCTCGGCGGTGGTCGCCTCGGCCCCGCGCTCGGCGAAGAGCGCGGCGGCGGTACGGGCGATCTCCAGCCGGGTGGTGTCACGGCGGCGCTGGTTCAGGGTGGGGCGTCCGATCACAGCACTCAGCGTACGCGGACCGACGCACGCGATGGCGCGACGTGCCGGGATGGCGTGTTGTGCCGAGGTGGCGCGACACGCCGGGGTGGCGCGGCGTGTCGGGGTGGCGCGGCGTGTCGGGGTGGCGTGTTGTGCCGGGGTGGCGCGACACGCCCGGGTGGCGCGGCGTGCCTCGGCGCCGTTCCGCGCCGGGCGGTCGTCAGCGGTGTGACGTCCAACCGAATCCGTATGGCACATCGTGCCACTTTGGCCCGGCGCGACTCATTGGCACGATGTGCCACTTCGTCGTACCGTGTCAATCGAGGTCGCGAGACCACGAACGAACGGAGAACCACCATGGAGCGCTTCAGCGGACGGAACGTCCTGATCACCGGCGGCGGCTCGGGGATCGGCCAGGCCACCGTGCACCGGATCCTCGCCGAGGGCGGGCGGGTCGTCGCGGTCGACGTCAATGAGGACGGCCTGAAGGCCACCCTGCACCGGGCGACCGGTGACGGGACCGCCGACCGGCTGACGACCTCGGTCGTGGACATCTCGGACGAGGCCGCCGTCCGCGCGGGCGTGGCCGAGGCGGTGGCCGGACTCGGCGGGCTCGACGTCCTGGTCAACGCGGCCGGGATCCTGCGCTCCTCACACACCCACGAGACCAGCCTGGAGTTCTGGAACACGCTGATCGCGGTCAACCTGACTGGCACCTTCCTGATGACCCGCGAGGCGCTGCCGGCCCTGCTCGCCGACGGGCGGGGCGTGGTGGTGAACTTCAGCTCCACCTCCGCGACCTTCGCGCACCCCTACATGGCCGCGTACGCCGCGACCAAGGGCGGCATCCAGTCGTTCACCCACGCGATCGCCTCGGAGTACGCCAAGCGGGGACTGCGCGCGGTCTGCGTCGCCCCGGGCAGCATCGACAGCGGCATGACCAACAACCCGGGCCTGCCCGCCGACGCCGACTTCAGCCTGCTCGCCAAGCTCTCCCCCGCGCTCGGCCAGGGCTTCGCCGGGCCGGAGACGGTGGCCGGCGTGATCGCCATGCTGGCCTCGGACGACGGCGCCTTCGTCACCGGCACCGAGATCCGGATCGACGGCGGCACCCACATGTGACCCCCCGACCGGGCGGCTGGCCGACCCGGTGGGCCCCGGGGGCTGTCCCGGGGCGCCGAGGTGGCCTTTACTGGAGGTGAGGGCACCCGAGCCGGCGGACGGACGCCGCACCGTGTCGCCGCCGCCGGTGGTTCAGCAGCCCGCCCGGCAGGAGGCCGTGCCATGAGCTCACCGTCGCGGGAACAAGCCTTACCCCGTCTCGTCGTCGACACCCCCGGCCGGCTCCGGGGCGAGGTCTTCGAACTGACCGACCGGCCGCTGCTCGTCGGCCGGGACGCCACCTGCCAGATCCGGGTGGGCGAGCCCGGCGTCAGCCGGCGCCACGCCGTGGTGCAGCGGTCGGCCGGTCACACCACCGTCGAGGACCTGGCCTCCACCAACGGCACCCGGCTCAACGGCCACCCGGTGCACGGACAGGAGGAGCTGCACGCCGGGGACGTCCTGGACTTCGGCCCCTTCGAGGTGCACTACGAGGACCCGTGGGAGGCCGCCACCGCCATCCTTCCCGGCCCCGGCACGGGGGACCCGGCGCAGAGCCCGGCGGAGCGGCCCGCCGATGTCACCCGGACCGCCGCGCTGCCGCTCCAGCCGGAGCCGTCGGAGCGCCAGGAGTACCAGGAACGCCAGGAGTACCGGCAACCGCAGGAGCAGCCGCGCGGGCTGCGGGGTCCGCTCGTGCCGCCGTCGGCGCCGCAGCAGCAGTACCCACCACAGCAGTACCCTCCGCCGCCGCAGTACCCGTCGGGGCGGCCGCCCCCGCCGGGCCGCCGGCCGCCCCCGCCCGGGCCGCCCGACCGCCCGGCGGCACCGCCGTACGGGGCGGAGCGCCGGTTCGAGGTGGGGCAGCAGCAGGCGGGCAACCTCAGCAACGTCGCGGGCGACCAGTACAACTACGTCACGCAGGCCCGGCGGGAGAGCTTCTTCCGCGAGATCGCGGCCACCCGGACCAGGGCACGGCACCTGGTGGTGGCGGGCTTCCTGCTCTTCGTGGTCGGCGGCGCGGTCTACGGCTGGGCGATCATCCGCTTCATCGCCGAGACCAACGACGCGGCCAACACCGACAGCCCCGACCTGACCGTGCCCAATGTCCTCGGCCCGGAGATCGGCGGTATGCCGGTGGGCGCCATCGGCTTCGGGGCGGCCGCGATCGGCAGTGTTCTGATCCTCGTCGGAATCGTCCTGCACATCGTGGTCACCTCCCGTCGGCGGCGCTTCGAGTCGGCGGAAGCGCAGCGGCTCCAGGCGCCACCGCCCCGCTGAGACTCCCCAGCGTCCAAGGACCGACTCCCCGGAGGGACGCCATGGTCTTCAACATCGGCAACCAGCAGGGCGGCGTGATCAACAACGTCGCCGGTGACCAGACGGTCCGGGGCGGCCAGACGGGCCACTTCACGGCGGCCGGGCAGGACGTCCGCGCGCTGGTCGGCGAACTCCGCTCCGCCGCCGAGCGGGCGCAGCTGCCCCCGGCGGTCGCCCCCGAGGTCCGGACCGAGCTCGACGCGCTGGACACGGAGGTCGCGCGACCGGAGCCGGACCGCGAGGCGGTCGCGGGCCGGCTCACCAGGATCACCCGCCTGCTCGGCTCGGCCGGTGCACTCGTCGCCGCCGGTACCGGCCTGCTCGGGCCCCTCTCGGCCCTGGCGGGCTGGCTCGGCGCACTGGGACAGCCGATCCTCCGGGCACTCGGCGGCTGACCCGGCCCCGGCCGGGCGGACGCCCGCCAACGCGGCGCCGCGTGGCCCGCAGCACAGGGCCGACGGGACGACCAGTACCCTCTCCGCAGCCCTGACCGGCCTACTCGGACCGCGCTCCACCCCGGCGAACGGCTCGACGCTGCGGACGGCTGTGCCGAACGCGCCGACCCCACCGGCCCGGCAGCAAAGCCCTCGACGAACGCCCACGAGCCGGCCGCCGCGCTCGCCGCGACCGGTATCGGTTTGCCCGGCCCACCGGGCAGCCCACCCGAGTCCCGGTCGAGCGGCCCCGCCGGGCAGGCAACGCAGCGGGTCGGGGAGCAGCCCGCGGAACAGCCGGTGCACCTGTCATCGGCTCGGACCGCCCCACCCCGGCGGGGTGGCGGCCACTGCGGCCCGGCGGCGCAGAGCGCTCAGTGGGGCGCTCAGTGGGGCGCCCAGCGGACGGTCAGGGCCTGGGCGGGGTTGGTGACGAGGAGGCGTCGGGCCAGGTCCGGGCCGAACTCGCGGTCCAGGCGCGGAGCGAGGGCCGTGAGCAGGTGGGTGGGCCCGGGGCTGTGCCGGGCGGTGCGGGTGGTGGTGTCACCGCCGAGGAGCAGCCGGTCGGCGTGGCCGGCCTCGACCAGCGCGGCGACGGTGTCGAACAGGTGGTGGTCGGTGGCGTGATGGGCCCGGGAGGGACCGTCCAGGGCCAGGTAGGCGCCGGAGCCGGCGAGGTGCCGGTGCAGCCGCAGGTCGGGCAGCCGGTTGAGGTGGCCGAGGATGACCCGGTGGGCCGGCACGCCGTGCTGCCCGCAGAGCAGGTCGAGGACGTCCGAGGCGGCGGTCCCGAGTTCGTGGTGGACGGCGATCGGCGCGCCGGTGGCGTGGTGCGCCTCGGCCGCGGCCGCCATCACCCGGCGGGTGTGCGGGCCGAGGCCGTGGTAGTCGCCCGCCACCTTGATCAGTCCGGCCCGGACGCCCGCGGGCGCGGCGCGCAGACCGGTGGTCAGCTCGGCGGTGAACAGCTCGGCGAGCCCTTCGTAGCGCTCGGCCAGCCACTGCGGGTCGTAGTGGACGTCCTGGTGCAGGCCGGTGGCCGCGACCAGGTGGACGCCGGTCGCGCGGGCGAGACCGGGGAGCGCGAAGGCGCCGCGGCCCATGCCGTGCGGGGTCCACTGGATCATCGCCCGGCCACCGGCCGCCGCGAAGTCGCGCAGCACCCGCTCGGCGGCCGCCGGGTCGTCCAGTTCCTCGCCGGGCAGCCGGGGGCTGCGCAGGAACAGGTGGTCGTGGGCGTCACAGACGCCGAACTCGGCCGGGTCGAGGTCACCCAGAACGGTGCGGACGGCACCGCCCCCGGCGCCGGCGGCAACCTCGGCGGCACTGTCGACAGAAGCACTCACGCGGCCCGGCCCCCGGTCTCCGCCTCGGCGAAGGCGGTCTTCGCCACCCGCAGGGCGGCCAGGGCCTTGGGCACGCCGACGTAGGGCGCGAGGTGGACCAGCACCTCGGTGATCTCCTCTCTGCTCAGCCCGACCCGCAGGCTGTTGCGGACGTGGTCGGCGAGCTGCGGCTCCACCCCGCCGAGGGCGGTGAGCGCGGCCAGGTTGGCCACCTGGCGGTCGCGCAGCGCCAGCCCGGGCCGCTGGTAGGTGCCGCCGAAGAGGCTGGTGACGATCCAGTCGGCGAAGCCGGGCGCCAGCGCGTCCAGGCCGGTCAGGGTGGCGGCCTGGGTCTGCGGCCCGGCGAGTTCGTCCAGGAGCGCGTAGCCGGCGGCGCGGTCGAGCGGGGCGGGGACGAGGTCGGCGGGGTTCACGGGGTGTGGTCCTTTCACCAGTGGCGGCCGGCGGGCAGCCGGTCGAGTTCGGGGGTCGACAGGTGCAGCACCCGGTAGCGGGTGCCCGGGGCGTCCTCCGGGACCGGGCCGCTCCAGAGCGCGATACGCAGCAGTTCCCAGCGGTCGGGGTCGACGGCGACGGCCGCCGTGTGCAGCGCCGGGTGGTCGGGCAGGGACGCGAGGGCGGCCTCGACGGCCTCGGCCGGGTCGGCGCCGTCCGGGAGTAGTTCGAGGTGGCGGCTGGCGAAGCCGGCGGACCCGTCCGCGTCACCGCGCAGCAGACCGCCGCGCGGCGGTCCGTCCCGGCGCGGACCTCCGTGGCGCAGACCGGCGCCGAGCCAGTGCCGGACGGCCGGACGGCCGAAGTCGGCACTCAGGCCCCGGAAGCCCGGGCCCCAGAGGAAGCTGTTCATGCCCTCGGCGGTCCGCCAGAGGTAGAGCGGGGCGTACTGGTTGACGGGCGAGTCGTCGCGGCCGCGCTCGCGCACCAGGTACGCCTTGAGGCCGAGGCCGGGGTAGGCGTCGAGCAGGTGGCCCTTCTCGGCGACCCGCCGGTGGATGATCCCCATGTCGTAGTCGGCGGGGAGGGTGATCTCGTACTGCATGGCGTGCACGTCGGGCTCCTGGTGGGGCTTCGGACAGGGCGGGGCGGCTCACCTCGGCCGGTAGGCGGTCTCGGCCGGTGCGGTACGCGGCGAGCAGCCTGAGCGCGTCCCGGCCGGGCCGTTCGACCGGCCCGGCCGTACCGGCGGCGCGGGCGAGCACGTAGCCGCCCTGGACGACGGCGACCATGGCCGCGGCGGTGTCGGCCGGGTTGCCGTTGCCATGCGGCGACTGTACCTACTGGTACGTCCAATGTACATACCAGTAGGTACAGAGCCGCGATGGCGGCTGCCGGAGCCCCGGGAAGCGGGAGCCTCACCGGGTGACGGTGGTGCGCGCGGGGTCGCCGGTCAGGGCAGCTCGCGGCGGATCACCGGGGCGACCTCGGCGGCGAACAGCTCCAGCTGCTCGTGCTGGACGTCCTCGGTGAGGGCGTCCACGCCGATGCCCACCACCTCGTTGCCGAACGCCTCGTGATAGCGGTGGATCTTCTCGATCACCTGCTGCGGGCTGCCGACCAGCGCCGAGCCGCGCTCCAGCGCGTCCTCCAGCGACTCGAACGGCGAGTTGTTGTGCCTGCCGGCCGCCGAGCCGAGCAGGGCGTCCCAGTACGGGCGGAAGCCCTCGATCGCGTCCTGCGAGCGCTTGGCGACGAACAGGCCGCCGAAGCTCGTCCCGACCCGGGCATCCTTGGGGTCGCGGCCGTAGTGCTCCCAGCGCTCGCGGTAGTGGTCGACCAGCGCCTTGTACTTGGCCAGCGGATGGAAGGAGTTGGCGGAGAACAGCGGGTCGCCGAAGCGGGCGGCGAGGTCGGTGGACTGTTCGCTGGTCGCGCTGCCGTGCCAGACCGGGATCGGGTCCTGGTACGGACGCGGCGAGGTGGTGACCTCCCTGAGCGGCGGGCGGGTGCTCCCCTCCCAGCTGACCTTCTCCTCCCGCCAGAGCCGGTGCAGCAGTCCGTAGTTCTCGGCCAGTGCGTCCCACTGGCGGTCCTCCGGCAGCCCGAACAGGTCGAAGTGGCGCGGGTCGTTGCCCTTGCCGATGATCAGTTCGAGGCGGCCGCCGGAGAGTTGGTCGAGCACCGCGTAGTCCTCCGCGACCCGGACCGGGTCCAGGATGCTGAGCACCGTGACGGTGGTGAAGAGCCGGATCGTGGAGGTACGGGCGGCGATGGCGCTGAGCAGCACGGGGGGCGCCGGGGAGAGGAACGGTTCGCCGTGCCGCTCCCCCACGCCGTAGCCGTCGTAGCCGAGCCGTTCGGCGGTGACGGCCTGGTCGATGACGTTGTGCAGCTTCTCGTAGGTCGTGCGCCGCACTCCGGTGACGGGGTCGGGTCCGTTGGAGACGAGGGACGAGACGGTGAACCGCATGGCGGTCTCCTTGTGGGGCGTTCGGTGGTCGCTCGGCGGGGTGCGCCGGCGCTCGGCGGGGATCCACCGGGGAGGTCCGGGGATCCGGAGGGAACCGGGGATCCGGGAGGAACGGGGATCCCGGGGGGGAACGGCGGCGCGGCGCACCCGGGCCCCGGCGGCCCCGCGCCCAGGGGCCGATCGCGCTCACACGGGAGCGGCGGCGGGACGGGAGGGGAGCTTGGGCGGCGGCGTCAGCGCGAGCCGCGGACGGGGCGACAACAGCGCGGGAGAGCTGCGCAGATGGTCATACCGGCTCCCCTTCGCCTCGCACCCACACGATCCACCGCGAGCATATGCACCGGTCAGGGGCGGGGCAAGAGCTTGATCGGGGCGACGGTCCTGGCAGGATGTCCGGCATGACGTACCTCGCCGCGGATGACCGCTATGCCTCGATGACCTACCGCCGGGCCGGCCGCAGTGGCGTCCAGCTGCCCGCCGTCTCGCTCGGCCTGTGGCACAACTTCGGTGACGCCCAGCCGCTGGAGGTGCAGCGGGCGGTGCTGCGCCGCGCCTTCGACCGGGGCGTCACCCACTTCGACCTGGCGAACAACTACGGCCCGCCGTACGGCAGCGCCGAGCGCAACTTCGGCTACCTGTTCGCGCAGGACTTCCGCCCGTACCGGGACGAGATGTTCATCGCCAGCAAGGCGGGCTGGGACATGTGGCCCGGCCCGTACGGCGACGGCGGCAGCCGCAAGTACCTGCTGGCCAGCCTGGACCAGTCGCTGGGCCGGATGGGCCTGGACTACGTGGACGTCTTCTACTCGCACCGCCACGACCCGGACACCCCGCTCGAAGAGACGATGGGCGCGCTGGACTCGGCCGTCCGCTCGGGGAAGGCCCTGTACGCGGGGATCTCCAACTACCCGGCCGAGCAGCACCGGGAGGCCGTCGCGATCCTGCGCGAGCTGGGCACCCCGGTCCTGCTGAACCAGTCCGCCTACTCGATCCTCGACCGCTCCGTGGAGGAGGGGGTGCTGGACGCGGTCGGCGACACCCGGACCAGTCTGATCGCCTACTCCCCGCTCGCGCAGGGGCTGCTGACGGACCGCTACCTCTCGGGTGAGGTGCCCGCCGGGTCGCGGATGTCGGTCGGGCGGTTCCTGAACAAGGAGGCGCTGACCGGCCCGAAGCTGGAGCAGCTGCGCTCGCTGAACAAGGTCGCCGAGCGGCGCGGGCAGACCCTCGCCCAGATGGCGCTGTCCTGGGTGCTCCGCGACGACCGGGTGGCATCGGTGATCATCGGCGCGAGCAGCGTCGCCCAGCTCGACCAGAACATCGACGCGCTGAACGGCGGCCCGCTGACCGCCGAGGACCTCGCGGAGATCGACGCGCTCAGCCGCTGAGCCGTCCCGGCCGCCTGATCCGGCCGGCCCGAAGTCCCGGCAGTCCGTACAGTGCCGCCCCGAGCTTCCTCGGGCGACACCGCGTGACCTGCCGGGACTTCGGGCGTTGTACCGTCCGCACACGTCCTTCGAGACCCTGGAGTCCCCGTGCGGACGCTCCTCCTGCGCACTCTCGCGCGCTTCGCCCGACAGCTGGCACTGACCTCGCCGGTGCCGTTCCCCGTGCTGCCGGGCACCTTCGCCCCTCCGCTAACGGCGGCCCACGCCGAGCGCGGGTAGCACCGTCTCGGCGACCCGGTGCGCCTCTTCGAGCAGCGGGTTGCCGGAGAGAATGAAGGTGTCCACACCGAGCGATTCGAACTCCTGGAGACGCTCGACCACCTGGGCGGTCGAACCGACCACCGCCGTACCGGGGCCCGGGCGGAACAGGCTCATTCCGGGCCACAGGTTCGGGTGGCTCTCCAACTCCCTTGCCCGCGCGGGCACTCGGCCCCCGTGCTGGCGGAACTGGCGCTGCCAGCCGACCCCGTCCTCACCGGTCGCCCCGCCGAGCTGCCGGGCGTAGGTGGCCTCGCTGGTGACGTCGAGCAGCCGGTCGGCGGCGGCCCAGGCCTCGTCCTCGGTGTCGCGGACGATCAGGTGCAGCCGCAGGCCGATCCGCAGGGTGCGCCCGTACGCGGCGGCGCGCTCGCGGACCAGGTCCAGCTTCTCCCGGAGCTGCTGGGGCGGTTCGCCCCAGGTCAGGTAGACGTCCACGTGCTCGGCGGCCATCTCGATACCGGCCGCCGAACTGCCGCCGAACCAGAGCGGGATGCCGCCCGGCTGGACCGGAGCGAGTTCGCGCAGGCTCGCGCCGGCGTTCTTCAGGTCGTAGAACTCGCCTTTGTGGTCGAAGACTTCACCGGAGGTGAGGCGCCGGACGATCGACCAGTACTCTGCACTCAGCCGGTACCGGTCGTCGTGCTCGACGTCCAGGCCGTACTCGCGCAGCTGCGCGGTGGAGCCGTTCACGACGTTGAACCGGAGCCGGCCGCCGTGCAGATGGTCGAAGCTGAGCGCCATCTTCGCCAGCAGGGTGGGCGAGATGAGCCCGGGGTGGACGGCCAGCAGCGGCTTGAACGCGGGGGTGGTGGCGGCGGCCAGCGCGTTGCCGAGGTCCCAGACGTCGTAGAGGTCGGTCGCCAGCAGCGCGCCGGTGTAGCCCAGGCGCTCGACGCTGCCCGCGAGTTGCTGGAGGTAGCGGAGGTCGACCGGGCGTCGGCCGGCCGGCTCCCAGGGGTAGTGGCCCTCGCGCGGGATGATGTACCAGAGGACTTCGGAGGCCATCGGTTCAGACCGCCTTGGCGAGTGCGGCGGCCACCGGGGCCTCCAGCGCGGGCAGATGGGCGTCGGCGACGGTCAGCGCGCGGTCGATGAAGCCGACGCCGTGGAAGATGTCCGCGGCCTCCTGCTGCTCGGCGACGAACCCGGCGGTGGCGGGCTCCAGCCGCCACGGCAGGGCGGTCAGTGCCTGCTCCCAGTCCTCCACCGCCCCGCCCAGGTCGGCGGCGGCGATCGCGGCCGCCTCGGCCGGGTGGGCGGCCACCCAGGCATCGGCCCGGCGCAGCGCGGCCGCGATCGCCGCCACCACCTCGGGGCGCTCGGTGGCGAAGTCCCGGCGGGTGAAGAACACCGAGCGGTCGGTGATGACGTCACCGGTGCGGATCAGCTCGCGGAACCGCCCGCTCCGGCGGGCGGCGGCCAGTTCGGCGCCCTGGGCGATCCAGCCGAGGATCTCGCCGTCGCGCAGCCGCTGCGCCTGGTCCTCGTCGGCGGCCGGGCGGACCGGGGTGATGTCGGTCGCGTAGGAGAGGCCCTCGGCGTGCAGCGCCTTGGCCAGCAGGTGGGTCTGCCAGGAGCCGACGGCCAGCACGACGGTGCCGCCCCTCAGGTCGGCGACGGAGGCCACCGGGCCGTCGGCGAGCACCAGCAGCGCACCGTGGTCGGGGCGGGGAGCGGAGACCGCCGCGTACACCAGGTCGTGGCCGGCGGCCTGGGCGGTGACCGGCGGGGTGGAACCGGTGCCGCCGAAGTCGATGGTGCCGTCGGCCAGCAGGGCGCCCGTACGGGTGCCGTCGGCGTAGTGGTGGAAGACGCCGGTCTCACCGAGCGGGGCCAGCTCCTCGGCCAGGTGGTCCAGCCGGGAGAGGTAGTAGAGCGAGGGGTTGCTGGCATGGACGCCGAGGGTGATGGCCATGGTGATCTCCGGTGTACTGGCGGGGACTTGGGGGGCGGGGAATGCGGAGTACGGGGTCAGTGGACGCCGAGGTCGGCGAGCAGGCGGCGGCGCAGCTCGGCGAAGGCCGGGTCGGCCGGGTCCCGCGGGCGCTCGACGGCGACCCGCTCGTCGCGGACCAGCCTGCCGCCCCGCAGGACGGCGACCCGGTCGGCGAGCCGGACGGCCTCCTCCACGTCATGGGTGACCAGCAGGACGGCCGGGCGGTGGCGGCGGACGAGGTCACCGACCAGGTCCTGCATCCGTAGCCGGGTGAGGGCGTCCAGGGCGGCGAACGGCTCGTCCAGGAGGAGGAGTTGCGGCTCCCGGACGAGCGCCCGGGCGAGCGCCGCCCGCTGCGCCTCACCGCCGGAGAGGGTGGCCGGCCAGGCGTCGGCGTGCTTCTCCAGCCCGACCTCGGCGAGTGCCCGTAGGGCGGTCTCCCGGGTCGCGGCGCCGCGCGGCAGCCCGACGGTGACGTTGGCGAGCACCCGCTTGGACGGCACCAGGCGGGGCTCCTGGAAGACCACCGTGCGGACCGGCGGAACGAGCACCGTACCGGCGTCGGCCCTGTCCAGGGCGCCGAGGATTCGCAGCAGGGTGGTCTTGCCGGTTCCGCTGGCGCCGAGCAGGGCGACGAACTCGCCCCGGGCGATGGACAGGTCCACCCCGTCGAGGACGGCCCGGGTGCCGAAGACCCGGCGCAGGCCGCGCAGGTGGACGGCGGGGGCGCCGTCCCCGGCCGCGACGGCGCCGGTGGTCGGGGGCACGGCGGCGACGGTCGGGGTCGCGGTGGTGGTCGGGGTGCTCATCGGCCTGCTCCTTGGGTGGCCTTGCGCCAGGGCATCAGGAAGCGCTCCAGGAGGCGGACCACACCGTCCGCGGTGAGGCCGAGCAGCCCGTAGATCAGGATGCAGACGGCGAGGACGTCGGTGCGCGAGAAGTTCTGCGCCTGGGCCATCAGATAGCCGATGCCCTCGGTGGAGTTGATCTCCTCGGCGGCGATCAGCGCGATCACACTGAGCGTCATCGAGAGCCGCAGCCCGGAGAGCAGCGAGGGCAGCGCACCGGGCAGCACCACGGTGCGGACGATCGCCCAGCGGCCGAGACCGAAGCTGCGCATCGCCTCGATCAGCTTGCGGTCGGTGTTGCGCACGCCCCCGGAGGTGGAGACGTACATCGGGAAGCTGGTCGCGACCCCGATCAGGGCGATCTTCGCCGTCTCGGTGATGCCGAACCAGACCATGAAGAGCGGGACCAGGGCGAGGAACGGCACCGTGCGCAGGACCTGCACCGCGGAGTCCAGCAGCTCCTCGCCCAGCCGGAAGAACCCGGTGACGACGCCGAGCACCAGCCCGGCGCCGGCCCCGAAGACCAGGCCGAGGCCGGCCCGGGTGAGCGAGACGGTGAGCGCGTCGGTGAGCTGGCCGTTGCCCCAGAGCTCGCCGACCGCGTCGGCGACCTGGGCGGGCGAGGCCAGCACGTCCTGGGTGAGCGCCCCGGTGGCGGAGGCCAGCGCCCAGCCGCCGAGCAGGGCGAGCGGGCCGATGGTGCGCAGGATCAGCGCGACGGCGCGGGGGCGGGGCGCGGACAGCCGGGTGCGCGGGGCGACCAGACCGGCTTCGAGGGCCGCAACGGTGCCGTCGTCGGCGGTGGCGGCCCCGGTGGCGGCGTCCCCGGTGGCGCCTACGGTGGCGTCCCCGGTGGCTTCCCGGGTGACGGCGGGCGCGTCGGTCACGGTGCTCACTTGGCACCGTCCGCGAGGGTGGCGATGTCGATCAGGTACGGCTTGACGTCGACCAGCTGCTTGGTGACCTTCTGGTCGGCGAAGAACGCCGCCACCGTGGCGAAACGGGCGGTGTCGGCCTCGGTGATGACGTCGGCGGTGGCGCTCTGCCGGGTGACGGCGACCGCGATCTCCTTCTCGGCGGGGGTGACGGCGGTCGGCCCGGAGTCGGTGAACACGTTGAGGTAGCCCGCCGGGTCCGCCTTCTCCTTCAGGCCGCCCTCGTGCAGGTAGGCGTAGAAGGCCTTGACCACCTCGGGGTGCTTCTCGGCGAAGCCGTTGCGCACCGCCCAGACCGCGTAGTTGTCGGAGCCGACCTCCTTGCCGTTGACCAGGAAGTGCGCGCCGGAGTTGGCGATCGACGGGGTGGAGAAGGTGTTCCAGGTCGCCCAGGCGTCCACCTGGCCGGAGTTGAAGACGCCCGAGGTCTGGTCGGCGCGCAGGTAGACGCGTTCGACCCGGTCGGCCGGCACGCCGCTCTTCTCCAGGGCCTTGAGCAACAGGTACTCGCTGGTGCCGCCCTGGCTCACCGCGACCTTCCGGCCGGCCAGGTCCTGGACGGACTTGATGGGCGAGTCGTTCTTCACCAGGATGCCCTCGCCCACGCCGTCCGGCGCCGTCTGGGCGAACAGCTTGAAGCCTGGCTTCTGCGCCAGGGCGGCGACGGCCGAGGTGATCGACCCCAGCGCGACGTCGAGCTGGTCGGCGGAGAGCGCCTGGGCGGCGGGGGCGAACGGGCCGGCGCTCCCCGTCCAGGCGACCTTGGCGTGGACGGCGGCGAGGGCCCGGTCGAGCGAGCCGTCCTTCTTGCCCAGGGCGAGGAAGCCGCTGTTGCCCGGGTCCGGCAGGCGCAGCACCACCTCGGCCCTGCCTCCCCCGTCGGCGGAGGCCTTGGCGCCACCGGCGGACGAACCGCAGGCGGCCAGGGCGGTGGTGGTGAGCAGCGCGGTGGCGGCGAGGGCGAGGCGGCGGGTCTTCACGGTCAGCTCCAGGGGAATCGGCAGGCCGGCGGGCGCGGCGGGGGGCAGGACAGCGGCGGGGGCGGCGGGGGGGCAGGACAGCGACGCGGACAGAGCAGGCGCGGCGGGCGGGGCGGCGGGGGGGTGAGCGGCCTCAGGCCGGCCCGGCCGCGGCGCGGCGGGCGGCGAGCAGGGCGCGGGCGGCGCGCAGCGGCTCGGGGTCCGCCCAGGCGGCGACGTCGACGGGGGCGGCGAGGAAGCCCTGGTGGCGCAGGAAGCGCTCCTGCTGCTCCAACAGGCCGAGGCGCTCCTGCGAGAGGTCGAGGTGCAGGGTGCGGTGACCGCCCGCCGCGTAGGCCCCGGCGACGCCCTCGGCGCCGGCGCCGGTCTCGGCCCGCAGGATCCGGGCCACCTCGGCGGGGTTCCCGGCGGCCCAGTCGGCGGCCTCCAGCAGGACGGCCAGGAAGCGGACGACCAGGTCCGGACGCTCGTCCAGCAGCCGCTGGTGGACGGTGACCGGGCGCGGTGTGCCGTTGTTGACCCGGCGGCGGCGGTCCGGCACGGCGTCCAGCTCGATCGCGACCTCGGCGCCGAACCGGCGGGCCGCCTCGACGGCCAGCGCACCCTTGACGTACACCGCGTCCACCACGCCGTCGCGCAGCGCGGCCAGTTCGGCGGCCCACTGCCCCCCGCCCGGGGCGGCCGGGACGTCGACCAACTCGGCGTCGTCCAGGGTGAGTCCGGCCGTGGCGAGGGCGCCGTGCAGACCGGCCAGGGCCATCGCCCGCCAGAAGTCGATGCCGATCCCATGGCGTGGGACGGCCAGTCGCAGCCCGCGCAGCTGCCCGGGCGAGTCGATCCCGCTGCCGGCCCGGACCAGGACGACCTGACGCTCCTCGATCCAGGTGAGACCGATCAGCCGGGTCCGCTCGCCGCGCGAACGGGCCCAGAGCGCGGGCACGTTGCCGCCTTCGCGGAACAGGCCGGTGAGGGCGTGGGTGTAGTGGTGGTCGGCGGCCACCTCCGGCGGGGCGTCCTGGAGCGAGCGGACGGTGATGCCGTCGGCGGCGAACTCCCGGGCGAAGCGGCCCTGGTCGGCGGCGATGCCGGTGGCGGTGGGGACGGGGCAGCGGGTGAACCAGAGCGTGTCCGGGGCGTCGGCTGCGACACCGGCCGCCGCGGCGGGTGCGGCGTCGGAGGGGGCGGCATCGGCGGTGGAGCGGGCGTGGCTGGGCACGGTGGCGGGTCCTCTGGCTGGGCGGATGCGGGCAGCGGCGGGGCGCGGCACCGGACGTGGTCGGTCGGAGGGAGAGGGTTGAGCGGAGGGCTGAGCAGCGGGCTGCACGGGGGCCGACCGGGGAAGCGGGTGGGGAGCGGGCGGGCGGTCCGGCCGTGACGCGGCCGGGCGACGGGCCCATGGCGGTGCGGGAGGGCACCGACCCGGGAGGGCCCGGGGCGCGGTGCGGCGGTTCGACCGGCTCGGGGGCTACGGCGGGTCAGCGACAACAGGTGCAGGGGGCGGAGCTCCGGTGGGTCGTCACGGCGCTGCTCCTTCCTGCCGGTTGGGTGGCCCGGGCGACAACTCGGGCTCCGGACGGGGCCGTCCGGGGCGATGTGCCGAGCGTTCCACGGCGAGGGAGCGCGAAGCAAGCTTTTGCCACATCGTGGGATCACTTGTTCATCAACGCCATCCCATTGCAATGCCACCGACACAATTCCGCAGCAGCGGCTGCCATAGTCTGGAACCGACCCCGGTGGACCCGCCGGGGCGCCGGACCGAACGCGAGGTGCCATGGCCGAGGCCGCCACCGCCGTCCAGAGCCCGCCGGCCGGTGCACAGGCCGTCCAGCGGGCCCTCGGGCTCCTGCACTGCTTCCACGACAACGGCCCCGACCTGAGCGCCTCGGACCTGGCCCGCCGGATGGACCTCTCGGTCTCCACCGCGCACCGACTGGCCCGCACCCTGGTCAGCGCCGGCTTCCTGGAGCAGGACGAGCAGACCGCCCGGTACCGGCTCGGCCCGGCCGTCGCCGAACTCGGCCAACTCAGCTTCCACCAGCGGGGGCTGCACCTGGCAGCACCCGAACTGGACCTGCTCGCCAAGCGCACCGGGGCCACCGCGGACCTCGCGATCCGCAGCGGCCCGCACGCGGTCATCCTGGTCGGCGCCTCCGTGCGCCCGGACACCGGGCTCGGACTGCGGCGCCCGCTGCACTCGACGGCGCTGGGCAAGGTCCTGCTGGGCTGGCCGCGCCCCGGCGAGCCGCAGCCTTCGACGATCGGCCCGCTGCTGCCGTTCACCGACCGGACGATCACCGAACCCGCCCGGCTGGACGCGGAGTTGGCGAAGGTACGGGCCGCCGGCTACGCGCTCAACGACGGCGAGTCGGCGGCCGGGGTCCGCACTGTGGCCGTCCCGGTGCTGGACGGCGCCGGGCAGGCCCGGTTCGCACTGGCCGTCCGCTCGACTCCGGCGCACCTGACCGACGACCGGCTGGACTGGTTCCTGGGGCACGCGCGGACCTGCGCCGCCGCACTGGCCGTCCTGCTGCTGCCGCCCGACCAGCGAGCCTGATCGGCCGTCATTCATGCGTCAGGGGCCGGGCGTTCCAAGGAACGCCCGGCCCGTGACGACGGGATTCAGCAGCGGGTCACGCCACCGGGGTGTACTTGTAGCCGACCCGGCGGACCGTGACGATGCTGTCGCGGTAGGCCGCGCCGAGCTTGCGGCGCAGGCGCGCCACGTGCACGTCCACCGTGCGGCCGTCGCCCACGTGGCCGTAGCCCCAGACGGCGGAGACCAGGTGGTCACGGGTGTGCACCCGCTGCGGGTGCTCGGTCAGGTGCGCCAGCAGCTCGAACTCCAGGTAGGTGAGGTCGAGCAACCGCCCGTCGACATAGGCGTTGCGCCGCTCGGTGTCGACCGAGATGCCGTGACCGGCGGGCCGGACCGGGCGGGCGGCCTGCGGCTGGACCTGAGCGCGGGGCTGGGTCGGGTCCGGCGCCTGCGCGGCGAGGAGCGGGGCGCCCGGAACGTGCTGACCGGGGCCGACCGCGGCGGCAGCGCCGCCGAGCGGCGCGCCGCCCTCGGCGGGCACCAGCACCAGGTAGCCGACCATCGGATGGCCGGCCGAGGCGCCGAACTGCGCGCCGTACTGGGCGAGCAGGGCCTGCGGCAGCGCCCCCTGCGGGAGCGCGGCGACGACGGTGGCCCCCTCCGGCAGCGCGGCGAGCAGGGCCTGCGCGACCTGGCCGCCCTGCGGCGCCGGGGCCGCGACCGGGGCGGGCGCCACGAAGTGCGACGGCGCCTGGCCGACCTGGTGGTGCGGCCCCGACTGGTGCTGGGGGGCGGCGGGGTGCGGCGGGATCGTGGCGCCGTGCCATCGTTCGGCGCTCGACGGGACGGAGCGGACCGCGCGCAGGTGCGGGGTCGCGGCGGGAAGGGGAAGGGTGGCCGTGGAGGAGGAAGACATGGTGCCGCTCATTTCGCGCGTGACGGACGGGGTGGAGTCGTCTGCGCGTCGACCGGGTGTACTGCCGGGGGCTGAACCGAGGTCAGCGGACGGCGGGCCGGGACGCGCTGGGCGAGCCCGGACACGTCTGGTCGAACAGGTGCGGCTGCCGGGACGGCCAGAACGGCTCAAGGTCGAGGTGACCTCGGCTGCTGTCCACGACGTTGCTCATGCGCCCATTCAACCATGTGAACGGACCGTTGCACCGCACGCGGTGCGACGCTCCCGGCACGCCGACGGTCACGGCGGCAGCAGGGGTGGTGATGTGGCTGGCGAGGTTCACTGGTGGTCTCCGCGAGAGCGGGCATGGGAAACGGCGGCACGGCCGGACACCGGCGTCCGGTGCGGCCGGGCCTACGGATTGACGAAGCGTCAGAGGCGCGCTTCACGACCGGGTGGGCCGCGAAGCCCGTCGGGCTACCGGGAGGCCGGCCGGTCCGTCACCGACAGCAGGCGCTGCAGATCAGCGCGTGGTCGATGTACCGGCGGATCGTCAGGGCCGGCGTGGCCGGGGCCGGCGCGGCCGCGGCGCGGCGGTGGTCGACGGTCACGGTACTGCCCTCCCCCTGGTCCTGGACGCGGTCGCGTGAGCGGTGCGTCGTGGTGCGCCGCCGGGCTTCCCGCGGCGTTCCGGTGTGCTCCGAGGCATCCCGAACCGCAGGGCCGGGCGGCCTTCATCCAGAGCCTTCCACGCCGGACCCGGTCTAGGCAACCTTCCGACCGGTGGACGTCCGGCATGCGGACGCCCGAATGAGACGACGGCTCCGGGCGGCCGCCGGCGACCGCCCGGGCTCCCCGGCGTCTGCGCCGGGCCTGATCGGCAGTGCACCGGTCAGGACCGGCCCGCGCCGCCCCTTCGCTGTGCGCCGACGTGCTCGACCAGGGCGACCAGCACGTCCTTGCCGTCCTCGCGTCGGCGGGCGTCGCAGAGCAGCACCGGGATCCCCGGGTCCAGGTCGAGCGCGTCCCGGACCTCCTCGGCGGCGAACAGCTCGGTGCCGTCGAAGCAGTTGACGGCCACCACGAAGGGGATGCCGCGCTGCTCGAAGAAGTCCACCGAGGGGAAGCAGTCCGCCAGTCGGCGGGTGTCGGCGAGCACCACCGCACCGAGCGCACCGCGCGCCAGTTCGTCCCAGACGAACCAGAACCGGTCCTGCCCCGGGGTGCCGAACAGGTAGAGCGCCAGCCCGGCGCGCAGGTCGATCCGGCCGAAGTCCATCGCCACGGTGGTGGTCCGCTTGGCCTCCACCCCCGCGGTGTCGTCCACCGGGCGGCCGAGTTCGCTCAGCTCCTCCTCGGTGCGCAGCGGGCGGATCTCGCTGACCGAGCCGACCAGCGTGGTCTTGCCCGCGCCGAAGCCGCCCGCGACCAGGATCTTCACCGCGACCGCCGGACCACCCCGCCAGGGCGGGTCGTTGGCCGTGGCACCGGCGGCGGCGTTCTCGTGGTGGTCAGAGCGCACGGAGTCCATTGATCACGTCTCGCAGCAGGCGCTCGTCCGGCAGCTCGGCGAGCGGAACGGGTCGGGTGACGCTGATCAGCTCGGCGTCGTAGAGGTCGCCGAGCAGCACGCGGACCACACTGACCGGCAGGTCGGTGTACGAGCCGAGCTCGGCGACGGACAGCGGTTCGCGGCGGCACCAGGTCAGGATGGTCTGGTGCTCCGGGTCGAGCACCAGCGCGGGCACCGCCCCGGCCCGGGGCCCGGGTTCGGCGACGGTGATCAGCGAGATCAGGTCGAACAGGCCGTCCTCGACCGGGCGGGTACGGCCCCGGGTCATCGAGTACAGCCGCACCACCGGACCGGCCTCGTCGTCGAACCACCGGTCGTCGACCGGGGTGCGCGGCTGGAACAGGTCGACCCCGGACTCGTCCCCGGCCGGGTCGTCCTGTTCCAGCTCGGGCTCCTCCTCCGCCATCGGGCCGCTCATCTCCCCGGCGGGGCGGCTTCGGTGCGCGGCTCGGCGGCCATGTGCTCGCCGACCCGCTTGACCAGCAGGGCCATCTCGTAGGCGATCTGGCCGATGTCGGCCTCGGCCTCGCTCAGCACCGCCAGGCAACTGCCGTCGCCGGCCGCGGTGATGAAGAGGAAGGCCTCGTCCAGCTCGACCATGGTCTGGCGGACGCCGCCGACCTTGAAGTGCCCGCCGGCGCCCTTGGCCAGGCTGTGGAAGCCGGCCGCGACGGCGGCCAGGTGCTCGGCGTCCTCGCGGTCGAGGTCGCGGGAGGCCCCGGTGGCCAGCCCGTCACTGGACAGGATCACCGCGTGCCGCAGGGCCGCGACGCGCCCCACGAGATCGTCGAGAAGCCAGTTGAGGTCCCCGGACGACTGCGTCGAAGTGGTCATGAATCTCTTCCTTCCGCTGGAGCGGGTGGTGCGGGTGGTGCCTTCACTGCGGGTGGTGCCTTCACTGCGGATGCTGCAGGTGGTGCCGGTACCGCGGGTGTCGAGGGTGCTGTCTGTGCGGAGCGCGGGGCGGGCGACGCGCCCGGCACCCAGCGGGCGAGCGGGGCCCGGTCGCCGGGCGGCGGGGCGGGCAGGGCCGCCGGGGCCGGGGCCGGTGCGATCGCGCGCCGGGTCGGGTCCGGCGGCTGCCACGCGGGCACGGCGGCCGGCCGGGCGGGCGGGACGGGGGCGGCCGAACCGCGGCCCCGGGTGAAGCCGCGCTGGAAGGAGGCGAACGTCGCCCGCGCCTCCTCCGGCGAGCGCTCGCGGGCGGTCTCGGCGGCCGACCGCCCGGGCTCCTGGACGGCGCGCTCCCGGAGCTGGGGCGCGAGGCTGGCCTGCCGGACGCGGCGCGGCAGCGGACCGGGTCCGCCGGCGGGAGGACCGTCGGCCGCCTGCCCGGCGGAGGGCTGCTCCGCCGAGGGCTGCGCTGCCATGGATCGCCCGGCCTCGGGCAGCCCGGCTTCCGGCCGCCCGACCGGGGGCCGACCGACCGAGGACAGCCTGGCGGAGGGGAAGGCGGCCGGCGGCTGCTGCCCGACCGGCGTGCGGTCCGGCCCACCGGCGGCACCGGCGTCCTGCGGTCCGGCCTCGGCGCCCTCCGGCGCGGCCAGGCCCTCCCGGCGGTGACGGCCCGGGCCCCGGACCGCCTCGTCCGGCGAGGCCGTGACCAGCGTCGGCCCGGTCCTGTTCCGCGCCCGCCGCGGCAGACCGCCCGGGGTACGGGTGGTGTCGGGCGCCGACGGCCGCGGGCCGCCGCTCCCCCGGTGGCGTCCGCCCTGGTCGGACGCGGTCCCGGCGGCCCGGCGGGCCTCCGGCCCCGGCCCGCCGTCGGCCGCGCCGCTCGCACCGCCCGCCGTACCCGCGCCGCCCGGCGGCGGCACCACGACCAGATCGCGCTCGCCCTGCCCGGCCGGCACCGCACGCCGGCCGGGAGCCGCCCCGGCCGGCGGCCCGTCCGACGCCTCCGCCAGCAGCTCGCGCGGGATCAGCACCACCGCGGTCGTCCCGCCGTACGGCGACGGCCGCAGGTGGACCCGGATGCCGTGCCGGCGGGCCAGCCGACTGACCACGAAGAGGCCCAGGCGGTCGGTGTCCGCGAGGTCGAACTCCTGCTCCACCGCGAGGCGCTCGTTGATCTCGGCGAGCGCGAGTTCGCTCAGCCCGAGCCCCCGGTCGTCGATCTCCAGCGCGAAGCCGTGGGCCACCACCTCGCCCTGAACGGTCACCTGGGTGCTCGGCGGGGAGTACACCGCGGCGTTCTCGACCAGCTCGGCGATCAGGTGGGTGACGTCCGCGACCGCGCTGCCGAGCAGCCCGGTGCCGGGGAACGGCCGGACGATCACCCGCGCGTAGTCCTCGACCTCGCCGACGGCGGCACGGACGACGTCCACCATCCGCACCGGCTTGCGCCAGGCCCGGCCCGGGGAACCGCCCGCCAGGATGATCAGGCCCTCGGCGTGGCGGCGCATGCGGGTGGTGAGGTGGTCGACCTTGAAGAGGTCCTCCAGCTCCGCCGGGTCCTCGGTGCGGCGCTCCATGGTGTCCAGCAGCGTCAGCTGGCGGTGCAGCAGCACCTGGCTGCGGCGGGCCAGGTTGACGAAGACCGCGGAGACGCCGCGCCGCAGGTCCGCCTGTTCGACGGCGGCCTCGACGGCGGCCCGCTGGACGGCGTTGATCGCCCGCCCGACCTGGCCGATCTCGGCCGAGCCGAACTGCAGCTCCGGCGCCTCGGTCGCGACGTCCACCGCCTCGCCCTTGCGCAGCCGCAGCATCACCGAGGGCAGCCGGGTGCCGGCCAGCTCGTTGGCCGCGTTGCGCAGGCCGATCAGCTCGCGGGCCAGGCCCCGGCCTATTCGGTAGGAGATCATCACCGACAGCACCACCGCGACCAGGCCGATCGCACCGGCGATGCCGCCGCGCCAGAGCAGCCCGATCGCGTACGAGCGCTCGCGGTCGCCGATCGCCCCCGCCAGCCGGGTGTTGATGGCGGCGAGGTCCCCCAGCGCCCGGTCGGCGGTCTCCCGCCAGGAGTCGCCGTTGATCGCCTGGACCACCCGCTCCGGCCCGCCCGCGCCCACGAAGTCGGCCTCGGCGCGGGACAGCGCCGCCCAGGCCTCGCCGCCGCGCAGCGCGATGTAGTCGCTCTGGTCGGCCGGGTCGAGCTCGGCGATGTAGACGGTGAACAGCGCCTGCTGGTTGTGCAGGGCGTCGATCGCGACCTGGTACTGCTCGGCGGTGGGCCGACCGGAGGCGGTGCTCAGGCCCTCCATCGCCGCGTCCTCCTGGGAGAGGTACTCGCGGGCCCGGGCCAGCTCGATCAGGATCGTCCCCTGGCGCGGCAGCTGGCCGCTCTGGCGGGCGACGAAGGCGGACCGGAAGCCGAAGGTGGGCTTGACGAGGTCGCTGTACTGCCCGAGCGCGAACTCCCAGTTGAGCGACGAGCGGTTGATCTGGCTGCGGAGCGGGGTCAGCTGGTCGGCGGCCGCGAGGATCTGCAGGTACCGGCCGCGCTGCGCCGCGTCGAGCTTGCCCCCGTCGTCGGTCTTCTTCAGCCGCAGCGTCACGAGGTCCCGGTCGGTGACGGCCTGGGCCTGCTCGAAGGCGTCCCGGGCAGCCCGCGAGCTCGGGTCGGCCAGCCGCTGGACGGCGGCGCGGCGCTCGTTCTGCAGGTCGTACGCGTACTGGTCGACCGGCTTGCCGAACTCCTTGTACGTACTGCTGACCGCCAACTGGCTCCAGACGTCACCGGTGGTGGCGAGCGTCGCGTACACCCACAGGGCGGTGAGCGCGACGATGGGCACCAGGAGCAGCGCGATGATCTTCGCGCGGATCGAGCTGCTGCGCAGACGCATGGAGTCCTCGGTCGGGAAGTGCCAGGCGCGGACGGGGAGCGGTTCGAAGGGGCGGTCGGCAGAGGCGGGCTGGCGGGTGGCGGTGACGGTACGGCGGCGGTGGTGCGGGGTGGTGCGCGACCTCGGGCGCGACCTCGGGCGAGGCCTTCGGGTGGGGCTGTCGTTCGGGGTCGTTGTTCGGGGCTGTGGACCAGGGTGGCTCACGGCTGTCAACCAGGGCTTTCGTCCTGGTTTCCGGCGGTCGGACCAGGCCGGTCGGCGAGGCCTCGGCCGCAGGTCTGCGAGAGCCTACTACGCCCTGACCACTCGTTCGAGGGTCGAACCCGCCCTCTCCCGACCCCCGGCCCGATGATGTCCGAATGATCCGTGTCATCCCGGATTCACCCCTCGGCCGCCCACCCCCGGCCATCCCCCGCCGCGGCACTTTCCCTACGGGCCGGTGCCGATCTCGTCGCGTCACGGTCACACCCCTGGGCAGTGACAGAGCAATCCGATAGTTTCGCTCCACCTGCCCGACCGTTCAGCGCGCCGCCGATCCGGACGCCCGTACGGGCCCGGCAGGCAGGGGCCACAACGGGATCGGGGGCAATGTGCGCGAGTTCAGCTCCCCCGCACCGACCGGACCACCGGCCACCGGCGGGCTGGCCGACTCGCTCTACGACACCGCCGAACGCATGTCCGGCCTGGTCCAGCTGGCCCGCCGGACGGACGGCGACCCGCAGTGGCACGAGGTCACCGCGACCGCCTTCCGGGACGAGGTGCTGGCGCTCGCCAAGGGCCTGCTGACCCGGGGCGTCCGGTACGGCGACCGGGTCGCGCTGATGTCCCGCACCCGCTACGAGTGGACGCTGTTCGACTACGCGCTCTGGTCGATCGGCGCGATCACCGTCCCGATCTACCCGACCGCGGCGCCCGAGCAGGTCCGCTGGATCCTCGCCGAGACCCAGGCGGTGGCCTGCCTGGTCGAGGACGAGGACCACGCCATGACGGTCGGCGCGGTCTGCGACGCGCTCCCCGACCTCACCGGCATCTGGCAGTTGGACCGGGGCTGCGTCGACTCGATCACCGAGGACGGCCGCGGGGTGCCCGACTCGCTCGTCCACCGCCAGCGGCTCGGCGTCGCGGCCGAGAACGTCGCCACCATCGTCTACACCTCCGGGACGACCGGCCGCCCCAAGGGCTGCATGCTCACCCACGCCAACCTGGCCTCGGCGGCCGACGCCCTGCTGGACGGCTGGGCCGAGGTCTTCGCGGACACCGGCGGCGGCCAGCCGTCCACCCTGCTCTTCCTCCCGCTGGCGCACGTCTACGGCCGGATGGTGCAGATCGCGGCGATCCGCGGCGGCTTCCGGATCGGGCACATCCCCGAGGTCTCCACCGAGGCCCTGCTGCCCGCACTCGCCGCGTACCGGCCGACCTTCCTGCACCTCGTCCCCTACGTCTTCGAGAAGGTGTTCCAGCAGGCCCGGCGGGCGGCCGAGGAAGCCGGGCGGGGCGAACTCTTCGAGCAGGCCCGGCAGGTGGCCGTCGAGTGGGCCACCGCCCGCGAGCAGCGCGCGCTGGGCCACGGCCCCGGACCGGGCCCCCGGCTGCGGCTGCGCCACCTGGCGTACGAGCGGACCGTCTACCCGCGACTGCGGGCCGTGCTCGGCGGCCGGGTGCGCGGCGTGATGTGCGGCGGCTCGGCCCTCAACCGGGAGCTCGCCCTCTTCTTCACCGGCATCGGCCTCAGCCTGTACGAGGGTTACGGCCTCACCGAGACCTCCGCCGCGATCACCGCCAACCCGGCCGGCCGGCAGAAGCTCGGCACGGTCGGCCGCCCCGTCCCGGGGGCCTCGGTGGCCATCGCCGACGACGGCGAGGTGTGGGTGCGCGGCTCCGGCGTCTTCGGCGGCTACCTCAACCACCCGAGCTGCACCGAGGAGTCGCTGTACGACGGCTGGTTCGGCACCGGCGACCTCGGCCGGCTGGACGAGGACGGCTACCTCACCCTCACCGGGCGCAAGAAGGACCTGATCGTTACCAGCAGTGGCAAGAACCTCGCCCCGGCCACGCTGGAGGAGCGGGTGCAGGCGCATCCGCTGGTCTCGCAGTGCCTGGTGGTCGGCGACGACCGCCCGTACGTGGCCGCGCTGATCACGCTCGACCCGGCCGCCCTGGCGCACTGGCTGAAGTCGCACGGCCGGGAGCAGTTGGACCCGTGGGCGGTGCTCTCCGACGAGCAGTTGCACGCGGAGATCCAGCGGGCGGTGGCCGCGGCGAACACCGCCGTCTCCCGCGCCGAGTCGATCCGCGCGTTCCGGCTGCTGCCGCGCGAGTTCGGCGTCGACCAGGGCCTGATGACGCCCTCGCTGAAGCTGCGCCGGGCGGCGATCACGGAGTACTACCGGCCGGACATCGACGAGCTGTACAGCTCCTGACGGTCCGTCTCGTTCCGTCTGCAGCACGGATGACAGTGTGCTCACGGCACGTCACTCCCTTGACGATCCGAGTGGTCCAGTCCATTGTTTTGCCTCGGTCTGAGTGCGGCACGCCCACGGCTCCCGCCCCTCGGGGAGCGCTCCACCCCGTTCCACACGCCCTCCCCACGGGCGTGTCCTCCACTGCCCCCACGCAGGAGTCCTCACGTGTCCATGTCCTCACGCCTGTCGGCGCTCGCCGCCTGCACGCTGCTCGCCGTCTGCGGTCTCGCGGCCCCGGCGTCGGCCTCGACCTCTACCTCAGCCGATTCCGCCGGACCCGCCGGGACCGCGGCGCCCGCCGTCAACCTGGCCACCAACCCGGGCTTCGAGATCCCCGCCTCCTCGCTCGCCGACTGGGGCAGCGTCCCCGGCTGGCGCTGCACCGGCGGCCCCGCCGAGGCGTCCGCCACCACCACTGCCCCGCACTCCGGCGGCTCCGCCCTCGCCGTCACCCCGGCGAACGACGACTCCAACGGCGAGTGCGCGCAGACCGTCTCCGTCCGGCCCGGCACCACGTACACCGCCTCGGCCTGGGTCCGCGGCGCCTTCGTCCACCTCGGCGTCACCGGCACCGGGCGCGATGTCGCCCCGGCCTGGACGGCGACCACCAACGGCGGCTGGCAGAGGCTGACCACCCGGTTCACCACCGGTCCCGACGCGCGCACCGTCCGGCTGTACGTCCACGGCTGGTACCAGCAGGGTCCGTTCGCCGTCGACGACGTCCGGGTGGACGGTCCGGCGCCCGCTCCGGCCACCGCCGCCGGCTCGGTGCCGACCAGCGACCGGGTCGTCTTCTTCACCGTGGACGACGGCTGGCAGCGCACCCCCGAGGCGGAGCGGTTCATCGCCGACCACCAGCTGCCGATCACCGCGTTCCCGCTGCCCATGCCGGCCGCCACCGACCCCGACTTCTTCCGCCGCGTCACCGCCGTGCCCGGCTCCTCCATCCAGGACCACAGCGTCTCCCACCCGGATCTGACCACGCTCAGCCCGGCCGAGCAGCAGGTCGAGATCTGCGACGCCCGCGACGCCCAGGTCCGCACCTTCGGCACCGCCCCGACCGTCTTCCGCCCGCCGTTCTTCGCCTGGAACGCCGACACCCTGCAGGCCGCCGCCAACTGCGGCATCCAGCACGTGCTGACCGCCGACGCCGACTTCAGCTGGGGTGCCTCGAACATCTGGCACGAGGGCACCCTGTCCCCCGGCGACGTCGTCCTGATGCACTGGACCGACACCCTCGCCGGAGACCTCCAGCGCGCCCTCGCCGCCGCCGACACCGCCGGGCTGAAGCCGGCCGGCCTGGCCTCCTACCTGCGCTAGCCCCGAGCCCGCGTCGCCGCTCCCCCGAGGGAAGAGCGGCGGCGCGCGCCGCCCTCGATCCTGATCGAGCTCGTTGACACGGGGTGGGCGGATGACTGTAATGGGGGGCGTGCAGCGCGGTGTCGGCCAAAGAGAACTGGGCCGGCCGGCGACCGGGCGGGCACCTTCGACCGAGGGACGATGCGCGATGAGTTCTCACTCCGCTTCCCTGATCTGACCCAAGCGGCCGCGGCGCTGCCCGCACGCCCGCTTCGGTCCGTTGCGCTCGTGCGATGCGGCGCCGTGGCCTCCACTCCCCATGCACCGGAGACTCCACAGGCGTATGCCCATGTCTTTCAACCAAGCGATCATCGAGGAATTCCGAACCAACGGCGGCGAGGTCGGCGGCCCCTTCGAGGGCGGCGACCTGCTGCTGCTCACCACCACCGGCGCACGGACCGGACAGGACCACACCGTGCCGCTCGGGTACGTCCGCGCGGACGGTCTGCTGCTGGTCGTCGCCTCGGCGGCCGGGGCGCCGGACCACCCCCAGTGGTACCGCAATCTGCTCGCCCACCCCGTGGTCCGGGTGGAGCTCGGCACCGAGGTGTTCGAGGCCGTAGCGGTGCCGGCCGAGGGCGCCCGGCGGGACCGACTGTTCGAGGCGGTGGTCCGGGCGGCCCCCGGGTACGGCGACTACCAGGCGCACACCGCACGGGTGCTGCCGGTGGTGGCACTGGAACGGTCCGGGGCCGAGCCGCGCGAGGTGGCCGACCTGGCGGGGAAACTGCTGGAGGTGCACACCTGGCTGCGTGCCCAGCTGCGGCACGTCCGGGCCGAGACGGAGGCCCACTTCGCGGCCGGGCCCGCCGGTGACGGCCGGCCGCCGGGCCTCGGGCTGCAGATCCGGCAGCACTGCCTCGCGCTCTGCGCGGGGCTGACCCACCACCACACCGGGGAGGACGCCGCGATCTTCCCCGCGCTGGCGCGGAGCCACCCGCACCTGCGGGAGACGCTCGCCCGGCTGGGCGAGGAGCACCGTTCGGTCGGCCGGATCAAGGACGGGCTGGTGAAGCTGCTCGCCGGGATCGGGGTGGCCGAACCCGAGCGGTTCCGGGCGGAGCTGGCCCGGATGTCGGCCGAGCTGGAGGCGCACCTGGACCACGAGGAGCGGGAGCTGCTGCCGGTGCTCGCCGGCATCCCTTTCCCACCGGGGCGGTGAGCAGGTGCGCTGAGCCGGTGCGCTGAGCCGGTGCGCTGAGCCGGTGCGCTGAGCCGGTGCGCTGAGCGAGGCGCCGACCGGTCCCGCCCCGGAGGTGGGCGGGACCGGCCTGCGCACCGGCTGCCGCGCCGGCTATACCTGCGCGGAGAACACCGGGAGGTAGCCGCCCGACTGCCCGGCGGCCTTCGGGTGGTAGCTCTCCTCGATGGGCAGGGTCGTGCTGTTCAGCCAGGTGGTGCCGGAAGCGCAGATCTCGTGCCCGGTGAAGGCGCTCCGGACGTCACCGAAAGCGAAGCCGGCGTCGGCCGCCCGCTTGGCGATGACACCGTCGAGGACGTCCGCCGCGCTGTTGATGGCGGCGCGCTTGGTGTCGCCGATGCCGAAGATGCAGCTGCCGCCGACCTTGTAGAGGTGCGGGTAGCCCAGCACCACCACGCGGGCGTTGGGCGCCTTGGCGTGGATGGCCGCGTAGACCTGGTCGAGCTGGCCGGGCAGGGTGTTGTTGGCGTAGGTCTTCGCGGCGGCGACGGCGTTGAGGCAGGCGCTCTCCGAGTCCAGCACGCAGGTCTGCATGGTGCTGGCGAAGCCCGCGTCGTTGCCGCCGACGCTGATGCTGACGAGCGTCGTGCCGGAGTTCAGGACCGAGAGCTGGTTGTTGAGGACGTCACCGGTTCTGGCACCGGAACAGGCGACGAAGGAGAAGGACGACGGCGCGTGCGCGTTCTTCCAGAGGTAGGCGTAGGCGTTGGTGCTGCGCTTGCAGCTACCGCTCTCGCTCGTGTAGCTGCCGGAGCCGAGGCCGGAGGCGTAGGAGTCGCCGAGGGCGGCGTAGTTCACGCCGGCCGCGTGGGCGGACGAGGCGGTGAAGAGGGTGGTCATCGTGAGGAGAGCCGCGAGGGCGGCCATGGACATGGCACGGGTGGGGCGTAGCATGACACCTCCAGGGAGTGACGTGAGTCACATCTGTGATACCAGGCAGTAGGGTGCTCGGTAAGTGGTCATGCCAAGACAATTGACGGGCAGTCTGACGACGGTGGAGTGAACTCGGCGGCGGGATACGGCAAGTGCGCTGGTCAGGCCCCGGCGGCGCCGTCGGCGGCGCCGGTGTCGGGGTACCCCGATCGAGGGACGGTCACGAGGCCGTCGCGCACTCACCCGCCGGTGCCGGGGCCGGGAATCCGGGGCGGACGGCCGCCGGACGCCGCGCGGGAGCGGACACCGAGGCCTGCCGCTAGGCGCAGACGATCTCCAGCTCGAAGCCCTGACCGTTGATCAGGTGCACCGCCTCGCCGGTGTCCACCCGGACCGTCCACCCGGCCGCGAGGGCGGCGGCCACCGCCGCGCGCGAGCCGTGCACGGCGAGGTGGTTGAGCCCGGCGCGCAGGCGCTGATGACCGCCGGGGAGCAGCGCGGTCGACTGCTCGATCACCAGGTAGGCGGTGCCCAGACGCCAGCTGCGGCCCCGGGGCCACTGCTGGAACGGCTCGCAGCCGAGGGCGAGCAGCACCGGGGACCACTGCGCCTCGGCGGCGGCGAGGTCGTCCACCCAGAGCTCGACGTGGTGGAAGAGCCCTGCCGGATGCGGCACCGTCACTCGGTCACCCCCCGCTCGCACGACGGCCGGGGGCGGGAGAGGCGGGGCGGGGGGCCGGGGCGTCGGGGCCGGGGGCGTCGGCGGGGGCGGCTCCGGCACCCCGACCGGGGCGTGGGCCCGCGCAGGGGCCTGCCCCGAACCCCGAGCCCGGGCCCGGGTCACCCGTGGCGGCGCTCAGCCGGAGGGGCGCCGGGCCCGGGTGGGCGGCGCCGGGGAAGACCTCGCAACCCTCGGCCGGCAGCTCCTCGATCGCCTCGTTGGCGGCCGAGGGCACCCCGAGCCACCGGACGCCCGCCGCGACCGCCGCTCGTGCCTGGCGCAGCCCCGGTTCACCCCAGCCGAGCAGCTCGACCGCGAGACCGGGCGCGACGAGCAGCCGCCGGTAGTGCCGCCCCGACGCCGGGTCCGCCGCGCTGGGACCGACGGCCCGCAAAGCGGCCGCCATCCGGACCCGGGCGCACTCGTGGCCACCGTTCGCCGAGCCGACCCGGTCGTAGAGGTAGCCGAGGTAGTGGGGCGTGCCGATCACCGCCTGGGCCTCCTCGGCCGCCTCGCGGGCCAAAGCGGAGCCCGGGTCGCCGTCGTCCTCGGGCTCCAGCGAACCGCCGGGGAGCGAGACGATGCCGTCCTTGGGGTTGACCAGGGTCAGCACCCGGCCGTCGGGCGCGAAGAGCCAGCCCCACGACTGCTTCACCGACAGCCCGGCCGGCACCCGCTCGCCCGGCCGCCACGGCCAGCCTGCCGTGGGACGCCGCCGCACCTTGCCCAGCAGCTCGGCGATCTCCGCGCTGTACTCGATCCGGCTCATGCGTCCCCCTTTCGGTGTCGGGCTCGCCGGACCGACGGTGCGCGGGGAGGACCTGCGTGCGCGGTACAGGGCGGAGCGGCGGAGGCGGCGGTGTGGGGCACCGCGCGCTTCTCCTGTTGATCTTCCCCGAAATCTTCCCCGAACAGGCGGTCGATGAACAGTCCCCAGCGCCGCTTGGTGGACACGGAGGCCTCGCCCGGGTGGTCAGCCCAGCGGCCCACCCCCCTCCGGACCCCGGTCGCCGGGGTCCGACGCCCCGCCGGGCCACGGCGGCGCGCCGGAGGGCGGCGCGGCCCCCGGCGGCGGCGCGGCGGGCAGCGGGAAGCCGGGCAGCGGTACGGCTCCGGGCGGGAACGGCACCCCCAGCGCGGCATCGTCGGCGAGCGCGTCGACCACCTCCCGGGCGGTCATCGGCCTCAGCCGGCCGGCCGCCAGGGCCCAGCCGCGCACCACCGGACCACCGGGCGCCGCAGGGTCCCCGTGCAGCAGGAGGGCGCCCGCGCCGCCGAGTGCCACCCCCGCCGCCAGGGTGGCGCAGAACGCCTCGGCGTCCCGGCCGCCGAGGAGGACCCGCCCGCCGTCGCCGCGCACGTCCGCCGCCGCGGTGAGGTGCTCGCCGTCCTCCGGGCCGTGGCAGCGCAGGGTCAGCAGGTGGCCGCCCTCCCCGGCGCCCTCGGCCAGCGCCAGGTACACCCCGGTGACGTGGTGCATCACCGCCACCAGCCGCGACTGCCCGGACGGGCCGTCGCCGACCGCGTCCAGCAACGCGGCGCAGGCGATCGAGATCCGCACCCGGGCCAGGTGGTCGTCGACCAGGACCGGGAGCAGCTCGGTCAGCTGCTCCCCGCCGTAGACGAAGGGCTCGCCGGCCAGCTCGGGGTCGGCCGCGTAGGCGACGCGTGCCGCCGCCGATCCGGGGTCGAGGCCGAAGGCCTCGCAGTAGTCCCGGTAGTCGGCCGGCTCGAACACCCTCAGGTGCACCTCGATGCCCTGCCCGCGCAGGGCCCGGAGCCGGGCCTGCGTCCGCCACAGGTAGTCCCGGAAGCCGAGCGGGCCGAACAGCCCGAGCCGGGCCAGCTCGGCGAAGTCGGCGGCGTGGACGGCCAGCGCCAGCGCCACCGGCTGCGGCGGCACACCGCGCGAGCCGCCCCGCTGCCGCGCCCGGACGCCGGGGCCGCCCGGCCCGGCCCCGCCTCCCCCACCGGCCGCCCGACCCCCCGGGCCGCGGCCACCGCCCCGGCCGCCCGACGAGGGGCCACCCGGCGGACCGCCGGAGGGACCACCGGGCGGGCCGCCGGCGAACGGGCCGCCCGGCCCCGGCCCGGACCGAACACGCGCCGGCGGCGGCGCTCCCGCAGCCGCCACGCGCCGCATCGCGCGCCGGGCGCGCCCACCGGCCGCCGGGCGCCCGGGCCGGTCCCGCCCGACCGGCTCGGGCACGGCGGACGCCGACACGACAGGCACGGGCACGGACCCGGGCACGACGGACCCGACCGCGCGGCGGCCGTCGACATTCGGGGACTGCACGGACATGGGCCCTCCCAGGGGCTCGTGCCGCCGCCCCGGGCTCGGAGCGGCCGGCGATCGAGAACATACACACCGTCACTGACAACGCACCCTGAGCGATCGGCCGGAGCCCCCGAGGACGGGTGTGACGTCCGATCCGGCCCGCGTTGTCAGTGCCGGACGTTATGGTCGGGGACCATGCGACTGCTGCATACCTCCGACTGGCATCTCGGGCGCTCCTTCCACCGGGAGAGCCTGCACGACGCCCAGCGCGCCTTCCTGGACCACCTCGTGGCGGTGGTCCGGGCCGAGCGCGTCGACGCCGTGCTCGTCGCCGGCGACGTGTACGACCGCGCGCTGCCCGGTCTGGAGGCGGTCGCCCTGTTCGACGACGTGCTGCACCGGCTGGCCGACCTGGGCGTGCCGACGGTGTTCATCAGCGGCAACCACGACTCGGCCCGCCGGCTCGGGGTGGGCGCGGGCCTGATCGGCCGGGCCGGCGTCCACCTGCGGACCGACCCGGGCGAGTGCGCGGTGCCGGTCCTGCTGGCCGACGAGCACGGGCCGGTCGCCGTCTACGGGCTGCCCTACCTGGAGCCGACGCTGGTCCGGGAGCGCTTCGGGCTCGCGCGCGGCGGCCACGCGGCGGTGCTCGGCGCGGCGATGGACGCCGTCCGGGCCGACCTCGCGAGCCGCCCCGCGGGCACCAGGTCGGTGGTGCTGGCCCACGCCTTCGTCACCGGCGGCGCACCCAGCGACAGCGAGCGGGACATCGCGGTCGGCGGAGTCGCCTCCGTCCCCGCGTCCGTCTTCGACGGTGTGGACTACGCCGCGCTGGGCCACCTGCACGGCTGCCAGACGCTCGCCCCGCACCTGCGCTACAGCGGCTCGCCGCTCGCCTACTCCTTCTCCGAGGCCACCCACCGCAAGACCATGTGGCTGGTCGACCTCGCGGCGGACGGCTCGGTCGCCGCCGAGCGGATCGACTGCCCGCAGCCGCGACCGCTGGCCCGCCTGCGCGGCCGCCTCGACCAGCTGCTGACCGCCCCGGAGCACGCCGAGCACGAGCGGTCCTGGGTCCAGGCCACCCTGACCGACCCCGGCCGCCCGGCCGAGCCGATGGAGCAGCTGCGCCGGCGCTTCCCGCACACCCTGCAGCTGCTCTTCGATCCCGAGGAGAGCGAGGCCACCGCCTCCCCCTCGTACGCGGCCCGGGTCAGCGGCCGGGCGGACCTGGAGATCGCCGAGGGCTTCCTGCGGCACGTGCGCCCCGGCGCCGAGCCGGACGCGGACGAGCTCGGCTGGCTGCGCGAGGGCTTCGAGACCGTCCGGGAGAGCGACGACCGCAAGGCGGAGCTGCCCCGATGAGACTCCACAGCCTCACCGTCACCGCCTTCGGACCGTTCGCCGGCACCGAGACGGTGGACTTCGACGCGCTCGCCTCCGGCGGTCTCTTCCTGCTGCGCGGGGCCACCGGCGCGGGCAAGAGCAGTGTGCTGGACGCCGTCTGCTTCGCCCTCTACGGCGAGGTGCCCGGCGCCAGGCGGGCCAGCCGGCTGCGCAGCGACCACGCCGAACCGCTGCGGCTCACCCAGGTCCACCTGGAGCTGACGCTCGGCGGGCGGCGGTTGGAGATCACCCGGCTGCCCGAGCAACTGCGCCCCAAGAAGGTCGGCCGGGGGACGACCGTCGAACGCGCCCAGACGCTGCTGCGCGAGTGGGCCGCCGACAGCGGCGACGGCACGCCGGGCTGGCGGGCGGTCAGCAAGTCGCACCAGGAGGCCGGGGAGGAGATCCACCGGCTGATCGGGATGAGCCGGGAGCAGTTCTGCCAGGTGGTGCTGCTCCCGCAGGGGGACTTCGCCCGCTTCCTGCGCGGCGACTCCGAGGAGCGCGGCAAGCTGCTCAGGCGACTGTTCGACACCGAGCGGTTCCAGCACGTCGAGGCCTGGCTGGCCGAGCAGCGGCGCTCCCAGGAGGCCGCCGTCCAGTCCGGCCGCCGGCGCCTGCGGGACTTGGCCAGCAAGGCCGAGCAGGCGGCCGGGCCGCAGGCCGAGCCCGCCGCCGGCTGGGTGCCCACCGAGGAGGAGTCGGCGCACCCCGCCGCGGACCTCACCGCCGGGGTGCTCGGCTGGGCCGCGATCCTGCGCGGCGGCGCCGCCGAGCAGCTCGCCGTCGCCGAGTCCGCGCTGGCCGGCGCCGAGGCCGGCCATCGCCGGGCCCAGGCGGACCGGGGGAACGCGGAGGAGCTGGCCGGCCGGCAGCGCCGCCACCGCGAGGCCGCCCTGGAGGCGGCCCGCCTCGCCGAGGGCGCACCGGCGATGGAGCGTGACTCCGCCAGGCTGACGGCCGCCCGGGCGGCCGTCGGGGTGGAGTCGCTGCTGCACCTGCGCGAGGCCGCCGAGGCCGCCCACCGGGCGGCCCACGAGGAGGAGCGCCGCCAGCGCGCCGCGCTGGCCGGCGCCCCGGACGGCGAGGGCCCGGCGCTGGCCCGCGCGGAGGCCGAGGAGCTGGCGGCGGCCGAGCACCGGCTGCGGGCCGAGGTGGTCCGGCTGGAGACGGCCCGGGCCGACGAGCGGCGCTGCGCGGAGTTCCGCCGCGAGCAGGCGTCGCTGGAGGCCGACCGGCGGCGCGCCGAGGAGCTGGCCGAGGAGGCCGCCGACTGGCTGGCCGACTTCGACGGCCGGCTCGCCACGCTCCAGGAGGAGCAGTCCGCCGCCCGGGCCGCGGGTGCCCGGGTCGAGCAGCTGGACGTCCGGCAGGCCGAGCTGGCCGGGCGGCTGGCCGCCGCCCGCCGCCGGGACGAGCTGCGGGCATCGATCGCCGTGGCCGAGCCCCGGGCGCTCGCCCTGCGCACCGAGGCGCTCGACGCCCGCGAGCACAGCCAGAACGTCCGCGAGCGGCGACTGACCGGCATGGCCGCCGAGCTGGCGGCGCAGCTGCGGTCGGGCGAGGCCTGCCGGGTCTGCGGATCGCCCGAGCACCCGGAGCCGGCCCTTCCGGCGAGCGGCCAGGTCGGCGCGGAGGAGGAGGACGCCGCCCGGGCCGCCCAGGCGCGGGCCGAGCAGGCGGCCGACACCGCCGAGCGGGAGCTGGCGGGCCTGCGGGTGAGCGAGGCGACCGCCGCCGGGGCGGCCGGGCCGGAGAGCGTCGCGGCCCTGGCCGAGGCGCTGGGCGCGCTGGAGCGCGAGCACCGCGAGGCGCTGCGGGCCGCGGAGGGCCTCGACCCGGTCACCCGGGAGCTGGAACGCCTGGCCCAGGACCAGGCCCGCCAGCTCGCCGCACTGCGCGACGCCGGTGAGCGCACCGCCGCGCTGACCGCCCGGATCCAGACCCTCGGCAGCGAGCAGGAGGAGCTGACCCGCCGGGTGACCGCGGCCCGGGGCGACGCGGCGTCGGTGTCCGCCCGGGCCTCGGCGCTGGCCGGCCTCGCCGGGAGCGTGGCGGCACTCGCCGGAGCGGCCCGGGCCTGCACGGACGCGGCGCTGCAACGGAAGAAGGCCGAGGACGAGCTGGCCAGGGCAGCCGTCGCGGCCGGGTTCCCGAGCCCGGAGGAGGCGACGGCCGTCCTGCTGCCCCGGGAGGAACGCGAGCGGCTGGAGGCCCGGCTGACCCGGCACCGCTCGGCACTGGCCGCGGCGGAGCGGGAGCTGGCCCGGCCCGAGCTGGCCGAGGCCGCCGGCCGCCCGCCGGCCGATCTGCCCGGCACCCAGGCAGAGCTGCTGGCGGCCACCGACCGGCTCCGCCGGGCGCACGCCGGCCACGAGGCGGCGCAGGCGCGCTGCACGGCACTGGCCGGGATCGGGCGGCAGCTGGCGGAGCTGGCCGCGTCACTGGCCCCGGCCCTGGACCGGTACGCCCGGATCAACCGGCTGGCCTCCGTCGCCGCCGGCACCTCCACCGAGAACCGGCTGCGGATGCGGCTGGAGTCGTACGTCCTGGCGGCCCGGCTGGAGCAGGTGGCGGCGGCGGCGAGCGCCCGCCTGGTACGGATGTCGGGCGGCCGGTACACCCTGGTCCACAGCGACGGCCGGGGCACCGGCAACAAGCGCTCGGGCCTCGCACTGCGGGTGGTGGACGCCTGGACCGGGACCGAGCGGGACACCTCGACGCTCTCCGGCGGCGAGAGCTTCTTCGCCTCGCTCGCCCTGGCGCTCGGTCTCGCCGACGTGGTCACCGACGAGGCCGGTGGCATGCCGCTGGACACGCTCTTCATCGACGAGGGCTTCGGCACGCTGGACGAGCAGGCACTGGAAGAGGTGATGGACGTCCTCGACGGCCTGCGCGAGCGGGACCGCGCGGTCGGCATCGTCAGTCACGTCGCCGATCTGAGGAGCCGGATCCCGGCGCAGCTGATGGTCCGCAAGGGCCGCCGGGGCTCCACCCTCGCGCTCGCCGGGCGGGAGGACGCCTGAGGGGAGGCCCGGGGGCCGCGGGGCCCGGGGCGCCACGGCCGCGCCGGGCCCGGTCGGGTGCGCTCCGTCAGCCGGAGCAGGCGATCCGCTGCGCCTGCTGCCAGGTGCAGACCGGGCAGAGCGTGACACCGGGGTGGTCGGCGGGCAGTTCGGTCGGCTCCCCGCACAGCACGCAGTCCGCGCGCGGCCCGGTCAGCTCCGGGTCGTGCGTCAGGGCGGCCTCCGGCCCGGCGCCACCGGGGGCGAGTACGCAGACCGGGTCCGTTTCGTTCTTCACCGCTTCGCTCATGCCGCCTTGATACTCCGCGCCCCCACCCCTCGGCAAGGCCGGCCCCGGCCGGACGGTCCCGGAGCGCTGGGCGGGCGGCCCCGCCGGCGAGGCCGAGGCACCGGCGGCCGGGCGGGCGGAGCTACCGAGCCAGTACCCGCGCCGCCCAGGCCCGGCCGGCCGGGCCCGAGGCGCCGCGAGTGCCACGACGGGCGACCCGTCCGCCCACCCCACCCCCGTCCCGACGGCCGGGCCCGGTTACCGTGAGGCCCATGCCCGCCTCCTCCGCCTCCCCCGCCTCGCTCCACCGGCGGTTGCTCGCCGCTCGCGCCGCCGCCCCGACCTATCCGGAGGTGGGCGCCACCCGCGAGGCCCGGCTCCCCGAGGGCTACGCCCAGCTGCGGCGGCGGATCCACCTCGGGCACGGTCCCGACGTCCTGGAGCGGGCCGGGCGGTACGTGCTCGGCTGGGGCTGCCAGCTGGGCAGCGGCTTCGCCGTCCATCCGTACGCGCCGGCCGAGGAGGGCGCGACCGTCCTGCTGCGGCTGAGCCTGCCCGGGCTGCGGCGGCCCCGGCTGGTGATCCCCTGCCGGGTGGTGTGGACGGTGGACGAGCCGGACCGGATCGGCTTCGCCTACGGCACCCTCCCCGGGCACCCGGAGTGCGGCGAGGAGGCGTTCCTGGTGACCATGGACACCGCGGGCGAGGTCTGGTTCGAGGTGACCGCGTTCGCCCGGCTCGCCTCCTGGTACGCGCGGCTCGGCCGCCCGGTGGCGGTGCTCTGCCAGTACCTGGCCATCGAGCGCTACCTCGCCGCCGTCGCCACGGCGGCCTCCCCCGCCGGGGCGGCCACCCCACCGCAAGCCACGCCATAGGCCCCGGCAGGACGGCCGGGCCGACGACCGCACCGATCCTCCCCGCACCCGGCCGGGCCGACGACCGCGCAGCCACCCGATGGCCGACCCGCCGACCACGACCGCAGCCGGCCACCCCACCGGAAGCCACGCCACGGGCCCCCGGCGGGACGGCCGGGCCGGGGTACGGGCCGGTCATCCCAGGAAGGAGAGCCGGACCGTCCGGCGCGGGTTGTCTCGATTGGTGTCGATCAGGACGACGGACTGCCAGACGCCGAGCGCCAGTTGGCCGCCGATCACGGGCAGGGTGGCGTGCGGGGCGACCAGGCCCGGGACGACGTGGTCGCGGCCGTGACCCGGGCTGCCGTGCCGGTGACGCCAGCGGTCGTCGGCGGGCAGCAGTTCGCGCAACGTCGTGAGGAGGTCGTCGT
This sequence comes from Kitasatospora sp. NPDC086009, assembly GCF_044540385.1. NCBI lineage: Bacteria > Bacillati > Actinomycetota > Actinomycetes > Kitasatosporales > Streptomycetaceae > Kitasatospora > Kitasatospora sp. NPDC086009. Next base: position 282,151 of record NZ_JBITSA010000003.1, read on the forward strand.
CGCTGCCCGAGCCGGTCTCCAGCACGGCGATTCCGGCCGTGGCGTGCGGCACGAAGACGTTGAGCAGGCCGTCACGGCCGGCTGCCCGGTCGTTCAGGAACTCGGCGCAGCGGTCGGTGATGTCGAGGGCGACCTCGTGGCTGCCCGTGGTGATCTCGAAGGTGGTGGTGTGGAAGGGCGTGGAGTGGATGTTGTCCGCCATGAACGCCATCCTCACGTACCGCCGGGGGCACCGGGGCCCGCCTCGCCGACTCGCCGTGCTGGTGGGGGCAGGAGGCCGCACGGTGGACGGTTCGGGCTGCTCCCGGCCGGGCGGCCGGCCCCGGGCCCGGTTTGGGCCCGAGGGCTTGGGCCCAAGGAGCCCGAGGTCGGCCGAAGGACCCCGGGTACGCCGAAGACCCGACGGTCCCTGAGGTCCGCCGGGCCGGATGCCGGTGGGCGCGAGGGCTAGAGGCCCTAGCCGCGACCGCCGAACAGGCTCCGCCGCAGCCGGCGCAGCGGCGCCAGCAGCGACACCCGCGCATGGCGACGCGGCTCGGTCGGGGCACTGGAGCCGCGCGGCGTCAGTTCCCTTATCAACCCGAGTGCCTCGGCGGTGTCCACCGCCGGGAGTGCGGGCGCGCCGAGCACTGCCAGATGACGCTCGATCCGACGGCCGGTCGCGCCGACGCCGCACTGGATCGCCGGCACGCGGGGCCGGGACCGCACTTGCATGTGTTCCATCAGTTTTTCCCACCCCTACGAGGCGCCAGGGCCGTGAGGCGAAGACTATCCGTGACAGACGGCCTTCGCGCAACCGTCCTGGTGTGCTGCCACCGTATCGTGCGGCGTCAACTGACGCCGCACCAGGGGCCGCCCGGAGCGGTTACGACTGAGCATCAATGATGGTGCACGACCGGCCGCGCGTCACGGGTGCCTCGGGGGTACGCGCCCGGCGCTTGCCGGGGAGGTACGCGCCCGGCGTGCGGGATCACCGTCGATCACGACCGGCGGGGCCCGGACGCGACCGGCGGTCGCCCCGCACGCCACCGGAGCACCACCGACCACTCGGACGAGACAGTTCAGAAAGTGAACACAATCGAGGGATTGACGTGGGGGAAACCTCCAAGCAATATCTTCATCGACCGCGCGAACACGGATCCCGCTCAAGCACCGCTCAATCGTGCGTTCGACTGATGAAGAATTCCGGCTCCCCCGAGCCACTGCCCGGCCACCTCGACGCTGCGGTGGCCAGGCCCGGGAGGCGCTGGGACGGGCGGCCGGCCGTGAGGGTCGGCCGGGCCGCCACCAGGCTGCCGGTGCCGCCCCGTACGGGGCCCGGCACCGGCGGTTCCGGGCCCGCGGACGGCCTCCGGTACAGCCCGATAGCGAGGCACCGGACCGAAGCCCGCCCCCACGCTCCCGCGACGCATCTCACACCCCCGCACCGCACCCCCGCCCGGCACCGCGCACCGCACCCCCACCCCGTGCCCCGACCCCGCGCGAATCCGCTCCCCGGCGGCGCTCGGTAGACTCGGCCAGCGTGCCAGTCCTCCTCAGCATCGTGCTCCCGGTCCACGGAGTCGAGCGCTACCTGCCCCGCTGCCTCGACTCGATCCTGGAAGCCACTCCCCTCGGGGAGTCGCGCTTCGAGGTGATCGCGGTCGACGACCTCTCCCCCGATCGCTGCGGCGCGATCCTGGACGAGTACGCCGCCCGCGACCCGCGGTTGCGCGTGCTGCACCTCACCGAGAACCAGGGTCTCGGCGGTGCCCGGACCGCCGCCCTCCCCGAGGTGCGCGGCGAGTACGTCTGGTTCGTCGACAGCGACGACTGGCTGCCGGACGGCACCGTCTCCGCGCTCCTCGACGAGCTCGCGCAGGAACGCGCCCGCGAGACCCCGGCCGACGTCCTGCTCACCGACTTCACCCACGTCTACCCCGACGGCGGGACCGAGCCGAACCCCTGGCGCCACGTCCTGGTCGGCTCGCCGCTGGCCGACGGCTGCACCCTCGCCGACCACCCCGCGCTGTTCCGGACCGTGATGTCGGTGTGGAACAAGGTCTTCCGCCGCGACTTCCTGCTCGGCCTCGACGTCTCCTTCGGGCGCGGCTTCTACGAGGACATCTCGGTCACCTACCCGGCCCTGCTGGCCGCCGGACGGCTGCGCTACCTCGACCGGGTCTGCTACTTCTACCGGCGCGGCCGCCCCGGCGCGATCACCAGCACCGCCTCCCCCAAGCACGCCGACGCCTTCGCCCAGTACGACGCGATCTTCGCGTTCCTGGACCGCCCGGACCGGCCCGGCCGCCCGGTGCCGGACACCCTGCGCACCCTCGTCTTCGAGCGGACCGTCCAGCAGGCGCTGACCGTCCACGACACCCCCGGGCTGGTCCCGGCCGGGCTGCGCAAGGACTTCTTCCGGCGGATCGCCGAGCACTTCGCCCGCCACCGCCCGGCCGGCTACCAGTTCCCCGGCGGCCTGCGCGGTGTGCAGTACCGCCTGGCGGCGCGCGGTGCCCGGGTCGCCTACGCGGAACTGCGCCGCACCGGCCGGCTGCCGCGCGAACTCAAGCGGGGCGCGCGGGCCGTCGCCCCGGCGGTGAAGAAGGGGGTGCGCAGCGGCGCCCGCTTCACCGCGTACAACGCGTTCCGCCGGCTCCCGCTGGACGAGCACCTGGCGGTCTACGCGGCGTACTGGCACCGGGGTTACGCGTGCAGCCCGGCGGCGATCTACGAGAAGGCCAGGGAACTCGCCCCGGACGTACGGGGCGTGTGGGTGGTGGAGAACCGGAAGCAGGCGGCCACGCTGCCGGCCGGGGTGCCCTACGTGATCGTCAACACACCGGCCTACCTGAAGGCGATGGCGACCGCCAAGTACTTCGTGAACAACGTCAACTTCCCGCGCACGATGGTGAAGCGGCCGGGAACGGTGCACGTCCAGACGCAGCACGGCACGCCGCTGAAGGCGATGGGGATGGACCTCCGGGACCACCCGGTGGCCGCCGACGGGATGGACTTCGACCGGCTGCTGGAGGCCGTCGACCGCTGGGACTTCCTGGTCTCCTCCAACCCGCACACCAGCGAGCACTTCGCCCGGGCCTTCCCCGGCCGCTACGAGATGCTGGACACCGGCTACCCGCGCAACGACCGGCTGGCCGTTAGCACGCCGGCCGAAGCCGCGGCGATGCGCGAACGGTTCGGGCTGGCACCGGACACCACGGCGGTGCTGTACGCGCCGACGCACCGCGAGGGCCGGGGCGGGTACGTCCCGCTGCTGGACGTCCGCGAGCTGGCCCGGCGGCTGGGCCCCGGCTTCACGCTGCTGGTGCGCACGCACTACTTCCACACCGGGGGCCCGGGCGACTTGGCGGCGGGTGAGGACGCGGCCGCGATCGTGGACGTCTCGGCGCACCCGACCGTGGAGGACCTCTACCTGGCGGCGGACGTCCTGGTCACCGACTACTCCTCGATGATGTTCGACTACGCCGTGCTGGACCGGCCGATCGTGGTCTTCGCGCCGGACTGGGAGGAGTACCGGCGGGTGCGCGGCGTCTACTTCGACCTCTTCGCGGAGCCGCCGGGCGCGGTGACGGTGGATGCCGACGGACTGGCCTCGGCGCTGCTGGCCGGCGACCCGGAGCCGGCGGCGCGGGCGAAGTTCCGCGAACGGTTCTGCCCGTGGGACGACGGCGGGGCGAGCGAGCGGGTGGTCCGCCGGGTGTTCCCGACCCGGGCCTGAGCAGGCGCCGGCCGGGCCGCCCGGAGGGCCGGACCGACCGGCCCGGGAACGCGGCGGGCGGGACCCCGGGAATCCCGGAGCCCCGCCCGATGCGGGCTCGGCCCGATGCGGGCTCGGCCCGGTACGGACTCGGCCCTGAACGGGCTCGGCCCGGTACCGGCTTCGGCCCGAAGCCGGCTCAGCCCTGACGCGCGGCGAGGAACTCGTCGAAGGTCAGCTCGCCGTCGTGGTTGGTGTCCATCTGCTTGATGATGGCCTCGGCCATCGAGATCGACGTGGTCAGGTCGCCGAGCTCGCGGGCGACCTTCGCGTACTCGACGGCGGTGATCCGGCCGTTGCCGTTCACGTCGTACTTGTCGAACGCCGCGCGGATGGTGTCGACGTCTGCCATGGGTGGCCCCTCCTGAGGAACTGCATGCCTGCGATGATCCGCATGACTGCTGATGTGCGTTTCCGACGGCCGTACCCTACCCGGCCGTGGTGAGCGCCACGGTTGCCGGGAGTGGACGGGCTCGGGGGTGGGTGTCGTAGTCTGCGGGTCTGATCCCGGCCCGGCCGGGGAACGAACGCCGATCGTCGTCTGTTCAGGCCCGGGCTCGTCTCGGGCGCGCTCGTCCTGGGAGGGACCATGCTCGATCTCGTCACCAAGCTGGTGCTGAAACCGCTCGCGCGGGGGATCTGGCGGCCGACCATCGAGGGCCTGGAGAACGTGCCGCGCAAGGGCGGCGTGATCCTGGCCAGCAATCACCTCTCCTTCATCGACAGCGTGGTGATCCCGCTGACCGCGCCGCGCCGGGTGCACTTCCTGGCCAAGGCCGAGTACTTCACCGGTACCGGGATGAAGGGCGCGCTCTCCAAGGGCTTCTTCGAGGCGATCGGCGCGGTGCCCGTCGAGCGCGGCACCTACCGCTCCGCGCAGGCCTCGCTGGAGTCGGCCCTGGAGATCCTGGAGGACGGCAAGGCCTTCGGCATCTACCCCGAGGGCACCCGCTCGCTCGACGGCCGCCTCTACCGCGGCAAGACCGGCGTGGCCTGGCTGGCCCTCACCGCCGGCGTCCCGGTGGTGCCGGTGGCGCTGGAGGGGCCCGACCAGATCCTGCCGATCGGCAAGCGCGTCCCGCGCCTGCGCAAGGTGACGGTCCGCTTCGGGGAGCCGCTGCACTTCGACGAACTGCACGGGCAGGCCCGGTCGCTCAAGGCCCGCCGGCAGGTCACCGACGAGGTGATGCGGGCGATCCAGCAGCTCTCCGGCCAGGAGATCGCGGAGACCTACAACGAGATCCCCAAGGCCGCCTGACCGTCACCCGAGCCCGGGCCGCGGGCCGGCCGCCCCGGCGGCTACCGCTTTTCGAGCACCGGGACCGGCGCCTCACGGCGCAGCAGGGCCGCGTACCGGCCGTCGGCCTCGACCAGTTCGTCGTGGGTGCCCTGTTCGACGACCTCGCCCCGGTCCAGCACGACGATCCGGTCGGCGGCCCGGACGGTGGAGAGCCGGTGGGCGATGGTGATGGTGGTGCGGTCGGCCGCGAGGGTGTCGATGGCCTGCTGGACGGCCTGCTCGGTGCGGTTGTCCAGCGCGCTGGTGGCCTCGTCCAGGATCAGCACGGGCGGGTTGCGCAGAACGGTCCGGGCCAGCGCGAGACGCTGCTTCTCCCCTCCCGAGAAGCGGTAGCCGCGCTCCCCGACCAGGGTCGCGTAGCCGTCCGGGAGTCCGGCGATGGTGTCGTGGATCTGCGCGGCCCGGGCGGCGGCGACGAGTTCCTCGTCGGTGGCGTCCGGCTTGGCGAAGCGCAGGTTGTCGGCGACCGAGGCGTGGAAGAGGTACGTCTCCTGGGAGACCACGCCGACCGCCCGTGACAGCGACTCGAAGGACAGCTCGCGGACGTCCACCCCGTCGATCGTCACCCGGCCGCCGGTGACGTCGTAGAGGCGGGGGACGAGGTAGCTGAGCGTGGTCTTGCCGGAGCCGGTCTCGCCGACCACGGCGAGCGAGCTGCCGGCCGGGACCTTGAGCTCCACCCCGGCGAGCGTGGGCCGCTCCTGCTCGGGGTCGTAGCGGAACTCGACGCCCTCGAAGCGGACCTCGCCGCGGATCTTCTCCAGGACGGTCGGCCGCTCGGGCTCGGCGATCTCCACCGGGAGGTCGAGGTACTCGAAGATCCGCTGGAACAGCGCCAGCGAGGTCTGCACCTGGACACCGGTGGAGAGCAGGCTGATGGTCGGGCGGAACAGGCCCTGCTGGAGCGAGACGAAGGCGACCAGGGTGCCGACCGAGACGATCGGCGAACCGCCGGCCGAGGCCAGTCCGGCGGCCCAGTAGATCACCGCGGGCATCGCGGCCATCACGATCTGGATGGTGTTCATCCGCCAGCGCCCGGCCATGCTGGAGCGCACCTCCAGCTCGGCCAGCCGGTCGGACTGCCCGGTGAAGTCCGCGGCGAGCGAGTCGGAGCGGCCCATGGTGCGGCCGAGCAGGATGCCGCTGACCGAGAGGGACTCCTGCACGGCCGAGCTCATCGCGGCGAGCTGCTTCTGCCGCTCACCGGTGATCTTCTTGCGCTCGTTGCCGACCCGGCGGCTGATCCAGACGAAGACCGGCAGGAGCAGCAGCGAGACGACGGTGAGCCGCCAGTCCAGCGCGACCATCGCGACCACCGAGGCGATCACGCTGGTGAAGTTGGAGACCAGCGAGGTGGCGGTGGAGGTCACGGTGGACTGCATGCCGCCGATGTCGTTGGCGATCCTGGACTGCACCTCGCCGGTGCGGGTGCGGGTGAAGAACGCCAGCGACATCCGCTGGAGGTGGCCGTAGACGGCGGTGCGCAGGTCGTGCATCACGCGCTGGCCGACGGTGGTGGAGATCAGCGTCTGCAGCACGTTGAAGATGCTGTTGACCACGGCGGCGGCGATCATGCCGAGCGCGAGCAGGCTGAGCAGGCCGGTCCGGCCCTGCGGGATGGCGGTGTCCAGCACGGCCTTCAGCAGGAACGGCGTGACCACCGAGACGACCGCGGAGGCCGCCACCAGCACACCGACCACGGTGAGCCGGCCGGAGTACGGGCGGAACAGCGCGAGGATGCGGCGCCACTGGGCCGGCGGGCGGGGCTCTCCCTCGGCCTGGGCGGGCGGGGTCCAGCTGATGCCGTCGGGCCTCAAGGGCGGGCCTCCTGGGGTCGGACGCGCGGGCGCGCGGCGGGCACGGCGCCGCAGGGGGCTGCCGCGGGCGTGGCGGGCGTGGTGGACACGGCGGTCGGGCGGCCACCGGCATAGCGAGGATAGCTCATAGTTAGCTAAGCTAATAGTGAGACTGTTCCTATTCCCATGGCCGCCCCTGAGGGACCGGCGCCGCCCGGCCCCGCCCGCCAGGCAGCCCGCCGGCCCGCCGGCCCGCCCGCCGAACCGGTACGTCAGTCGGTCCGGTACGTCCGCGCCGCCTTCGAGGAGACCCCGCCGAGCTTGCCCGACGGCAGCACCCGGGCGATCGCGACCGCGAGCTTGTAGCGCTTGCTCGGCACGGACAGCGAGCGGCCGCGCGCCAGGTCCCGCATGGCCTCGGCGACCACCCGCTCGGCGGACAGCCAGCCCCAGGAGGGGATGTTGCCGGTGCCCATGCCGGCCCGCTCGTGGAACTCGGTGTGGGTGAAGCCCGGGCAGAGCGCCATCAGCCGCACGCCGGTGCCGCCGAGGTCGCGCATCACGCCCTGGGTGAAGCTCACCACCCACGCCTTGCTGGCCCCGTACGTGCCGCGCGGCAGGAACGCCGCCACCGAGGCGACGTTGACGATCGCGCCGCGGCCGCGCTCGCGCATGCCGGGCAGCGCCGCCGTGGTGAGCCGCAGGATCGCCTCGACGTGCACCTTCAGCATGTCCAGCTCGTCCTGGAGCGGGACGGTCAGGAAGGCGCCCTTGTTGCCGAAACCGGCGTTGTTCACGAGCAGGTCCACCGGGTGGGCCGGGTCGGCCAGCCGGGTCTCGACGGCCGCGATTCCGACCTCGGTGGCGAGGTCCGCGGTGAGCACCTCGGTGTCGATGCCGAACTTCGCCCGCAGGTCGGCGGCCGCGCGCTCCAGCCGCTCGGTGTCCCGGGCCACCAGGACGAGCCGGTAGCCGCTCCGGGCGAGCCGGCGGGCGAACGCGGCTCCGATGCCGGCGGTCGCGCCGGTGATCAAGGCAGTGGTCATGCAGCGACCGTATCTACTCGCGGGTATCCGCGACACCCCTGGCGCTCTCGCTGCGCGCCGGTGAAGTACCTCTCGGTGACGGTGGTCACGGAGCGTACTGCGGTGGCGCCGGATGGTTCGTGCTCCTATTGTCGATGAAGGGGGCATCGCCGGACCGGGCGATGGAACTTCGATGAGGAGGCACTCAGATGCTTACTCAGACCACGCGGACGACGCTCGCCACCCAGGCCGAGCTCGACGCACTAGGCATGTTGATCACGGAGGACGAGGCGACCGTCAGCGACGCGCCCACGTACCGCCCCGAAGCCGCCGCCCTGCTGCTCCTGGCAGGAGCGCTGCTGCTGTCGCCGAAGCCGCCGAAGGAGAAGACCCGGTAATTCGGGACCGACGGCACCCGGCACCGCGCGGAGTCCGCGGGCGCACAGCGAGCCCGTGACACCGCGAAGCCCTCTCAAGGAGAAGTACGCACCATGCCAACCGCCGATCTCTCGCTCCGCGACGAATACGCCGCAGCGGTGGAGCGGCTGGCAGGCCGCACCCTCGACGCCCTCCGTGGCGTCGAGGGCGCGGTCGCGCCCGCCGCGCCCGACACCGGCCCCGCGCCGCGTCCGGTCCTCGCCGCTGCCCGGGTGCTCGGGCCGGACGTGCTCGCACCGCAGGTGCTGGGCGTGGCCGGGGCCGACGAACAGGCCGTCCTGCTGCTGACCGAAGCCCACCGGGCCTTCCCCCTCGCCGGCTTTCCGGCGCCCACCGAACCGGGGTCCCCCGTCTCCGCCCGGTCCGCCGACGACGACCGGGCGGCCGGTGCCGTCCTCGTCGCCGCGTGGCGGGACTGGGCCACCACCGTGCTGCTCGCCCGGGCGCCCGGACCCGCCGCCGACCCCCTGTTCCCCGAACCGGCCGGCGACACGGCGCACGACCGCGGCGTGCCCCACCCCGGTCACGCCCCGCGGCCGGAGCCCCACGCCTGGCAGGCCTGGTCGGTCCGGATGGCCCAGCTGTCCGCCCTCGCCCTCCCCGGCCTCGACGGCCCCGTGCACGACGCGGCCCGCGAGCACGGTCTCGCCCTGGCGCGCGGCGCCGTCCGTTCGCTGCTGCGCTGCGACTACCGGGTCGCCGCCCGGCTGACCAGATGGCTCGCCTGGCTCGCCGCCGACGGACGGCCGCTGCCCCTGGAGGTCGAACCCATGCTGGACCGGATCCGGGCCGTGGGTGACGGCAGTGCACGCACCGCACTCGAACTCGCTGTTGCCGAACACCTGCTGAGCGGAGCGGCTTCATGACCGATAACCAGCTCCTGTCCTCCGCACAGCAGTTGGGATCGCGTGCGATGGCCTGGCTGCACGACTGCCACGAGCGCGGCTTCGGCCGGCTCCCCGACGACGTCACCATCGACCTGGCCGATCCGAACAACGCCTACAAGCCGCTCGCCGAGTCCGCCCTCGCCGCGTCACTCGTCCTGCGCGACGGCGTCACCGGCCCCCACGACGCCCGCATCGCCCGCGAACTCCTGGACTTCGGCTGGTCCCAACTGCGGGAGGGGAACCTCCTGTACGAGCGGCTGCTGCGCTACCCCGTGATGACCGACCCGCTGGAGACGTACGTCCACTTCGCCCGGTCCGGCTACCGGCACGCCCCGCTGGAGGAGCTCCTGGAGTCCCTGACGAAGGTCCGCGGGATCCAGGCCATCGAGATGATGCCCAACCGGCGGCTCGCCCTCGCCAACGCGCGCCGGGTGATCGGACTGCGCAATCAGCCCGACGACTGGGACGCCCTCACCTCCCGGACCTGGCTCGGCGCGACACCGGAGCCCTGGGCCATCGACTGGCTGACCGGCTACCACATCACCCACGCCGTCTTCCACCTCACCGACTGGGGTGCCCGGCCCGAGGGCATGCCCGAACCGATGCGCGACTACGTCCGCAACTGGCTTCCGGTCTGGGTCGACACCTGGCTGGAGGTCGGCCAGTGGGACCTCGTCGGCGAACTCCTGGTGGTCGACTCGTGCATCGGGGAGCCCGTCACCGGCACGCAGGGCTGGGAGGCGCTGGCCGCGATCCAGCGCGAGGACGGGCTGATCCCGCGCGAGAGCGCCGAGCCGGTCTCGGACGACCCCGAGCAGGCCTTCCGCGACCACGAGCACACCGCCGTCGTCGCCGTGGTGGCCGGCACCGTCACCCTGTCGCGGGCACTCGGCGGCGCCGCGGTCGCGGCCTGAACGCGATGACCGACCCGGACACGATGACCGGCCCGCCCTCCGCCGCCCGCCGGGCGGCGGAGGGCGGCCTGGACGGCTTCAGCGGCCCGGGTGCGGACCAGGTCCCCGCCCTCGTCCGGGCCGCCGCGCCGTACGCCACCGCCGTGACGCTGGCCGTGGCCCGCGGGGACCGGACCGCCGTCCACTGCCACGGCCGGACCGCCCTCGACGGGGAGCCCTGCACGCCCGAGACCGTCTACGAACTCGGCTCCGTCACCAAGACGTTCACCGCCCTGCTGCTCGCCGTCATGACCGCACGGGGCGAAGTCGCCCTGGACGACCCGCTGCAGCGGCACCTCCCAACGGGCTGGTGCCCGCCGGACGTCCGGCACGGCGGCCCGATCCGGCTGCTGCACCTGGCCACCCACACCTCGGGCCTGCCCAAGCTCCCGCCCGGACTGCTCGCGACCGCCCTCCCCAGCTGGGCCCGCAATCCGTACGCGGGCTTCGACGACCGACGGCTGCGCGCCGGCGTGGCCCGAACCAGCGTGCGCCACGCGCCCGGTACGCGCTACGGGTACTCCAACTACGGGGTCGGCCTGCTCGGCCGGCTGCTCGCCGAGGCGGGCGGCACCGGCTACGCCGAGCTGCTCGCCGACCGCCTCTGCCGCCCCCTCGGCCTGCGCACCGCCACCTGCTCCCCCGACGCCCCGCACCGCGCCACCGGTCACCGGCGCGGTCGCCCGATCCCGCCGTGGCTCATCCCCGGGCTGCCGGGCGCCGGCGCCGTCCGAGCCGGCGGCGCCGATGTGCTGCGCTTCCTCCGCGCCCACCTGTCGCCGGAGGAAGGCGAGTTGGGGCACGCGCTGCGCGACGTCCAGCGCCCACGGCTTCGGCTGTCCCGATCGGGCGACCGGATCGGCCTGGTCTGGAACCTGCGCAGGACGCCGGACGGCCGCGATCTCTACTTCCACTCCGGCGCCACCCGCGGGTTCACCGTCGTCGTCGGCTTCTGCCCGCAGACCGCGACGGCGGTGGCCGCCCTCACCAACACCGGTCCGGCGCTCGACGGGCGCTTCGTGCAGTCGGCGTACGACACTCTGAAACAGCTCGCGAAGCCGGCGAACTGAGCGGTGCCCCGGCCCGGCCGGCCCGGCGGGACGGGGCCGGCCGGGCCCGGCGGTCAGGGCTTCTCGGGGTGCGCGGCGCTGTCCGCGGCGCCGCCGGCGCCGACCGGGCGGAGGCGGGAGGCCGCGGTGGCGGCCAGCTGCGGGGCGAGCCGGGCGATGTCGCGGGAGCCGACGGCGGCGATCAGCGAGGGCAGGATCCAGCGGACCGGCTGCATGCCGCGCAGCCAGGGCTGGGCGTAGACGTGGGCGGAGCGGCGGGCGATGCCGGCGACCAGGCGGTCCACGGCCGGGCCGAGCGGGTACGTCTTGTTGGCCGGCCAGGGCAGGCGGTCGCGCATCTGCTTGAGGACGGCGTCCTGGTCGGCGCCGCGGACCATGTCGGTGTCGGTCCAACTTAGGTAGCCGACACCGACCTTGACACCCTGGTGGGCGACCTCGGCGCGGATCGAGTGGGCGAAGGCCTCGACACCGGACTTGCTGGCGCAGTACGCGCTCATCAGCGGGGCGGGCGTGAGCGCGGCGAGCGAGGCGATCTGGAGCAGGTAGCCGCGGCTCTCGGCGAGGGCCGGCAGGAAGGCCCGCGCGGTGGCCACGCTGCCGAGCAGGTTCACCTCGATCACCCGGCTGAACGCCCGGTGGTCGCTGTCCAGCAGCGGGCCGCCGATGGCGATGCCCGCGTTGGCGACCACCACGTCGATCCGGCCGTAGTGCTCCTTGATCCGGCGGGCGGTCTCGGTGAGCGCGTCGATGTCGGTGACGTCGGCCTCCCAGGCGGTGGCGCCCGGGCCGCAGAGTGCGGCGACCTCCTTGAGCTCGGCCGGTTCCAGCCCGAGCAGGGCCACCTTGGCGCCCTGCAGGGTGAGCTTGCGGGCCAGGGCGGCGCCGACCCCGCGCGCGGCACCCGTGACGACGACGACCTGTGCGGACAGCGGCAACGTGGCACTCATGCGGTCAGGCTCCTCTGGGGGGAAGGACGGTGGACGGCGGGCAGGTGGGCGGTCGCGAGCCGCTCGATCTCGGCGGCGACCTCGGCGGGCCGCTCGATCGGCACCATGTGGCCGGCCCCGGGCAGCAGGAGCAGCCCCTGCGGGTCGGGCAGCGCGGCGACGATGCGGTGCGCGTGCGCCGGCGGGGTCAGCCGGTCGTCGGTGCCGACCACGACGGCGGTCGGCACGGTGAGCCGGGCCAGCCCGGCGCGGACGTCGAGCGAGTCCAGGACGCCGGCCCAGCGGGCCCGGACGGCGGTCGGACAGGCGTGCACCACCCGGGCCGTCGCCTCGACCCGGTCGGCGGGCGAACCCGCCCCCATGGTGACGTACTTGAGCACCGCACGGCTGACCGGGCCGACCGGACCGAGCGGCAGCCGGGAGCGCAGGCCCTGCCGGTGCAGGAAGCGCCGCAGCCGTGCCGGGCGCACCGCCTCCGGCAGCACGAGCAGCTCGGTCACCAGGTCGGCCGGGCCGGTGGAGACCAGCACCGCGGCGGCGGTCCGCTCGGCGACCTCGGGGCGGCCGGCGGCGGCCATCACGGTCATACCGCCCATGCTGTGGCCGACCAGGACGGCCCGCTCCCCCGCCGGAACGGTCCGGGCGAGCACGGCGGAGAGGTCCTCGGCGAGCGCCCGGGTCGAGTAGCGGAGCCGGCTGGGCGGGACCTCGCTGCGGCCGTGGCCGCGCTGGTCGTAGGCCACCACCCGGTAGCGGTCGGCGAGCCGGTGGATCACCGGCGCCCAGAAGACGGTCGAGCAGGTCCAGCCGTGGGCGAGCACCACGGTCGGGGCGCCGGGCTGCCCGTGGATCTCGGCGTGCAGCCGGCTCCCGTCGGCCGAGCGGATCACCAACTCCTCGGCGGGGGCGGGCGGGACGCAGTCGGCGGGGATCGCGGGGCTCATGCCAGCGCCTCCTCGGGCGACCCGGCGCTCCGGTCTGCCGGCACGGTCCGCATGATCAGCTCGTACTCGGCGAGGTCGACCTTGCGGGTGGCCCGGCGGAAGGAGGTGGTGGAGCCGGGCCAGAGCACGGTGTTCTTGCCGCTGCTGTCCAGGTACCAGCTGCGGCAGCCGCCGGTGGTCCAGACGGTCCGGTCCATCCGGTGCTGGAGTTCGAGGTTCCAGTGCCGCTGGGCGCGGGCGGTCGGCTGCATCGCGGTGGCGCCGACCGAGCCGAGCGTGGTGAGGGCGTCGACCAGGTAGTTGAGCTGGGACTCGATCATCAGGATCATCGAACTGTTGCCGAGGCCGGTGTTGGGGCCGATCACGAAGAACAGGTTCGGGAAGCCGTGCACGGTGGAGCCGCGCAGCGCCTCCATACCGTCCTTCCACTCCTCCGCCAGGCTGGTGCCGTTGGCCCCGAACACCCGGGCGCCGATGGGCATGTCGGTGACGTGGAAGCCGGTGCCGAAGACGATCGCGTCGACTTCGTGCTCGCTGCCGTCGGAGGCGACCAGGGTCGAGCCGCGCACCTCGCGCAGGCCGGCGGCGACCACCTCGGTGTTGGCGGCGGCCAGCGCCGGGTAGTAGGTGTTGCTGAGCAGGATGCGCTTGCAGCCGATCCGGTAGTCCGGCGTGAGCTTGGCGCGCAGCGCCGGATCGGTGACGCTCTGGGCGATGTGCCGCTCGGCGAGCTGCTGGACGAGCTTCAGCAGGCCGGGCCGGCGGACGAACGCGTCCACCTGGAGCTCGCGGAGCGCGAAGAGGGTGCCCCGGCGGAGCTTGGCGGTGAGGGGCAGCCGGGTGTGCAGCCACTTCTCGGCGTCGGTGATCGCGCGGTCGCGGCGCGGCAGGACCCAGGCCGGGGTGCGCTGGAAGACCGTCAGCCGGCCCACCTCGGGCTGGATGTTGGGGATGATCTGGGCGGCGGAGGCGCCGGTGCCGACCATCGCGACCCGCTTGCCGGCGAGGTCGAAGTCGTGGTCCCAGCGGGAGGAGTGGAACACCTTGCCGGTGAAGGAGTCCAGGCCCGGCAGGTCGGGGATCTGCGGGTCGGCGAGCGGCCCGGCGGCGGAGACCACGGCGTCGGCCGTCCACTGGCCGGCCGTGGTGGTGATCCGCCAGCGGGTCCGGTCGGCCTCCCAGCGGGCCTCGGTGACCTCGGCGTTGAACCGCAGGTGCGGGCGGATGCCGAAGACGTCGGTGACCTTCTCCAGGTAGGCGCGGATGTCGGGCTGGCCGGAGAAGCTGCGCGGCCAGTCGGGGTTGGGCGCGAAGGAGAAGGAGTACAGGTGGGAGGGGACGTCGCAGGCGCAACCGGGGTAGCTGTTGTCCCGCCAGGTGCCGCCGACCGAGTCGGCGCGCTCCAGGATGACGAAGTCGGTGATCCCGGCGCGGCGCAGCCGGACGCCGGCGCCGATGCCGCCGAAGCCGGAGCCGATGACGGCCACCCGGACGTGCGGGGCGTCGGGTGCGGCCGGGGTGGCTTCCGGGGCCGAGGTGGTGTCCGGGGCGGTGTCGGCCGGGCCGGTCGAGGCGTCGAGCGGGGCCCGGTCGGACGCGTCGGGGCGGGGGCGCTTCGTGCTGGATGCCATGCGGCGTCCTCCTGAGGGTGGGGGCCGTGAGGTGCGCACTGCCGCGACGTGCCGTCGTGCGTCCTGCCATCGTGCCGTCATGCCGTCGCGATAACCATGCCAGCAATCACTGGCACGATTGGCAGAGTAGCCCCTGTCGCCGACGGGGGGAAGAAGCCCGGCCACGTCACTTCGGCGATCGCCGGTCCTATGCTGAGCGCCGTGGACAAGGTCAGAGCGGGTGCGGGCGACGGACGACGCGAGTACCGGGTGGAGGAGCTGGCCGAGGCGGCCGGCATCACCACCCGGACGCTGCGTTTCTACCGCGAGCGCAAGCTGCTCCAGCCGCCGCGCAAGGAGGGCCGGATCGCCTGGTACGGCGAGGCCCATCTGCACCGGCTGGGGGTGATCGCCGAACTGCTGGAGCGCGGCCACACCCTGGGCGGCATCGCCGAGCTGATCGGCGCCGGGGAGAGCGGCCGGGACGTCGCCGAGCTGATCGGCCTGGAGGCCGCGATCATCGCGCCCTGGTCGGACGAGACGCCCGTCCACCTCGACTGGGACGAGCTGAAGACCGCCTTCGGCGACCAGCTCACCGAGGAGAACACCGCCGAGTCCGTCGCCCAGGGCTACATCTCGGTCGAGGAGGACGGGATCACCCACGTCAGCCGGCGGCTGATGGACGCCACCACGGCTCTGGTCGCCGAAGGCGTGCCGCTCGCGGTCGTGCTGGAGGCCAGCCGCCGCGCCCAGGAGCACGTGGACGCGATCGCCGAGATCTTCACCGCGCTGGCCCGCGACCAGCTCCTGGGCCCGCTCGCCGCCGACACCCCGCTGCCCCCCGGTGAGGCGGCCCGCCTCACCGAGCAGATCCTCCGGGTGCGGCCACTGGCCCGGACGGTCACGGACGCCCAGTTCGCCCTGGCCATGGACCGGCGGGTGCACGCCGAGTACGACGGGCTGCTGCGCCAGCGCCGGGAGCAGCGGGAGGACGGCGGTACGGACGACCGACAGGACGGCGGAGCGGACGACCGGCGGGACGCGGACGGCCGGGGCGACCCCGGCACGCCCCGCGCGCAGGCGTAGCCGCACCCTCCCGCGGGCAGGGATCCGGGGCGGGTCTACCAGGTGGACGACGGCCTCTGGATGCTCGGCATCGGCTACACGGGCGCGGGGCAGATCCTGGACCGGATCCGCGCCGCGCTGGTCGGCTGAGCCGGTCCGGCCGCACCACGGTCCGGCCACCCTCGGACCGCCCTCGGACCCGGCGCACCGAACCGGGCGGGTCGCGCCGCGCCGGGCGACCCTCCGGCCGCCCTTGGGCGGTCCTCCAAGGTGACCGAACGCTCCGACTCGACTGCGCTGGGTGATCATACGGTTACCCGGGTGATCATCCAGGTCGTACGGTCGGAGCTCACCCGCGGGCCGCCGGTACCGGCTCGGGCCGGTGGTGGGAGGCGGGCGCCCACCCCGGCTCCGCGTGGGGGTGCAGCACGATGTCCGTGGTCACGAGGTTCCGTTCGGCGGCGCAGCTGACGGGTGGTGGAGTGCTGCTCTGGTCGCTGCTCGGCCGGCTGCCGAACGCGATGTGCCCGATCGGCACCCTGCTGCTGGTCACCCGGAACACCGGCAGCGTCTGGCGCGGCTCGGTGGTGGCCGGGGCGCTGGCCCTCGGTCAGGCGGTCGGCGGGCCGCTGGTCGGCCGGCTCGCGGACCGGCGCGGGCAGCGCACCGTCGGCCTGGTCACCGCGCTCGTCAACACGGTCGCGGTGCTCGCCCTGGTGGCCGCGTCCGAGGGCGGTCTGCCGCTCGCCGCGCAGATCGCGCCGGCCGCGCTGATCGGCCTCTCGGTCCCGCTGGTCGGGCCGCTGTCACGCAGCCGCTGGGTCCGGCTGGCGGGCGGGGACGCGGAGTTGACGTCCTCGATGCTCTCGCTGGACGGCATCGTGGACGAGGTCAGCTTCACCACCGGGCCGGCCCTGGTCGGTCTGCTCGCCACCTTGGTCTCCCCCGCCGCCGGGCTGCTCACCGCGGCGGCGCTGGTCGGCGTCGGCGCCACCCTGTTCGCGCTGCACCCGACCGCGCCGCCCGGTACCGGGCCGGACGCCCGGCGGCGCTCCGCCGAGCCCCTGATGAGCCCTCCGTACGTGCTGCTGCTCGCCGGGATGGCGCTGCTGGGCGCCTGCTTCGGCTCGGTGCAGGTCGGGGTCACCGCCACCACGGACGCGCTGGGCCGGCCCGGTGCGGCGGGGTTGATCTACGGCTTCATGGGATTCACCAGTGCCTTCGCGGGCATCGCCACCGCCGCGCTGCCGGCCCGTTGGGAGCTGGCGGCCCGGTTGCGGGCCGGGACGGTCCTGCTGTTCGCCACCTCCGTCCTGCTGCTCTTCTCCGGCGGCGGCGTACTCGCCCTGGCCGGAGCCGTCGGGTGCCTGGGCATGGCCGTCGCACCTCAGATGATCACCATGTTCGGCCTGGTGGAGCGGACCGTGCCGACGGCGCGGCTCGGCGAGGCGATGGCGGCGCTGGTCAGCGCGATCATCCTGGCCCAGTCGGCGGGAACGTTCCTCGGCGGCTGGGCGGCCGACCACCTCGCGCCCGAAGCGCCGTTCCGGATCACCGTCGTCGCCGCGGCGGCCGCCCTGCTGCTCACCGCCGCGACGGCCACCGACCGCCGCTACCCGCGCCGTTCGGCGCTGCCGGTACCACTGCCGGCAGCGGTACCGGTGAAGGCGGACACCCTGGACTTGGCGGTCGGGCCGGTCCCGGCCCGTGGGGTGAAGACCGCGCAGAACGCCCCGAATGTGCGGCCGTTGCGGGCCGGCCGTGAAGAAAGCGAGGAGCCGATCCGGCCCTCCCGGGCGTAATACCCTGTCCCCCACCACAGGTTAGGCTCTCTCCCCGGTGTCCGCGCCGTACCGTCGCGCGGGCACCGGTGGCAGGTGGACCGACGGACCGGAAGACGGGGGAACGGGGAAGCATGAGCGACGGAGCAGCGCCAGGCGGCGGCGGCGGGGACGGATACGGCGTCAGCGTGGCCGGTCTGAGCGGCGTCACGGACCAACTGAACAAGACGGCGACGGACATCGCCGCGGCCAAGACCGCCTACGCGGGCTCGGTCTGCTACGCGGCCACCGCCTTCGGCGAGTTCGGCATGGACAGCGCGTGGTCCTCCTTCGACAGCGCCTGGTCGAAGGAGATCACCGTCACCCAGCGCGCGCTGGACGAGCTGTCCCAGAAGATGTCGACCACCACGGCCAACTACCGCAACGCGGAGAAGGCCATCACGGCCTCGCTGGTGCCGGCGGGCGGCGGCCGGTGAGCAAGGTCAAGGATCTGGAGAAGGCGCGGCACACCATCGAGAAGGTGAACTTCATGTTCGCCAACCTCCACCTGCTGGAGGGGATCGACCAGGCGCTGGCCGTGCCGGAGCCGGTCGGCGACGTGAGCGCCGTGCAGGCCCGCGCCAAGGACTACGGACAGGCGGCGGCCTCCTTCGGCCAGGCCTCGCAGGACCTCTCCGGGATCGCCACCAACCAGCTGCCCGCGGTCTGGAGCGGCTCGGTGGCCGAGCACGCGACGCAGGCGATCCACGCGATGTCGGAGGAGACCACCACCTCCCAGCAGACCCTCGCCCAGGCCGCCGTCCTGCTGGACACCTGGGCGAGCGAGCTGGACTGGGCGAAGAAGACCGACACCCAGGGCCGCGAACAGCTGCGGTCCGCCGGGGAGCGGGCCCGCCAGGACCCGGGCGGCTTCGACCAGGACGCGATGGCGACCGCGCTGGCCGGCGTCGACGCCCGGCTCGCGGCGGCCCGGCGGGTGGAGAGCACCGGCACCAGCACCGCCAGCAAGCTGAACCAGCTGGCCTCCGCGGCGCGCGCCTCGCGCGCCGGGATGGGCTCGATCGACCCGCTGGCCGCGGTGGTCCTGGCCACCGAGAAGAACCCCGGCGCGGGCGAGGACGGCGGCTACATCCTCACGCCCAACCAGCTCGACCGGGCCAACCAGACCCTCGGTGTGATGACCGGCGCCGACCAGGCGGCGTTCCGCGCGCTGCTGTCCGGCGCGAAGTCCCCCGAGGAGGCGGCCTACCTCTGGAAGGCGCTGGCGGCCGGGCACTCGGTGTCCGACATCCAGCGGTTCGACGCCCAGATCCACCCGCACGGCGACGACCCGGCCTGGCTCGCCAAGCACCTCGTGCCGGCCACCAGCACCGGCGACACCGGCCGGGAGTCCTCGGACAACCTCGACGTCACCTACGGCGGCCAGAACGTCAACATCGACGGCTACGGCCTCTATTCGCAGCGCAACGTCAGCGACTGCGTGGCGGCCTCCACCGTGATCGCCCAGGCCAAGCTGGACCCGCTGATGATGTTCCAGCTGACCACCGGCGGCACCCCGGACGCCCCCGGCGCCGACTCCCCGGAGAACTTCGAGAAGCGGCTTCAGGACACGTACCTCAACGAGTACAAGGACGGCCAGCGGGTCGACGGGAACAAGAAGGTCTACCCGCAGGTGGACAGCGGGCTCGGGCCGAAGGCCCAGACCTACCTGGCCGACAAGGACCTCGGCAAGGCCACCGGCGCCGACTACGAGCACGTCGAGCTGGAGAGCGACGAGGACCGGCGGGCGGCGCTGGCGCGGATCGAGAAGTCCGTCGACGAGGGCCTGCCCGTCCCGATCACCGTGCGGAACGACGACTCGGGTCACCAGATGATGATCATCGGGCGGGACGGTGACAAGCTGCAGGTCTACAACCCCTGGGGCTTCACCTCCTGGGTGACCGAGGAGCAGTTCGTCAACAGCCAGCTCGGCGGACTGACCCCCGGTGAACACCCCCTCAACAAGTCGACCGCGCTGGAGCTGCCGAAATGACGAACGTCCGCCCCGACGCCGAACTGGCGGACCTCGACGTCGCCGCCGCCATCACCCGTGGCCTGCTGCTCACCGGTGGCCCGCGCCAGGCCCTGTTCACCGAGGCCGCCATCGCGGCCGCCCACCGCGCCGAGGCGGCGGGCATCGGCGCGTACCCGCTGGGCTTCCTGGCCCAGCACGTCCGCGCCGGCGGCTTCGCGGCGGCCCTCGCGCTGCCCGAGCCGGTCATCGGCGAGCCGGGCCGGACCGTCGTCCGCGAGTGGCTGCAGGCCGCCGCCGCGAGCGGCGCCGACCTCGGGCGCGAGCACCTGTTCGCGCGCTGGCTGGCGGAGGTCGCGGCGCTGATCGAGCTGCGGCGCAACGCCCGGGAGGCGGACGCCCGGTGACCGCCCGATCCCCGCGCCGCCCGCTCGCCCTCGCGGCCGCCGCCCTGCTGGTCCTGGCGCCGGTGGCCGGCTGTTCGTCCTCCGGCGGGCCGTCGTCGGACGAGCGGCCGGACACCGTCCTCGCCCTGCCCGCCGACCTGGAGGCCGAGGCCGTGGCCGGCGGCAAGCCGGCCTTCGAACCGGCCGACGTCCACCTGGCCGTCGGCCGCTCGGTCGGCGTCAGCCTGACCTCCGCCCCGCTGCCGCACGGCTGGCAGCTGACCGGCGAGGGCGACCGGGCCGTCCTGCACCGGGACGCGGACGCCAAGTTGAGCAGCTGCCCGCCCGACTCCGCGGGCTGCGGCCACACCGTCCGCCAGACCTGGACCGCGACCGCCGCCGGCAGCACCACGCTCACCTGGCACTACGTCGACCGGGCCTCCTGCCGCGAGCCGGGCGACGCCGCCTCCTGCAAGGTGCTGGCGGTCAAGGACGTCCGGGTCACCGTCGGCTGACCGCCGCCGGGGCCCGGGGAGACCGGCCGGGCCGCCGAGGCCGGGGCGAGTCGGGAGCAACGGCGCTCATGGAGTGGGAAGTCGGCCGGGCCGACTTCCCACTCCGGCGGCGACGCCCGGACCCGGCAGGCGGGGTCAGGCGCCCCAGGTCCGGCTGCAGAGCACCAGCCGGTAGCCGTCCGGGTCGGCGACGGTCACGCCGTACTCGTCCCAGTACGGGTTGTGCGCGGCGACCCGGGTGCCGCCGGCGGCCTCCAGCCGGGCCACGGCGGCCTCGTCGACCGGCGCGCCCAGGTAGACGACGAAGAGGTCGTCGACGGTAGGTGTCGGCTCCAGCGGGTGCTCCGGGTCGCGGGTGAGCTCGAAGTGCCAGCTGCCGCCGGCCGGGCCGACCATGATCAGGTCGTGCTCGCCGGACACCCGCTCGGTGGTGCGCCAGAGGACGTCGAGCCCCAGGCCGTCGACGTAGAACCGCTCGGCGGCGGCGAGGTCCCGGGAGGGGCGGGCGACCCGCACCCGCATCGTCGAATCGATCATCGGGCGAGCCTATCGGGGCACCTGACATTCCCTCAGCCCGGGGGACGGGGGCGCCCGCCTCAGAGCCGCCGCAGCCGCTCCTCGTCCGGCGTCCGGGGGCAGGTGATACAGGCGGAGTCCGGCCGGATCGCGTAGTAGAGGCAGCAGCCGAGCCGGGTGCGGGTCGGGTGGCCGCGCCCGTCCTCGCCGCGCAGGAGCCGGAAGTCGGCGGCGCCGAGCAGCGGCTGGGTGCCGCCGGGCAGCACCGCTCCGGCGGCCGCGACGGCGGCGGACTCCTCGCCGAGCATCCGGCCGAGGTACCAGACGGCGGAGGCCAGATCGTCCGTCACCATGCCCCACAGGGCGCGGGTGCCGCGCCGGGTGGCGCCCGAGAAGGCGGTGAGCAGCGGCTCGACGTGGGTGACGACGGAGGCGCGCAGTTCGGCGCGCAGTTCGTCGTCGCCCGGGAGCGTGCTGTGGGCGCGTGGACGGAGTGCGAAGTCACCCGTGGGGGCGTGCATCCAGAGGTCCGCGCCGTCGATGACGGGGACCCGGCGGGCGAGGTGCCAGGGGCCGGCGATCAGGACGCAGACCGACCAGAGGTAGTGGTGCAGCAGCCGGGAGGCGGTGACGTGGGGGCGCGGGGCCTTGCCGTGCTCGGCGGCGATCCGGGCCTCCTCACCGGCCAGCGCGTCGGCCAGCGCGGTCGGATCCGCCGCCAGCTCGACGGCGGAGTACCAGCCCTGAGCACGTGTGGGCGCGGCCTCGACCGCGCCGAGCACGTCGACCCGCAGGGCCGGGGCGAGGTCCAGCAGCCGCCGGTAGTCCGCGTAGAGAGGACAAGGGGCGCATGGGGCGGCGGGCACGGGTGTGGCCCCCAAGATCATCGGTACTCCCCGAGATCGGCTAAGGTGAGCCTCACCTTATACGCGGTACGCACGCCACGGGGGCCGAACTCGGCCTGGTCCGTACCAAGTCGCCAGGACTTGACGAGATAAGGATTGCCTAACCTAAGATCTCGCCCTGTGCTGAGAACCGACCCGCCGGCCGCCACGGCCCCGGCGGTCCCCCGACACCCGACGCTACGGCGGCCGCTCCTGCTGGCCGCCGGCGTCTGCGCGCTCGTGCTGTGCGCCGCGCTGAGCCTCGCTCTCGGCTCCCGCTCCATCCCGCTCTCCACCGTGATCGACGCTCTGACCGGCGCCGGGCACGGTGGCGACGCCGACGTGGTGACGGGCCTTCGGGTCCCCCGGACGGTCATCGGGCTGACGATCGGGGCGGCGCTCGGCGCCGCCGGCGCGGTCGCCCAGGGCGTCACCCGCAACCCGCTCGCCTCACCCGTCACGCTGGGGATCAACGCGGGCGCGGGCTTCGCCGTGGTCGCCGCGATCTACGCCCTCGGCCTCACCCGGCCGGTCGAGTACCTCTGGTTCGCCTTCGCCGGCGCGGCCGTCGCCGCGGTGGCCGCCTACGCGATGTCCCGCCGGGGCGGCGACCTCGACCCCGTCCGGCTGGCCCTCGGCGGCACCGTGCTCACCGTGGTGCTCACCTCCTGGACCTCGGCACTGATGCTGGCCAGTCACCGCACGCTGGACGAGGCGCGGTTCTGGCTGGCCGGCTCCATCGCCGGGCGCCACCTGGACACCCTGACGCCCCTGCTGCCGTTCCTGGCGCTCGGGCTGGTCGGCGCGTTCGCCGTGGCGCCCTCGCTCAACGCGCTCGCCCTCGGCGACGAGAGCGCCCAGGCGCTCGGCGTGCCGGTGGCCCGGATCCGGGTGCTCGGCGGTCTGACCGTCGTCCTGCTGGCCGGCAGCGCCGTCGCCGTCGCCGGACCGATCGCCTTCGTCGGGCTGGCGGCGCCGCACCTGGTCCGGCCGCTGCTCGGAAACGACCACCGCTGGCTGCTGCCGGGCTGCCTGATCACCGGTCCGCTGCTGCTGCTCGCGGCCGACGTGCTGGGCCGGCTGGTGGCCCGGCCGTCCGAGATCGAGGTCGGCATCGTGACGGCCTTCCTCGGCGCGCCGCTGCTCGCGGTGCTGGCCCGGAAGGTGGCCCGATGAGCGTCCTGACCCCGGCGGTGCCCGCCACCGCCGTCGGCACGGCGGCCCGGCGCCGGGCCCGCACCGCCGCCTGGTCGCTGCTCGCCGCCGCCCTGCTGGTCCTGCTGACCGGGATCGCGCTCGGCACCGGCCAGGTCGAGATGTCGGTCTGGGAGGCGCTGCGCGCCCTGGTCGGGCTCGGCGACGCCGGGAACGTGCTGGTGGTGCAGGAGTTCCGGGCACCCCGGGTGGTCTCCGCCCTGATCGCGGGCGCCGCGCTCGCGGTGGCCGGCTCGATGCTGCAACGGCTCTTCCGCAACCCCCTGGCCTCCCCCGACACCATCGGCGTCACCGGCGGCGCGTCGTTCGGCGCGGTGCTGATGCTCGCCACCGGCGCCTCGCAGGAGCTGATCCCGCTCGCCGCGCTCGGCGGCGGGCTGCTCGCCGCCCTGCTGCTCGGCGGCTTCGCCTGGCGGTCGCGGATGGCCGTCACCCGGCTGGTGCTGGTCGGCCTGGCGGTCCAGCAGGGCCTGGCCGCGGCGGTGAACCTGATGATCGTCCGGTTCCCCGCCGAGCTGGCCTCCTCGGCGATGCAGTGGACCACCGGCTCGCTCTACGGACGGGACTGGACCGAGGTCTGGATCGGCGGCACCGCCATCGCGCTCACCCTCGTCGCCGTGGTGCTCAGCCAGCGACGGGTCGCCGTGCTCGACCTCGGCGACGACTCGGCCGGCGGCCTCGGCCTGAACCCGAACCGCGACCGGCTCGTCCTGCTGCTGCTCTCCATCGCGCTGGCCTCGCTGGCCGCCGCGCTCACCGGACCGGTCGCCTTCGTGGCGCTCGCCGTCCCGCACCTGGTCCGCCTGCTGGCCGGACCGCCCACCCTCGGCACGCTCGGCCTCACCGCGCTCGCCGGCGCCGTGCTGCTGCTCTCCGCCGACCTCCTGGTGCTCCATGTGATCCCCGTCCACGGCCTGCCGGTCGGTGCCGTCACCGCCACCCTCGGCGCGCCCTGGCTCCTGGCGCTGATGATCCGCCAGGGCCGGCTTCCCCAGAGGAGCGACCGATGACCCCCGACGTGGCGACCCCCTCCACGGCCCTCGACCCGGCGGGCAACCGCCTCGCCGCCCACGGCCTGCACCTGCGCTACGGCAACCGGGTGGTCGTCGACGGCCTCGACCTGGAGCTGCCCGGCGGCGCCGTCACCGCGATCGTGGGCCCGAACGCCTGCGGCAAGTCGACCCTGCTGCGCGGCCTGGTCCGGCTGCTCGGCCCGGCCGCCGGCACCGTCACCCTGGACGGCTCGGACATCCACCGGATGTCCGCCCGGGCGCTCGCCAAGCGGATGGGCCTGCTCCCGCAGCAGCCCGTCACCCCCGAGGCGATCACCGTCGAGGCGCTGGTCCGGCTCGGCCGCTTCCCGCACCAGCGGCTGCTCACCCCCTGGTCCAAGGCCGACCAGGCCGCCGTCGAGGACGCGCTGGCCCGCACCGGCACCACCGACCTGCGCGACCAGCAGGTGGACCGGCTCTCCGGCGGCCAGCGCCAGCGCGCCTGGATCGCGCTCGCGCTCGCCCAGGACACCGACCTGCTGCTGCTCGACGAGCCCACCACCTTCCTGGACCTCCGGCACCAGCTGGACGTCCTCGACCTGGTCGCCGACCTGCACGCCGAGGCCGGCCGCACCGTCGTCATGGTGCTGCACGACCTCGGGCAGGCCGCCCGCTACGCGGACCACCTGGTCGTCCTCGAGGACGGCCGGCTGGCCGCCGCCGGACCGCCCGCCGAGGTGCTGACCGCCGACCTGGTGGAGGCCGTCTTCCAGGTGCCGTGCCAGGTCGTGCCCGACCCGGAGACCGGCACCCCGCTGGTCGTCCCGCGAGCCCGGACCGGGCGGGCCGCCGCCCGCTGACCCGCCCGACCACCCCGCGGCCGACCCCGCTCACCCGTGGACCGCGCCGCCGCCCCGCCGCACCCCGCCGGCACCGTCCGGCACCCCCGCACCGAAGAGAAGGAACCGTCATGACCCGCTCCGCCCGCGCCGGCAGAGTCCCCGCCGCCGTCCTCGCCGCCGCACTCTCCACGACGCTCCTCGCCGCCTGCGGCAGCACCGGCGGCGACAGCGCCAAGCCCGCCGGGGACGCCGCGTCCGCCCCCGCCGCGGCCGGCTTCCCGCGCAGTGTCACGCACGCCGCCGGCACCGCGGAGATCAAGGCCCAGCCCAAGCGCGTCGTGGTGCTGGACAGCGGTGAGCTGGACGACGTCACCCTGCTCGGCATCACCCCGGTCGGCGCGGTGTCCCCGCACATGAAGACCGAGGGCGGCTTCCCGAACTACCTCAAGGACAAGATCAAGGACACCAAGGACGTCGGCCCGATGGCCGAGCCGAACCTGGAGCTGATCGCCTCCCTCAAGCC
Source organism: Kitasatospora sp. NPDC086009 (assembly GCF_044540385.1). Taxonomy (NCBI): domain Bacteria; kingdom Bacillati; phylum Actinomycetota; class Actinomycetes; order Kitasatosporales; family Streptomycetaceae; genus Kitasatospora; species Kitasatospora sp. NPDC086009. The sequence continues at coordinate 307,611 of NZ_JBITSA010000003.1, forward strand.
CGACCTGATCCTCTCCTCGAAGGTCCGGCACGCCAAGGTCTACGACAAGCTCAACGCCATCGCGCCGACCGTGCTCGCCGAGACCACCGGCTTCCCCTGGAAGGAGAACCTCGCCCTCTACGCCCAGGCCCTCGGCAAGGAGGCCGAGGCCAAGAAGGCGCTGACCGACTACGAGGCCCGCGCGGCCAGGCTCGGCGAGGCGATCAAGGCCAAGAACGGCGGCACCGAGCCGACCGCCTCGGTGGTCCGCTTCGTGGCCGGCCCGACCCGCCTCTACGCCAAGGCCTCCTACAGCGGCGTGGTGCTGAAGGACGTCGGCCTGAGCCGCCCGGCCGCCCAGGACGTGGACCAGAACATCATCGAGGTGAGCGCCGAGCAGATCAACCAGGCCGACGCCGACCTGGTCTTCGTCACCGTCGCCGACGACCCGACCAAGACCAAGCAGAGCGAGGTCCAGGGCACGCCGGTCTGGCAGGGCCTGAACGCCGTCAAGAACGCCAAGGTGTTCAACGTGCCGGACGAGACCTGGATGTCCGGCATCGGCGTCCAGGCCGCCGAGGCCATGCTCGGTGACATCGCCAAGGCCGCCGGCGTCGACGCGCCCAAGTAGCCGCCCGCCCCGGGTGCGCGGGGCGGGGGCCCACCGCCCCGCCCCGCGCCCCGCGTGGCCGCCCGCCCGGCCGCCCGGCCCCAGGCCTCGCCCCTCGCCCCTCGCCCCCGTCACGGAGAGACCCGACATGCGGCTCTACCTGCTCGCCCTCAACCCCACCGACTCGGTCACCCAGGGCTTCCTCCCGGCCGCCGCACGGCTCGGGCTCGACGTCACGGTGCTCACCGACCACGCCGAGCCGCACCGGGACGCCTACGCCGCGCTGGCGTCCGCGCCGGAGGTGGTGGAGTGCGACGTCCGGGACTTCCGCGAGGTGATCGGGCTGATCTCCCGGCGGGAGGCCCCCGACGCGGTGTTCAGCAACAGCGACCACCTGCAGACCCAGACCGCCCTGGCCGCCGAGTACTTCGGGCTGCCGGCCAAGGACTGGAAGGCGGCCCTGCGGGCCAAGAACAAGGGGGAGCTGCGCCGCCACCTGACCGCCGCCGGCCTGGACGCCGTCCGCTCCTTCGAGCTCGACCCCGGCCAGGACCCCTCCGCGCTGCGGGAGTTCGACGTCCCCTTCCCGGCCGTGGTGAAACCGCGCGAGGGCGTCGCCAGCGAGGACGTCTCGCTGGTCGGCGACCGCGCGGAGCTGGAGCTGCGCTGCGCCGAGATCCAGCGGCGGCGGCCCGGCGCGGCGCTGGTCGTCGAGGAGTTCCTGGACGGGCAGTTGTGCACCCTGGAGACGCTCGGCGACGGGAAGCGGCGGCACGTCCTCGGCGGGCTGCGGACCAGACTCTCCGCTCCCCCGCACTTCATCGAGGAGATGCTGGAGTTCGTCCCCGACCACCCGCGGCCGGTGGTCGAGCAGATCCTCGCGCAGCTGGACGCCATCGGCGTCGGACTCGGCGCCTGCCACACCGAGTTCGTCGTGCAGCCGGACGGCCGGGCGCGCATCATCGAGGTCAACTACCGTGCCATCGGCGACCAGTGCGACCTGATGCTCGCCGAGATCCTCGACATCCCGCTGTTCGAGCACATCCTCGCCGCGCACCTCGGCCGTGAGCTGCCCGAAGGCCTCACGGAGCACTGCGCGGCCACCGCGAAGCGGGCCCGCAACGAGGCGGTCTGCGCGGACCGGGCCGGCACCCTCACCGCCGCGCCCGGCCCGCATCACGAGGAGCGCGACGGCGTCCGGCTCAGCTACCAGCCGGTCCGCCCGCTCGGTGAGCGCCACGAGCTCCACCACGCCAACCGCGACTACCTCGGCGTGATCTGGGCCGTCGGCACCGACCAGCAGGCCGTGGACGCCGCCGTCGCCCGCTTCGTCACGGCCAACCGCTGGGAGATCACCCCGTGAGCGCCGCCACCCGCCCCGACGCACCGGCCGACACCCCGCCCGTCGCCGACCAGTTGACCCTGCGGGTACTCTCCGCGCTGCTGCGCGAGGACGTGCTCGGGCTGCGGACCCGCAGCACCCCGCAGGACCGTGCGGACGGCCGCTGGCTGCTGCTGGCCCCGGCCGGCCTCGCCCTGCCGGTGGTCGCCGAGGGCTTCCAGAGCGAGTACGCGGCCCGGCTCCCGCTGCTGGAGCTGGACGGCGCCCCGCTGACCGGTCTGGAGGCCGTCCTGGCGGCCCTGACCGGCCTCGCCGAGGCGGCGGACCGGCCCGGCTGGGCGGCGTTCACCGAGGAGTGCCGGCAGACCCTCGCCACCATGGAGCTGCACGAGCGCACCCGGGCCGAGGTGCACACCGCCCTCACCGACCTCTACGGCGCGGACCCGGCCCGCTGGAGCGGCCCCGCCGCCGCCCTGGGGCACGACGCCCTGGCCGCCCACCTCGACCACCCGGTCTACCCCACCGCCCGCGGCCGCTCCGGTCTCACCGAGCCCCAGCTGCGCGCCTACGCACCGGAGTTCCACCCGGCCTTCGAACTGCGCTGGCTCGCCGTCCCGGCCGGTGCCCTCACCGTGCACGGCGACCGGCCGCTGCCCAGCTGGTGGCCCACCCCGAGCTGGCTCGGCCTCGACCTGGCGGGCGGTGACGACGCCTGGACCACCCTGCCCGTGCACCCGCTCACGGTGGGCGAGCCGCTCGCCGGGGCACTGCGGGCGGCCGGCCTCGACGGCCGCGCGGTCCTCGCCGACCGGCCCTACCTGACCGTCGTGCCCACCCTCTCCATGCGCACCGTGGCCGTCGCCGACGACCCCGGCCACCACCTCAAACTCCCGCTCGCCACCGCCACCCTGGGCCGGCTCAACCGCCGCACCATCAAGCCGGGGACGCTGGTCGACGGCGCCGCCGGGCAGCGGCTGATCGAGGCCGTGCTGGCCCGCGAACCCCGCTTCGCCGACCGGATCCTGCACGCCGACGAGCAGAGCTGGGCCCACGCCGGCCACGAACTGCTCGCCGTGCTGCTCCGCCGCTACCCCGCCGACGCCGGCCTGGACCGCGCCGTGACCGTCCCGCTGGCCGCCCTGCTGGCCCCCGCCCCCGGCGGACGCCTGGTGATCGACCACCTGGCCGACCGCTTCCACGGCGGCGACCCGGTCGCCCTCTACGACGCCCTGCTGGACCTGCTGCTCGACTGGCAGGCCACGCTCTTCGGCTACGGCATCGCGCTGGAGTCCCACCAGCAGAACACCTCGGTGGTGTTCGACGAGGACGGCGGCCTGCGGCTGCTCTACAAGGACGACGACGGGCCGCGGATCCACGCCGGCCGGCTCGCCGCCACGCTGGGCGAACACGGCCCCGGCCGGGCGGAGTTCGACGACGCCCGGATCTTCGGCGACGGCGACCGGCCGCTGACCGACCTCTTCGCCACCATCACCGGCCACCTCTGCACCGGCTCCCTGGCGTTCGGCCTCGCCGCCCACGGCCGCGCCGAACTGGGCGACCTGCTCGACCTGTTGCGCAAACGGCTGGCGGAGGCCACCGAACGGATCGGTCCGGCCGGCGCACCTCTGCGCGCCGCCCTGCTGGACGCCGAGCGACTGCCGGTCAAGGCGATGGTGACCGCCGGGACCCTGCTCACCAAGCAGCGCTCGGGCGCCGCCGACATCAACAAGCACTACACCGACGGGCCCAACTACCTCCGCCCGGACGCCGTCGCGGCAGCACCGGCGGGCGGCGCCGGGGCCACCCGATGAGCGTCGACACCCTGCCGCAGCACCCCGGCAGCACCACCCGCCCCGAGGGGCTCGGCCGGCGCCAGGTGCACGCGGTGGCCGCGTGCTACTTCGTCGCCTCCTTCGCCGCCCTCGGCCTGCCGCCCTACCTGACGGCCATCCTCCCGGCCCTCGGCGACCCGCAGGGCCGCTGGGCGGGCGTGCTCTACATCGTCCCGACCGTGTTCAGCGCCCTCGGTGCCCCGCTCTGGGGCCGGCTCGCCGACCGGTTCGGCCGCAAACGGCTGCTGCTCCGCGCCCAACTCGGCCTCACCGTCTCGTTCCTGCTGGCCGGAGCCGCCGACAGCCTGCCCGCGTTCACGCTCGCGCTCGTCCTCCAGGGCTTCCTCGGCGGCACCTTCGCCGCCACCAACGGCTACCTGGCGGCCGCCCTGGACGGCTCGAAGCTCTCCCTCGCGCTGACCCTGATGCAGGGCAGCGCCCGGGCCGCGCTGGTCGCCGCGCCGATCCTGGTCGGCGCGCTCTCCCCGTGGATCGACCCGCACCGGCAGTACCTGCTGATGGCCGTCCTGCCGCTGACCGCGGCCCTGTTCCTGTCGCTCCTGCCGGAGCCCGACCCGGCCGCCCGGGGCGGCGGCGGCCCGGCCACCGACACCAGTACCGCCACCGGCAGCGGCCCCGGCAGCGACCGGGCCCCCGGCGCCGCGGCCGCCCGGCCCGCCCCGATCGGCCTGCTCTACACCTTCGAGTTCGTGTTCGTCTTCGCCACCGTCATCTCGTTCCCCTATCTGATATCCCTGGCGCAGGAGCGGCTGCCCGGGGTCTCGGGTACGACGACCGGCATCCTGTTCGCCCTGCCGCACCTGTGCTACCTGGCGTTCGCCGCCCGTACGCACACCGCCTTCCTCGCCCGCCCGCACGCCGGCATCGCGCTGGGCTTCGGCTTCGTCGCGCTCGGCCTCGCCGGGCACGCCGCCGCGCACTCGCTGGTGGCGTTCGTCGCCGTCCGGCTGCTGCTCGGGGCCGGGCTCACCCTCGGCCTGGTCTGCCTCTCCGTGCTGGCCGCCGAGGCCGCCCGCGGCCGGGCACCGGGGCGGATGTTCGGCACCCTCGAATTCGTCTCCAAGGGCGGCGCGGTGGCCGCCGGCGCCGTCGCCGCGCTGGCCAACGGCCGCTTCGGCGCCGCCGCCCCCGTGCTGGTCGGCACCGCCGCCGCACTGCTGGCCGCCACCGCGGCCGCCACACTCGTCTTCCCGACCCGCATCCGCTGGAGTAGTCGCCGATGACACACGACCTGACCGACCACGAACTGCCCACCCCCGACGACGCGGTCGCCCACACCCTGCTCAACTGCCTGCTGCGGGAGGTCTCGGGACCGGAACACCAGACCGCGGTCACCGACGGTCGGCTGCTGATGCGCCTGCCCCGCCGGGGCGTCCTGCTCCGGGTCGCGCTGCGCCGCACCTCGCTGCTCGGCGCGCACCGCTTCACCGGCCCGGTCGAGGAGGAACGGGCCGCGGGCTGGGTCCCGTTGGCCTGGCGGGAGCTCGCCGGACACGTCCAGGACGAGCTGGAGCTGCGCACCGGCACGGTGAACGAGGAGTTCCTCGACCAGCTGACGTCCAGTCACGCGGGCGTGCGCGCCGGGCTGGAGAACCGGCCGGCCCCGGGCCCGGACCGCTACCTGGAGTCCGAGCAGGCCCTGCTGTTCGGCCACCGCTTCCACCCCGCGCCCAAGTCCCGCTCGGCCGAGCGCGGCGACTGGCGCGCCTACGCCCCCGAGTCGCGCGCCGCGTTCCGGCTGCGGCACCTCGCCGTGCGGCGGGAGCTGATCGCGGAGTCCTCGCTGGACGCCTCGGCGACGGCGCTGCTGGACGGCCTGGGCCGGGCCCCGGTCGGCTACCGGCTGCTGCCCGTCCACCCCTGGCAGTACGAACTCCTCGCCGACCACCCGCTGCTGCGCGGCGCCCTGGAGCGCGGGGACGTCGTGGACCTCGGGCCCGGCGGTGAGCCCTTCGCCGCGACCGCCTCGGTGCGCACGCTGCACGGCGCGGGCGCGTTCCTGAAGTTCAGCCTCAACGTGCGGATCACCAACTGCCTGCGCAAGAACGCGGCGTACGAGCTGACCGGCGCCGTCGCGCTGACCCGGCTGCTGGCCCCCGCGCTGGGCGACCTCGCCGAGCGGTACCCGAACGCCGCGATGCTGCGCGAACCGGCCTTCCGCACGCTGGCCCTGCCGGGCGCGGACGGCCTCCCCGACCGGGCCCTGTACGAGGGCTTGGGCCTGATCGTCCGCGAGGGCTTCGCCGGGGTGCTGCGGCCCGGCGTCACCCCGCTGCTGGCCGCCGCCGTCGCCGACGAGCACCCGACCAGCTCCGCGCACATCTCGCGGCTGCTCGGCGAGGACGCCGACGCCGGCGAGGCGCTCGCTTGGTGGACGGACTACCTGCGGCTGCTCGTCCCGCCGGTGCTCGCCGCCTACTTCGACCACGGCGTGGTGCTGGAACCGCACCTGCAGAACGTGCTGATCGGCGTCGACGCCGCCGGGCGGCCCGCCCAGGTGCTCTTCCGCGACCTGGAGGGCACCAAGCTCGTCCCCGACCGCAATGCCGCGCTGCTCGCCGCGCTGCCGCCGGAGGTGGCCGGCCCGATGGCCTACGACGCCGAGCGCGGCTGGGACCGGGTGGTCTACTGCCTGCTGGTCAACCACGTCGCCGAGCTGCTGGCCGCGCTCGCCGACCGCCACCCGGAGGCGGAGGGCGCCCTGTGGGAGGCCGTCCGGGACACCCTGCAGGAGTACGCCGACGCGCACGGCCGCCCGCCCCGGCTGCGTGCCCTGCTGGCGGGGGTGCCGCTGCCCGCCAAGGCGAATCTGCTCACCCGCTGGGAGCGCCGGCCCGACCGCGAGGCGGGCTACGTCCGGCTGCCCTCGCCGCTGGCCGGCTCCGTCCTGGCGGAGGCCGCGCGGCTGCGCCTGCCGGCCGCCCGCACGCCGGCCTGGAGCAGCCGGTGAGCCCCGCCCGCCGCCCGACCGCCGACCGGGTGCGGCGCAGGCCCGCCCGCCGCCCGACCGCCGCCGCCGTCCCCACCTGGAGTCACCGATGACCGACGCCGTCCGCCGGCACGTCGCCGCGCTCGCCCCGGAGGCGCTGCCCGCGTACGTCTACGACCTGGCGGCGCTGCGTGCGCACGCCGCCGCCGTCCGGGCCGCGCTGCCCGCCCGCGTCGAGCTGTACTACGCCGCCAAGGCCAACCCGGAGGCGCCCGTGCTGGCCGCGCTGCGGGCCGCCGTCGACGGCTACGAGGTCTCCAGCGGCGGCGAGCTGGCCCACGTGCGGCAGGCCGTCCCGGACGCGCCGCTGGCCTTCGGCGGACCGGGCAAGACGCCCGCCGAGATCGTGGCCGCCCTGGACGCCGGGGTGCACCGCTGGCACGTCGAGAGCGAGCAGGAGCTGTACCGGCTCGCCGCCGCCCTGACCGACCGGCCGGACGCCGCGGTGGACGTCCTGCTGCGGGTCAACCTGCCGGTCGGCGCGGGCGCGCTGGACACGGTGGCGCTCGCGATGGGCGGCCGCCCGACCCCGTTCGGGCTGGACCCGGACCGCGCCGAGGCCTGCGCCCGGCTGCTGACCGACCCGCTCGGGCCCTTCGGCCCGCTGCTCCCCCGGCTGAGGCTGCGCGGCGTGCACGCCCACCTGGCGAGCGGGCTGGCGGCGGCGGAGCAGCTCGCCGTCGCCGGGCAGATCGTCGAGTGGTCGGCCCGCACGGCCCGGCGGCACGGCTTCGCGCTGGCGGAGGTCAACGTGGGCGGCGGCATGGCCGTCGACTACGCGGACCCCCGGGCCCGCTTCGACTGGACGGCCTTCGGCGAGGGCCTGGCGAAGCTGCTGGAGCGCCACCCGGGGCCGACCCTGCGGATCGAGCCGGGCCGCGCGCTGACCGCGTACTGCGGCTGGTACGCCACCGAGGTGCTGGACGTGAAGCAGAGCCACGGCGAGGACTTCGCGGTGGTCCGCGGCGGCACCCACCACCTGCGCACCCCGGCCACCCGGGGGCACGACCAGCCGTTCGCCGTGCTGCCGGTCGACGCCTGGCCGCACCCGTGGCCGCGCCCGACCGTCACCACCGGCCGGGCCACCCTGGCCGGGCAGCTCTGCACCCCGAAGGACGTCCTCGCGCACGCCGCCCCGGCGGCGCGGGGCCTGCGGACCGCGGACCGGGTGCTCTTCGCGATGGCCGGCGCCTACGCGTGGAACATCTCGCACCACGAGTTCCTGATGCACCCCCGCCCGGGCTTCCACTACCTGGGCGAGGACGGCTGACGGCGGCCGGGCGGCGGACCGGGAGCGCGTCCCCCGGCCCGCCGCCCGGCGCCCGCGACGGGCGCTCCGGGGGCTGGCGAAGGTCAACACCGCACTGACGTGCGAAAGTGGTAGCCAGCGAAGGGAGCGCGCAACGTGCTGATGGACAGGGTGGCGGAGATTCTCGCCGAGGCGTGCGCCGAGGTGGTGGAGCCGCGGTTCCGCGCGCTGGCAGCCGGCGAGGTCATGGAGAAGGCTCCCGGCGAGGTCGTGACGATCGCGGACCGCGAGGCCGAGGTGATCATCGAACGGCGGCTGCGCGAGCTGCTGCCCGTCCCGGTGGTCGGCGAGGAGGCCGTGTCCGCCGATCCGTCGCTCGCGCTGGCCCTGCACACGGAGCCCGCCGCCTGGCTGGTCGACCCGGTCGACGGCACCTCGAACTTCATCGCCGGCCGCCCCGACTACGCCGTGATGGCCTCGCTGGTCCGGTCCGGGCAGACCGTCGCCTCCTGGATCTGGCAGCCGGCCACCGCCACCTGTTACACCGCCGAGCTCGGCTCCGGCGCCTGGTGCAACGGCGAGCGGCTGACCAGGCCCCTCGCGGCCGGCCCGCCGACCGAGTGGCGCGGCTCGCTGAAGAGCCGCTTCCTGGAGCCGGAGCTGCGCCGGACGCTGGAGGCGAACGCCGCGGCCGGCTTCGGCGAGATCACCCCGGGCCGCAACGCGGCCGGGATCGAGTACCCGGACCTCGTCGACGGCGCGCTGGACTTCATCCTCTACTGGCGCACCCTGCCGTGGGACCACGCGCCCGGTTCGCTGCTGGTCACCGAGGCCGGCGGGGTCTCCGCCCGGCTCGACGGCAAGCCCTACCGGCCGGAGGCCCCGGGCGGCGAGGAGGGCCTGCTGGTCGCCGCCGACCCGGAGTGCTGGGAGCGCGCCCGCGCCGTCCTGTTCGGCCGGTAGGGGCCAGGAGCTGGCCGGGCCTGCGGGCCGCACGGCCGCCTGGCCGCACCGCCGGCCCGGCCGGCACCGGCTACCAGAGCACCGGGAGCCGCTCCGGCAGGCGCTTGATGAAACCGGGCCGCCACGCCAGCTGCTCGACCGGCAGGGCCAGCCGCAGGCCCGGCAGGCGCTCGACCAGCGCCGTGATCGCGATCTCGGCGTGCGTGCGGCCGAGTGCCGAGGCGGGGCAGAAGTGCCGGCCCGCGCCGAAGGCCAGGTGCGGGTTGTCGACCCGGTCGAAGTCGATCCGCTCCGGGTCCGGGAAGACGGCCGGGTCGTAGTTCGCCCCCTCGACCAGGACCAGCACCAGCTCCCCCGCCTTCACCAGCACCTCACCGACCCGGACGTCCGCCAGCGCGATCCGGGGCAGCGCGTCGCCGATCGACAGGTTGACCCGCAGCAGCTCGTCCACCGCCCGGCCGATCAGCGCGGGCTCCCGGCGCAGCCGCTCGGCCAGCTCGGGCTGCCGGGCCAGGTAGATGACGGCGTGCAGCAGGAACGAGGAGGTGGAGACGGCGCCCGCGCCGAACAGCGAGAGCGCGACGGTGGCCAGCAGCTCGTCGCCGACCCGGTCCGCGGCGTCCGGCGAGCGCCGCAGTTCGGCGAACCGGCCCAGCAGGCCCTCGGTGGGCGCCGGCTCCGCCGCGAGCCGCTCCCGAACGTAGCCGAGGTCCTTGTACCAGTTGGGCGCGGAGCCCTCGAACGGCACCGGGCTGGTGACGAAGGCGACGTCGATGCCCGCCATCAGCCGCCGCCAGTCCTCGACGGGCAGGCCGAGCAGCCGGCAGTGCAGGGCGGCGGAGTAGGGCTCGGCGAAGCCGTCCCGCAGGTCGGCCGGGGCGCCCTGGCCGACCAGGGCGTCGATCAACCGGTGCGCCTCGGCCTGCAGCCAGCCGTCCAGCTCCTTGTCCGCGCGCGGCGAGAGGGTCTTCATGACGGCGTTGCGCAGGCCGGCGCCGTTGATCTTGCCCATGTTGTCGACCACCTCGGGCGGGATGGTCAGCGCGTACTGGCGGGGGACGCCGGGGTTGGCGGTGTCCTTGAGGCTGAAGCGCTCGTCCTCCAGCACCTGCTTGGCCAGCGGGTAGCTGCTGACCAGCCAGGCCGGGTCGCCGGTCATGGTGCGGACCGGGGCGACGGGCTGCTCGGCGCGCAGCCGGTTCGCCTCCTCGGGCAGGACGTCGCCCCGGCGGGAGAGCGGGAAGGTGAGGTCGGTCATGGGGGTACTCCCTGGGATCGGGCAGCGGGTACGGGGGGCGGCCCCACGAGGGCGGGGCGGGTGTGCGGGCACCGGTCGGGGCCCGGGCGCGCGGGCGGTCGGCCGGGCTGACCGCGGCACGGGTACGTGCGGGCGCGGCGCGGGTACGTGCGGGCGCGGCGCGGGTACGTGCGGGGCGCGGCCGGGTCGGGCCGCACGGGTCAGGTCGGGTGCGGTCAGGTCGGGTGCGGTCAGGCCGCGCGGGTCCCGGCGACGGCGCCCGCGGCGGCCGTCGGCGCGGCCGGGCGGACCACCGCGTAGCCCTGGCCGGGCGCCGCCCGCAGACCCTCCGAGCGACCGAACAGCACTGGGGTGAGCGGGAGTTGGAGGTGGTAGCAGCTCACCGAGGAGGGCACGCCGAGCAGTGCCGGAGTGTCCAGGAAGAACGGCAGCTCGGCGGCTATGTAGCGGAGCCCGGCGGCCAGTTGGGGCTCGTTCGGCGCAAGCCCCTCGTCCAGCCGGGCGGCCAGGAAACCGCGCGCCATCGCCTCGGCGGCCGCACCGAAGTCCCGGTCGGCGCGGAGTGCGTCGAGGGCCTCCCGATGCAACCGCCGGTAGACGGGGTGGCCGGTGAACTCGGAGAGCGCGTGCGCCCGGACGGCGCCGCGGTGGCCGGCCTCCTCGACGCCGCGGGCGATCCGGCGGGCGGTGGCCTTGATCTCCTTGGCAGCCCGCCGGTGCGCGTGTTCGGGGGTGTAGCCGAAGGTCTCGTACTGTGCCTCGACATGCAGATCGGCGTGGACGATGTCGATCCGATCGAAGAACTCCAGCCCCCACCCGATGAGTTCGGCGATTCGGCGGTGACTGAAATAGCTGTTCCCGGGACTGACACCGATGAGCAGGTGCTCACCGCGGCGCCAGATCTCGCGGCAGCGGTCGGAGAACGGAAGGGCCTCGTACCCGGTCGTATCGATGGGTGTGGCACGTTCACCCGGGAGGGTTTCGCGCATGCCTTGCCTCCGCTTCGCAGGAATGGTCACAGGACTGGCTTCAGGTGGTTCACGCGGTTTTACCGGGAATTCACAGAAGTGCATGACGGCAGCCGGAGTTCGCCCGGAGTCGGGGGTGGGGGCACCGCATGCTGATGACGCGCGCCTGGTCAGGCGGCCTGCCCCGGGGAGCCGTGTGCTCCCGGTGGGGCGGCGACCACATGAAGTTACCGCCGCCGTTCGGGATCTCCGCAAGCCCTGCCGAGGGGTTGGCGGATTCTGATCACCAGGCGGCCGGAATCAGCCTGTACTCCTCCGGGAAGGTATGTCCACGGAGGCTTTCCGGGGCGGCCGAATATCCCCCGGACAGCATGGCACGCCAGTGTGTATTCCTCCAACATCCGCTCCCGAAAAGGCCTTTGTCTTTGCCTCGGCAATTCGGCCGGACCCGGGGGCCGACCAGCCGGATACCGTGGCACACCGGCCGGACGCGGGGCCCACCGGTCGACCGCGGCGGTCAGCCGGCCGCGATGTCCCGCCCGGCCCGCACCACCCGGCCCAGCAGGACGCCGACCTCGGCGGCGGTGGTGTGCGGATTGAGCAGCGTCAGCTTCAGCCGGACCCGCCCGGGGCCCTCGCCCGGGAGTTCGGTCCGGCCGACAACGGCCCGGCCGGTGCGCAGCAGCTCCCGGCGCAGCTCGCCGTTGAGCGCGTCCACGGTGGCCGGGTCGGCGGCGCCGGCGCCCGGGCGGCCCGGCGGGAGGTAGCGGAACAGCACGGTGGTCAGGACGGGTTCGGCGTACAGCTCCATCGCCGGCTCCGCCCGGACGGCCTCGGCGGCGTCCAGCGCCAGCCGGTGGCAGGCGTCGACCAGCCGGCCGAGCCCGGCGCGGCCGAGGGTGCGCAGCGTGACGGCGATCTTGAAGGCGTCGGCCCGCCGGGTGGTGCGCAGCGAGCGGCCCAACAGGCTCGGGTAGCCGGCCTGTTCGTCGTCGGCCGGGTTGAGGTACTCGGCTCGGCGGGCGAGCGAGACATAGGTCTCGGCGCGGCGGACCAGGAAGATGCCGGCGGCGGCGGGCTGCCAGCCGAGCTTGTGCCAGTCGAGCGAGACGGAGTCGGCGCGGGCGATGCCGTCGAGCAGCGGGGCGAGCCGGTCCGAGAGCAGCGCGCCGCCCCCGTACGCGGCGTCCACGTGCAGCCAGGCGCCGTAGCGGGCGGCGAGGTCGGCGGCGGCGTGCAGCGGGTCGATCGCACCGGTGTCGGTGGTGCCGGCGGTGGCCACCACGGCGATCGGGGTCTGTCCGGCCCAGCTCGCCCCGGCCAGGGCGCTTGCCAGCGCGTTCGGGTCCATCCGCTGGTCGCGGTCGACGGGGACGGGGACGACGGCGCGTTCGCCGAGGCCGAGCAGCGCCGCGGCGCGCTGGACGGAGAAGTGCGCGGCGCGGGAGGCGATGATCCGCGGCTCGACGCCGGCCGGGATCCCCTCCAGCTCGACGATGCCGTCGAGCTTCTGGTCGCGGGCCAGCATCAGGCCCATCAGGTTGGACTCGGTGCCGCCGGAGGTGAGCACCCCGGCCGCGCCGGCCGGGTCGTAGCCGACCAGGGCGGCCAGCTCGGCGATCAGCGCCGTCTCCAGGGCCGTCGCGGCGGGGGCCTGGTCCCAGGAGTCCTGCGAGGGGTTCAGCGCGCTGACCGCGAGGTCGGCGGCGGCCGCGACGGCCAGCGGCGGGCAGTGCAGGTGGGCGGCACAGGCCGGGTCGGCCGGGTCGGCGGCGCCGTGGGCGAGGAGTTCGGTGAGCCGGGCGAGTGCCTGCGGGCCGTGCGCGTCGGCCAGCTCCGCGCGGGCCAGCGCGGCGAGCTCCCCGGGTCGGCCGGCGGGCAGCGGACCGGCCCGGCGGGCGGCTCCGGCGGCCAGCGCGGCCAGCACCTCGGCGACCAGCGGGGCGAGCGCCGCGCCGCCCCCGGCGCCACCGGCCAGCGCGTCGGGGGCGGGGGCCGGGGCGGTTCCGGGCACCGCGGCGAGTCGGGCGGGCTCCCGGTCGGGGCGGCCGGGCTCGACCGGGGTCGTCACCGTACGCCCGCCGCGGCCGCCGCGATGGCGTCGGCCAGGCGGTCGAGCACGGCGGCGGCCTGCTCGTCGGTGATGGTGAGCGGCGGCAGCAGCCGCAGGACGGCGTCGTGCCGGCCGCCGAGTTCGACGATCAGGCCGCGGGCCAGGCAGGCCTCCCGGACCTTGACGGCGAGCGCGGGCGCGGCCGGGCGGGCCCCGCAGGCGTCCGGTTCGGCGGCCGGGTCGACGAGTTCGACGCCCAGCATCAGCCCCCGCCCGCGCACGTCGCCGATCACCGGCAGCTCACCGGCCAGCACCCGCAGCCGCTCGACCATCCGGGCGCCGACCAGCTCGGCCCGCGCGACCAGGCCGTTCGCGGCGACGTACCGCAGGGTGGCGGCGCCCGCCGCCATGGCGAGGGTGTTGCCGCGGAAGGTGCCGGTGTGGGCGCCCGGCCGCCAGCGGTCGTACTCCTCGCGGTAGACGACGACGGCGAGCGGCAGGCTGCCGCCGATCGCCTTGGAGAGCACCATGGCGTCCGGGACGATCCCGCTGTGCTCGACCGCCCACATCGCACCGGTGCGGCCGACCCCGGTCTGCACCTCGTCGACGATCAGCGGGATGCCGCGCTCGGCGGTGATCCGGCGCATCGCGCGCAGCCAGCCGTCGGGGGCGGGGACGACGCCGCCCTCGCCCTGGACCGCCTCCAGGATCATCGCGGCGGGCCGGACCACCCCGCCCGAGGGGTCGTCCAGCAGCCGCTCGGCGTAGGTCGCGGCGAGCTCGGTGCCGGCCTCGCCGCCGACGCCGAACGGGCAGCGGTAGCCGTACGGGTAGGGCAGCCGGACCACCTCGCCGCCGCCCGGCAGGGGCTCCTTGACGGCGACGTTGCCGGTCAGCGCCAGGGCCCCGGCCGTCATGCCGTGGTAGGCGCCGGTGAAGGCGAGGGCGCCGGAGCGGCCGGTGGCGGTCTGCATCAGCTTGAGCGCCGCCTCGACGGCGTCCGTCCCCGCGGGCCCGCAGAAGTGCACCCGGGCCTGTCGGGCGAACTCCGGCGGCAGGCTCTCGAACAGGGCGGTGGTGAAGTCGTCCTTCTCGGCGGTGGCGAGGTCGAGCAGGTGCAGGGGCGCGCCGCTGTCCAGGGTGCGGCGGATCGCCTCCAGCACCACCGGGTGGTTGTGACCGAGGGCGAGCGTGCCCGCCCCGGAGAGGCAGTCCAGGTAGCGGCGGCCGTCGGCGCCCTCGACCGTCATGCCGTGGGCGCGCACCGGGACGATCGGGAACGAGCGGGCGTAGGTGCGGGCGGCGGACTCGCGAACGCGCTGGCGGCGCAGGATGGCGTCGCCCGGGGCCTGGGCGGGGACGGCAGCGGGCCCGGTGGCGGGGACGGCGGCGAGCGTCAAGGCGGACTCCAAGAAGTTAGGTAAGCCTAACTTTACTTCCCTGACCTGGCCGGACGGGCTCCGGGAGGCGAGAACCACCCGCGCGGGTGACGCGGAGCCCGACTCCTCAACGAGTGAACCGCCCACCGGTTACGGCCCGCGCGCTACTCTCGCCCCCATGCCGCCCTCACCCTCCCCCGCCCCCGGCGCCCCCGACCCGGCCGGGCGCGACGCCGAGCACTCCGCCGAACTGGCCCGCACCCGCGCGTTCTTCGCCTCCCGCGCGGCCGACTGGGACGCCAGGTTCCCCGACGACGGCCCGCGGTACGACGCCGCCGTCGCCACCCTCGGCCTGCGCCCGCGCGGTCGCGTCCTGGACGCCGGCTGCGGCACCGGCCGCGCCCTCCCCCCGCTGCGGGCGGCGGTCGGCCCCGACGGCCTGGTGCTCGGCGTCGACGTCACCCCCGAGATGCTGCGCGAGGCCGGCACCCACCACCCCGGCACCGCGGCCCTGCTGCTCGCCGACTGCGCCCGCCTCCCGCTCCCGGACGCCGCCCTCGACGCCGTCTTCGCCGCCGGGCTGATCTCCCACCTCGACGATCCGGACCGCGCCCTGCGCGAACTCGCCCGCGTCACCCGCCCCGGCGCCGTGCTGGCCCTCTTCCACCCCGTCGGCCGCGCCGCCCTGGCCGCCCGCCACGGCCGCGCGCTCACCCCCGACGACCTCCGCGCCGAACCCAACCTCCGCCCCCTCCTGACCGCCACCGGCTGGCACCTGGACAGGTACACCGACACCGACGACCAGTACCTCGCCCGAGCGGTCAGGACCGCCGGCTAGGTGCCGCCGCCGGGGTCCGGCCCCCGGCGGGCGAGGGCGACGGGCGGATCACGCTCGCCCCGGTGTGACGCCCTTCCGCTCGCCGCCGCCCGTCCAGCGGTAGCAGAGCTCCGGGCGGCCGACGTTGCCGTACTGCGGTTCGCGGGCCGCCAGGCCGGTGTCGACGAGGTGTTCCAGGTAGCGGCGGGCGGTGATCCGGGAGACGCCGGCGGCGGTTCCGGCGGCTGCCGCGGAGATCCCGGTGCGGGCCTCCCGCAGCACGGTGGCGACGGTGTCCAGTGTGGGGGCGCTCAACCCCTTGGGGAGGGCGGTGCGTTCGGGGGTGCGCAGTAGAGCGAGCGCCTGGTCGACCTCGTCCTGGCCGGTGGCCTCGCCGGTGCGGCCCAGGGTGTCGCGGTAGCGGGCGTAGCGCTCCAGCCGGTCGTGCAGGGCGGCCGCGCCGAACGGCTTCAGCAGGTACTGGACCACGCCCGCCGAGACGGCCTGGCGGACCATCGCGAGGTCGCGGGCCGAGGTGACGGCGATGACGTCGGTGGTGTGGCCGGCCGCGCGCAGCGTGCCGCAGAGCTGGAGGCCGTGGCCGTCCGGCAGGTAGAGGTCGAGCAGGGTGAGGTCGACGGGCCGGCCGGCCGCCCGGGCGCGGTCCAGGAAGCGCAGCGCGTCGGCGCAGCTGTGCACCGTCCCGGCGGCGCGGAAGCCGGGCTCGCGCCCGACGTACAGGGTGTGGGCGGCGGCGGCCACCGGGTCGTCCTCGACCACCAGGACGGAGATCTCGGGCCGGACCGATGGGCTGTTCATGACGCCGCCGTCTCGGGCTGCCGGGGCCGGCGGGCGAGCGGCAGCCGGACGGTGAGCACCGCGCCGCGGTCCCGGCCGACCTCGACCGTGCCGCCGTTGCGCCGGGCGGTCTGGGCGACCAGGGCGAGCCCGAGGCCGTGCCCGTGGCCGTCCTGCTTGGTGCTCCAGCCGCGCCGGAACACGTCGTCCACCGCGCCCGGGTCGATCCCGGCGCCGGTGTCGGCGACCCGCAGCAGCAGGTGGTCGCCGTCGACCCGGGCGGTGACGGTGACCTCGGGCTGGTCCGGGTGCCCGGCGGCGCCGGCGATCGCGGCGTCCACCGCGTTGTCGAGCAGGTTGCCGAGGACGGTGATCAGGTCGCGGGCGGCGAGCCCGGGCGGCAGCACACCGTCGTCGATCCGGCTGTCCTCGGTGAGCGTCAACTCCACGCCCCGCTCGGCCGCCTGGGCCGCCTTGCCGAGCAGCAGGGCGGCCAGGACCGGCTCGCCGACGGCCGCGACGACGCGGTCGGTGAGCTGCTGGGCGAGTTCGAGTTCGGCGGTGGCGAACTCCACCGCCTGTTCGTGGCGGCCGAGTTCGATCAGTGAGACGACGGCGTGCAGCCGGTTGGCGGCCTCGTGCGCCTGCGCGCCCAGCGCCTCGGTGAAGCTCTTCACGGAGTCCAGCTCGCCGGTGAGCGACTGCAGTTCGGTGTGGTCGCGGAGGGTGACGACCCGGCCGAGGCCGGTACCGATGGTGGAGGTGTTGAGCACCAGCACCCGCTCGGCGGTGAGATGGACCTCGTCCCGGACCGGCTCCTGCCCGAGCACGGCGGCCACCAGGGCCGCCGGCAGCCCCAGCCCGTCGATCGGCCGCCGCTCCACCTCCCCCGCCAGCGACAGGAGTTCGCGGGCCGCGTCGTTGCAGAGCACCACCCGGTGCTTGCGGTCGAGCAGCACCAGCCCCTCCCGCACCGAGTGCAGGGTCGCCTGGTGGTACTCGTAGAGGTGGCTGAGCTCGGCCGGCCCCATGCCGTGGGTGTGTCGCCGCAGCCGGGAGTTGGCGAGGTAGGTGCCGAGACCGCCGAGGGCGAGCGCGGCCACCGCGACGCCGACCAGCGCGAGCAGCGGCCCGCGCAGCTGCGCGGAGATGGACTGCACCGTGATGCCGGCGCTGACCAGCGCGACCACCCGGTGGTCCGCGTCCAGGACCGGGGTGACCACCCGCACCGACGGCCCGAGCGTGCCGGTGTACGTCTCGCTGCGGGTCTCCCCGGCGAGCGCCCAGTCGATGTGCCCGAGGAAGGCCTTGCCGATCTGCTCGGGCAGCGGGTGCGTCCAGCGCACCCCGGTGGTGTCCATCACGGTGATGAAGGAGACCCCGGTGTCCACCCGCACCTGCTCGGCGTAGGGCTGCAGGACGGCGGTCGGGTCCGGCCCGGCGACGGCCGCCCGCACCGACGGGGCGTCGGCCACCGAGCGGGCGACGGCGGTGACCTGGCGGCGGGCGGCGTCCTCCGTGCGGTCGGCGGTGAACAGGTAGGCCAGCACGGCGCCACCGGCCACCACGGCGGCGACGATCACCACCTGGACGACGAAGAGCTGTCCGGCCAGGCTGCGCACCGGCCGGCGCGGCGAGGGGAGGGTGCGCGCGGACATGCCTGACAGTGTGCACCACCGCCGGAACCCGGCCCGGCCCCCGCGGGCCCCGCCCGGTCCGCCGCGGGCCCGGGCGGGGTGTGAACTCTATGAACGCAAACGTGACCTCCGTCACGGCGCGGCCCATAGTCGGAGCGGCCCACCACCCGGGGCCGCCAGGACTGCAGGCGAAGGAGCCGCGGATGTCGATCACTGGAGCAGGGCCACAGGCGGGAGGCAGACGCCGGGACCGCACCCACTACCTCTACCTCGCGGTGATCGTGGCGGTGGTCGCGGGCGTGGTGGTCGGCTTGGCCGCGCCGTCGTTCGCGGTGGAGCTGAAGCCGATCGGCACCGGCTTCGTCAATCTGATCAAGATGATGATCAGCCCGGTGATCTTCTGCACCATCGTGCTGGGCATCGGCTCGGTGACCAAGGCGGCGAAGGTCGGCAAGGTCGGCGGACTGGCCCTCGGCTACTTCCTCGCCATGTCGACCGTGGCCCTGGCCATCGGCCTGCTGGTCGGCAACCTGCTGGAGCCCGGCGGCGGGCTGCACCTGACCGCCGCGCTGGCCAAGTCCGGACACGCCCAGGCGGCCGCCGGGGGCGCCCAGTCCACCGCCGACTTCCTGCTCGGGATGATCCCGACCACCATGTTCTCGGCCCTCACCGAGGGCAAGGTGCTGCAGACCCTGGTGGTCGCCCTGCTGGCCGGCTTCGCCCTCCAGGCGATGGGCACCGCCGGGGCGCCGGTGCTGCGCGGGATCGAGCACGTGCAGCGGCTGGTGTTCCGGGTCATGTCGATGATCATGTGGGTGGCGCCGGTCGGCGCCTTCGGGGCGATGGCGGCGGTGGTCGGCGCGACCGGCACGGCCGCCCTGAAGAGCCTCGCCGTGATCATGATCGGCTTCTACCTCACCTGCGGGCTCTTCGTCGTCGTGGTGCTCGGCACGCTGCTGCGGCTGGTCGCCGGGGTGAACGTGTTCACCCTGCTGCGCTACCTCGGCCGCGAGTTCCTGCTGATCCTCTCCACCTCGTCCTCGGAGAGCGCGCTGCCCCGCCTGATCGCCAAGATGGAGCACCTGGGCGTCAGCCGACCGGTCGTCGGCATCACCGTGCCGACCGGCTACAGCTTCAACCTGGACGGCACCGCGATCTACCTCACGATGGCCTCGATCTTCATCTCCGAGGCGATGGACAAGCCGATGTCGATCGGCGAGCAGCTGTCGCTGCTGATCTTCATGGTGATCGCCAGCAAGGGCGCGGCCGGGGTCACCGGCGCCGGGCTGGCCACCCTCGCGGGCGGACTGCAGTCGCACAAGCCGGCGCTGGTGGACGGGGTCGGCCTGATCGTCGGCATCGACCGCTTCATGTCCGAGGCCCGGGCACTGACCAACTTCGCGGGCAACGCCGTGGCCACCGTGCTGATCGGGCACTGGACGGGCGAGTTCGACCGCGAGCGGGCCCGGCAGGTGCTGGCGGGCACGATCCCGTTCGACGAGCGGACGCTGGTGGACACCCACGGCGCGCCCGACGCGCCCGGCACCCCCGAGGTGCGGCCGGACCCGGTCCCCGCGCAGAGCGCCGCCCCGGCGGCCTGAGCCACCGCCACCGAGCCCCCCGGCCCGGCGCCCCGCCCAACCCCCCGAGCGGCGCCGGGCCGGGGATCCGCCCGTCCGCACCCGGTCGCCGCCCGGCGACCGGGTGAACGCCGCCCGGCGAGGTCAGAAATCGTCGGATCCGCTGACCGCCCAGCTCAGACCGCTCGCCGGATCCTCCACCGCGATGTGCAGATGGCGCAGCCCGTCCTCCGGTTCGCACCAGGTGAAGCAGCGCATCCGGGCCACCAGGGCGTTCACCTCGGCGCGGTTCGGGCCGCCCGCGCCGGCCATCGCGCCGAGCGCCCGCCACAGCGCCAGCCGGCCCTGTGCCGAGCCGTGCGCCCGGTCCACCACACCGGCCAGCAGCAGCACCGGGTAGGCCAGCGCGAACGGCAGGTACCCCCCGGTGACCCGCCGCCCCGGCGCCACCAGGGTGGCGGCCTGCGGGGCCGGCCCGCGGGCGCAGACCACCTCCACCCAGTCCGCCAGCGCGGCCAGCCCCCGGGTGGCCCGCTGCCCGCGCAGCCGGGTACCGGGCTCGGGCAGCAGGACGGGGCCGAGCCCCTCCCGGGTGGCGGGCAGCGTCAGCAGGGCGCTGCGCGAACCGCCGGCCGGCAGGTAGTCCCGGACCCGCACGCCCTCGCCCCAGCCGGCCGTCTCCCAGGGCTCCAGTTGCAGCGGGACGCCCTCCGGATCGGGCTCGGCCCCGTACGAGAGGTCCTCGCCGATCAGCACCCGGGTGTGCGCGACCAGCCGGCGCACCGGGGCCGGACCGAGCAGCGGGGCCAGCCGCAGCCAGGAGTGCCGGGTCGCCAGCACCTCCCACAGCGGACCGGCGTCGTGGTCCGCCGTTCCGGCGGCGCTGCCCGGGCCGCCGTCGCGGTCGAACAGGCGGACGGCCAGCTCGGGCGGCGCGGCGTAGGCGATCAGGTGGCCGAGCGACGCGGTCTCCGCCGCCGCCCGCTGCTCGCCGTCGCGCGCCGCCGCGAGGGCCCGGGCGCGCCGGTAGTGGCCGAGCAGCTCGGACCAGCGGCCGTCCTCGGCCAGGGTGCGAAGCCGGTGTTCCTCGTACGCGATCACGATGGGCAGCGTACGGGCCGAGGCCCCGCATCAGCTGACTTGCCGTCAGTTCGGTGCGTCGGCGGCCCCTCCCCGCCGCCACCGCTGGGCGCACGGCCGCGCCTCGGGGCCGACCCGGCCCCGGGCCGGGTCGCAGCGGCGGGCACGGTCGCAGTCGCGGTCGCGGCCGCCCGTGCGTTCGACCTGGTTGCGGCCGGGGAGCCCGCCGGCACGCTGCCCCTCGCGCCCCCGGCCTCCCTCGTCACCGCGTCCGTGCTCGCGTTCGCCTTCGAGGACCGCCCGGAGCCGGGCCAGCGCCCGGCGCCGGGTGACCGCCAACGTGGAGCGGTGCAGGCCGAGCAGCGCGGCGGCCTCGTCGACGCTGTACCCGTCGAGGTCGACCAGCTGCACCACCCGGGCCTGCTTGGCGGTCAGCCGGCCCAGCAGCCGGAGCACCTCCCAGCGCGCCAGCAGCTCCCCCAGCCCGCCGCCGAGCGGATCGGCGCAGGCCTGCTCGTCGGCCGCCCACTCGGGCGGCGGCACCCGGCGGCGTTCGCGCCGCCACTGGTCCCGGACGAGGTTCGCCATCGTGGTGAACGCGTAGGCGTAGGGCTGCGGATGGCCGAGGAACCGGTCGGGGCCGCGGGCGATCCGCAGATACGCGTCGTGGACGACGTCGTCGGCGGCGGCCCGGCTGCCGGTGAGCCCGACGGCCGCGCGGTGGAGCCGGGGCAGCAGATCCATGAACACCCGGTTGAACTCGGCCGTGTCCGAGGCGGGTCCGGGATCCGGCTCCCGCCCGCCCCGGCACCCACCACTGGACTCCATGCCGCCCCCTCGGACATCGGCACCCCGGAGGCACGGTTGACGGCCCGGCCGACAACCAGCCTGTGACACAGGTCACATCATAGATTGTCGTCTCACGCTCCGCAGTCATTCGTGTGCAATGCGTCATCGTCCGGGCGCAGCCGGGGACTTCCGGCTCCCGACGCCCGGCCGGGGCAGGCACCACGAGCGAGGAGAGAGCACCCATGTCAGGTTGTATCGCCAGGAACATCGCCAAGTTCGGGATGGTGGCCGCGGCCGCCCTCGGCGCGGTCGGCGCCACCACCCTGCCGACCGCCGCCGCGCCGGCCGCCGGCGACCAGTCCATCTCCGCCGGTCCGGGCGCGTCCGCCGAGGCCGTCACCGCCTCCTACCGCTGCACCATCACCGCCGACTACGGCTGGCGCTGGGAGGGCAACTGCCGGATCTACTCGGGCGAGCTGCGCACCATCACCTACTGCGCCAACGGCACTTCCACCACCGGGCTCTGGATCGGCGCCCGAACGCAGCCGTGGGCGGTCTGGGGCAACTGCCCGGGCTCCAGCTGGACCAGGATCGCGTTCCAGACCCGCGGCTGACCCGTTCCGCGCACCGGCGCGGGGGCGCCACCCGTCCGCGGGTGGCGCCCCCGAACCGTTCCGGACGGCCCGTCGCGCCCGGCGGGCCGGCGGCCGGGACGGCGTCAGGCCGCGCGGTCGTGCCGGCCCGGCCCGGGGCGCGCGGGCGCCGCCGGGAACTCCTCGATGGTCAGCTCGCCCGCCTCCCGGTGGGCGGCGCGGTCCGGGGCCGGCGGCGAGAGCGCGGCGAAGGCGGCGGCGAGGAAGAGGACGGACCCGGTCCCGACGGCGAGCGGAAGGACGAACTCCATCGGGCCGGTCCCGTCGAGCCCGGCCCGGGCGGGCACGGCGGCCGTCCGTGCGCAGTGCAGACAGCTGACGGCGAGCCCCATCACCAGGGAGGCGGCCGTCTCGGCCGCCGCGCTGCGGAGGGTGACGACGGCCCAGAGCGAGCCGGTGGCCGCCCCGACCGCGACCAGCACCGAGAGCGCCACCGTGCCCGGGTCGAAGCGCAGGCCGCCGCGGGTCCGCAGGGCCGCCAGGTCGAGGTAGTGCACCACGGCGATCCCGAGGCCGGTGATCACGCCGCCGGCCAGGAGCGCGGGGCCGCGGCGGCGCCCGTACCGGACGGCGCACACCCCCGGACCGGTGACCAGGACGGCCACCGGCAGGCCGAGCACCGCCGCCGGAACGCCGTGGCACGCTTCGGCGCCGTCGGGGGTGAAGCCGGACATCGCCACGACGTCCATCGTCCAGATGCCGGAGCCGATCGCCGCCGCCGCGGTGAGCAGCCGGTTCCGCCGGGCGGCGCCGGTCGCCGCGAGACCGCGCAGGGTGCGGCGCAGGCCGAGCGCCGCGACGGCGCAGGCCACCACGCACGACAGCGCGGGCGTCACCCAGCCGGAGCCGAGGTGGCTCGTCGTGCCCATGGGACCTCCGGTCGAGCGGTCGGGGCCCGGGGCGGTCCCCGCCGCGCCCCGGGCTCCCTGGACCGGGCGGACTCCGCACGGCCGGCGGGCGGGTGACCGGTCCGGAGGGGCCGATCACCCGTCATATGCCGTCCACACGTGCGCTTCCGGTCCGGGGTGCGTGGGACGCTATCGAGACCCCGAAAGAAGTCACCCGAAGATACGGAAAGCTGCCCGCACCCTGGGGAGGCTGTGCTCGAATGAACCGGTCCTGCGCCGCCCCGCCCGGCGGTCGGCCGGCGAGCCCTCCTACTCGTACTCGGTGCCGCCCTTGCGGGTCAGATAGGCGTCGCCGACCACCTTGGCGATCGCCCGGCCGCCCACCACCGGGCTGTACCGCTCGGCCACCGGACGGACCACCACGCCCTCGCGCACGTGCAGTTCGCGCCCGGAGACCGTCTCGCGCCCCTGGGCCAGCGCCAGCACGGTGTCCGGGTCGAACGGGCCGCGCCACAGCTCGGGCACCACCGGCAGCTCACCGCCGAGCAGTTCGGCCGCCGACAGCCAGCGCAGCTGCCCGTCCACCACCGCCGAGACGTCGAACGCCGCGTAGCCGGGCAGCTCGGTGCGGCCGGACTCGCCGTACGTGAGGTCCTGCACACCGGCGCCGAACACCTCGCCGAAGATGCCCACCCGCTCGGCGCCGAGCCGCTCCGCCAGCCGGGCGGCCACCGCCGGTATGCCGTGCGCCCGGACGGCCCGCCAGTAGAGGTTCCGCCCGTCCTCGGCCAGCGCCAGCCCCTGGGCGCCGATGCCCTTCGAGGCCACCTGCACCTCTCCCCCGGCGGCGTGGTAGGTGACGAGGCAGCAACTGCCGTGCAGCTTCTCGGTCAGTACGACCGGCTCGCCGGGCTCGAAGATCCCGGGGAAGCGCTTGAGGTTCTCGATGTCCACCCACGGCAGCAGGTCCGGCGCGCGGACCACCTCGCCGTTCATCGCCGTGGGGATCGGCGGCCGCCACTTCACCACGCCCAGCCGTTCGGCGAAGTCCTCGCCGCGCTCGGCGGCGGCCGCCAGATCGGTGCCGGCCAGCGCGCCGGGCCGGCAGACGATGCCCTGCGACAGTTCGCCGCGCAGCCGGACGGCCTTCACCCGGTCGGCGCCGCTCCCGGCCAGCCGCCCGGTCAGGCCCAGCTCCTCGATCAGCGGCGCGGGCAGCACGGCCTGCTCGGGGATGTAGACGGCGTAGTCGCCGGTCCGGTACGCGCCCTTGGCCACCACCGCCCGGTAGAGCCCGACCTGTGCCAGCTCCAGGGCGTCGGCGTTCGGGTGCGCCAGGACGGTCAGCCGTTCGGCGGTGACACGCAGTGTGGACACGGGTGGGCTCCTCCCCTTGGCCCGGCCGGTCGGCCGGCGGTGCGTACGGGCGCGGGTGCGTACGGGCGCGGGTGCGCACGGGCGGGCCGCTGCCCGGCCGGGTTGACCGGGCGCGCTCACGCCCGGTGAGCACTCTCGCCCCTCGCCCTGCTCGCGCGCGACGGGTTTTCCCGGCCGGCGCGGGGATCCCCCGCTCGACGCCCGCCCGCCGCGGAGGTGCCGCGGGCTCGGCAGGGGCGCGCAGCGGCGTCGGCCCCCTCGCCGAGGGGCCGGCCGACCGCCCGGTTTGAGCCTTCCCACAGCCGGGGCACGAATCCCGGCGGCACCTGCCTGTGCAATGAGACAGGCACTTTCCGCTCGCATTTGCGGCACTATGATCGGCGTAGTGGCCGCACCTGCGGCAGCGTCCCCGCGCCCCTTCCGGCGCGCCCAGGAGGGGAATACCGATGAGCATCCGTGCCGTGCACTCCCGCAGACTCGCCGTCGCCGCCGCAGCGGCCCTCGCCCTCAGCCTCGGGGTCACCGCCTGCGGCAGCGACGGCGGCGACAAGGCCTCCGGCGGCTCGTCCACCGCGGCCCCGACCGCCGGGGCGGACACCCCGGCGTCGACCGGCGCCGCCAGGGTGTCCGGCCCGATCACCGTCTTCGCCGCCGCCTCGCTGAAGGAGACCTTCACCGACCTCGGCAAGACGTTCGAGGCGGCCAACCCGGGCGCCAAGGTCACCTTCAACTTCGGCGGCAGCTCCAGCCTCGCCACCAGCATCAACTCCGGTGCCCCGGCGGACGTGTTCGCCGCCGCCAGCCCTGCGACCATGAAGACGGTCACCGACGCGGGCGGCGCCACCGGTGAGCCGAAGACCTTCGTCAGGAACACGCTCACCATCGCCGTGCCGAAGGGCAACCCCAAGCACGTCGCCGGGTTGAACGACCTCACCGCCCCCGGGGTCAAGGTCGCCCTCTGCGCGAAGGAGGTGCCCTGCGGCGCCGCCGCCCTGACCGCGCTCAAGGCCGCCGACGTCAACCTGACCCCGGTCACCCTGGAGCAGGACGTCAAGGGCGCGCTCACCAAGGTCGAGCTGGGCGAGGTCGACGCCTCGCTGGTCTACCGGACCGATGTGAAGGCCGATGCTGCGAAGATCGACGGCGTGGACTTCCCCGAGGCCGCCAGGGCCGTGAACGACTACCCGATCGCCGCCCTCGCCAAGGCGCCGAACAAGGACGGCGCCGCCGCCTTCGTCGCCTACATCCAGTCGCCCGAGGCCCAGCAGGTGCTCACCGCGGCGGGCTTCCAGGCACCATGAGCCGCCGCACCACCGCCGGCTCCGGCGTCCGCGCCGCCTCCGGCGCCGAGCCCCCGCGAGCGGGCACGGCGCACCGGCGGCGGCGCGGGCGGCGCGTCCCGGTCGCGCTGCTGCTCCCGGCCCTGCTCGGGCTGGCGTTCCTGACCCTGCCGCTGGTCGGCCTGCTGGTCCGGGCCCCCTGGAGCACGCTGCCGGAACAGCTCACCAGTACCGAGGTGTGGGACGCGCTGCGGCTCTCGCTGTTCTGCGCGACGGCGGCCACCGGGGTGTCGCTGGTCCTCGGGGTGCCACTGGCCTGGGTGCTGGCGCGGACCGAACTGCCCGCCCGCCGGCTGGTCCGGGCGCTGGTCACGCTGCCGCTGGTGCTGCCGCCGGTGGTCGGCGGGGTGGCGCTGCTGCTGGTGCTCGGGCGGCGCGGCATCGTCGGCTCCTGGCTGGACTCCGCCTTCGGGATCACCCTGCCGTTCACCACCACCGGTGTGGTGATCGCCGAGGCGTTCGTCGCGATGCCCTTCCTGGTGATCAGCGTCGAGGGCGCGCTGCGGGCCGCCGACCCGCGCTACGAGGAGGCGGCCGCCACCCTGGGTGCCTCCCGGCTGACCGCCTTCCGCCGGGTCACCCTGCCACTGATCGCCCCCGGCATCGGGGCCGGCGCGGTGCTGGCCTGGGCCCGGGCGCTCGGCGAGTTCGGCGCGACGATCACCTTCGCCGGCAACTTCCCGGGCCGGACGCAGACCATGCCGCTCGCCGTCTACCTGGCCATGGAGTCGGATCCGGAGGCGGCGATCGCGCTCTCGCTCGTCCTGCTGGTGGTCTCCATCGCCGTCCTGGCGGGCCTGCGCGACCGCTGGCTGTCCACCCCGTGACCGGCACCCCGGCCGGCGGCCGCGCCGAGCCCTCCGCCCACTCCCTGCCCACCCGCGCCCTGCCCGCCACCGTGGGCGCCCCGCCGCCCCGCACCTCCCCCGGGACACTGCCACGATGACCGCCGCGAAGCACGCCCTCGACGCCCGGCTGCGGGTGGACCGCGCCGCCTTCAGCCTCGACCTCGCGCTCACCGCCGCCCCCGGCGAGGTGGTCGCCCTGCTCGGGCCGAACGGCGCCGGCAAGTCCACCGCACTGCGGGCCCTCGCCGGGCTGCTCCCGCTCACCGCGGGCCATCTGCGGCTGGACGGCCGGGTGCTGGAGGACCCGGCCGAGCGGCTGCACACCCCCGCCGAGGAACGGCCGGTCGGCGTGGTGTTCCAGGACTACCTGCTCTTCCCGCACCTCAGCGCACTCGACAACGTGGCGTTCGGCCCGCGCTGCCAGGGCCGGCCCAAGCGCGCGGCCCGGGCCGAGGCGGTCGGCTGGCTGGAGCGGCTGGGCCTGGCCGAGCACGCGGGCACCCGCCCCGGCCGGCTCTCCGGCGGCCAGGCCCAGCGGGTCGCGCTCGCCCGGGCGCTGGCCGTCCGGCCCCGGCTGCTGTTGCTCGACGAGCCACTGGCCGCCCTGGACGCCCGCACCCGGCTCGACGTCCGCTCACAACTTCGGCGCCACCTGGCCGAGTTCGAGGCGGTGGCGGTGCTGGTGACGCACGATCCGCTGGACGCCATGGTGCTGGCCGACCGGCTGGTGGTGATCGAGGACGGCCGCGAGGTGCAGTCCGGGAGCCCCGCCGAGATCGCCCGGCGGCCGCGCACCGACTACATCGCCCGCCTGGTCGGTCTCAACCTGTACCAGGGCCTCGCGGACGGCCGCCGGGTCACGCTGGCCGACGGCACCGAGCTGGCCACCTCCGAGGAGCTGACCGGCCCGGCCTTCGTGGCCTTCCCGCCGGCCGCCGTGACGCTGCACCGGGAGCGGCCGCACGGCAGTGCACGCAACGTCTGGAAGCTGGAGATCGCGGGGCTGGACCTGCACGGCGACCAGGTCCGCGCCGACCTGGCCGGCGCCCTCCCGATGGCGGCCGACCTCACCCCCGCCGCCGCGGCCGAACTCGACCTGGCGACCGGCACGTCCGTCTGGGCCTCGGTCAAGGCCGTCCAGACCCACGCCTACCCGGCCTGAGCGGGCCGCCGCCCGGAGCCGCCGGCCGGAGCCCGGCTACTCCGAGGGCTCCACGAACCCGGACTCGTACGCGGCGATCACCGCCTGGGTGCGGTCCCGTGCCCCGAGCTTCGCCAGCACGCTGCTGACGTGCGTCTTCACCGTCTGCACGCCGAGGAAGAGCTGCTCGGCGATCTCACCGTTGGTCAGCCCCCGGGCCACCAGGCGCAGCACCTCGGCCTCGCGCTCGGTCAGCGCGGCGCGGGCCATCGTGTCCCGGGCCGCCCGGTTGCCCTGGCCGGCGGCCAGACGGCGGATCGCGGTCGGGAAGAGCAGCGACTCACCCGCCGCGACCAGCCGGACAGCGTGGGCGATCTCCGCCGGGCGGGAGCGCTTCAGCAGGAAGCCGTCGGCCCCGGCGCGCAGGGCCTGGTAGACGTAGTCGTCGTTCTCGAAGGTGGTGACGACCAGGATCTTCGGCGGCTGCCCGCCGGAGCCGTCCGGCCCGCCGGGCGGCACGGCCCCGACGAGCGCGCGGGTCGCCGCGAGACCGTCCAGCCGGGGCATCCGGACGTCCATCAGCACCACGTGCGGGCGCAGTTCGCGCGCCATCGCGACCGCCTCGGCGCCGTCGGCGGCCTCGCCGACCACCCGCAGGTCGCCCTGCGCCTCCAGGACGGCCCGCAGCCCGGCCCGGACCAGCTCCTCGTCGTCGGCCAGCAGAATGTCGATCATCACGCGCCCAAGCGTAGGGGCATCCGCACGGCCAGCACCCACTGCCCGGCCTCCGGCCCCGCCGCGGCCTCGCCGCCGAGCAGGGTGGCCCGTTCGCGGATGCCGCGAAGTCCCTTGCCGCCCCGGTGTGGTGTCGCGCGGACGGCGGACGACGCCAGCGCGTTGGTGCAGCGCAGCTCCAACTGCCCCTCCCGCAACGTGATCCGGACGGTGATCGGCTCACCCGGCGCGTACTTGAGGGCGTTGGTGACACCCTCCTGGACGATCCGGTAACCCTCCCGGGAGAGCACCCCGGGCAGTTTCGCCGCCGGTACGCCGATCCACGCCTCGACCGGGCTGCCGGCCGCACGCGCGGTGTCGAAGAGGGCGGGCAGCTGCCCGATGCCGGGCCGCTCGGTGGCCGGGCCGTCGGCGCCGTCCGCGCCCTCGAAGGCCCCGCCCGTACCGGCGGTGTCGCGGGTCTCGCGGAGCAGGACGAGCGTGCGTTCCAGGTCCTCCATCGCCTGCCGGCCGGTCTCCTCGATGACTTCGAGCGCCTTGGCGACGAACGCCGGGTCGCCCACCTCCCGCGCCGCGCCCGCCTGGATGACCGTCACCGTCAGCGCGTGGCCGATGGAGTCGTGCAGCTCCCGGGCCAGCCGGTTGCGCTCCAGCAGGCGTTCGGCCCGCAGCTCGGCGGCGGCCAGCCGCTCGGCCGGGGACGGCCCCAGCAACCGCACCGCCATAAGGAGTTGGAGACGGCCCGCCCAGACCACCAGCCAGCCGAGGGCGAACATCAGCACCGGTGCCAGCAGCGGGTACCAGGTGAACCCCTCGCGCGCCGGGAGCCGGAGGCCGAAGAGGTCCGGCTCCGGCCGGACGAGCAGCCCGACGGCGGCGGCCGGCACCAGGACGGACGGGAAGCCGACGGCCGTCCCGAGGGCCACCCGCCCGATCAGCCAGGCCGCCGTACGGCGCCGGTCGGCGAAGCCGCGGGCCGGCTCGGCCGCGATGTCCTGCTCTCGCGCGGGCATCAGCAGCAACCGGGCCTGGACACCCTCCGCCCGGCGCATCGCGGGTACCAGGGCGGCCGCCACGAGCAGCGCGACATCCAGCGGGACGGCCAGCGCGAGCAGCCCGCCGAGGCTGCGCCCCTCCGTCCCCGGGAAGACCAGCAGGACGACGCCGGCGAAGATCAGACCGATCAGCAGATGGAGCCACCGCGCGTAGGTGGCGGCGCTCAGCAGCGGCGCGAGGATCCTGGGCATCCGGCCATCCTGCCAGGCCAGGGGCACGGACGGCCTCCCTCCCGGGAGGGAGGCCGGTCCCCTCCCCGGCGGGATCCGCCGCAGCCTCCGCTCCGGTCGAATAGGGCCATCGACAGAGAGGGAGGGCAGCCGTGATCCAGGTTCAGGGCCTCACCAAGGAGTACGACGGCACACGCGTGGTCGACGACCTCGACTTCGAGGTCCGGCCCGGTGTGGTGACGGGCTTCCTCGGGCCGAACGGCGCGGGCAAGACCACCACCATGCGACTGGTCCTCGGCCTGGACCGGCCGACCGCCGGCCGCGCGCTGGTCGGCGGCCGCCCCTACGCCGAACTGGCCGACCCGCTGCGGCAGGTCGGCGCGCTGCTGGACGCCCACGCCCTGCACGGCGGCCGCACCGCCCGCGGCCACCTGCGCTGGCTGGCCGCCGCGGGCGGCCTGCCGGAGCGCCGGGTGGCCGAGGTGCTCGGCCAGGTCGGTCTCGCCGACGCGGCCGGCCGCCGGATCCGCGGCTTCTCGCTCGGCATGCGCCAGCGCCTCGGCGTGGCCGCCGCGCTCCTCGGCGATCCGCCGGTGCTGATGCTCGACGAGCCGGTCAACGGCCTCGACCCGGAGGGCATCCGGTGGATCCGCACCCTGCTGCGCGAACTCGCCGCCGAGGGACGGTCGGTGCTGGTCTCCTCGCACCTGATGACCGAGATGGCGCTCACCGCCGACCACCTGGTGGTGATCGGCCGGGGCCGGCTGCTGGCGGACGCCGCCACCTCCGACTTCCTCGACCGCCACGGCCGCACCCGGGTCCGGGTCCGCGCGGTGGACCCGGTGAA
Source organism: Kitasatospora sp. NPDC086009 (assembly GCF_044540385.1). Taxonomy (NCBI): domain Bacteria; kingdom Bacillati; phylum Actinomycetota; class Actinomycetes; order Kitasatosporales; family Streptomycetaceae; genus Kitasatospora; species Kitasatospora sp. NPDC086009. The sequence goes on from NZ_JBITSA010000003.1 coordinate 337,970, forward strand.
GCTGGCCGCCCTGCTGGCCGGCTCCGACCTGGCCGCCGAGGCGGTGGACGGCGGCGCCTGGGAGGTCACCGGCGCCGAGCCGGAGCGGATCGCCGCACTGGCGGCGGCCAACGGCGTGGTGCTGTACGAGATCGCCGTCCAACAGGACTCGCTGGAGGAGGCCTTCATGCGGATGACCGCCGACAGTGTCGAGTACCGGGCGGTGGCGGCATGAGCGCCACCGGCACGCCCGTCCGCAGCGGCTCCCCCGTCCGCACCGGCAGGGCGCCGGCCCCGGGGTCCGCCCCGACGGGCTTCGGGCAGGTCCTGCGGTCCGAGTGGATCAAGCTCGTCACCCTGCGCTCGCTCTGGCTGACGCCGCTCCTGGCGGTCCTGCTGACGGCCGGGCTCGGCACCGCCACCGCCGCGGCGCTCGGCGACGAGGACGCCAGCCTGATCGACGACCCCGGCATCGGGATCCACTACGGTCTCAACTTCGGCCAGGCCGCCCTGACCTGCTTCGGCGTCCTGCTGGTCGGGCAGGAGTTCAACACCCGCATGATCGGCGTCTCGCTCACCGCCGTCCCCCGGCGCGGGCGGTTCTACGCCGGGAAGCTCACCCTGGGCGCGCTGGTGGCCCTCGTCGTCGGCCTGCTCGGGACGGCCGGCTCCTTCGCGGGCTACGCCGCCTACGCCACCGGTGCCTGGGACGGCCCCGCCCTGCTCCGCAGCGCCACCGTCGGAGTGCTGTACCCGGTGCTGCTGGTGGTGACCTGCGTCGGCCTGACCGCCGTACTGCGCAACCTCACCGCCGCGATGGGCCTGCTGGTGCCGACGGTCTTCCTGCTCTCCCCGCTGCTGGCCGGCGTGCCGGGGGTCCGCCGCGTGGTGCAGTTCCTGCCCGACCGGGCCGGCCAGTACGCGCTGCACTACGCCGACGATCCGCAGGTCGTCTACGGGCACTGGGCCGGCCTGCTGATCATGGCCCTCTGGGCGGCCGCGGCCGCGTACGGCGGCCTGCGCGCGCTGCGCCGGGCCGACGCCTGACCGCCACTCCCCACGACCGGACCTGCCGGAAAGGACACCCCCGCGATGACCACCGCCGCCGTGCTCCGCTCGGAGCGGCTCAAGTTCACCACCCTCCGCTCGCAGTGGAGCACTCCGCTCGTCGCCCTCGCGCTGACCGTCGGCATCACCGCCGCCGTCAACGCCGCGTACGGGCAGGTGGACCACACCCCCGGCGAGGACCCGTCCATCGGGATCTACTACGGCCTGCAGTTCGGCCATGTCGCGGTGGCCTGCGTGGGCGTCCTGCTGATCGGGCAGGAGTTCAACACGCGCATGATCGCCGCCTCGCTCACCGCCGTCCCCCGGCGCGGGCGGCTCTACGGCGCGAAGCTGGCCCTCGGCGCCGGGCTCGGGCTGCTGCTGGGGCTGGTCTCCACGGCCGGCTCGTTCCTGGCCACCGCCGCGACCGTGGGGGTGGACCTCACCGTTCCCGGTACCGGGCGCAGCTTCCTCGCCGGGGTGCTCTACCACCCGCTGCTGATCGTGCTCTGCCTCGGGCTGACCGCCGTCCTGCGCAACCTCAGCGCCGCGCTCGGCCTGCTCACCCCGATGCTCTTCCTCGGCACCACCGTGCTGACGGCGATCCCCGGGGTGCGCGAGGCGGCGCAGTTCCTGCCCGACCGGGCCGGCTTCCACGCGATGCGCACCCAGGCGGACCCGACGGTGCACTACGGCCACTGGACCGGTCTGCTGATCATGGCCCTCTGGGCGGCCGCGGCGGCCTGCGCCGGTCTGCGCTCGGTGCGCCGGTACGCGGTCCGCGCCGGGTGACCGGCGGCGGTCGCCCGGCCCGCCCACCGGCCCCGGTCAGCCGCGCCGCAGCGCCGGGTGCTCCGCGACCACCGTGCAGCTCCCCGGGGCGATCTCGGTGAACCCCGCGTCCTGGACCAGCGGCAGACCGCTCGCCACCAGCTCCGCCCAGGCCTGCGGGGTGGCCGTCCGGACCGCCAGCGCGAAGCCGGACTCCGCCCACTGCTTGCGCTGCGCGTCGTCCAGCCGCCACCAGGCGAGCTGGGCGGCGTGGCCGGTCTGGGCCATCGTCTTGCCGGCGCTCATCTCCAGCTCCGGGTTGAGCCAGAGCACCGGCAGGCCCGACCCGGACTCGGCGACCGGACCGCTCTCCTCCAGATCGGTGCCGGAGACCTGGAGCTTGGCGAGCTCCTTGGGCCAGCCGTCGAGCGGGACCGGCGGGAACACCCGCACCTCCGCCTCCCGGCCGGCCACCGTGATGCCCGGCAGCTCGCCCGCCCGGCGCCACTCGCCGCCCCGGGCGCGCCGGACGACCTTGCGGATCCGGGCGTCCTCCCAGGCCTCGACCCGCTCGGCCCACTCACCGTCCGGCGCGGTGACCCGGGGGTCGGAGAGCAGGGTGAGCACGGCCCGCGCCGAGGTCTCCAGCGCGTCGGTCCGCCCGGGCGGGGTGGCCCGCTCCAGCCGGACGACCAGCGGCAGCACGTACTGCGGCCGGGCGTCGCGGTCCTCGGGAGCAGGGGCGGGGACGGGGGCGTCGAACGGAGAAGTCACCCGTCCAGCATGCCAGCCCGCACGCGGCGGTGATCACGCCAGGTCGGCCGGGACGCACCGCCGGGCCCGGGGCTCCCACCGGGGGCCGGCGGGCCGGTCAGCGCAGGCGCTGCCGCAACTCCTCGACGGCGGTCCGGATACCCGCGCTGTACGCGTCCTGCGGCAGCGCGTCGAGGCTCCGCACGGCGCGCTCCAGCTGCTCGCGCGCCGGCTCGGGCTCGCCGAGCTTGAGGTGGTCGGAGGCCAGGTTGAGGTGCAGGGCCGGGTAGAACGCCCGGACCTGGAGGGCGGCCGCGTAGGTCTGCGCGCGCTCGGCGGTCAGCGAGTCGGCGGCGGCCAGGGCCCGGCGGTCCCACTCCAGCTCGGCGTGCGGATCGTCCTGCAGATCGGCCAGGTAGTGGGCGAGCACGCAGCGGTGGAAGACGTCGCCGCGTTCACCGAGCTCGTGCCAGAGCCGCTCGAAGCTCTCCCGGGCCTGCGCCCGCCGCCCGCGCTGGGCGGCCTCGACGCCCTCCAGGCCCAGCGTGAGCCGCTCCAGCACGCGGTCGTCGGCACCGGCGGCGTCGTGGGCCCCGGAAGCGGCGGCGGCTCCGGTGGCGGCATCGGCGGCTCCGAAGGCGCGGGCGCCGGAGACGGCGGTACCCAGCGCGGCGGCCGCACCCGCGTCGGCGAGGCCCGCGCCGGCGGCGGGCCCGTCAGGAATGTCGGACAAATCGGACATGCCCGCAGCCTAACCGGCCGCCGCGCACCCCGCCCCACCCGGCCGGGCCGCCCCGTCCCGCGCCGTCAGCGCCGGTAGCCGCGCTGCGGATCCCGCTCCTCGGCGTTCTCGTACACCAGGAACCAGCCCTCCGGGTGGGTCGCCGCGAGCAGCAGTTCGGTGCGCTGCTCGGTGCTCAGCTCCGGATCGCCGTCGTCCGGCCCGAAGACCCCGAAGAGCTCGTCGTGGCAGCCGTCCCAGTCGTAGTCGTAGAGGTCGGCCGGCAGGTCGCCCATCATGTCGGCGACCGACTCCGGCTGCGCGCCGAGCAGCGTGCGGGCGTCCACCAGGGCCATCCGCAGCGCGATCTCCTCGGCCAGGTTCCGCGGCAGCGGCCACTCACCGAGCGCGAGGTCGTCGGCGAGGTCGTCGAAGGCGCGGGCCATCGCCCGGCGCCAGTTCCGGTGCTGGCGCCAGGTGCGCTGCGGCAGCCGGGCGAAGACCGTCCAGTCCGTCTCGTCGCCGTCGCCGACCGGCTCGTCCTCGTGCTCCTCCAGGTCGTCGTACGCGGCGTCGGCCAGGCCCAGCAGCTGGGCGTGGAGGAGGCAGGCCGTGCGCGGGGTCAGCGTCCAGTCGCCGGCCCCGCCGCCGCCGTCCTCGTCCTCGCCGCCGTCCAGCGGGAACAACTCGGCGAAATCCGGCGCGAAGTCCTCGGTCACGCTGATCTCCAGCGTGCCGCCGATCGCCTCGACACCGGCGATCGCGGCCACCAGCCGGTCCGGGTGCAGCAACGCGCCGAGCGCCGCGTTGGCGTCCTCGGACACCTCGCGCAGCAGCTCACGGCGCTGACCCGCCGGGTCGACGCCCGCGAAGTCCAACTCCTCGACGGCCGCGATCGCGGCCGCCCGCAACGCCGGCCAGTCGGTGATCCGCAGGCCCAGCACCACCGTCGCCTCGATCTCCTGCGCGCCCGAGTCCTCCGCCGCGCCCGGCCCCTGTGGATGATCGCTTCGCTCGCCCATGGGGCTACGGTACGGCCTTTCCGCCGACCGATCACCGGTCCGTCCGGCATCTCGGCGCCTTCTCCGCCGGTTCCCGGCCATGCCTCTGCCCACCGGCGGTACGCAGCCCGCAGGATGGCCCCATGGCTAACATCGACGAATTCGGCGGCGGGCAGCGCCCGGACGCCCAGGTCCTGGTCGTGACCACCAACGACATCCCCGGCTTCCGGGTCGACCACGTCATCGGCGAGGTCTTCGGCCTGACGGTCCGCAGCCGGCACATCGGCAGCCAGATCGGCGCCTCCCTGAAGTCACTGGTCGGCGGCGAGCTGCGAGGTCTGACGAAGACCCTGGTGGAGAGCCGCAACGAGGCGATGGAGCGCCTGGTCGAGCAGACCAAGGCACGCGGCGGCAACGCGGTCCTGATGTTCCGGTTCGACGTGACGGAGGCGCTGGACGCGGGGACCGAGGTCTGCGCCTACGGCACCGCCGTGGTGATCTCCCCGCTCACCTGAGCCGGCCGCCCGAGCCCCTGGCCGCACCCACCGCCGGGTCCCGGCGCGAGGGTCCTCCCCCGAGCCGGGAACACTCCCCGCCCGCGGGATGTTTCACCGGCGTGACTGTTTACGGTGCAACCAACCTGGGGGCGGTCGAGCCCGGGGCCGCCCCGCTCGCCGCCGACGCCGCCCCGAGGGCCGGCCGGACGACCCGACGGGTGGACGTCCTGGTGGTCGGGGCCGGGCAGGCCGGACTGTCCGCCGCCTACCACCTGCGCCGCCGCGGCTTCGCCCCCTACCGCGAGGACGCCGACGGCGGCTTCGTCGTCCTCGACGCCGGTTCCGCCCCCGGCGGCGCCTGGGCGCACCGCGCGCCCTCGCTGCGGATGGCCACCGTGCACGGCTTCCACGACCTGCCCGACTTCGAACTGCCCGAGCCCGACCCGGACGCGCCCGCGCGCGAGGTGGTCCCGGGGTACTTCACGGCGTACGAGGCGAAGCACGCGCTCCCGGTGGTGCGCCCCGTCCACGTCCGGGCGGTGCGCTCCGAGTCCGACCGGCCGGACGCCCGCCTGCTGGTCGGGACGGACGCCGGTACCTGGTCCACCCGGGCGCTGATCAACGCCACCGGCACCTGGACCCGCCCCTTCGTGCCGCACTACCCCGGCCACTTCGCCGGGCGGCAGCTGCACTACGCCGAGTACCGGGGGCCGGCGGAGTTCGCCGGAAAGCGCGTCCTGGTGGTCGGCGGCGGCGCCTCGGCGGTCCAGGTGCTGTCCGAGGTCGCGGCCGTCGGCGAGACGGTCTGGGTCACCCGCACCCCGCCCGTCTTCCACGAGGGCCCGTTCACCCCCGAGTACGGCCGCGCGGTGGTCGCCAAGGTCGAGGAGCGGGTCCGCCAGGGGCTGCCGGTGCGCAGCGTGGTGAGCGTGACCGGGCTCGGCCCGTCCGTCGCCTACCGCCGGGCCGAGGAGCTCGGCGCCCTGCACCGCCGGCCGATGTTCGACCGCCTCACCGAGCACGGCGTCGCCTGGGGCGAGCGGGAGCTGGCGGTCGACGCGATCGTCTGGGCCACCGGGTTCCGCCCCGAGGTGGGCCACCTCGCCCCGCTCGGCCTGCGCTCCCCCGGCGGCGGGATCGCCCTCACCGGCACCCGGGCCACCGCCGACCCGCGCGTCCACCTGGTCGGCTACGGCCCGTCCGCCAGCACCGTCGGTGCCAACCGGGCGGGCCGGGCCGCCGTCCACGACATCGTCGCGCTGCTCGGACCGCCGGCCGGGGCGGCCGCGGTGCCCGCTCAGCGGTCGTAGTCGACCGTCACCCGGTCGGTGAGCGGGCGGGCCTGGCAGGTCAGCACGTAGCCGGCGGCCAGCTCCTTCTCCTCCAGCGCGAAGTTGCGGCGCATCTCCACCTCGCCCTCGGTGACCAGGGCCCGGCACGTACCGCAGACCCCGCCCTTGCAGGCGAACGGCAGGTCGGGGCGGGAGCGCTGGGCGCCGTCCAGGACGGACCGGTCGCGCGGCAGCGTGAGCGTGCTGCCGCGCCCGTCGAGGACGACGGTGACCTCGCTGTGCGCGACGCCGTCCGCCGGACCGGCCGGCTCGGTCCGCTCGGCGGCCGGCTCGTCCTCGGCGTGGAACAGCTCCTGGTGCACCCGCGCGGTCGGCACGCCCAGCCCGGCCAGCAGCTCCTTGGCGCCGGTGACCATCCCGAACGGCCCGCAGAGCCACCAGTGACCGACCGCCGGCACGTCCACCAGCGCGGTCAGCAGCGCCTCGACCCGCTCCGGGTCCAGCCGCCCGCTGAGCAGCTCGGCGTCCCGGGTCTCCCGGGAGAGCACGTGCACCAGCTGGAACCGGCCGAGGTAGCGGTCCTTCAGGTCGGCCAGCTCGTCGGCGAACATCACGGTGTCGCTGCGCCGGTTGCCGTAGAGCAGCGTGACGGTGGAGGTGCGGTCGGCGGCCAGGACGGAGGCGGCGATGGAGAGCATCGGGGTGATGCCGGAGCCGGCCGCCAGCAGCACGTGGTCGGCGGGCTCGCCGAGCGGGGGGGTGAAGAGCCCGGACGGGGTCAGCACCTCGACCTCCTCGCCCGCCCGCGCCTCCCGCACCAGCCGGCGGGAGAACAGCCCGCCGGGCACCTCGCGGACGGCGATCCGCAGCGGGCCGCCGACGGGGGCGCAGATCGAGTACGAGCGGCGCTCGTCGGTGCCGTCCACCACCTGGCGCAGCGTCAGCGTCTGTCCGGGGCGGAACGCGAACTCCTCGGCGAGCGCCTCCGGCACCTCGAAGGTCACCGCGACGGCGTCGTCGCAGAGCCGCTCCACCTCGGCGATCCGCAGGTGGTGGAAGGCCGGACGCCGGGCGGCCGGGGCGGGGCCGGTGGCCTGCTCGACACTGGTGGCCGGGGCGGGGCCGGTGGCCGGGGCGGGGCTGGCGGCCATTCAGATCTCCTTGACGCGTTCGAAGGGCTCGCGGCAGTCCCGGCAGCGCCACAGCGCCTTGCAGGCGGTCGAGCCGAAGCGGGACAGCTCCTCGGTGTCGGTGCCGCCGCAGAGCGGGCAGGCCACCACACGGCGGGTCGGGCCGAGGGCCAGCAGGCCGGCGGACGACCGGTGCGCCGCCGCCCGGTCGGGCGGCGCGATGCCCGCCTCGGCGAGCTTGCGGCGGCCCTCCTCGGTGATCAGGTCCGTCGACCACGGCGGGTCCAGCCGCAGCCGCACCCGGACGTCCGGGTACCCCGCCGCGTGCAGGCGGCGGTCCACATCGGCCGCCATCTCGGCGACGGCCGGGCACCCGGAGTAGGTCGGGGTCAGCCAGGCGGTCACCGTCGAACCGCCCTCCTCCACCTCGGCCAGCACCCCGAGGTCGGCCAGGGTGAGCATGGGCAGCTCCGGATCCGGGACGCTCGCCGCGACCTCCCAGGCCCGGCCGCGCGTGGTGGTCACCATGTCGCCCCCGGGTGCGCGCGGGCCACCACCTGGAACTCGGCCAGCAGCGGACCGAGCGCCTCGGTGTGCACGCCGTCCCGCCCGGCCCGGCCGCCGACCGTGGCCAGCCCCGGCACCTCGGGCACGGTCAGCCCGGCCTCGGCGAGGACGGCGGCCAGCGAGCGCAGCACCGGCTCGCGCAGGCCGGCCGGGTCGACGCCGACCCGCAGCTCCACCGGATGCGCCGTGAACAGCTCCTCCACCAGCGGCCAGACCGCGTCCAGACCGGCCTGCATCCGCAGCGCCGAGTACGGCGTCCCGTCGCCGAGCCGCAGCGTCCAGGCGGTGGCGTACTCGCGGTGGTAGGCCAGCTCCTTGACGCCCCGGGCGGCGACCGCCGCCAGCACGGGGTCGCGGTGCGTAGCCAGCGCCTCGTACAGCGCGCCGCGCGCGGTCGCGAAGACCAGCAGCCGGGCGACCGAGAACGCGAAGTCCCCGTTCTCCGCCTCGACCAGCCGGACGTTGCGGAAGTCGTGCTCCTCGCGCCAGTACGCCAGGTCGTCCTCGGTGCGGCCGGAGCCGTCCGCCTGGCCGGCCCGGGTGAGCAGCTGGCGGGCCTGGCCGAGCAGGTCGAGGCCCAGGTTGGCGAGCGCGACCTCCTCCTCCAGCTCCGGCGCCCGGGTGCACCACTCGGTGAGCCGCTGGGCGAGGACGAGGGCGTCGTCGCCCAGCATCAGGCAGTAGGCGGCGAGGTCGGCGCCGTCCAGGCCGGGCGGCACGGCGGTGTCCACCCCGAGCAGCGGGTCGGCGAAGCCCGTCCCGTACGCCCAGCGGCCTTCGCCCTCGGGCTCGTCGGGCGCCTCGGAGAGGCTCAGGTAGACGTGGTCGTCTGTCATGGTCGTGCTGCTCCCCGTCAGATGTGCGGGACATCCTCGGGGATGTCGTAGAAGGTCGGGTGGCGGTACACCTTGTCGCCGCTGGGGGCGAAGAAGGGGTCGCGCTCGTCCGGGGTCGAGGCGGTGATCGCGGCGGAGGGGACCACCCAGAGGCTGACGCCCTCGTTGCGCCGGGTGTAGAGGTCACGGGCGGCGAGCAGCGCCATCCGGTCGTCGGCCGCGTGCAGCGAGCCGACGTGGACGTGGTTCAGTCCGCGCCGGGGGCGCACGAACACCTCGTAGAGCGGCCAGCCGGCCTTGGACTCGGTCACTTTCCGTTCTCCTCGCTCTGCGCGCTCGGCGCTTCGGGTCCGGCCGTCGGGGCCGGGGAGGTGGCGGCCGGGGCGGTCGGGCGGCTCTCCGCCCGGCGCTTGCGCGCGTAGGCGGTGGCCGCCTCGCGGACCCAGGCGCCGTCCTCGTGGGCCGCGCGGCGGCGGTCCACCCGCTGGGCGTTGCACGGGCCCTGGCCCTGGATGACCCTGGTCAGCTCGGACCAGTCCGGCTCGCCGAAGTCCCAGCAGCCCCGGTCCTCGTTCCAGCGCAGCGCCGGGTCGGGCAGCGTGACCCCGAGGTGGTCTGCCTGCGGGACGGTCATGTCGACGAAGCGCTGCCGCAGCTCGTCGTTGGTGTGGCGCTTGATCCGCCAGCCCATCGAGCGGGCGGTGTTCGGCGACTCCGCGTCGGAGGGACCGAACATCATCAGGGACGGCCACCACCAGCGGTCCACCGCGTCCTGGACCATCCGCCGCTGGGCGTCGGTGCCGCGCATCAGCGTAATCAGCAGTTCGTAGCCCTGGCGCTGGTGGAAGGACTCCTCCTTGCAGATCCGGACCATCGCGCGCGCGTACGGGCCGTAGCTGCAGCGGCAGAGCGGTACCTGGTTGCAGATCGCGGCGCCGTCGACCAGCCAGCCGATCACACCGACGTCGGCGAAGGTGAGGGTCGGGTAGTTGAAGATCGAGGAGTACTTCTGGCGGCCGGAGATCAGCTTCTCGGTCAGCTCCGCCCGGTCCACGCCGAGGGTCTCGGCGGCGGCGTAGAGGTAGAGGCCGTGGCCGGCCTCGTCCTGGGCCTTGGCGAGCAGGATCGCCTTGCGGCGCAGCGACGGGGCACGGGTGAGCCAGTTGCCCTCGGGCTGCATGCCGATGATCTCGGAGTGGGCGTGCTGGGCGATCTGGCGGATCAGGGTGGCCCGGTAGGCGTCGGGCATCCAGTCCCGGGGTTCGATCCGCTGCTCGGCGGCGACGACCGCCTCGAACCGCTCCTCCTGCGTCTGCGCGGAGGCCGGTTCGGCCACCTCTGTTGTCACCACTCGCCCCTCTCGCGTCCTGTCCCTGCGGTCCGCGCCCGGCGGCCGGTGCCCCGGTGGCCGGTGCCCGGGCGCGATCCGCTCGCGTCCCCGCACCGGCGCCCCGGCACCGGCCACCGGCAGCGCGGTGTGCCGGGCTCGGCCGCCGCCCTCACGGCAACCGACTGACCGTTCGGTCGGTACCATTGTGCGCGGTGAGGCGGCGCCCTGACAAGGGAACCGGGCCGCCCGGGGTCCGCCGGGACTCGCTCCCGCGCCGGGGACCGCCCCGGGCGGGGGTGCGGGTGGCGGCCGCCGTCTCCCCGGGGGCCTCACCGGGGCCCCGCTGTGGCCTCGCCGGCCCCGCTGGGCAGCGACCCGTCCGTCGCGGCACGTCACGGCGGCCCCGGCGGCGGAGCCGCTCACCGCAACCGACCCCACGGCGGTGGGCCCGCCGTCCGGGGTCGGACGACGGGCCCACCCGGCCCGGCCCGCCGCTACCGCGACGGGGGCGCGCTCACCCCTCCGACCGGTCCCGCAGGCGCGGCAGCGGTACGGCGAGGAGCGCCGCCAGCAGCGCGATCCGGGGCGCCAGCTGATCGATCCGGATGTGCTCGTGCCGGGCGTGCGCCCCGGCCCCGACCGCGCCGAAGCCGTCCAGCGTCGGCAGGCCGCGCGAGCCCGGCAGGTTGGTGTCACCGGCGCCACCGGCCGGGCCGCCGTCCAGCTGCTGCCCGAGCACCGCCGCAAGCGATCGGACGTGCCGCAGCAGCGGGTTGGCGGTGCGCTCCGGCCAGGCCGGCCGGCTGGACAGGACCTCCGTCCGCACCCGGGCCCCGGGCCGCAGCGCGGTGAGCCGGGCGAGGCTGTCGAGCGTGCGGCGCTGCGCCTCACCGGTGGAGAAGCGCAGACCCAGCTCGGCCTCGGCCCGGCCGGCCACCACGTTGGCGCGGGTACCGCCGCTGATCCGCCCGGCGTTGAGCTCGGTACCGGGCCGACGGGCGAGGTCACGGACCGCGACCAGCTGGTCGACCAGCTCGTCCACCGCGGAGACCCCCTCGCCGGCGTCGTTGCCGGCGTGCGCCTCCCGCCCGGTGACGGTGAGCCGCACCCGGGTGCTGCCCCGGCGGGCGGTCTTGAGCCGGCCGTCCGGGTGCGGCGGTTCGAGCCCCAGGACGGCCGCCGCGCCGCGCAGTTGGCGCTCGACCAGGCGCCTGCCGTCCGGGCTGCCGACCTCCTCGTCCGAGACCACGACCAGCCGGACGGTGCGGTGCGGGCGCTGACCGAGGTCGGCCAGCAGTGCGAACGCGCCCTCCAGGACGGCGAGTCCGCCCTTCATGTCGACGACGCCGGGGCCGCTGAGGGTGCCGTCCTGCTCGGTCACCGGCCAGTCGTTCAGGATCCCGGCCGGCCAGACGGTGTCGTGGTGGCCGACCACGAGGAGGTGCGGCAGGCTCTCGTCCTGGCCGTCCCACTGGAGCACCAGGTGATCACCGGCGGGGCCGGGCTCGCGGTGGGCGGTGGCGCCGGTCGCGCGGAATCCGGCGGCCAACTCCTCGGCGAGGGCGTCGAGTCGGGGCGCGTCGCCACTGGGCGACTCGATGCGGGCGAGGTCCGCGCAGCGGCGTCGGACGGCTCCGGCCAGCGTACGGGCGCGGGAGCTGAGGGCCTGGGGCAGTCCGGGGAGGGCGGCGGTCAGGCCGGCGTGGGGATCACCGTCGGCGGCCGGAGGGGCGGGCGGCTCCACGGGCAACGCCTGGGCGGAGGCGGTGGGGCGGGCCGACGGGGCGGGCTCGGGCCGGGGCGGCGTCGCGGCTGGTGTCGCGGCCGGTGTCGCGGCCGGCGCCGGTGCGGACCGCACCGCCTGTACCGCCTCCGCGATGGCCGCGGCCTTGGGTGTGGTTGTGGTTGGACCTGGGGCCGTGGCCGCGGCTGTGGCGAGAGTCACAGGGGCGACGGTGGCCGAGGAGGGGCCGGCGGCCGCGGTGGTCACGGTCGACGCAGCGGGCGGCCGGACGGTTTGAGGACTCAACGCTCGCCTCCGCGGCCGCCGCCGGTATTCAGCGGCCGGACCGGCCGACCGGACCAGCCCGGGTGCCCGGACCAGCCGGGGCGCGCGGCCCCGGCCCGGCGTACGACCTGCCAGGTCGGCCCGTCTGGCCCAAGTGCGGTGGAACGGCTGGGCGGCATGCTTGGCATTGCGTCCTCCTCGCTCGATCCGGGGGCCCCGGTCGGCCCGGAGCCCCCGTGGACGGCGGCTTCGATGCGGCGGGCGCAGCTACGGCACCGCCGCGGGGAAGCCGAGATGTGAGCCTAGAAGAACCGTTCGGCTTCCTGCGAGGTGGCCCTGCTCCCAGCGCGCCGGAGGGCCGGGCCCTGCCTCGGGCACCCGTCGGAGAACGGCGGCGGGCGCACGGCGCGCGGGCCTGGATCGGCGCGCGAGCGCGGTCGCCGGATCGCGCCCATCTCCACCATGGACCCGGCGCCCCGGTTCGGCAGCCCAAACGCCCAAGGCGCGGGTTTTCCACGCCGGATGGGTGACCCCGGCTCAGCGCCCGGTACGAGGAAGCGGGCCGTCGGCGCGGCCGTCCGTCGCGATACGCGGCGGCGGCAGAGGCACTCGTGGCGCGGCCCGTCGGCCGGGTGGACGTCGCGGCGGAGGTGACCGGGCGAGAGCACCGGGGCGGCGCGCCCGGCACCGGCCCGGGCGACCCGGCACCGGCCCAAGTGCGGTGCCCGGGCGCCCGGTTGCCCCTCGTCGGGGGCGACCCGCGGTCCACCGGACGGCGAGGCCGTCCGGCGTGGAGACGGCGCGGCCGCGGTAACACCGGGCCGACCGACGGGCGGTGCGGCCGCCGGAACTCGATGATGGACCGGGGCCGGCCCCGGCTCCGCGACCTACCGCGAGGAGCCTTCGATGACCGTCACCGTGCACGACGCCGAAGCCGAGAACCGCTTCGAGGCCCGGGTGGACGGCGCCCCGGCGGGCTTCGCCGAGTACATCCGCAGCGACCGGCTGGTGGTCTACCCGCACACCGTGGTCGAGCCGGCGTTCGAGGGGCAGGGGGTCGGCAGCGCGCTGGCCCGGGCCGCGCTGGACGACGCACGCGAACGGGGCCTGGCGGTACTGGCGACCTGCCCGTTCATCAAGGGCTGGATGCTGCGCCACCCCGAGTACACGGATCTGGCCTACGAGAACCGCAGCCGGGTGAGCGACTGACGAATGACAGGTGACGACTGACAGATGACGGCTGACAAACTTTGAAATCTGTCAGCCGAGGTGCCATAGTGGAACCCGGCGGGCCCGCGCCCCGCGCGGCCGCCGGACCCTCCACCCCCTCACCCCGCCGGAGCACCCCGTGACCACGACCTCCCGGATCCCGCAGCGCCCGCTCGGCGCCGCCGGCCCCACCACCTCCGCCCTCGGCCTCGGCTGCATGGGCATGTCCGACCTCTACGGCCCGGCCGACGAGGCCGAGAGCATCGCGACCGTGCACGCCGCACTCGACGCGGGCATCACCCTGCTCGACACCGGCGACTTCTACGGCATGGGCCACAACGAACTGCTGATCCACGACGCGCTGCGCGGCCGGGACCGCGCGAGCGTGCAGATCAGCGTGAAGTTCGGCGCCCAGCGCGCCCCGGACGGCCAGTGGCTCGGCTACGACGCGAGCCCGGCCGCCACCAAGACCGCCCTCGCCTACACGCTGCGCCGGCTGCGGACCGACTACGTCGACGTCTACCGCCCGGCCCGGCTGGACCCGAGCGTTCCGATCGAGGAGACGGTCGGCGCGATCGCCGACCTCGTCAAGGCCGGTCACGTCCGCCACATCGGCCTCTCCGAGGTCGGCGCCGACTCGCTGCGCCGGGCCGCCGCCGTGCACCCGATCAGCGACCTGCAGATCGAGTACTCACTGCTCTCGCGGTCCATCGAGGCCGAGATCCTGCCCACCGCCCGCGAGCTGGGCATCGGCGTCACCGCGTACGGCGTGCTCTCGCGCGGGCTGCTCAGCGGGCACTGGGACAACGGGCGCGCGCTGGCCGGCTCGGACTTCCGCGGCCACAGCCCCCGCTTCCAGGGCGACAACCTGGCCCACAACCTCGACCTGGTCGAGGCGCTGCGCGCGGTCGCCGAGCAGCGGGGCGCGAGCGTTGCCCAGGTCGCGATCGCCTGGGTCGCCTCGCGCGGCGAGGACATCGTGCCGCTGGTCGGCGCCCGCCGTCGCGACCGGCTCGCCGAAGCCCTCGGTGCGCTGGACGTCGCCCTCACCCCGGCCGACCTCGCCGCCATCGAGGCCGCCGTCCCCGCCGGGTCCGCCGCCGGGGACAGGTACGCTGCCGCTCAGATGGCCCACCTCGACAGCGAGCACTGACCGGCACCCCGGCGGTCGCCGGTTCGCGGCCGGGGCGGGGCCCCGCCCCGGCCCGCCCGTCAGCCGCAGCACCGTCCGCCGCCCCGGCGACGGACGCACCACCCCGTTAGGACGTACCTCCCCGTGACCACGGACAGCGCACTCACTCCCGAGCAGATCCTGGGCGCGACGGAGGAGGTCCTCCGGCGGTTCGGCCCCGCCAAGGCCACCGTGGTGGACGTCGCCCGCACCCTCGGCGTCAGCCACGGCAGCGTCTACCGCCACTTCCCCAGCAAGGCGGCGCTGCGCGAGGCCGTCACCCAGCGCTGGCTCGACCAGGCGCACGACAGCCTGGCGTCTATCACCGCCGAGTCCGGCCCGGCGGTGGAGCGCCTGCACCGCTGGCTGGAGACGCTGTTCGCCGCCAAGCGGAAGAAGGCGCTCGACGACCCCCAGTTGTTCGCGACCTACCTGGTGCTGGTCGCGGAGACCAGCAGCACCGTCGAGGCCCACATCGACACCCTGGTCGAACAGATCGGCCGGATCGTCCAGGCCGGGGTGAACAGCGGGGAGTTCGGGCCGGCTCCGGTCGGCCCGACCGCCCGGGCCCTGTTCGAGGCGACCGCACACTTCCACGACCCCGCGTACGCCGCCGAGTGGTCCGACCCCCAGGCATCGGAGCGCTTCGCCGCCCTCTGGAAGCTCCTCCTCGGCGGCCTCCTCACCCGCTGACCGACCACACCCTCGTGCCCGGACCCGCACACCCGGGGCCGCACATCCTGGCCCGGCTCGCGCCCGGCCCCACCGCCGAAAAGCGTTCGCCCCACCGTGGCGGCACCCGGCAGACTCCCACGCATGATCGATTCCCCTCGGGAGGACGGCCTGCGTGCCACCGGACCGGCGCTGGACAGCCTGCAAGGACTCGCCCTCGGCGACGCCTTCGGCGACCGCTGGTTCTCCGCCCCGCTCGACGAGGCTCCCGCCGCACTGGCCGCCCGGCTGCCCCGCCCGGCGCCCTGGCACTGGACGGACGACACCGCGATGGCACTCGTCCTGGTCCGTCATCTCCGTCGCCGCGGCGCGGTCCACCAGGACGCGCTGGCGGCCGGGTTCGCCGAGGAGTACGCCACCGAGTACGGGCGCAAGTACGGGCCGTCGATGCACGGCGTGCTGCGGGCGGTGGGTGCGGGCGCCGACTGGCGGAGCGTCACCGCGGAGCAGTTCGGCGGGCAGGGCTCCTACGGGAACGGCGCCGCCATGCGGGCCGCCCCGCTGGGCGCCTGGTTCGCCGAAGACCTGGACACCGTGGCCCGGCAGGCCGAACTGCAGGCGCTCACCACGCACTTCCACCCGGAGGCGGTGGCGGGGGCCGTCGCGGTCGCGCTGGCGGCGGCGCTCGCCGCCCGCAGCCGGGGGCAGCGCCCGCCCGGTCGGGCCGAGTTGCTCACCGAGGTCGCCGCCCGGCTGCCCGACAGCGACGTCCGCTCCGGACTGCGGACCGCCGCCCGGCTGCCGGGGCACACCAGCGTCCGGCACGCCGCTCAGGTCCTCGGGTCCGGGCTCCTGATCTCCTCCCCGGACACCGTGCCGTTCGCCCTCTGGTCCGCCGCCACGCACCTGGACTCCCTGCCGGACGCGCTCTGGCACACCCTGGAGGGCTGGGGCGACATGGACACCACGTGCGCGATCGCGGGCGGCGTGGTCGCCGCCCGGACCGGCCTCGCCGGGGTGCCCGCCGCCTGGCTGGACGCCCGCGAGGACCTGCCCGGGTGGGTGGCCGAGCCGTAGCCGGCACGGCCGGCCGGGTCGGGCGGGTCGGTCGGTTCCGACGCCCGACCCGGCCTGCCGGTCACCGGCAGGGGCCACCGCAGGCGGTCACCTACGGCGCTCAGCTGCGGGAGTTGCCGAAGAAGATCCGGTAGAGGATCAGCAGGACCAGCGCGCCGCCGATCGCCGAGCCCCAGGTGGCCAGGTCGAAGAAGTGCGCCGAGACCGGCTTGTCCAGGATGCGCGAGGAGATCCAGCCGCCGACGAACGACCCGGCGATGCCGATCAGGGTGGTCACCACCAGACCGCCCGGGTCCCTGCCCGGCAGCAGCAGCTTCGCCAGCGCCCCGGCCACCAGACCCAGCACGATCCACGCGATGATGCTCATGCGTCCTCACGCCCTCCGTCACGGCACTCCCAGCGGGCCGTCTCACCGGCGAGGACGCCGCCGTGCGCCCCCTCGGTTGCAGTGCGCCGGGCGTGGCACCCGGCGGCGCGACCGGCCGCGCCGCGATACTGCGGCCATGCGCATCCTGATCGCCACCGCCGGGTCCCGGGGCGATGTGGCGCCCTTCACCGGTCTGGGCGCCCGGCTCCGCTCGGCCGGCCACCAGGTGGCCGTCGCCACCCACACCACCTTCGCCGGCCAGGTGCGCGCCGCGGGCCTGGAGTTCCGCCCGCTCCCGGTCGATCCGCGCGCCGAACTCGCCTCCGACCGCGGCCAGCGGGTCCTGCGGTCCGGCTCCGGACCGCTGTCCCTCCTCCAACTCCTGCGCCTCGGCCGCTCCTTCATGCCCGCCCTCGGCGACGCCATCGTGGCGGCCACCGCCCAGGGCACCGACCTGCTGCTCACCACCAGCGCCACCACCCCGCTCGGCCAGGTCGCCGCCGAGGCCGCCGGCATCCCCAGCATCGGCCTCTACCTCCAACCGATCGCCCCCACCCGGGAGTTCGCGCCCTCCGTGACCGGCACCCGGTCGTTGGGCCGGACCGGGAACCTGCTCGCCGGCCACGCCGTGGAGGCCGCCGCCGACCGCCTCTTCGCCCCCGCCGTCCGCGGGCTGCGCCACCGGCTCGGCCTGCCGGCGCGCGGCATCGCCCGGACCCGGCGCGCCCACGCCGTGCTGCACGGCTTCTCCCCGACCGTCGTGCCGCGCCCCGCCGACTGGCGACCCGGCCTGGAGGTCGCCGGGTACTGGTGGCCGCACCCCGAGCCCGGGTGGCGACCGCCGGACCGCCTCGTCGACTTCCTCGCCGCCGGGCCGCCGCCGGTCTTCGTCGGCTTCGGCAGCCTGGTCGTCCCCGATCCGGCGGCGCTGAGCGCCACCGTCCTCGCCGGACTGCGTGCCGCCGGGGTGCGGGCCGTCCTCCAGGCCGGCTGGAGCGGCCTCGGCGCGGCCGACTCCGACGACGTCCTCACCATCGACGACACCCCGCACGACTGGCTGTTCCCGCGGATGGCCGCCGTCGTCCACCACGCCGGGGCCGGCACCACCGCCGCCACCCTGCGGGCCGGCACGCCCGCCGTCCCCGTGCCCGCCCAGCTCGACGCGCCGTTCTGGTCCGCGCGCCTCACCCGCCTGGGCACCTCCCCCGGGCCGGTCCCGCTCCCCGCCCTCACGTCCGCCCGCCTGGCCGCCGCCGTCCGCCGCACGCTGGACACGCCGCACTACCGGGAGCGCGCCCGGGCCGTCGCCGCCGCGCTGGCCGCCGAGGACGGCACCGCCGGGGTCCTGGCCGCCGTCGACCGCCTCGCCTCCTGATCCCGAACGGCCCCACCGGCTCCCACCCGCCCCCACGCGCCCCCGGAACAGCCCCCGAACGGCCCCCGGCACGGCCCCAACGGCCCGCCCCTACCGCCGGCGCCGGCCCGTCCCCCGGCTCAGCACGAGGTAGAGGGCGAACGAGGTGGCGAAGCCGACGGCCCACCCGTAGTCGGCCAGCGGTCTGAGGGCGGGCAGCAGGCCGTCGGCCGGGAACGGGCCGCCGTAGGAGCCGCCGACGGCCAGCACGCCGCCGGTGGCCAGGGCGGCCACGGCCCGCCAGTTCCAGCCGGCGGTGTACCAGTAGGCGCCGTGCGGCCGGTAGAGCTCGGCCGGCAGCAGCCGGGTGCGCCGCAGCGCCCAGTAGTCGGCGATCAGCACGCCGGCCACCGTGCCGAGCAGGCCGCCGACCAGGCCGAGCCAGGTGAAGATGTAGACGTGCGGGTCGGAGATCAGCTTCCAGGGGAAGAGCGCGATCCCGATCACACCCGTGATCAGTGCCCCGGTCCGGAAGGTGATCAGCCGGGGCAGCAGGTTGGCGAGGTCGTACGCGGGCGAGACGACGTTGGCCGCGATGTTGACGGAGAGCGTGGCGACCAGCACGGTCAGCAGGGCGAACAGGATGCCCACCGGGCTCTCCATCTTCGCGGCGAGCGCGATCGGGTCCCAGACCGGTTCGCCGTAGACGGCCTGGGAGCCGGAGGTGACCAGCACCGAGAGCAGCGCGAAGAGGGTCATCGTGGTGGGCAGCCCGAGCGCCTGGCCGCGGATCTGGGCGCGCTGGCTGCCGCCGAAGCGGGTGAAGTCGGGGATGTTGAGCGAGAGGGTCGACCAGAACCCGATCATGCCCATCAGCGCCGGGAAGAAGACCTTCCAGAAGTCGCCGCCCCAGCCGAGCCGGGACGGCTGGTCGAGCAGCGGTCCGAAGCCGCCCGCCTTGACGGTGATCCAGGCCAGCAGGGCCAGTGCCCCGACGATGACGAACGGGGCCGCCCAGTTCTCGAACCGGCGCAGGGTCTCCATGCCGCGGGCGATCACGGCCATCTCGATCAGCCAGAACAGCAGGAAGGAGAGCCACTGCGTCCACGGGTGGCCGCCCAACTCGGCCGCGGTGCGCCAGGATTCGCCGAGGAGCTTGCCGGCGAGCAGGAAGATGCCCTCGCCGCCGATCCAGGTCTGGATGCCGAACCAGGCGCAGGCGACGGCGGCCCGCAGCAGCGCCGGCAGGTTGGCGCCGCGCAGGCCGAAGGAGGCGCGGGCGAAGACCGGGAACGGGATGCCGTACTTGGTACCCGCGTGGCCGGTGAGCAGCATCGGTATGAGCACGACGAGGTTGGCCAGGGCGATGGTGAGGACGGCCTGCTTCCAGTCCATGCCGAGCGCGACCAGGCCGGAGGCGAGCGTCCAGGACGGGATGTTGTGGGCCATGCCGACCCAGAGCGCGAGGAAGTTGTAGGTGGTCCAGGTGCGGCGGGCGGCCGGGACGGGCCGCAGGTCGTCGTTGGTGAAGCCGTTGGCGGGCAGCACGGGGGCGGCGGGGTCGGGTTCGACCCGGCCGTCCCCGTGCTCGTACTGGCCGGTGGCGGCGCGGTCGGTCGGCGGCGGGTCACCCTTCACCGGGGCGCGCCTCCTGCCGGAGCCGGGGGATGACGTCGGTGCCGTAGGCGTCGATGGTGGCCTCGACCGCGTCGTGCATGGCGTAGACGGCGAACTGGTCGACGCCCAGGGAGCGGAGGTGTTCGAGGCGGTCCCGGTGGGCGGCGGGCGGGCCGATCAGACAGAAGCGGTCGACGATCTCGTCGGGCACGAACGCGGTGTCGGGGTTCCCGGCCCGGCCGTGGTGGCTGTAGTCGTAGCCCTGGCGGTCCTTGATGTAGGCGGTGAGGGCCTCGGGGACGAGGCTGGAGTGCTCGCCGTAGTGGGTGACCAGGTCGGCGACGTGGTTGCCGACCATGCCGCCGAACCAGCGGCACTGCTCGCGGGCGTGGGCGAGCGCGGCCGGGGAGTCGTCGGCGGTGACGTAGGCGGGGGCGGCGACGCAGATGGTGACCGTGTCGGGGTCGCGGCCCGCCTCGGCGGCGGCGGCGCGGACGGCCTTGATCATGTACTCGGTGAGGTAGGGGTCGGCGAGTTGGAGGATGAAGCCGTCGGCCTGGCGTCCGGTGAGGGCGAGCGCCTTGGGCCCGTAGGCGCCCATCCAGACCGGCAGGGCGCCTTCGCGGACCCACGGCAGGTGCATCTCGGTGCCGTCCACCTCGACGGTGCGGCCCTCGGCCAGCTCCTTGATGGCGTGCATGGCCTCGGAGAGCCGGGCGAGGGTCGCGGGGCGGCGGCCGGCCACCCGCATCGCGGAGTCGCCGCGGCCGATGCCGCAGACGGTGCGGTTGCCGTACATGTCGTTGAGGGTGGCGAACAGGGAGGCGGTCACCTCCCAGGTGCGGGTGGAGGGGTTGGTGACCATCGGGCCGACGGTCAGCGTCGTGGTCTCGGCGAGGATCCGGCTGTAGATCACGAAGGGTTCCTGCCACAGGACGCAGGAGTCGAAGGTCCAGCCGTGGCTGAACCCGGCCCGTTCGGCGCGGACCATACGGTCGACGAGC
Organism: Kitasatospora sp. NPDC086009; assembly: GCF_044540385.1. Lineage (NCBI taxonomy): Bacteria > Bacillati > Actinomycetota > Actinomycetes > Kitasatosporales > Streptomycetaceae > Kitasatospora > Kitasatospora sp. NPDC086009. The sequence continues at coordinate 358,373 of NZ_JBITSA010000003.1, forward strand.
AGGCGGGCGGGCGGGTCGGTCTGCAGGACGAGGCCGATGTCCATCGGGGAGCTCCAGGGAAGGGTGGGGCCGCCCGGGGCCGACGCACGGCCCCGGGCCACGGCGGTGCGGAGAGAGGGTCAGGTGAGGTACTGGCAGGTGTCGCGGCGCAGGAAGGCGCCGTGTCCGGCGCGGCCCAGCCAGGTGCCGTCGTCGAGGATCACGGTGCCGCGGGAGAGCACCGTGCGGGCCCGGCCGGTGAGCCGGCGCCCCTCGTAGGCCGAGTAGTCGACGTTCATGTGGTGGGTGGCGGCGGAGACGGTCTGCACGGCGGTGGGGTCGTAGACGACCACGTCGGCGTCGGCGCCGGGGGCGATGGTGCCCTTGCGCGGGTGCAGGCCGAACATCCGGGCGGGGGTGGTGCAGGCCACCTCGATCCAGCGGCGGCGGGTCAGGTGGCCGTCGACGACAGCCTGGTGGAGGAGGTCCATCCGGTTCTCCACGCCGGGCAGCCCGTTCGGGATCTTGGAGAAGTCGCCGCGGCCGAGCTCCTTCTGGCCGGCGAAGCAGAACGGGCAGTGGTCGGTGGAGACCACCTGGAGGTCGTTGGTGCGCAGCCCGCGCCAGAGCGCCTCCTGGTGCTCGCGGGGTCGCAGCGGCGTGCTGCAGACGTACTTGGCGCCCTCGAAGCCGTCGGCCCCGGTCTCGGCGAGGTTGTCGGTGGAGAGGAAGAGGTACTGCGGGCAGGTCTCGCCGAAGACGTTCAGGCCCTCGTCACGGGCCCGGGCGAGCTCGGCGAGGGCGGAGGCGGCGGAGACGTGGACGACGTAGAGCGGGCTGCCGGCGACCTGGGCGAGCTTGATGGCGCGGTGGGTGGCCTCGGCCTCCAGGAGTTCGCGGCGGACCTCGCCGTGGTACCGGGGGTCGGTGCGGCCGGCCGCGAGCGCCTGCTCGACGAGGACGTCGATGGCGATGCCGTTCTCGGCGTGCATCATGATCAGCCCGCCGTTGGCGGCGCCGCGCTGCATGGCGCGCAGGATGCGGCCGTCGTCGCTGTAGAAGACGCCGGGGTAGGCCATGAAGAGCTTGAAGGAGGTGGACTCGCCGGAGTCGACGAGGGCGTCCATCTCCTTGAGGACCGCGTCGTTGACGTCCGAGACGATGGTGTGGAACGCGTAGTCGACGGCGCAGTTGCCGTCGGCCTTGGCGTGCCAGGTGTCGAGGCCTTCGCGCAGCGAGCCGCCGACCGGCTGGACGGCGAAGTCGACGATGGTGGTGGTGCCGCCCCAGGCGGCGGCGCGGGTGCCGGTCTCGAAGGTGTCGGAGGCGGCGGTGCCGCCGAAGGGCAGCTCCATGTGGGTGTGGGCGTCGACGCCGCCGGGGACGACGTAGTGGCCGGTGGCGTCGATGACGGTGTCGGCGGTCCAGGCCCGGGCGGCGTCGCTGTCGGTGGCGGCGAGGGCGGCGATGCGCTCGCCCTCGATCAGGACGTCGGCGTGGATCTCGTCGGTGGCGGTGATGACGAGGCCGCCGCGGATGACGGTGCGGGTCACGGTGGGTGCCTCCCTCACGCCTCGGTGAGCGGACCGTAGGCCTCGGGCCGGCGGTCCCGGTAGAACGCCCACTGCTGCCGGACCTCCTCGATGAGGCCGAGGTCGAGGTCGCGGACCACGAGTTCCTCCTCCTTGTCGGAGGCGACGTCGCCGACGAACTGGCCGCGCGGGTCCACGAAGTAGGAGGTGCCGTAGAAGTCGTTGTCGCCGTACTCCTCGGTGCCGACCCGGTTGATCGCGGCGACGAAGTACTCGTTGGCGACGGCGGCGGCGGGCTGTTCGAGCTGCCAGAGGTAGCCGGAGAGGCCGCGGCTGGTGGCGGAGGGGTTGTAGACGATCTGGGCCCCGGCCAGGCCGAGGGCGCGCCAGCCCTCGGGGAAGTGGCGGTCGTAGCAGATGTAGACGCCGACCTTGCCGACGGCGGTGTCGAAGACGGGCCAGCCGAGGTTGCCGGGCTTGAAGTAGTACTTCTCCCAGAAGCCCTTGACCTGGGGGATGTGGTGCTTGCGGTACTTGCCGAGGTAGCTGCCGTCGGCGTCGATCACGGCGGCGGTGTTGTAGTAGACGCCGGGCTGCTCCTCCTCGTAGACGGGGACGACGACGACCAGGCCGAGTTCGCGGGCGAGGTCCCGCATCCGGCGGACGGTGGGCCCGTCCGGGACGGCCTCGGCCCAGCGGTAGTGCTCCGGGTCCTGGACCTGGCAGAAGTACGGGGCGTTGAAGACCTCCTGGAAACCGATGATCTTCGCCCCCTGGGCGGCGGCCTCGCGGGCGTGGCGCTCGTGGAGGGCGATCATCGTCTCCTGATCACCGGTCCACCGGGTCTGCACGAGGGCGGCACGGACGATCTGCGACATGGGTACCTCCGCAACTCCGTGGCCCGGCCGGGGGGTCGGGCCTGCGGTCTGAGGGTTGACGGGGCGGATCCGCCTCGGGTTCCGGCACGCGTCGGCATGCGGCGACGCACACATCTACGTGCGTAGAACGTGGTCTGTAGACCGTAGGCCCGGCCTCGGTGGCCTGACAATACGTCGGACGTAACGCGGCCGGGGCGATCCTGTTACGCGGACACGCGGGTGCTTCTGGACGGGATGAAACGCTCAACTACCCCACTGCCGCACTCCTTACCCATTCGGGTGAATCCGGGTGCGAAGCACCGCGCGCCGGGGTAAGACGCCGGTGGACGCTGCTCCGGTCCGTCACCGGGGCGCTCCGGACGGTGAGTTCCCGGCGGTCGTCCGGGCCGGGCCTACGGGGGGAGGTCGAGGTGAAGGCCGCATCCGCCGCGCCCGGGCCGGGTGGCGCGCCCCCCGACCCTCCGCCGGGTCCGGTACCGCCGTGGGCCGGGCTGCTGCTCGCCCTGGCCGTGCCGCTGCCCCTCGTACTGGGGAGCCTGCTCTTCGCCCGGTGGGCGCCCGCGGTGCGGAGCGTGCGGCTGCAACTGGCCGGTTCCGCCGCCTCCGCCGGAGCCGTGGTCGCCGGGCGGGCCGCCGACCACCTCGCGGCGCTGCGGGCCGAGCCCTGGCTGCTCGGCGGCTGGACCCTGACCCTCGCGGCGGCCGGGCTGCTCGGCCGGTACGTGCTCACCCGTCCGCACTGGCGGCTCACCGCGCTCGCCGCCGGGGCCGCCGGCCTGCTCGCGGGCGCCCTGGACATCGCGGAGAACGCGCTGCTCGGCATCGGGCTGGACGGGCTCGGCACCGGCCCCGGCCCGCACGCCGGCTCCGACGCGCCCTTCGCCGCCGCCACCGCGCTCGCCACCGTCAAGTGGCTGCTCCTGCTGCCGGCCGGCGCGATGGCCCTGGCCGTGCTCACCATCACCGTCCACCGCGCGGCGCGCGGCATCCTGCGGCGGCCGCCCGCGCCGACCCGCGCCGGGAGCGCCGGACCGGGCGACGCCGGCCCCGAGCTGATCCCGCCGTGGCCGGTGGCCACCCGCCACGGCGGGCGCTGGCCGGCCGGCCCGCGCCCGCACGGGCCGCTCGACCGCCACGCCCGCTGGCGCAACGGCACCCGGGTGCCGCCCGGCCGGGAGCCCGCCCGGCTCGGCTTCTGCGTCTCCGGCGGCGGCATCCGCTCCGCCTGCGTCACCCTCGGCGTCCTCCAGGCGCTGCGGCCCTGGCTGAAGCAGGCCCGCTACCTGGTCTCCGTCTCCGGCGGCGGCTACACCACGGGCGCGCTGCAGCTCGCCCTCAGCGACTCCGCGCCCGGCGGCCCGGAGCACGCCGTCTCCGGCCTGACGGCGGACGACGTCCTGGAGCCCGGCTCGCCGGAGGAGGACCACCTCCGGCGGCACGCCAAGTACCTCGCGGACGGGGCCGGCCAGTGGCTGGTCGCCCTCGGCACGCTGCTCCGCGGCCTGGTCGCGGCGCTGGCCCTGCTGCTCGCCGCCGTCCTGGTGCTCGGCCTGGGGCTCAGCCGCTTCTACCACTTCGTCCCGCTGACCGACCTGGACGCGCTGGCCGCCGTCGGCCTGCGCACCGGCGGGGCCGGCCGGCTCGGCGCGCTCGCCGTCCGCCAGCCGGCCGTCCTCGCGCTGCTCGGGCTGCTCGCGGCGGCCGCGCTCTGCTGGCTGCTCTGGCTGCTCGCCTTCTCGCAGCTCGGCTGGGACACCCCGCTGCCGCGCACCCTGCGGCGGCTCTCGCACGGCGCCCTCGCCCTGGCCGCGCTGGTGGCCGCCGGGGTGCTGGTGGTGCCCGGGCTGGCCTGGGGCGCGGTCTGGCTGCAGCAGGAGCTGGCGGTCGGCGCCCGGCAGACCGGCGCCGGGCTCAGCCTGACCGTCCTCTTCAGCTACCTCACCCTGCTGCTCGGCATACTGTGGCGCGGGCGCCGGGTCGTCGAGCAGGGCGCGGCGGCGCTCGGCGGGCTGTTGCACAGCACCCGGCGGCTCGGCGGCGGGGTGACGGACGGGCTGGTCCAGTACCTGCTGGTGTGGGCGGCGCTCGCCACGCTGTCGTCGGGCGCGCTGCTCGCGCTCGGCTGGGCGGTCGCCACCGGCCACGCCTGGCCCGCCACCGCGCAGGTGCTGCTGCCCCTCGTGCTCGGCACGGTGGGGCTCAACCTCGACCAGACGTGGATGAGCCTGCACCCGTTCTACCGGCGCCGGCTGGCTTCCGCCTTCGCCGTCCGCCGCGCCACCGAGGACGGTGAGGCACTGGCCCGGCCGTACCACTTCTACCGAGAGCAGACCTGGCTCAGCCACTACGGCGCCCGGCACCCCGACGTCCCTCAGATGATCTTCGCGGCGGCGGCCAACCTGTCCGGCAGCTCCCGCACGCCGCCCGGGCGCCGGGCCGTCTCCTTCACCTTCTCGCACGACTACGTGGGCGGGCCGGACGTCGGCTACGCCCGCACCGACCTGCTGGAGCGGCGCACCCGGCGGCACATCGCCAGGGACCTCACCGTGCAGTCCGCGATGGCCGTCTCGGGCGCCGCGTTCTCCTCCGCGATGGGCCGTCAGTCCCGCGCCTACCAGGGCCTGTTCGCCGTCACCAACGCCCGGCTGGGCACCTGGCTGCCCAACCCGGCCGCGCTCGGGCCGCTCTGGGCGCCGGGGCGGGACTGGCGGCTCCCCTCCCAGCCCGCCGTCCGCCGGCTCCCCTACCAGCTGCGCGAGCTGAGCGGCCGCTTCCCGATGGACGACCGCTTCCTGCTCACCACCGACGGCGGGCACTACGAGAACCTCGGCCTGGTCGAGCTGCTCCGGCACCGCGTGCGGACGGCGGTCTGCGTCGACGCCAGCGGGGACGCCCCGGTCGCGGCGAGTCTGGCGGCGGCGATCACCCTCGCCCGCGAGGAGCTCGGCATCGTCATCACCCTGCACCGGCCGGAGCTGCTGATCCCCGGCAGCGACGACACGTCGCTGCGCGGTCTGGCGGCACGCCTGGCGGGCCGGCTCTCCGCCCGGGCCGTGATCACCGGGGACATCCGCTACCCGGACCCGTTCGACGCCCCCGGCGACGACACCCGCGTCGGCCCGGCCGTCGGCGACCGGCACCACGACCACCACGGCCCCCACGGCGACGAGTGGCGGCACCACGGCACGCTGATCGTCGTCCAGGCCGTCCTCACCGTCGGCATGCCGTACGAGTTGCACGCCTACGCGGCGGCCAACGCGGCGTTCCCCAACGACAGCACCAGCGACCAGTGGTTCGACCACCGGCAGTTCGACGCCTACCAGACGCTCGGCCGCCATCTGGGCGAGCAGGCCGCCCCGGTGCTCGGCGCAACGCTGGCCGACCCCGCACCGACCCCGGCGCCGGCCCCCGCGCCGACCGCCCCGGTGGCTCCGACCAGCACGGCAGCGCGTCCGGCCGCGGCGCCTCCCGCACCCCGGCGCGCCACGCACGAGTGACCGGGCCCGCTTGACTCACGCCCCGCGGGTCGGGAAAGATCCGGCGCATGGACTCCGGCACCACTCTGGTTTGCCGCCTGCACGTCGATCTGCGACGCCAGGCGAGCTCCATCTGTGCCTGTTGACCTTGACCCTCCTCGCCGGTCCCGCCCTGTGACGTCCGCCAGGGCCCGCGCCGCGCAGCCGTACCCGTCTTCCTGACGCGCCCCGTCTCCCGGCGCACCCGTACCCGGCAGGCCTGCATCCCCCGCCGGGTACGGCCGTACCTCCGCTCGCTCCGCCTTCCCCGAGGACGCCCACATGAGCCTGGACCTCGCCCCCGGCACCCCGGCCGGCCCGGCCCGCACCGAAACCGCCCCCGACGCCCCGACCGCCGCCGACTCCGCCACCACCGCGCCCGCGCGGACCGGTACCCCGCTCACCCCGAAGTCCCTGCGCGCGATCGTCCGCGACCTCGCCGAGCAGCCCGACCAGTGGATCCACCACGTCCGGCTCTCCACCGAGGAACGCTGGTACCGGCGCCTGGTGGCCGACGAGGACCACGAGGTCTGGCTGATCAGCTGGCTGCCCGGCCAGTCCACCGGCTTCCACGACCACGGCGGCTCGCGCGGCGCGTTCGCCGTCGCCCTCGGCGAGCTGGAGGAGCTCTCGCTCGGCGGGCCGGAGCAGGGCCTGCTGATCCGCCGGATCACGGCCGGCACCGCCCGGGCCTTCGGCCCGGAATACGTGCACGACGTCCGCAACACGGGCGCCGGCCCCGCGGTCACGCTGCACGCCTACTCACCGCCGTTGGACTCGATGGCGCACTACGAACTGCGGGCCGGCGGACTGGTCCGCACCTCGCAGGAAGGACCGGAGCAATGGTGACCACGATCGACGACCTGGTGGAGCGCGCCCGCGAAGGGGTCCACCGGCCCCGGGCCCGGGAGGCGTACCAGGCCCAGCTGGGCGGCGCGCTGCTGGTGGACATCCGGCCGGCGGCGCAGCGGGCGGCCGAGGGCGAGATCCCCGGCTCGCTGATCATCGAGCGCAACGTGCTGGAGTGGCGGCTCGATCCGACGGGCAGTCACCGGATCCCGGAGGCCGAGGGCTACGACGTCGAGGTGGTCGTGGTCTGCTCGGAGGGCTATGCCTCCAGCCTGGCCGCCGCCTCGCTGCGCGAGCTGGGGCTGCACCGGGCGACGGACCTGGACGGCGGTTTCGTCGGCTGGGCGGCCGCCGGACTGCCGACGCGTCAGGGCGGCTGAACGGCAGGGCGGCTGAACGGCAGGGCGGCTGAGCGGGGCGCCCGCAGGGCGCTCCCACCCACCTGGTCCGGGGTGCGTCCGGCCCGGTGGCAGCGCCGACGCGGCCCCTCGGCGGCCGGCCCGACGGACCCGGGCCGGGCCCGGTCTCCCGGGGGCGGCCGCCCCACGCGGAGGGTAAATCACGGACAGGAGATGATTCAGGTCATAGTCTGATCGGAGTTTCCGCCGGTCCGATGCAGGGCAGCCACGCGGGCGGAAGAACGCCCGGGCAGTTGATCCGACGAAGGGCGGCCGCTTCACGGGCCGTCACTTGTCGACAAACCGCCACGACCGACCGACCGACACCATCGGCGCCACCACCGGGCGGCGCCGAGACAGAGGAAACTCCCCGTGATCAGATTCGACGGCGCCGGCAAGCGCCATCCCGACGGCACCATCGCCGTCGGGGGCCTGGACCTCGATGTGCCCACCGGCCGGACGACGGTGCTGGTCGGCCCGTCCGGCTGCGGCAAGACGACCCTGCTGCGCATGGTCAACCGGATGGTGGAGCCGACCTCGGGCCGGGTGCTCCTGGACGGCACGGACGTCGCCGAGCTGGAGCCGGCCAAGCTGCGCCGCGGCATCGGCTACGTGATCCAGCAGGCCGGCCTCTTCCCGCACCGCAAGGTGATCGACAACATCGCCACCGTCCCCTACCTGCTCGGCTGGGACAAGAAGCGGGCCCGGGCCCGGGCCGCCGAGCTGCTGGAGCTGGTCGGGCTCGCGCCCGAGACCGGCAAGCGGTACCCGTTCCAGCTCTCCGGCGGCCAGCAGCAGCGGGTCGGCGTGGCCCGGGCGCTGGCCGCCGATCCGCCGGTGCTGCTGATGGACGAGCCGTTCAGCGCCGTCGACCCGGTGGTGCGGGCCGGACTCCAGGACGAGCTGCTGCGGCTGCAGTCCGAACTGCACAAGACGGTCCTCTTCGTCACGCACGACATCGAGGAGGCCATCCGGCTCGGCGACCAGGTCGTGGTGCTGCGCGAGCAGGGCCGGATCGCCCAGCTCGCCGACCCGCACACGCTGCTCACCGCGCCCGCCGACGCCGAGGTCGCCGCCTTCCTCGGCCGTGACCGCGGGCTGCGCGGGCTCGGCCTGCGCCCGGCCACCGCCGTCACCGTCCGCCCGGTGGCCGACGGACTGCGCTACGGCCGGTGGGAGTTGACGCTGGACGACGAGCGCCGCCCGATCGGCTGGATCGACCGGGACGCCCCGGCCGCCGCGCTGCACCCGGTCGCCGGGTACCACCCGCAGGCGGACACCCTGCGCTCCGCGCTGGACGCCGCCGTCCTCTCCCCCGCCGGGGTCGCGGTCGCCCTGGACGCCGAGGGCCGGGCCACCGGCACGGCGAGCCGGGAGGCCGTCCTGACCGCCCTGGCGGCCGCGCCCGCTCCGAGGGCCGAGGAGATAGCGATGGCCAAGGCCTACGACACGCCCGGGGCGGGCGAGGTGGACGAGGACGCGATCGACGGAGCCACCGGTGGACGATGAACCGATCGTCCGGTGGTACTGGATCGGCGACCACCTCGGCTACCTGGGCGACCTGCTCGCCGACCACGCGGTGATCGCACTGCTCCCGGTCCTGATCGGCCTGCTGCTGGCCGTCCCGCTCGGCCTGGCCTGCGCCCGCCACCCCCGGCTCTACCAGCCGCTGGCCGCCGTCTTCAACGTCGTCTACGCGCTGCCCTCGCTGGCGGTCTTCGTGGTGCTCATCCCCTACACCGGGCTGGCCACCCAGGCCACCGTGATGATCCCGCTGACCTTCTACGCGGTCGCCGTCCTGCTGCCCACCACCGTGGACGGCCTGCACGCCGTCCCCGACTCGGTCCGCCAGGCGGCCACCGCGATGGGCTACGGGCCGTGGCACCGGCTGACGGCCGTCGAACTGCCCGCCTCCGTGCCGTACCTGGTCGCCGGCCTGCGGGTCGCCGCGGTCTCCAGCATCTCGCTGGCGAGCGTCGGCGCCCTGGTCGGACGCGGCGGGCTGGGCTACCTCTTCATCGACGGCTTCCAGCGCACCTTCCCGACCCCGATCGTGGCCGGCATCGTGCTGATCGCCGCGCTGGCGCTGGCGGTGGACCTGCTCCTGGTCGGCGCCCGGCGGGTGCTCGCGCCCTGGGCCGTCCGGGAGAAGGGGGCCGGCCGGTGAACTGGCTCTCCTGGCTGGGGGACTTCTTCTCCTCCCCGGACCGCCGCAGCGGCCCGGACTCGATCGTGCACCGCGTGACCGAGCACCTGGTGCTCTCCGGCGAGGCCCTGCTCCTCGCGGCCCTGCTGGCCGTGCCGCTCGGCCTGCTGATCGGCTACACCGGCCGCGGCGCCACCGCCGTCACCTCGCTGGCCGGCGCCGCCCGCGCGTTGCCGACGCTCGGCCTGGTGACGCTCGCGGTGCTGCTCGCCGGGGTCGGCGACACGGCCGTGCTGATCCCACTGGTCGCGCTCGCCGCGCCGCCGCTGCTGGTCGCCGCCGTGGAGGGGGTGCGCGGGACCGATCCGGACGTCCGGGACGCCGCGCGCGGCGTCGGGCTGACCCACCCGCAGGTGCTGCGGCAGGTCTGCCTGCCGTCCGCGCTGCCCACCCTGCTGGCCGGCTTCCGGACCGCGACCGTCCAGGTGGTCGCGACGGCCACGGTCGCCGCCTACGTCGGCCTCGGCGGACTCGGCCGGTACGTGATGGACGGGCTGGCCACCCGGAACTACGCCGTGACGGTGGGCGGCGCGCTGCTCGTGGTGCTGCTCGCGGTCGGCGCCCAGCTGTTCTTCGCGCTGCTCGCCCGCTACGCGCTCCCGCCCGGGCTGCGCGCCCAGCGCCGCGCCCGCTCCTCGCGCGAGTCCCCCTGATCCCGCTCCGCAGGCTTGTCCCGCTCGTCCCACCGAGCATCTGCCGTCCCGAAAGGACACCTATCACCATGTCGACATCCACACGCCGCCGAAGCGGCCGCCGGGCCCTGCTCCTCGGTACGGTCGCCGCGCTCGCCCTCGGCGCCACCGCCTGCTCCTCCTCCGGCGGCGACCCGCTCGGCGGCGGCGCCTCGGCGCCGGCCGGCGCGACGACCGGCGGCTCGGGCTCGACCGTGGTGGTCGGCTCGGCCAACTTCCCCGAGAACGTGCTGCTCGGCTCGATCTACTCGCAGGCGCTGAAGGCCAAGGGCGTCAAGGTCGAGGAGAAGTTCAACATCGGCAGCCGCGAGGTGCTCTACGGGCAGCTGCAGAACGGCAGCCTGACCGTGCTGCCCGAGTACAACGGCGCGCTGCTCTCCTACCTCGGCGGCAAGCCGGCCGCGACCAAGGACGAGGTCAACGCCGAACTGGCGAAGACGCTGCCCGCCTCGCTGGCCATCCTGGACTCCTCGCCCGCCGAGGACAACGACACGCTGAGCATCAGCCAGGAGAGCGCCGACAAGTACCAGCTGAAGAGCATCGAGGACCTGGCCGCCAAGGCGGGCGAGTTCACCATCGGCGGGCCGCCGGAGTTCAAGACCCGCCAGGAGCAGCCGCTCAAGGACGTCTACGGGCTGACCTTCAAGGAGTGGAAGCCGACCGGCGAGACCACCGCCAACGCGATCAAGGACGGCTCGATCCAGGTCGGCAACGTCTTCTCCACCGACCCGAAGATCGCCCAGCTGAAGCTCGTCCCGCTGACCGACCCGAAGCACCTGTTCGGCGCGCAGAACATCACCCCGCTGGTGAACAAGACGGCCGTCGACGCCCCCGCCGTCGCCGCACTGAACGCCGTGTCGGCCAAGCTCAGCACCGACGGCCTGGCGACGCTGATGAAGAAGGTCGCGGTGGACAAGGAGGACCCGTCCGCCGTGGCCAAGGAGTGGCTGAAGGCCAACGGCCTGAGCTGAGCCGGGCGGCCGGACGGCCCGACCGGCCGCCCGGCCGCGCCGGGCCGACGGTACGGGCCGGCCGACCGTACGGCCGGTGACAGCACGCGGCGGCGGTCCGGGGGGCGACCCCCGGGCCGCCGCCGCTTCGCCGTCGGGGGATCTTCCCTTGAGCGGCGCGAACATGACAGTGTGGCGGAATGCGCACTCGTCTCCTCGCCGCCACCCTCACGGCGTTCGCCGCGGTGAGCCTGGCTGCCTGTTCGTCCGGCTCGGGTTCGGACGGATCCGCGGCCGGCTCCCCCACCACCCCGGCCGCCGCCACCGCGTCCGCACCGGGCACCCCCGCCCCCGGCGGTACCGCCGACCCCTCGGGCACCGGCGCGCCGGCCACCCCGACCGCACCCGGCGCGCCCGCCACGGGCAGCCCCGACGGGCCCGCGCCGGGATCCACCCCGCCCGCCACCCCCGACGCCCCGGACGCCCCCGCCACGTCGGCGCCGCCCAAGCCCGCGCCTCCGGCCGATGCCGGGCTGCCCGCCAAGCCGGGCTCGGCCGACGCCGCCAAGCTGGTCGCCGCGCTCGACGCGATCGACCCGGCGATCGTCGGCGGCAAGCCCGACGAGGCCGTCGACCGGGCCCGCAACCAGTGCCAGGCGATGTACCAGTTCCCCAAGGACCGGGCCAAGCTGGTCGAGCTGGTGAACCAGCGCTTCACCGCGCCCGACCACCCGCAGGGCTTCGGCGCCGAGAAGGCCGAGAAGATCATCGACGCCCTGCGCGCCACCCTCTGCCCGCCGGCCTGACGGCCCCGCACCACGGGCGGACCGCCCCGAGCCGCCCGGTGTCCTGAGCACCGGGCCCGCCGTGGCCGCGCGCAACGACCGGCGCGCGGCCACGGCACCAAGGCGGCGTGGCACCGTCCGGATCGCCCGCTGTGCGGCGGCGATTCCCGAACTGCCTTACGGGGTAGCGATGCGACGGTGTACGGTCGCCACCAGGTGAGCCGGGAAGACTGGTCGGCATGATGCCGACGCCTGCCCGAGGAGCACCGTGGCCACCGAGCCGAACGCCGCCGCCCCGCCACCCGCCGCCGCGACCACCCCGTCCGCCGCGTCCGCCGCCGCCGGGCGCGCCGAGCCCGCCGCGGACCGCCTCGGCCCGCTGGTCCGGGTCGACGACCGCTGGATCCTGGGCGACCACCGGCAGCGGGCCCACCTCACCTTCGAGCCCGAGGGCCTGGTGCACCGCGTCGTGGGCCGGGAGCCGCACCCGGTGGCCTGGGACCGGCTGATGGAGCTGGGCGTGGCGGTCACCGCCGACCGGTTCTCCAGCTCCAGGGTCGGCGGCCTGCTGAGCAGGACCCCGGGCATCACCACCCACGGCTCCTGCCTGCGGGCCATGGTCCGGCACCCCTACGACATGTGGTCGGCCGGGTTCAGCCACCACCGCGCGTGCTACCCCTCCCGCGAGATCGTGCTCCTGCAGTCGCTGCTCGGCCTCGTCGTCGACCGGAAGCGGGCCGAGCTGCTGGGTGACGACGCCTGGCTGACCACCGCCGTCCGCGGGCTGGCGGCGCACCGCCCCGCCGTCCGGTGGCGCCGGCCGGACGGGGTCGCCGAGCTCGTCGACGAGCTGCTCGCACAGGCCTCCTGAGACCCTCCCGACCCCGGCGGCGGCCCTCCCGCCGAGCCGCGCCCCTGGGGCCGGCGGGGCTCCGGCGGCGCCGCCCGCGCGACCTGACGGTGCGTCCGGTGACCGGCCGACCCGTCCGCCGACGAACAGTTAGGACTCTTGACAGACGAGTGGTCTAGTCCAACCATAAGCATGTCGATCCGACCGGGATGCACTGTGGGGGTGTGACCACCGGCGGCTGAGGCATTGCCCTGCCCTGCCCTGCTCCGCTCCACCCCCGACCCGCACGGCGCACGCCTGCCCACACACTGTCGTCCGCCCGTCCGGGTGGCACGGGGGCTCCGTACGCCCACCCGCCGCACGCCCCCACCACATTCCGCAGCATCCGCTCCGCAGCAATGCCACCTGCGCGGTCCCACGGTTTCGCCGCGCAGCCCCGCTCTTCACCAACGTCTCGCCCCACCAAGTCTGTTGGAGAATTCCATGCGTCTACGCAGAACACTCCAGGCCGCCCTGACGGCCTGTGTCACGCTGGCCGCGTCGGCCGGCCTGGTCGCCGTCGGGACGGCCTCGGCCGAAGCCGCCACCCCGCTGCCGACCCGGGTCTTCGCCCCGTACTTCGAGGCCTGGACGGGCGAGAGCCCGGCCGCGCTCGCCGCCCAGTCCGGTGCCAAGCACCTGACGATGGCGTTCCTCCAGGCCGCCACCAAGGGCTCCTGCACGCCGTACTGGAACGGCGACAGCTCGATGCCGGTCTCGCAGGCCACCTTCGGCGCGGACATCGCCACCATCCGGGCCAACGGCGGTGACGTGATCCCGTCGTTCGGCGGCTACACCGCCGACAACACCGGTACCGAACTGGCCGACAGCTGCACGGATGTCAACCAGATCGCGGCCGCCTTCGAGAACGTCATCACCACGTACGACATCAGCCGGATCGACCTGGACATCGAGGACAACTCGCTGACCAACACGGCCGGCATCGACCGCCGCAACAAGGCGATCAAGCTGGTGCAGGACTGGGCCGCCGCCAACGGCCGCTCGATCCAGTTCTCCTACACGCTGCCGACGACGACCAGCGGCCTCGCCTCCAGCGGCCTCGCGGTGCTGAAGAACGCCGTCACGAACAACGCCCGGATCGACGTCGTCAACCTGATGACCTTCGACTACTACGACAACGCCGCGCACGACATGGCCGCCGACACCCAGACCGCGGCGACCGGCCTCTACAACCAGCTGGCCAAGCTCTACCCGACCAGGACCCCGGCGCAGCTGTGGGGTTCCATCGGCGTCACCGAGATGGTCGGCATCGACGACTTCGGCCCGGCGGAGACCTTCACCGTCGCCAACGCGACCGCGGTGTACAACTGGGCGGTCTCGAAGGGCATCAACACGCTGTCGTTCTGGGCCCTCCAGCGCGACAACGGCGGCTGCCCGGGCACCGGCGGGCGGGACGACTGCTCCGGGATCAGCCAGGGCAAGTGGGACTTCAGCCACATCTTCTCCCAGTACACCAGCAGCACCCCGGTGGGTAACGACTTCTCGGTCGCGGTGAACCCGAACTCCGGCACCGTGGCGGCCGGTTCCGCCACCAGCGCGACGATCTCCACCGCCGTGACGGCCGGCTCCGCCCAGAGCGTCAACCTCACCGTCACCGGCGCCCCGGCCGGCGTCACCGCCACCGTCACCCCCGGCAGCGTCACCGCCGGCGGCACCGCCACCCTGAACATCACCACCACCGCCGCGACCGCCGCCGGGACCTACCCGCTGACGATCACCGGCAACGCCACCTCCGGCAGCCACACCAGCAGTTACTCGCTGAAGGTGACGAGCACCCAGCCCGGCAACGACTTCTCGGTCGCGGTGAACCCGAACTCCGGCACCGTGGCGGCCGGTTCCGCCACCAGCGCGACGATCTCCACCGCCGTGACGGCCGGCTCCGCCCAGAGCGTCAACCTCACCGTCACCGGCGCCCCGGCCGGCGTCACCGCCACCGTCACCCCCGGCAGCGTCACCGCCGGCGGCACCGCCACCCTGAACGTCACCACCACCGCCGCGACCGCCGCCGGGACCTACCCGCTGACGATCACCGGCAACGCCACCTCCGGCAGCCACACCGGCACCTACAACCTCACCGTCACCGGGGTCACCCCGCCCGGCGGCCTGGTGAACGGCGGCCTGGAGACGGGCAGCCTCGCCCCGTGGAGCTGCCAGAGCGGCGGCGCGGTGGTCGCCACCCCGGCCCACTCGGGCGCCCACGCCCTGCAGGCCGCGGCTACCGCCGGCCAGACCGGCCAGTGCCAGCAGACGGTGACGCTGTCGCCCAACACCTCGTACACGCTGAGCGGTTGGGTCCAGGGCAGCTACGCCTACCTCGGCGTGAGCGGCGGCGCCACCGCCAGCACCTGGACGAACGCCTCCGGCTGGACCAAGCTGACCGTCCCGTTCACCACCGGCGCCTCCGGCACCGTGACGGTGTACCTGCACGGCTGGTACGGCCAGGGCAACGTCTTCGGCGACGACTTCGCCATCGCCTGATCCCGCCCGCGACACCCCACCGTCCCGTCGGGGGCGGCGCGACCTCCCGTCGCGCCGCCCCCGGCGGGCGTCCGTTCCACGAGCGGGAGGCCGTCCCACCGCCCACTCCCGGCCCATCAGTCATGTCATAGGATCACCGACCATGACGGACGGGGTGGGGACGACGGACGGCACGCGAACACCCGGCGGGGCTTCCCTCCCGCCACCGGCCGGAGCACCCGCCGGCCCACCGCAGGCCGATCCCTCGCAGCCCGGCCCGCCCCGGACCGATCCCTCGCAGGCCGCGCCGACCGCCCGGGCGCCGTACGCCGGTGGCTCGCCGTACCTCGCCGGCCCCGCCGCCCCGCAGCAGCCCGACTGGGCGGCCATGGCCGAACAGCACGAGGAGGAGATCCGGCGCCGGAAGCGGCTGCGGGTGATCGGTGCCAGCGTGCTCGCGACCGCCTTGATCGGCGGGATGACGGCGACGGCGATCACGGTCTCCGACAGCTCCCGGAACGACCACCCGACCGGCACCGCCACGCTCCGGCCCGGCCCCACCGCCGACCCGACCGGCGCGGACACGGGCCTCACCACCGGGGCGCCACCGACCGCCACGGCCACCGCGCCGACCGGCGCGCCCGGCCCCACCGGCACCGCCTCCGGGAGCCCGACCCCCTCGCCCGGCAAGTCCGGCGGCAGGCCGAGCGGTACCGCCACCCCCGGCAAGCCCGGGGCGAGCGCCACCCAGGGCGCTCCCCCGCCCGCCGCGCCCCCGGCCGTGCCCCCCGCCGGTGCGCCCGCACCGGCGAGCAGCGCACCGCGCGACCCGCTGACGGTCATCTCCGAGGCCGCGACGGACACCGCCCCGCTCGACCCGGGCACCCTGTTCGCCGCCCCGAGCCTCACCGTGGGCGGCCGCACGTGGAACCGGATCGCCACCAGCAGCACGGACACCTGCTGGCAGGCCACCACCGGCGGCCTCGGCGACGTGGCGAGCGGTCAGTCCTGCCGCAAGCTGCTGCGCGCGACGTACACCTCCGGCGACAGCGCGGTCACCGTCGGGGTCGCCGTCTTCGACCACAAGCCGCAGGCGGACGCCGTCGGCCAGGCCCACAAGGGCCAGATCCAGGGGCTGACCACACCCGCCGGCATCGCCTGGTGCGTGACCACGGGCTGCGCCAACACCCACACCACGATCGGCCGTTACGGCTACTACACCGTCTCGGGCACCTACCGCCCCGGCGGCACCACCCAGGACGCCGCCGCGACCGCGGCCGGCCCCGAGCTGGCCGCCTACGCCCGCACCCGCCTGCTCGCCCGCGGCCAGGCCGCCGTCGGCGTCTGACCCGACGGCGCGGCGGGCCGGCGGCGGCCCGGGCCGGCGCCGGCGTCCGACGCGCCCCCGCTATCCGGCCACCGCCGGGCGGCGGGGGCGGCAGAGCGCGAGGTAGGCGATGGCGGAGAGGGCGGCGCAGCCGAGGACGACCGCCGCCAGGAGCACCGCCGACGGCGTGCCGCCGAGGCTGCTGAGCGGCGCGACCAGGGCGCCGCAGAGGAACGTGCCGGTGCCGATGAGGGCGGAGGCCGAGCCGGCGGACCGCGGGGGGACCAGGCTGAGCGCCTGGGCGGCCGAGTTCGGGAGGATCACACCGAGGCTGCCCATCAGGACGAAGAGCGCCGGGCAGATCCCGGCCAGGCCGAGGTCCCAGACCGCGGTGAGCAGGACGAGCGCCACCCCGGCGGCGACCGCCGTGCCGAGGCCGGCCAGCATCAGCGCGCCGGGGGTGAACCGGCGGGCGAGCACCCGCCCGTTCAGCTGGGTGACGCCCACGATGGCGAGCGAGTTGAGGCCGAACAGCAGGCTGTAGGTCTGCGGCGAGACGTGGTACACGTGCTGGAGCACCACCGAGGAGCCGCTGATGTAGCCGAACAGCGAGCCGAAGGCGAAGGTGCTGGTCAGGACGAGGCCCAGGAAGGGCAGGTTCCGCAGCAGCCCCTTCATGGTGCGCAGCGTGGCCACGAGCCCGCCGCCGTGCCGGTCTGCGGGCGGCAGGGTCTCGCGCAGGGCCGCGAAGGCGATCAGGGTGAGCAGCAGGCCGAGTGCGGTGAGGGCGCCGAAGGTGCCGCGCCAGGAGGTGACGCGGAGCAGCTGGGCACCGACGACCGGGGCGAGGATCGGGGCGAGGCCGGATATCAGGCTGATCGAGGCCAGGAAGCGGAGCATCGCGACGCCCTCGAAGCGGTCCCGGGCGACGGCGCGGCCGATGACCAGGCCGGCCGCACCGGCCGCGCCCTGCACGAAGCGGGCCGCGATCAGCACCGGCAGGGTGGGCGCGAGCACGCACAGCACGCTGGCCAGGGTGTAGACCACCAGGCCGACGAGCAGCGGCGGGCGGCGGCCGAAGCGGTCGCTGAGCGGTCCGAAGATCAGCTGGCCGGCGGCGACCCCGAACATCGAGAAGGTCAGGGTGAGCTGGACGGCGGCCGGCTCGGCGGCGAAGTCGTCGGCGATCGCCGGCAGGCCGGGCAGGTAGAGGTCGGTGGTGAGCGGGCCGAGGGCGACCAGACCGCCGAGCACGGCGACGGTGCCGCGCCCCGGGGCGGCGGCGGTCCGGCCGGCCCCGGTGGCCCGGGCCGCGGGCGCGGTCGACGTCTCGCCGGTGGGGCCGGCGGGACCGACGGTCGAACCAGGCATGGGGCTCCTCGGAGGCGGGCGCTGGATTGTCCTCGCTCCGTCCTACCCCAGCGGCCCGGCGGGGCGACACCCGGGGTGGGCCGCGCGGCCCACTCCCGCCCCCGGCGCCCGTCCGCCCGGTGCCCGGCTCCTCAGTGCTTGGCGGCCGACTGCGCGCGCAGGGCGGCCTGCACGGCGGCCCCGTCCTGCCAGGCGTAGAGCTGGTTGCCGGTCAGGGTGACGTTGTACTGCCCGCACGAGCCGGTGATCTTCGAGGAGACGCCCTGCGGGAACCAGCCGGCCTTCAGCGCGGCCGGCACCGGGTGGACGGCACTGCCCGGCTGGGCGGTGACGCAGCCGGCCGGCAGCCGCCCGTCGGGCAGGGTGGCGCGCAGCAGGCGGTCGTCGCCGGTGGTCGACATCAGGTACTGGACGGTGGAGGCGTTGTCGGGCAGCCAGGACGGTACCGACTGCCGGTCGGCCTTGGCCGCGCTGCCGGTGCTGTAGCTGGCCTGCTCCTGGTGGCGGCCGTCGTACCAGTCGGAGACCCGCGGGCCGACCGCCACGGTGGCGACGGCGACGGCCATGCCCGTACCTGCGACTCCGAGCGCGACCTTGCTCACGATGCCGTTCATGCCCGCCCTGCCCTCTCCCTGTTCGGTCCCGTACCCGGTGCCCGGCGCTCCGCGTCGGTGCCCGGTCCATCGGGGTGTCTCCATCCTGACCCGCCGTGGGCTGCCGTGGCGTCACCACCAGGTCGCGACCGTCCCTCCGACCTTGGGGGTACCGTCTCCACCTTCAGGGGTATACGCGGCGCCGCCGTCTCGGGGTTCACCCCCGACAGGCCGGAGCGGGCGGGCCGTTCAGGGGGCCGCCGGGGGGCGGCTCCCCGCCTGCGCGGGCACGGCGACCGGGAACGGCCGGCCGTCCGGAGTCCAGTGCGGGTCGATCGGCCGGCCGAGGGAGGCGTACCCCTGGACGGCGACGTCCGGGTGCCGGATCTCCCCAGTGGGCGGGGCGGCGGGGAACGGACCGCGGGAGCGGACCGCGGGCCTCAGTCCGGCCCGGCGCCCGCCCGGACGAACCGCCGGTCGGCGGGCCGCAGCGCCGCGACCGGTCCGGCCGCCCGCAGCACCACGTCCAGCATCCGGGCCGGGTCGGCCGTGTAGGAGTGCGCGAACCACGGCATGTTCGCCTCGACGACGGCCCAGCGCTCGGCCGGGTCGTACGGGTCGAGCAGCGGGCCGACGTCCAGCGCCACCGCGCTGGGCAGGCCGTCCCCGGCAACGGACAGCAGGCGGTGGGCGAAGCCGACGGCCTCCTCGGACACCGGCCCCGGGTCCAGCCGGCCGAAGCGGGCGTAGCGGCTGCCGGCGACCACCTCGCCGTCCAGGACGAAGAGCCGGTACTCGGACCCGAACGTCACCGGGTCGCTGACCAGGACGGGCGTGTCCGGTCCGATCCGCTCGCCGTGCCGGGGCAGCCGGGAGCCGTCGGCGTAGACGGCCGGCGGGAGGGACTTGTCGGCGGGCGGCTTCACGAAGGCCGGGCCGCGCAGCGTCCAGGCCTCGGCGAGGGTGGTCAGCTCGATCCGCCGGCCGGTGAACTCCTCGGGCAGCCGGGCCAGCCAGTCGTCCGCCGGTTCCAGCAGGGCGAGGCCGAGCCGGTCGGCGATCCGGGCGCCGGCGAGCGGGCCGCCGAACCAGTGGACCGGACACCCGGCGAGCCGGTCGAGGACGTCGGGACCGGTGAGCCGGACGGTCGACAGGCCGCGCGCGGCGGCGGCCTCGGCGAGCAGGACGGTCGTCCCGGTCTGCCGGGCCGGGGTGAGCAGCACGGGCGCGCCCGGTACGGCCGTCACGGCCGCGGCCGGAACTCGTGGACGACCTCGATGCGGCCGACGATGTGCCGGTTGAACTCCGCCAGCTCGTCGGCGGGCACCCAGAGTTCGAGGATGGTCCGGCCGCCGGCCTGCCGGACGGGGTAGCGGGCCAGGAAGGCGGTGTCGACCTCGAAGCGGGTGACGTAGCCGACGCCGGACGCGGGCACGTTCCAGTCCCGGGCGATCCGGATCGCGTAGTCCTCGTTCAGCACCGGGTAGAAGATCGGCTGGTCCGGCAGCCGGGGCGGCCAGGCCCGCCGGTCCGCCGCCTCGACCAGGGCCAGCTCCTCGGGCCCGGTGGGCCGCCAGAGGGTGGTGGTCGCGGGGGTGCGGGTCGGTCCGTTCATGGGAGCCGACGGTAGCCGGGCCGCCGCCGGCCCGGCCACCGGATTCCGGGCGGCGGGCCGGGGCGGCGGCCCCTGGGCGGCCGTCAGCGGTACGCCGACTCCCCGGTGATGGCCTCGCCGAGGACCAGGGTGTGGATCTCGCTCGTCCCCTCGTAGGTGAGCACCGACTCCAGGTTGTTGGCGTGCCGCAGCACCGGGTACTCGGTGGTGATGCCGTTGGCGCCGAGGACCGTCCGGGCGCTGCGGGCGATCTCCAGCGCGGCGCGCACGTTGTTGAGCTTGCCGAAGCTGATGTGCGCCGGGCGGGCGGCACCCTCGTCCTTGAGCCGGCCGATCCGCAGGGCGACCAGGTACGCCTTCTCCACCTCCAGCATCATCTCGACCAGCTTCTGCTGGGTGAGCTGGAAGCCGGCGATCGGGCGCTCGAACTGCACCCGGCTCCCGGCGTAGTCGAGGGCGGTGGTGTAGCAGTCGCGGGCGGCGCCGACGGTGCCCCAGAGGATCCCGTAGCGGGCCTCGCCCAGCGAGGAGAGCGGCCCGCGCAGTCCGGTGACGCCGGGCAGCACGGCGTCGGCGGGCAGCACGACCTCGTCGAAGACCAGCTCGCTGGTGACGGAGGCGCGCAGCGACAGCTTGCCGTGCACGTCGGTGGCGGTGAACCCGGGGGTGCCGGGCTCGACCAGGAAGCCCCGGACGCCGTCCTCGGTCTGCGCCCAGACCACCGCGACGTCCGAGACGCTGCCGTTGGTGATCCACATCTTGGAGCCGGAGAGTACCCAGTCGCCGCCCCTGCGGCGGGCCCGGGTGCGCATGTTGGCCGGGTCGGAGCCGAAGTCCGGTTCGGTGAGGCCGAAGCAGCCGATGAGTTCGCCGGCGGCCATGCCCGGCAGCCAGCGCCGCTTCTGCTCCTCGGAGCCGTAGGCGTGGATCGAGCGCATCGCGAGCGACCCCTGGACGGAGACGAAGCTGCGCAGGCCGGAGTCGGCGGCCTCCAGCTCCATGCAGGCGACCCCGTAGGCGACGGCCGTGGAGCCGGTGCAGCCGTAGCCGTCGAGGTGCATGCCGAGCACGCCGAGGGCGCCCAGTTCGGGGGCGAGTTCGCGGGCCGGGAAGACCCCGCGCTCGAACCAGTCGCCGATGTGCGGGCGGATCCGCTCGTCGGCGAACTTCCGCACGGTGTCGCGGATCAGCCGCTCCTCGTCGGTCAGCAGGTCACCGACGGCGAGCAGGTCGGCCGGGTCGATCCGGGTCGGCTTCGCCATGGCAGCTCCTTGTAGTCTCGGCGGGCACCGGGCCGGGCCGGAAGAGGGGTGTCGGCCGCGGCGGGTACCGGCGAGTATTCCGTACGGAGCGGGCCTCCGGACGAGGGCGAGGGAGTGAGCATGTACACAATTGAACGGCTGACGGCGGACGCGCTGCTCGACTCGGCGGAGCAGCTGGCCGCGCTGCTGGCGGACACCGTCGCGGACGGCTCCTCGCTGGGCTTCCTCGCTCCGCTCGACCCCGCCGAGGCGACCGCCTGGTGGCGGGCGCTGGCTCCCGAGGTCGAGGCCGGGCGACTGCTGCTCTGGGTGGCCCGCGCCGACGCGGACGGCCGGATCGCCGGGACGGTCCAGCTGCGGCCGGCGGTCACCGCCAACGGCCGGCACCGCGGCGAGGTCGCCAAGTTGATGGTCCGCCGGGCGGACCGGGGGCAGCGGCTGGCCGGGCGGCTGCTGGCGGCGCTGGAGGCGGCGGGCACCGGGCACGGTTTGCGGCTGCTGGTGCTGGACACCGAGACGGGCAGCCCCGCCGAGCGGATGTACGGGGCGGCGGGCTGGACCAGGGTGGGGACCATTCCCGGCTACGCGACCGACCCGGCGGGTGAACTCCATCCGACCACCGTCTTCTTCAAGGCCCTCCCGGCCGCCGCCACCTGACGGGTCCTCCCCGTCCGGCGGACTCCTCCCGACCGCCACCCCCTAGGATGATCGTTTCAGCGGGGCGGACGGGAATCCGAACGAGGGGTGGGGCATGACGCGCTGGGCACTGGTCGTCCAGGAGACCGAAGGGGTCGGCAACGACCGGATCTGGGGCACCAAGGTGCTGGCCGAGATCGAGGGCAGCCGCGAGGAGGCGCTCGCCGAACTCCGGCGGCTCGTCCCGTCGTACACCCCGCAGCACCCGTTCAACAGCCGCCGGCGCACCCTGCTCCGGGACGGTGACACCTATCTGCTGATCTCCCAGGGCAGCATGCGGGACTACCACTGCGTGTTCCGGGTGTGGGAGCTGCTCTGGGACAGCGAGCGGCCCGAGATCCAGCAGGAGCGCCTGGGCAACGCCGCGCAGGGCTGAGCCGGCCGGTCCGGACGCCCGTCTCAGGCGACTCCGCAGAGCCGCAGCAGCGCGGTGGTCGCGGCCCCCGCCACCACGACGAGCGGGAACGGCGCACGGCGCAGCGCGAGCAGCCCGGCCACCAGGACGCCGGACGGCCGGGCCCAGCCGGCGAAGCCGTGGCCCTGGGTGAGGGCGCCGGTGGCGACCAGCGCGACCAGCAGGACGGCGGCGGCCACCGCGAGCAGGTGGCGCAGCCGGTCGGAGAGGGTGAAGCGGTCGCCGAGGGCCGGGCCGGCGAGGCGGAACGCGTAGGTGCCGGCGGCGAGCAGGAGGACGGCGAGCAGTGGCATCAGTGGACTCCCTCGGCGGCGGGTGCGGGGCGCGGCGCGGCGGGGCCCTGGGCAGCCGGCTCCGGAGCGTTCGGCCGGCCGGACCGCGGCCCGGCGAACAGCAGGCCGAGCAGGGCCAGCAGCACGGGCAGGCCGGCCGGCAGGTACGGGGTGGCGGCGACCGCGACCACGGCTCCGGCCAGCGCGGCGGCCCGGGTCCGCCGGTCGGTGAGCGAGGGCAGCACCAGGGCGAGCAGGACGGCCGGGAAGGCGGCGTCGAGGCCGAGGGCGTCGGTGTCGCCGATGAGGCCGCCGGCCAGCGCGCCGACCACCACGGAGGCGTTCCAGACCACGAACAGCGCCGCCCCGCAGACCCAGAACGCGGCGCGGCGCCGGCGCCGGTCGGACTGGAGCAGGGCGAAGGCCGCCGACTCGTCGGTGAGCAGTTGGGCGCCGAGCAGCCGCCGCCACCACGGGCCGTCGAGCACGTCGGAGACGGTGAAGCCGAAGGGCAGCAGTCGGGCGTTGAGCACCAGGCCGGTGGCGACGGCGGCGAGCGCGCCGCCGCCGGAGAGCAGGACGCCGACGGCGGCGAACTGGGCACCGCCGGCGAAGACGAACACCGACATGGCGATCGGCAGCCAGAGCGGCAGGCCACCGGAGACACTGATGGCACCGAAGGAGGCGCCGACCAGGGCGTCGGCGACGCAGACCAGGGCGATGTCCCGCAGCGTGGCACGGTCGAGTGTTCGGAGGAGCGAACGCATGTCCAGTAGAGTGAACCCGAAGGCTGTCGTTCGTCAAGGCGAACGCCCGTACCTGTGGAGCGAACGCGGATGAGTGCGAACACCGGGTCCCGCGGCGCGGGCGACGGAGCCGGGGGGCCGGGCGCGGCCGGCTCGGAGCTGATCGGGCTGATCGCCGCGTCCATCCGGCGCGAACGCGAACGGGCCGGTCTCTCCATGGCCGAGCTGGCCCGCCGGGCCGGGATCGCCAAGTCGACGCTCTCCCAGCTGGAGTCGGCCGCGGGCAATCCGAGCGTGGAGACGCTCTGGGCGCTCGGCGTCGCGCTGGACGTGCCGTTCAGCCGGCTGGTCGACCCGCCGCGACCGGTGGTGCGGGTGATCCGGGCCGGCGAGGGGCCGGTCACCCACTCCGAGCGGGCCGACTACGCCGCCACCCTGCTGGCCTCCTGCCCGCCCAACGCCCGCCGGGACGTCTACCGGATCGAGGCGCAGCCGGGCGAGGCCCGGGCCTCCGACCCGCACATGCCCGGCACGGTGGAGCACGTGGTGCTCAGCGCCGGGCGGGCCCTGGTCGGCCCGCCGGCGGAGCCGGTCGAACTCCACCCGGGCGACTACGTCAGCTACCCCGGGGACGCCCCGCACATCTTCCGCGCCCTCGCGCCGGACACCGTCGCGGTCATGGTCATGGAGCACGTGTAGGACCCGGCCGGCGGAGAACCGGGGCCCAGGCGTCAGACCGTCAGCAGGGTGTCCAGGAAGGCGTTCCCGAAGACCCGGTGCGGGTCGTGGCGGTCCAGTACGGCGACCGCCTCGTCCCAGCCGGGGCCGCCGCCGTCGCGCAGGCTGGCCGGGACGACCCGGCCGAGCACGTCCGGGTCGGCCCAGGCGGCGTCCTCGGTGTACGCCCAGCCCTTGGACCACTCGACCCGCAGACCGGCCCGGGTGCCGTCGAAGGTCCGGAGCAGGAACCGTTCGAGGTCGCGGGCGAAGCGGTGCAGGCCGGGGGTGCCGGGGAGGCTGAGGACGTCCAGCCAGACGGCGGTGTCCCAGTCGGGGCGGTCGGGGCGCGGGCGCAGGGCGGAGAGCAGCGGCGGCCGGGCGCCGGGGACGCCGCTGGCGGCCGGGTCGTCCAGGCCGGTGACCCGGATCTCCACCGCGCCGTTGACCGGGAACTCCCCGCGCGCCTGGTACTCGGCGAGCAACTGCCGGTAGTAGGCGGCGAACTCGGACACCACCCACTGGAGGTCGGCCCGCCGGGCGAGCACGGCGTAGCCGTTGGCGGTGACCCGCAGGGTGGTCGGGCGGACGTACTGCAGCAGGGTGCGGGAGGGGCCCCAGAGGTCGGAGCGCAGGCCGCCGGCGAGCAGGTGGGTGAGGAGTTCGCCGGAGAGCAGCTCGCGGAGCACGCCGCCGGAGAGCAGCACGTCGGTGAGGTCCCCGGTGAGGGCGACCTTGGCGACCAGGTACTGGAGTTGGCCGAAGAGCGGGGCCGACCCCCAGGCGCCGGCGACGAGGTGGCCGGCGAGGCGGGCTACCGGCTCCGGGATGCTGTCGGAGAACGGGTAGTTGTAGGGCTCGTCGACGGTGCGGGAGCCGAGCGGGCGCTGCGGCGCGACGCTCCAGGTCTTCAGCCAGGGGCGCTCGGTGCAGGCGAACCAGATCACCTCGGCGCGCCCCTCGCGGTCGACGAAGTCGGCGAGGGTGCGCGGGCGGCCGAGGATGCCGCCCGGGGTGCCCGGGCGGGCGAACAGCTCGGTCGCCGGGATGTCCAGCCGGCTGACGCAGCGCAGCGGCACGTCCGGGCCGGCCCGGAGCACCACCTCGGTGACGAAGGCCCGGCCCAGGTGGACCAGGAACGCGGCACTGTCGGCCTCGGAGCGCTCGAAGGTGCGCAGCGCGTAGCGGTCGGTGGCCGGGTCGTGGACGACGGCGGTGAGCCGGACGACCTGGTTGCTGACCGAGCCGTACCCGTGGCCGTCCGGGCGGAGCTCGCCGACGGCCGGGACGGCGGTGCCGTGACCGCCGATGGCGAGCACGCCGCCGACGGTGAGTTCGCCGGGCGCGGGGCAGTTGGCGACGCCGAGGCCCCGGTCGGCCAGGTGGGCGAGCAGGCTCTCCATGGTGGCGCCGGTCTGCGCCCGGACGGTGGTCGGCGAGTCGGCGGTGAGCGCGGTGAGGTGGCGGGTGGTGTCCAGCAGCAGGACGCGGGCGGAGCCGGGGGTGTCGTCGGCGACGGTGAGCGGCGCCCAGGTGTGCCGGTAGCCCTGGGCGCGCAGCCGCCAGCCGTGGGCGCGTGCCCAGTCGGCGAGCGGCGGGACCTCCTCGGGGGTCCGCGGGGCACAGGTCCAGAGCTGGTCGGTGCGGACCTCTCCGGACCAGTTCTGGTAGACCCGCTGGTACAGCTCGGTGCCGGTGGGCAGTTCGGGCGGCACCGGAACGGCGGCCCGCGCGCTGTCCGGCCCGATCGTGCCGCGCAGCAGCCAGCCGGCCGTGCCGAGGACCGCCGAGGCGCCGAGCAGCTCCCGCCTGCTCAGCCCGTCCCGGTCGCGCCGTGTTGCCGCCATGTCCGCCCCCTGCTCGGTGATCGTCTCCCCCGGTGCCTGCACGGGCGTGTGAAGCCGGTGCGTGCACGAGCGTACGAAGCGGACCGGCGCGCTCGGACCGGCCGGTCGCGATCTTCACCCCTTCGAGTGAAGGTCGGCCGGTTCCCCCACCTGGCGCGGAAATACCGGGAGCCCCTGCGCGGCTGTCGTCTGCGCAGACCGCAGCCGGTCGGGGAGCAGACCCGGCCGGGGCCGACCAGGAGGTGCAGCGCGTCATGGGTGAGCAGCAGGAGTTCCGGACCGAGCACGACTCGATGGGCGAGGTCCGGGTGCCGGCCGCCGCCAAGTGGCAGGCGCAGACCCAGCGGGCGGTGGAGAACTTCCCGGTCTCGGGCCAGCGGCTGGAGCGGGCCCACATCGCCGCGCTGGCCCGGATCAAGGCCGCCGCGGCCCGGGTGAACGCCCGGCTCGGGGTGCTGGACGAGGAGACGGCACAGGCCGTGGCGGCCGCCGCCGAGGAGGTCGCCCAGGGGCGCTGGGACGACGAGTTCCCGGTGGACGTCTTCCAGACCGGCTCGGGCACCTCCTCCAACATGAACGCCAACGAGGTGATCGCCACCCTGGCCGGCGAGCGGCTCGGCCGCCCCGTCCACCCGAACGACCACGTCAACGCCAGCCAGTCCTCCAACGACGTGTTCCCGTCCTCGATCCACATCGCGGCCACCGCGGCCGTCACCCACGACCTGATCCCGGCCCTGGAGCACCTGGCGGAGGCCCTGGAGCGGCGGGCCGCGGCGTTCTCCGAGGTGGTGAAGTCCGGCCGGACGCACCTGATGGACGCCACCCCGGTGACCCTCGGCCAGGAGTTCGCCGGGTACGCGGCGCAGGTCCGGCACGGGCGGGAGCGGCTGCTGGCGACGCTCCCCCGGGTCGCCGAACTGCCCCTCGGCGGGACGGCGGTGGGCACCGGCATCAACACCCCGCCCGGTTTCGCCGCCGCCGTGATCGAGGAGGTCGCCCGGGCCACCGACCTGCCGCTGACCGAGGCGCGGGACCACTTCGAGGCGCAGGGCGCGCGGGACGGCCTGGTCGAGCTGAGCGGTCAGCTCCGCACCGTCGCGGTCGGCTTCACCAAGATCGCCAATGATCTGCGGTGGATGGGCTCGGGCCCGCGCACCGGCCTCGGGGAGATCAACCTGCCGGACCTCCAGCCCGGTTCGTCGATCATGCCCGGCAAGGTGAACCCGGTGCTGCCGGAGGTGGTGCTGATGGTCTCGGCCCAGGTGATCGGCAACGACACCACCGTCACGGTGGCCGGCGCGAGCGGCAACTTCGAGCTCAACGTGATGCTCCCGGTGATCGCCCGCAACGTGCTGGAGTCGGTCCGGCTACTCGCCAACAGCGCCCGGCTGCTCGCCGACCGCACGGTGGACGGCATCACCGCCAACGTCGAACGGGCCCGCGAGTACGCCGAGTCCTCGCCCTCGGTGGTCACCCCGCTCAACCGCTACCTCGGCTACGAGGAGGCCGCCAAGGTCGCCAAGCAGGCGCTGGCCGAGCGCAAGACGATCCGACAGGTGGTGCTGGAGCGCGGCTACCTGGAGCAGGGCAAGCTCACCCGCGAGCAGCTGGACGAGGCCCTCGACGTGCTGCGGATGACCCGCCCGTGACCACGCGCCGGGGGCGCCCGCCCCTGACCGGCCCCCGGCCGTAGCGGCCCGACGGCGTGCGCCGGGGTGCGGGCGGCGGCCTCACCGCCCGCACCCCGGCTCCGGACTGCCGGGTGGCGTCAGCCCCCGGCCCGGCCGGCCCGGCCACGTCGCATCGACGCGCCGTTCGACGTGATGGTGGCCATCGAGATCGCCGCGAGACCCAGCAGGAACATCACGGCACCCGTGATCATGCAGGTCACGATGTTCTTCCCGCGGTCGACCGCTCCGGACACCACCCAGGGCGAGATGATCGTCCAGGCACCGAGCAGGGTCGCCGCCCAGGCCCGTGCGTGGGTGCGCTCGTACGCTGAGCCGTACCCGGCCATCAGCACGCAGTAGGCGAGACCCACGATCAGGCAGGTGACGGTCAGCGTGCTGAAGGCGGTGAAGCCGACGATCCATGGCGAGGCCGCCAGGAACAGACCGGCGAGGACAGCCAGGGCCTCGACGGCCTGGGCGCGCGGAGTCAGGGTGACCCGCTCGTAGTGTTCACGCAGTTCGACGATGTCCGGATGGTGCTCCATGCCCATCGGAATCTGGGTAGACACCGATACCACCTCCTAGGTCCGGTACACGGAGGGCGCAAGCCCAGTACCATTCTGGCGCTGATCTGCCGTTTTGCACCATTTCGCCCGAGAAGCTAATCTCACCGCCCACACCCGGCGCGGACCGCGGTGAGCTGCGTCTCACCCGGCCGGGGCGCCCTTGCCTATGCAACTCGTTGCATAGCAGGATGCCGCCATGGCACTGGAGCACGCGATCCTCGTCTCGCTGCTGGAGCAGCCCGGCTCCGGCTACGAGCTGGCCCGGCGGTTCGACCGCTCCATCGGACGCTTCTGGACCGCCACCCACCAGCAGATCTACCGGGTGCTGCGGCGGATGGAGGCGGACGGCTGGATCTCCGCCGAGGAGGTCGCCCAGGACGGCCGGCCGGACAAGAAGGTCTACTCCGCGGCCGGCCCCGGCCGGGCGGCGCTGGCCGGCTGGCTGCGCGAACCGGTCGAACCGGAGACCGTCCGGCACGAGCTGGCGGTCAAGATCCGCGCGGCCGCCTTCGACGACCCGGCCGCCCTGCTCTCCGAGGTCGAGCGGCACCGCGAGAGCCATGCCGCCCTGCTCGCCCGCTACCTGCACGGCGAGCAGCGGGACTTCCCCGACCCGACCGCCCTCGACGCCCGGCAGCAGCTGCAGCACGTGGTGCTGCGCGGCGGGATCGAGTACGAGCGGATGACCCTCGCCTGGCTGGACGACGTGCTCGCCACCCTGCACCGCCTCGCCGCCGACCGGACCGGGGCCTGAACCCCCCGGCTCCGCCGACGGACGAGAACTCCACGCCCCATCCGATCACCACCCTCGACCCCCGGGAGCCCGTGATGCTCTTCAACCCGCGTACGTACGACCCCGCGCAGTTCGACGAGCCGACCCGCCGACTGCTGCGCGCGACCGTGGACTGGTTCGAGTCCCGCGGCAAGAAGGCGCTGATCGACACCTACATCGACCGCAGCTGGTACGCCGACTTCCTCGAATTCGCGGCGAAGGAGGGCCTGTTCGCGGAGTTCCTGACGCCCTCCTCGGCCGACCCGGAGAAGCGCTGGGACACCGCCCGGATCGCCGAGCTGAACGAGATCCTCGGCTTCTACGGGCTGGGCTACTGGTACACCTGGCAGGTCACCGTGCTCGGCCTGGGGCCGGTCTGGCAGAGCGGGAACGAGGCCGTCCGGGCCCGCGCCGCCCAGCTCCTGGCGGAGGGTCACGTGATGGCGTTCGGGCTCTCCGAGCGCAGCCACGGCGCCGACATCTACTCCACCGACATGATCCTCACCCCGGACGGCGCGGGCGGCTTCACCGCCACCGGGTCCAAGTACTACATCGGCAACGGCAACGTCGCCGGCCTGGTCTCGGTCTTCGGCCGCCGCTCGGACGTCGACGGCCCGGAGGGCTACGTCTTCTTCGCCGCCGACAGCCGCCACGAGGCGTACCACCTGGTCAAGAACGTCGTGAACGCCCAGATGTACGTCAGCGAGTTCCGGCTGGAGGACTACCCGGTGCGCGCCGAGGACGTGCTGCACACCGGCAAGGCCGCCTTCGACGCCGCGCTGAACACCGTCAACGTCGGCAAGTTCAACCTCTGCACGGCCTCGGTCGGCATCTGCGAGCACGCGATGTACGAGGCCGTCACGCACGCCCAGAACCGGGTGCTGTACGGGAAGAAGGTCACCGACTTCCCGCACGTGCGACGCGAGCTGACCGACGCGTACGCCCGACTGGTGGCGATGAAGCTGTTCTCCGACCGTGCGGTGGACTACTTCCGCACCGCCTCGCCCGAGGACCGCCGCTACCTGCTCTTCAACCCGATGACCAAGATGAAGGTCACCACCGAGGGCGAGAAGGTCATCGACCTGATGTGGGACGTCATCGCGGCCAAGGGCTTCGAGGCGGACACCTACTTCGACAAGGCCGCGAAGGACATCCGCGGTCTGCCGAAGCTGGAGGGCACCGTCCACGTCAACCTGGCGCTGATCCTCAAGTTCATGGGCAACTACCTCTTCAACCCGGCCGACTACGCGCCGGTGCCCACCCGACTGGACGCGGCCGACGACGAGTTCCTGTTCCGCCAGGGCCCGGCCCGCGGCCTCGGCGCGATCCGCTTCCACGACTGGCGCAAGGCCTACGACGCCTTCGCGCACCTGCCGAACGTGGCCCGCTTCCGCGAGCAGGCCGACGGGTTCTGCGACCTGCTGCTGACCGACGCGCCGAGCGAGGCGCAGCAGGCCGACCTGGACTTCCTGCTGGAGATCGGCCAGCTCTTCGCGCTGATCGTCTACGGCCAGCTGGTGCTGGAGCAGGCCGAGCTGACCGGGCTGGACGCGGACCTGCTGGACCAGGTCTTCGACGCGCTGGTGCGGGACTTCTCGAAGCACGCCACCGAGCTGCACGGGAAGGCCTCGACCACCGAGGCGCAGGCGGCGTGGACGCTGGCCAACGTCCGCCGCCCGGTCGCGGACGGCGAGCGGGCCGCCAAGGTGTGGTCCATGGTCGAGGCGCTGTCCGGCGCGTACGAGATGCAGCCGTAACCTGCGCTGGACGGGGGTGCCGGCCGCGGCCGGCACCCCCTTTCGCGCGCCTTCGTCCTCACACGCCTACGTCCTCGCGCGCCTTCGTCAGAAGGTGAGCTTCCAGCTGTCGACGTAGCCGGTGTCCTGGCGCGCGATGTCCTGCACCTTGAGCTTCCAGGTGCCGTTGGCCGGCACCGCGGAGGCGTCGACGGTGTAGGTGGCCTGGACGTTGGCCGCGGAGTCGTTGCCGCTGGAGTTCTTCAGCCGGAACGTCGTGCCGTTCGGCGCGACCAGGTCGACCACCAGGTCACCGCGGTAGGTGTGCTTGATGTCCACCGCGACCTGGAGGGCGGCGGGCGCGTTGCCGGTCCGGCCGGTGACCGCGAGGTCGGAGGTCACCGCGGCGCCGTAGTCCGGGATCTGGACGTCGGTGGTGGTCTCGAAGACGGTGCCGGTGGGCGGCGTGGTGGTACCGGCCGAGAGCGTCCAGACGGCGTACGCGATGGCGTCGGTCATCCGGTCCAGCGCGGTGTCGTTGATGTTGGCGCTGGTGTCGCAGGAGGAGTGGTAGCAGCGGTCGAAGGCCTGGCCGGCCGTCCCGCCCCACTTGGCCGCCTGGGCGGCGGTCTTGGTGTAGTCGGCGCCGCTGAACAGGCCGCCGACCCGGATGCCCGCGTCCTGGAACGGGGCGTGGTCGGAGCGGCCGTCGCCCTCGAAGTCCTGCTCGGTGCTGATCCCGATGCCCGCGAAGTAGTCGCGGAACAGCGCGTCCAGCGCGGAGTCGTAGCGGTAGGTGAAGTAGCCCGGGTTCGGCGAGCCGATCATGTCGAAGTTCAGATACGTGTCGATCTTCGAACGCTCGGCGGCGGGAAGGCTGTTGACGTAGTTCTTGGAGCCGACCATGCCGTACTCCTCGGCGCCCCACCAGCCGAACCGCAGGTGCTTGGTGGGCTGGAGGCCGGCCCGCGAGACGGCCAGCGCGGTCTCCAGGATGCCGGCCGAGCCGGAGCCGTTGTCGTTGATGCCCGGACCGCCGGTGACGGAGTCCAGGTGGGCGCCGGCCATCACGACGTGCGAGGTGTCGCCGCCCGGCCAGTCGGCGATGAGGTTGTAGCCGGTCGAGCCGTTGTAGGTGAAGGTCTTCAGCGCGGTGGTGAAGCCCGCCGCGTCCAACTTGCCCTTCACGTAGTCGATCGACGCCTTGTAGCCGGTACGGCCGTGGGCACGGTTGCCGCCGTTGGCGGTGGCTATCGACTGCAGCTGGGCCAGGTGCGCCTTGACGTTGGCGACCGGGATGTCGGGGGCGGCGGCGACGGCCCGGGGGGCCTCGGGTGCCACCGGGGCGGCGGGGGCCGCGACGGCGGCGGGGGCGAACAGGGCGGCGGCGAGTGTGACGACCGCCCCGGTCGACAGGGCGGATCGGCGCAGGCGGGATCGCCGCGAGGCGCGCTCGGTCAATGGAGGCTCCAGATTCTGATGGGGCAGAACGGAAGCGCACAGCCTCGCGGAGGGCCATCGGGTCGTAGGGGCGGCCGGGTTGGGGTCCGGCCGGGAACAGGGCTACCGGCCGGGACAGCCCGGTCGGGGAGCGGTGACAGCGGGGGCACAGCCGCGAAGTTGACGCGACCATGATGATTGGGCCAACCCCGGCTTCCGTCAAGGGGCCCGCCGCGGGCGGTCGGCTCCGTCCGTGGTCGGGGCCGTCGTTTCGGACACGACCGGCATCCGGGGCAGCACCGCCCGGACGAGGGCGCCGCCGGGGTGGTTCACGGCCGTGAAGGCGCCGCCCAACTCCTCGGCGCGCTCGGCCATCGAGCGCAGCCCGAGCCCGGATCCGGCCCGGTGGGCACCGCGGCGGCCGGCGCCGTCCTGCTCGGCGGCGGCGGGTTCGCCGCCGTCCGCGGGGGCTGCCGGGAAGCCCCCGCCGTCGTCCCGGGCCTCGACCACCACCTCGTGCGGGCGGACCCGCAGCGTCAACCGGGCCTCGGTGGCGCCCGCGTGGCGCAGCACGTTGTTCAGCGCCTCGCCGCCGATCCGCAGCACCGCCACCTCGACGGCGGCCGGCAGCACCGGCGGCGGGTCCGGGTCGAGCTCCAGGCTGAGC
Organism: Kitasatospora sp. NPDC086009; assembly: GCF_044540385.1. Classification (NCBI taxonomy): domain Bacteria; kingdom Bacillati; phylum Actinomycetota; class Actinomycetes; order Kitasatosporales; family Streptomycetaceae; genus Kitasatospora; species Kitasatospora sp. NPDC086009. The sequence continues at coordinate 391,236 of NZ_JBITSA010000003.1, forward strand.
CGGACCCGCTCCCCGTCCAGTCCGGCGACCAGTCGCCGCAGCGCCTCCGCCAGGCCCTGGCCGGCCAGCGCGGCTGGCGCCAACCCCTCGGTGATCCGGCGCAGTTCGACGATCGCCTGGCCGATCCCGGCCGACACCGCGCGCAGCGAGCGGGCGGCCGGGGAGTCCTCGGGGACGGCGGCCCGCGCGGTGTCGATGCCGAGCCGCAGTCCGGACAGGGTCGGCCCGAGCCCGTCGTGCAGGTCGTGCCGCAGCCGGCGCCGCTCCTCCTCCCGGGCCAGCACGATCTGCCGCCGGCCGGACTGGACCTCCTCGTACATCCGCAGCGAGGCGATGGCGGGCGCGGCCTGGTCGGCGAGGAACCGCAGCACCTCGTGGTCCTGGGCGTCCAGCACGGGCTGCCCGGCGCGCGGCGGCGCGCAGAGGTCGCCGATCACCATGCCCTCGTAACTGAGCGGGAACACCTGGCTGTCGGGACCGACGGTGCCCACCGAGGCGAGTTCGTGCGGACCGCTGCTGGTGTGCAGGACCACCCGGGCCCCGGGCAGGCCGAGGGCGCCGACCACGGTCTCGCAGAGCAGCGGCGGCGCGTCGGCGGGGCTGACGGCCCGGCTGAGCCGCTCGGCGAGCGCGCGCACCACCTGGTACGGGCGGGCCCGCTCGCCGTAGTAGAAGCGGTCGACGGCGCGGACCACCCAGCGGGTGGTCGGGCCGATCAACCCCCCGATGGCGAGCGCCCCGGCCGCGAGGAGCTGGGCGCCGGCGGTACTGGCCTGCGGCAGCGCGCGGCGCAGCAGCAGCGCGATGCCGAGGTAGCCGGAGATCAGCACGGCGGTCAGGGCGAGGACGCTGAGCATCCGCCGGGTCGCCCGGTCCAGGTAGCGCGAACGGTCCCGGGTGAAGCCGTACCCGACCGCGCCGAGCATCCACAGCGCCGAGCCGGTGAAGTAGGCGACCGCCGCGATGCTCTCGGAGTTCCCCAGCCTGAGCGCGATGTTGGTGGTGACCAGCCAGATCAGGTAGGGGACGAGCACCGCCGCGACCGCCCGGTGCGGCCGGTCCGAGCGGCGCCAGCGCACCGCGGCCACCGTCAGGCTGACCGCGACGAGCGCCCAGGAGACCGGCGTGACCCGCCATTCGTCCAGCGGCAGCCCCTCGCCCTGCGGCACCAGGACGTCGCCGAAGTAGGGCAGCGGCGCCCCGAGCCGGACCACGCAGGCGTGGCAGGCGCTCCAGAGCGCCACCACGACCACGAAGGCCCGGCCCGCGGGGCCGCCGGGCAGCCGCCCCTCCGGGAGCCAGAGCGGCAGAGCGATGGCCAGGAAGACGAACAGGGTGACGGAGGCGAGCAGCAGGGCCGCCCCGACGGCCTCCGCCACCGGGCCAGCCCCGGCCGCCCTGGCCGCGAACAGGACGAAGCGGGAGAGGCAGCCGCCGAAACCGGCGGCCAGCAGGACCGCTCCGAGGCCGAGTCCGGGGGGAGCGGCGGCGGCCGGGGCGGCCCGGCCGGGGTCGGTGGGGCCAGGGTCGGTGGGGCCGGGACCGCCGACGGCGCCCGGCGGGGAGGCGTCCGGTCCTGCCCGGTGAGCCAGGACGAGCACCCCGGAGAGCGCGAAGCCGAAGCCGAGCAGCACCGTCTGGCCGTCGTGGAGCAGGAACGCGTCGGTCCACGGGGCGTCCTGGTGGACGAGGGCCAGCAGCACCCAGCCGAGGCCGGAGAGCAGCGTCGCGGCGCAGACCCAGTACGCCCGGGTCGGACCGGCCTGCCGGGCGCCGGTGGCCGGAACCGGTTCGCTCATGTGGGCCTCCTCCCCCGCATCCTCGGCTTCCTGGCGTCCCGGGCGCGCGGGGCGGCGGTCCGCTCCGTGCCCCGCCCCCGCGCCCGCCCCGGTGCCGGCCGCCTCAGCCGTCGCCGAGTCCCATGTCGCGTGCCCGGGCCACCGCCTCGGCCCGGGTGGCGACGTGCAGCTTCTCGAAGATGTGCGTCACGTGGTTGCGGACCGTCTTCTCCGCCACCACCAGCTCCCGGGCGATCCGCCGGTTGTCCAGCCCGCGCGCCACCAGGTCGAGCACCTCCGCCTCGCGCGCGGTGAGCGCGGGGAACAACTGCCCGGCCTCGCGCAGCCGGGCGCCCGCCAGCAGCGCCGTGATCCGCCCGGCCACGTCCGCGCCGAACACCGCCCCGCCCGCGGCGACCGTCCGCACCGCGTGCAGCACCTCCTCCCGGCCGGCGCCCTTGACCAGGTAGCCGCGCGCGCCCGCCTGGAGCGCGGCGAGCAGGCTGCCGTCGTCGTCCGACATGGTCAGCATCAGCACCGGCGGGGACGGCTGCCGCTCGGCGAGCCGGCGCGCGGCCTCCAGCCCGGAGCCGTCCGGCAGCGAGAGGTCCATCACGACCACGTCCGGGCGGCTGCGGGCGACGGCGGCCGCGACCTCGCCGACCCGCTCCGCCTCGGCCACCACGGCGATCCCCTCGGCGCTCTCCAGCGCCGCCCTGAGGCCCTCCCGGAACAGCGGGTGGTCGTCGACGATCAGGACCCGGACGGAGGAGTCCTCCCGCTCCTCGCCCGAAGGCCCGGGGGCCTCCGGGACCTGCCCGCCGCCCGGGCCGGACGGCGCTCCCGGTGCGCCGGAGCCGTCGCCCGCGTCCGGCGGCGCGGCCCGGGGCCGATCGTCCGGCTGCGGGGCGGGCGGTTCGACGGGGTGCTGTTGGTCCACCTGGCCGACACTACCAGCGATACGGGAGTGACTTTCTGTGACATGCGCGGATCGCCGTGCGGCGACGGACCACCGTGCCGAGGACGAGACCGCTGCCCCATGCGCCCGGGACGGCGGGCGGTCGAGACTGAAATGGTGCCCGGTGCGCGGCTGCCGCCGGACCTCTCCCGAGCCCGTTGCGAGGCGGTGCCATGATCACGGTGATCCCGACCCGGCCGCGGACTGCCACCGGGCCCTCCGCCCGCCGGACGCCCGCCCAACGGCAGCTCGCCGCCGCAGCGGCCTGCACGGCCCTCTGCCTGGCCGTCGCCACCCTCTGGACCTGCTACGTGCTCGTCCACCTCGGTACGCCCGGGGTCGACCGCCCCCGGGACCAACTCGCCATCCTGCTCTACGCACTGCCCACCGCCGGTGCCGGGATGCTGCTGCACGCCCACCGCCCGGGCAGCCCGCTCGGCTGGGTGATGCTGGTCTACGCCCTGACCTCGATGCTGCCCAGCGCCGCCGGGGCACCCGTCTGGGTGGAACTCTCCGATCCGCGCCTCGCGGGGGCGATGGCGGTGCTGCGGTCGGTCTGCGACACGATCAGCCAGACCCTGTTCTACGTCCTGCCGCTCTGGCTCCCGTACGGACGGCTCACCGACCGCCGGTGGTGGCTCTACATCGGTGCCGTCGCGCTCTGGGAGATCCCGGACGGCCTGTCGTTCCTGGGCCACGCGACCTCGTACGGCCGGCCGAACCCGCTCGCCGACGGCGCGCCCGCCCGGTTCTTCGGCTCGATCGCCGACCACCTGGACAGCCTCTACGAACCGGCGAACTTCCTGTTCGTCGGCTTCGCCGCCGCCGTCCTGCTGGTCCGGCTGCTCCGCCCCTCCCCCCGTCCGGAGCGCGGCCGCGACGGCGCGCCCCGGCCGCAGCACCCGGCCCACCGGGCGCACGTGGCGGGCATGCTGGGCGCCTACCTGCTCTGGGCCGGACTGGAGGACTACTACAACCGCAGCTTCCAGAACGACTACTGGCTCAGCTACGGGCTGTTCACCGCCGCCGGCGCGGTCTGGGCGGTCGCCGTCGCCCACCTGGTGATCCGCGACGGCGGCTGGCGGCTCGACCGGGCGGCCCGGTCGGTACTGACCGGACTGCTCCTGGCCACCGGGCTGACCACGCTGTTCGTGGTGGTGGCCGCCGTGCTCTCCGGCTGGCTGGTCCCGGGCCGGGGTGCGGCCGGGCTGACGCTGATCGCCCTGGTGTTCGGGCTCGGCGCCGCCCTGCCCCGGGCCGCCCGGTGGGCGGTCGGGGTGATCGACCGGCTCTACTACGGCGACCGCGCCCAGCCCTACCAGGTCCTGCGCACCCTGGCCGGACGGGTCCGGCAGGTGGTGGACCCCGAGCGGCTGCCGGCCGTCCTGTGCGGCACCGTCGCGGAGGAGCTGCGGCTGCCCGGGGTCGCGCTGAGCGTCACCACCCGGGCCGGCCGCCGCCCGCTGGCCGCCGTGGGCCGGACGGACGGACCGGACCAGGCCTTCGCCCTGGTCCACCACGGCACGACGATCGGGGAGTTGACGGTCGGGCTGCGCGAGGGCGAGGAGCGGCTGGAGGCCGGCGACATCGACATCCTGCGCTCGCTCGCCGACCAGGTCTCGCCCGCCGTCGCCTCGCTGCGGTTGCAGGAGGACCTCCAGGCGAGCCGGGCGCAGATCGTCGCGGCGCGGGAGGAGGAGCGGCGCTGGCTGCGCCGGGACATCCACGACGGGCTCGGCCCCGTGCTGGCCGGGCTCCGGCTGCGGGTGGACAACGTCGCCTCGGCGGCGGCCGGGGTCGCCGCGGCCACCAGCGTCTCCGGGGCCGCCGGGGAGGAGGCTCGGGCCGGGGACGCCGGCGGGGAGATGGCACGGACGCTGACCGGGATCTCGGGCGACCTCGCGCTGGCGATCAAGGAGGTCCGGCGGATCACCGACCGCCTCGGGCCCGCCCCGCTGGGCGAGTTCGGGCTGGCCCGGGCCGTCCAGCACCTCGCGCTCACCTTCAGCGGCGCCGGACTCGCCGTCGACGCCACCGTGACCCCCGACCCCCTGCCGCCCCTGCCGGCCGCCGTCGAGGTGGCCGTCTACCGGATCACCGCCGAGGCGCTGAACAACGTCCTGCGGCACGCCCGCGCCGAACGCGCCGAGGTGGTGGTCCGGGTGGACGACGAGACGCTGACGCTGACCGTGCAGGACGACGGGGTCGGCTACCGGCGGGAGGCGGACGGCGACGCCGTGCCCGAGCCCGCGGGCGGCGAGGGGAGCGGGGTCGGAGTCCGGTCGATGGCCGACCGGGCCGCCGAGATCGGCGGCAGCTGCACGGTCGCACCGCTGCCCCGGGAACACGGGACCCGGGTGCGGGCCGTGCTCCCCCGCTTCCCGTCCAAGGGCGGCGCGGGCACGGCATGAGGAACGGCCGCCGCCCCCGGTGCGGGCTGCACCGGGGGCGGCGACGGGTTCAGGGGGACGGGGACGGACAGCGCCTCAGCCCTTGCAGTCCTTCTCCCCGGGCTTGCACCTGTTCGTGGTCCCACCGCGCTTGGGCGCCGGGCCGGGGGTGGTTGCCGCGCCGTCGACGACGTTCCGACACACGACGGCTGCCGCGGCCAGGCCGACGAGTACGGACGCGACGCAGAACGTCTTCGTTGCCGTGTTCGTTGCCATGGGAAATGCTCCAGATCCTTCGACTTCCGACCGGTTCGGGCCGGTCGGCCGTTCTTCCTCCACCCTGCGCGGGCCGCCGCCCCGGGCGCATGGGCCCGCCGTCCCGTTCCGGTCCCACTCCGGGACTTCGGACGGGACTTCGGACGGGACGGCGGACAGGGCGGCGAACGGGGCGGCGGCCCGCGCAGGACCGGACGCCGTACGGCCCCGCGCACATGGGGCGGCCCCGGCGCGGGTCGGGGCACGCCGGGGTGCACCTGCGGGCGTGGGGCCGGGACAGCCCTCCGGCCCGGGCGCTCCGGAGCGGAGCACCCGGGCCGGGAGGGCCGGCGGGCTCGGGGCGGGTCAGGGGCGGGTACGCCACTCGGTGCGCCGCCGGGCCGGGGCCGGGCGGGCAGTGGCGCGGGGGGCCGCGGCCAGGGTGAGGCAGAGCAGTTCGGCACCCAGCGGTCCGGCCTCCAGTTGGAGCGGGGTGCCCCGACGGGCCAGCAGGAGGTCGCCGTCGACCGCCAGGTGGTTCGGTTCGCCGGGCGTCTGCCCCACGAGGAGGGAGCCGCGCAGCACATGGAGGGCGACCTCGGTCCCGGCCTGCCCCGGCAGCGTGTGGCGGGCGCCGGGGCTCAGCCGCAGGTGGTCGAAGGACTCGCAGGCACTGGCGAGCATGGAGCGGCGGGCCAGGCAGCGGAGGCGAATCCGTTCGCCGTTCGGACCCAGGATGACGGCGGCGGAGCCTGCGGCGGTGGTGACGATCACCGTGACTCGCCTCCCTTCGGATGTTCGGGGTGCTCGGGATGTTCGGGGTGCTCGGGATGTTCGGGGTGCTCGGGATGTTCGGGGTACTCGGGATGTTCGGGGTGCTCGGGATGCTTGGAGTGCTCGGGGTGTTGTGGCTGCCCGGGGTGCTCCGGATCGGCGGACCGCCGGGGGCGCGGGGGCCGGTCCGGACGGGCTGTTCCCGGGCCGTCACCTGCGGGGCGGGCCCCGGCGTGGCCGTCGGCGCGCCGCCGTCCCCCGGACGGCCCGGGGGCCTCGGACCCGGTCGGACGGCCGGCGACGGCCAGGACGGCCTGGAAGAACTCCAGCCCCGCCGTGCCGGCGGTGAGCACCGTCCGCCCGCCCAGCGGCAGGGTCAGCGCGGTGCCCTCGACCAGCGGGAACCCGGCGTCGGGCGCCTCCTCGGCGTCGTCGTCCGGGCCGGTGGCCGTCCCCGAACCGGCGGTGACGTAGAGGGCGTGCTCGACGCCCTCGGCGATGACCTCGGTCGTGCGGCCCGGGTCGAGCCACCGCAGTCCGACCGCGCGCAGCGGCCCGGTCAGCACGCGGCTGGGGTCGACGGCGCCGCGTCGGCGGAGGTCGGTGATGACGGTGCCCGTCATGGCGGTGACTCCTTCTGGTCGGCGGCGGCCCGGTCCGGTCCGCCCTGCCGTTCCACGGTGTGCCGCCCGTCGTCCCGGTCGCACGGTGACCGTGTCCCGTCCTGCTCCCGCCCGCTGCCCGGGCCCCGCCCGGTCCGGAGGTGCCGCGCACCGGGACCCCGCGCTCAGCCGGTCACCGGCAGGAGCTCCGCGACCCGACCCGACGGCACCCCGACCGGACCCAGCCCCTCCACCGCCGCCCGCACCGGCGCGGCTCCCACCGGCGTGAGCAGCCGGCCGGCCACGCAGGACGGCCGCCCGAGACCGGCGAGCAGCAGCAGACCGGGTCCGGGAGCGAGGGCCGCGCCGAGCGCGTCGGCGAGGGCCGCCACGTCCGTACCGCCGGGCAGGCCGGTCACCGAGCCGTTGCGGGCGACCAGTTCGCGGTGGGCCCAGGCTCCGGCCGCGTCCAGCAGGCCGAGCCGGACCGCGAGGCGGGCGGCGAGCAGGAGTCCCAGGGCCTCGGCCTCGCCGGGCGCGAAGGGGCGGCCGGCCAGGCGGCGAACCAGTGTGCCGAGGCGCCGCCCGTAGCCCAGGGCGAGGGCCGGGCCGGTCTCGAACGGGTCGAAGCAGACCAGGGCGGCCCGGGCGTCCGCGCAGACGGCGAGGAAGCCGGCGACGGTGCGCTCGGAATAGCGCGCCTCGGGGTCGAGGGCCTTGGCGAGCGCCTCGTACTGCGCCGGGCAGACGGCGAGCACGTGCCGGATCACGCCGATCATGCCCGTCCTGGTCTCGGCGGCGGGTCGGTCGGCCAGCACATCGCCGCGGACCCAGACCAGCGCGGGCGCCGTCCGGTCGGGCAGCTCACGGGCCTCGGGGGGCGGGCACCGCAGCGCGAGCGCGGGCCCGACGGCCGCCGCCAGGGTGGTCGGCAGCCGCAGGTCGGCCGCGACGGCGCAGGCCCGCTCACCGCCGAGGGCGATCACGACGGTGCGGCCACCGGTGCCCTCGTCCGGGGCAGGCCGGTCCGGCAGCGGCGCGGACCGCAGGTCGATGACGGTGCACGGCGCCTGCGCGGCGGCCATGGCGCGGACCCTGGCGAGGTGGTCGGCGGGTGCCGCGCCGTCGGTCACGAGCAGGAACCGATCGACCCCGAACGCGGCCGTCCGCTCGGCGAGTTCGGCCCAGGAACCGTCGCCCCGGCGCACCGCCAGCGGGATGCCGGCCGGTCCGGCCTGGATCCGACGGTCGAATACGGTGGTGCCGCCCATCGCGATCCACCTCCCGCTCCTGCGACTGCTCCGGCCTCCCGGGTTCTCCGATCTCGACGATGGCCCGCCCGACGCCCCGGGCGCCTGAGCCGCCCTGCCCGTCCCGGCCCGGTCGGCACACGGGACAGGCCGGGGCGGCACCGGGACGGGCCGGGGCAGGACCGGGACAGGCCGGGCGCGGGCAGGACCGCGAAGGGGCGGGACCGGGAAGGGCAGGTCAGGGAAGGGCAGGTCAGGGCGCGCGGGCGCTATGACCGCTCCCAGCTCGCGGCCCGCAGGTAGGGGAGCGGGTCGTGCACCGGATCCCTGCCGAACGTCCCGTACTTCGTGCCGGTCCCCCCGGGGATGCCGGCCGCCGGGGCGACGGCGTGCGGCGCGAGGCACCCACCGGCCGCCGGCGGCGGGAACGGCCAGCCCCCGGCGCCGCCCGCCGACGTACGGTGGAACCGGAGGCCGCGTCATGCACCGCACCCGGACCCACTTCACCGACCGCACCGACGCGGGCCGCCGGCTGGCCGAACTGCTCGGCCACCTGCGCGGCCCCGGCACCGTCGTCGTCGCCCTCCCGCGCGGCGGGGTCCCGGTGGCCGCCGAGGTCGCGGCCGCGCTCGGCGCCCCGCTGGACATCTGCGTGATCCGCAAGCTCGGGGTGCCCCGCCAGCCCGAGCTGGGCATGGGCGCGATCGGCGAGGACGGCGTCCGGGTGCTCAACGACGAGGTGATCCGGCTGGTCGGCGTCACGCCCGGGCAGCTCTCCGACGTCGAGCTGCGCGAGCGCGCGGAGCTGGAGCGGCGGGCCCGCCGCTACCGGGGCGGGCGCCCGCCCGAGGAGCTGCGCGGCCGCACCGTGGTCGTGGTGGACGACGGCATCGCCACCGGCTCCACGGCCCGGGCCGCCTGCGTGATCGTCCGGGCCCGGGGGGCGGCCCGGGTGGTGCTGGCCGTTCCGGTGGCGCCCGAGGACTGGACGGACCGGCTGGCCGGGATCGCGGACGAACTGGTCTGCGTCGGCACGCCGTCGCCGTTCTTCGCGATCGGCGAGTTCTACGGCGATTTCTCGCAGACCGGTGACGATGAGGTGCTGCGCCACCTCGCCGAGGCGCGGGCCGCGCCCGCCCAGGACGGAGCCGGGGCGGCTGGCAGCGGAGCGCCCGGCAGCGGGGTGGACCGTGAGCTGGTCCTGCCGGTCGCGGGTGTCCGGCTGGCCGGCCGGCTGACCGTCCCGGTGGACGCGGCCGGCGTGGTGGTGTTCGCCCACGGCAGCGGGAGCGGCCGGCACAGCCCGCGCAACCGCCGGGTGGCCGCCGCCCTGAACCGGGCCGGCCTGGCCACCCTGCTGTTCGACCTGCTCACCGAGGACGAGGAGCCGGACCGGCGGAAGGTGTTCGACGTCGAGCTGCTCGGGGCCCGGCTGACCGCCGTGGCCGAGCTCCTGCCGGAGCTGCCGGAGGGCCGGGAGCGGGCTCTCCCGCTCGGGCTGTTCGGGGCCAGCACCGGCGCGGCCGCCGCGCTCACGACGGCCGCCGCGCTGGGCGAGGGGGTGCGCGCCGTGGTGTCCCGGGGCGGGCGTCCCGACCTCACCGGTCCCGGCCGACTGGCCGAGGTCACCGCGCCGACCCTGCTGGTGGTGGGCGGCCTGGACGGCCGGGTGATCGACCTGAACCGGCAGGCGCGGGCGCGGCTGCGCTGCGAGAGTGAACTGGCGGTGGTGCCGCACGCGGGCCACCTCTTCGAGGAGCCGGGCACGCTCGACCGGGTCGCCGGGCTGGCCCGCGACTGGTTCCTGCGGTACCTGCCGGCCGGCCCGCCGACCACCCCCTGAGCGACCCCACCGACCCGACCCGACCCCCCCCCCCGGCACCGCCCCGACCCACCCGACCGGCCCCGATCGACCGCCGTACAGACCTCTCGCGAACCACCCCGGACGACCAGGCATTTTGTGCAGCCGGACCGGCCATTTCCTGACCAGCTTGTACACATTGAACAGTGAAATCCCGACCTGTTGCCCAACCACCCCGACAGGAGCAAGCTCTCCGCTCAGCCGCACCACCCACCCAGCGGTGCGGCCGCCTCAAGCGGATGCCTCAATGCCGAGGCCTCAATGTGGAGGAACGACCGATGACCCCGCAGTCCCACGCCCTTGAGCTGACCCCCGAGGAACGCGAGGCCGGTCTCGACGCCGAGCAGCTCCGCCGCCTCGTCGGCCTCGTCGAGCACGACCCCGCCACGGACCCGTTCCCTGTCACCGCGCAGGACGCCATCGTGTTCGTGGTGGGCAACGCCACCCAGACGGCCCACTTCTACCAGTCCGTCTTCGGCATGGAGCTGGTCGCCTACTCCGGCCCGGAGACCGGCCGCCGCGACCGCAAGGCCTTCGTGCTGCGCTCCGGCTCCTGCCGCTTCGTGATCAAGGGCGGTGTCGCCCCGGACAGCCCGCTGCTGGACCACCACCGCCGGCACGGCGACGGCGTCGTCGACCTGGCCCTGGAGGTGCCGGACGTCGACAAGTGCATCGCGCACGCCCGCGCCCAGGGCGCCACCGTGCTGGAGGAGCCGAACGACGTCTCCGACGAGAACGGCACCGTGCGCCGCGCCGCCATCGCCACCTACGGCGAGACCCGGCACACCCTGATCGACCGCTCCCGCTACCACGGCCCCTACCTGCCGGGCTTCGTGGCCGCCGAGACCAGGGTGGCCCGCACCGCCGGCCACCCGAAGCGGCTCTTCCAGGCCCTGGACCACGCGGTGGGCAACGTCGAGCTCGGCCGGATGGACGAGTGGGTCGGCTTCTACAACCGCGTCATGGGCTTCGTGAACATGGCCGAGTTCGTCGGCGACGACATCGCCACCGAGTACTCCGCGCTGATGTCCAAGGTCGTCGCCAGCGGCAACCACCGGGTGAAGTTCCCGCTCAACGAGCCGGCCATCGCCAAGAAGAAGTCGCAGATCGACGAGTACCTGGAGTTCTACGGCGGCCCCGGCTGCCAGCACCTGGCGCTCGCCACCAACGACATCCTCTCCACCGTCGACATCCTGCGCGCCAACGGCGTGGAGTTCCTCTCCACCCCCGACTCGTACTACGACGACCCGGAGCTGCGCGCCCGGATCGGGAAGGTCCGGGTCGAGGTCGAGGAGCTGAAGAAGCGCGGCATCCTGGTCGACCGCGACGAGGACGGCTACCTGCTGCAGATCTTCACCAAGCCGCAGGGCGACCGCCCGACCGTGTTCTTCGAGTTCATCGAGCGGCATGGCTCGCTCGGCTTCGGGAAGGGCAACTTCAAGGCGCTCTTCGAATCCCTGGAGCGCGAGCAGGACCGCCGCGGCAACCTCTGATCAGCACCCCCGATCGGAGCGAGAACGGCGAACGGGCCAGTCGGCGAACGGGCCAGGAGGAGCAGGACGATGGCGTACTACCGGCAGCTGGGCAGCATCCCGCCCAAGCGGCACACCCAGCACCGCACCCCCGAAGGCGGGCTGTACTACGAGGAGTTGATGGGCGAGGAGGGGTTCTCCTCGGACTCCTCGCTGCTCTACCACCGGGGCATCCCCTCGGCCGTCGTGGACGCCGTGCCGTGGGAGCTGCCGGACCAGTCGACGGTGCCCAACCACCCCCTGCTCCCCCGGCACCTCAAGCTGCACGAGCTGTTCGCGGGCCAGGAGTGGAAGTCCGCCGACGTGGTGGGCGGCCGCCGGCTCGTCCTCGGCAACGGCGACGTGCGGATCTCGTACGTCGCCGCCGGGGCCCCGAGCGAGCTGTACCGCAACGCGCTCGGCGACGAGTGCGTGTACGTGGAGTCCGGCAGCGGCACGGTCGAGACGGTCTTCGGCACGCTGGAGGTCGGCCAGGGCGACTACGTGGTCATCCCCCGGGCGACCACGCACCGCTGGGTGCCGGCCGGCGACGAGCCGCTGCGCGCCTACTGCATCGAGGCGAACAGCCACATCTCCCCGGTGAAGCGCTACCTCTCCAAGTACGGCCAGCTGCTGGAGCACGCGCCGTACTGCGAGCGGGACCTGCGCGGTCCGGCCGGCCCGCTGCTCGTCGAGGGCACGGACGTCGACGTGCTGGTCAAGCACCGCGGCCCGAACGGCGTCGCGGGCACCCGGTACACCGTGCCGCACCACCCGTTCGACGTGGTCGGCTGGGACGGCTGCCTGTACCCGTACGTCCTCAACGTGCGGGACTACGAGCCGATCACCGGCCGGATCCACCAGCCGCCGCCCGCGCACCAGGTGTTCGAGGGCAACGGCTTCGTGATCTGCAACTTCGTGCCCCGCAAGGTGGACTACCACCCGCTCTCGATCCCCGTCCCCTACTACCACTCCAACGTGGACAGCGACGAGGTGATGTTCTACTGCGGCGGCGACTACGCGGCCCGCAAGGGCTCGGGCATCGCCCAGGGCTCGATCTCGCTGCACCCCGGCGGCCACACCCACGGCCCGCAGCCGGGGGCGTACGAGCGCAGCATCGGCGCGGAGTTCTTCGACGAGCTCGCGGTGATGGTGGACACCTTCCGGCCACTGGAGCTGGGCGAGGGCGGCCGGGCCTCCGAGGACGGCAACTACGCGTGGACCTGGGCCGGTCGGGGGCCCGCGCGATGAGCGCGATCCCCGAGCTGTTCCGGGACCTCTTCGACGACGCGGCCGTGTTCCCGCCCGGGAACCTGCCGCTCGCCGACGCGGTGCCGGCCCACCGGGCGCACCGCAGCGCCTGGTACGCCGCCGCGGTCGGCCCGCTGCTCTGCGGGGCGGGCCGGCTCGGCGAGCTGGCGGCCGCCGCGGACCCGGCCCGGCACACCGGGCCGCTGCGGGTCGGGCTCGTACTGCCGGGGGGCAGTGCGGAGCTCGGCCCGGCCCTGGAGGCCGCCGCGCCGTTCGAGGTGGCCGGCGTCGAGCTGGCCACCCGGGACGCCGGCGAGGCGGTCGCCGCGCTGGACCTGCTGCTGCCGCCGGACGTCCCGGCCGCCGTGGAGCTGCCGCGCGAACTGCTGCGCGGCGACGCGCTGGGCGACGCCCTGGACGTCCTGGTCGACAGCCCGTACCGGGCGAAGTTCCGCACCGGCGGGGTGGTGGCCGGCGCCTTCCCCGACGAGGAGGAGCTGGCCCGCTTCCTCACCGGCTGCGCGCAGCGCGGCCTGCCGTACAAGTGCACCGCCGGGCTGCACCACGCCGTCCGGCACACCGATCCGGTCACCGGCTTCGAGCACCACGGCTTCCTGAACGTCCTGCTGGCCGCACAGGAGACCGTCCGGTCGGCCGCCGCCGAGGTGCTGGCCGAGCGCTCCGGCGCCGTGCTGGCCAAGGCGGTCGGCGAACTGACCGACCGTCAGGTTACGGTGATCAGGAACTCGTTCACCGCGTTCGGCACCTGCAGCGTCGCCGAACCCCTGGACGACCTGGCCGGGCTCGGCCTGCTGTCGCCCAGTCCCATGCCCCAGGAGGACCGTTGAGCACCCCCCGCAGCTGGCTCGCCAGCGCCCAGGACTCGCCGTTCGGCGTGCACAACCTGCCGTACGGCGTCTTCACCGCCGCCGACCGGCCGGGCCGGCGGCGGATCGGCGTACGCGTCGGGGAGTTCGTCCTCGACGCCGGGGCCGCCGCCCGCGCGGCCGGGGAGCCGTCCGTCCTGCTGGACGCCGAGAGCCTCAATCCGCTGCTGGGCGCGGGGCGTCCGGTCTGGACCGAGGTGCGCGCGGCGCTGACCCGCTGGCTCACCGACGAGTCCCACCGGGCGGCGCTCTCGCCGCTGCTGCTGCCCCTGGCCGAGGTGGAGCTGCACCTGCCGTTCGAGGTCGCCGACTACGTCGACTTCTACGCCTCCGAGCACCACGCCACCAATCTGGGCCGGATCTTCCGCCCCGGCTCGGAGCCGCTCACCCCCAACTGGAAGCACCTGCCGATCGGTTACCACGGCCGGGCCGGCACGGTGGTGGTCTCGGGGACGGAGGTGGTCCGCCCGCACGGGCAGCGCAAGGCCCCGGCCGACCCGGCGCCGTCCTTCGGACCGACCCGCCGGCTGGACATCGAGGCGGAGGTCGGCTTCGTGGTCGGCACGCCGTCCGCGCTCGGCACGCCCGTCCCGCTGGACGCCTTCCGCGAGCACGTGTTCGGCGTCTGCCTGGTCAACGACTGGTCCGCGCGCGACATCCAGGCCTGGGAGTACGTGCCGCTCGGCCCGTTCCTCGGCAAGTCCTTCGGCACCTCGGTCTCGCCGTGGATCGTGCCGCTGGACGCCCTGGAGCACGCCCGGGTCGCCCCGCCCGCCCGGGACGTCGAGCCGCTGCCCTACCTGGACGACCGCGGCGGCGAGCCGTGGGGCCTGGACCTCGCGATGGAGGTCCGGCTGAACGGGCACCCGGTCTCCCACCCGCCGTTCGCCTCGATGTACTGGACCGCCGCGCAGCAGCTCGCCCATCTGACGGCCAACGGCGCCTCGCTGCGCACCGGGGACTTCTTCGCCTCGGGCACCGTCAGCGGCCCCGAGCCGCGGACCCGGGGCGCCCTGATCGAGCTGACCTGGAACGGCGAGGAGCCGCTGAAGCTCCCGGACGGCACCGTCCGGACCTTCCTGGAGGACGGCGACGAGGTCGTCATCACCGCCACCGCCCCGGGCCGCGACGGCGCCGTGGTCGGCTTCGGCGAGGTGACCGGCCGGATCGTGCCGTAGCCCCACCGCGGCCGGCACCACGGCCGCCGGAGCGCCCAGGAGGCGGCGCCGGACACCCGGCGCCGCCTCCGGCGCGCAGCGGCGCGTCCCCGGCCGCCGGGGCGGCCACCCGCCGGGGGTACGGTGACGGCGGAGTTCTCCACGACGGACAGCGACGACGAACGGGAGCGGGCCCGATGAGCGCAGAGGTACAGGCCTACCGGGACGGCGGCGTCGGGCGGATCGTGCTCGACCGGCCGAGGGCGATCAACTCCCTGACCCACGACATGATCCGGGCCGTCCGGGCCGCCCTGGACGGCTGGGCGGCGGACGACGCGGTGCGCGCCGTGGTGCTGACCGGCGCCGGTGAGCGCGGCCTCTGCGCGGGGGCGGACATCCGGGCCCTGCACGACGACGCCAAGGCGGGCGGCGCCGGCGCCCGGGCGTTCTTCCGCGACGAGTACCGGCTGAACGCGCTGATCGCCCGCTACCCGAAGCCCTACCTGGCGGTGATGGACGGCATCACCATGGGCGGCGGGGTCGGCCTCTCCGCCCACGGCGCCGTGCGGATCGTCACCGAGCGGTCCGTCGTGGCGATGCCGGAGACCAGGATCGGCCTCGTCCCGGACGTCGGCGGCAGCCTGCTGCTGGCCCGCGCCCCGGGCGAGTCGGGCCTCCACCTCGGGCTCACCTCGGGCTCGATGGGCCCCGGCGACGCCCTGTACTGCGGCTTCGCCGACCACTTCGTGCCCACCGCGCGGATCCCCGCGCTGCTCGCCGCCCTGGCGGGCGCCGCCGGGCTGACCGGCGCCGGCCTCACCGCCGCCGTGGCCGCCCACGCCGCCCCGGCACCGCCCGCCGCCCTGGCCGACCGGCGGCAGTGGATCGACGCCTGCTACGCGGCCGACACCGTCGAGGAGATCGTCGAGCGGCTGCTCGGCTGCGGCGTCCCGGAGGCCAAGGAGGCCGCCGAACAGCTGCTCGGCAACGCCCCCACCGCCGTCAAGGTCACCCTGGCCGCGCTGCGCCGGGCCCGCACGCTGCCCTCCCTGGAGGCGGTGCTCGACCAGGAGTACCGGATCTCCTGCCACGCGCTGACCACGCCGGACCTCGTCGAGGGCATCCGCGCCCAGGTGGTCGACAAGGACCGTGCCCCGCGCTGGTCCCCGGCCGAGCCGGCCGGCGTCACCGCGGCCGAGGTCGACCGCTTCTTCGCCCCGCGCGAGGGCGACGAACTCGGCCTGGCCTGACCGCCGTCGGACCGGCCGGGGCGGCGGACCGGCCCCGGCCGGAGCCGACCCGCCGGACGCCGGAGCCCGTGACCACCGTCTCGCATGGCAAGACTGGCGCGAGGCGGGGGCCGTCGTAGATCGTTGGGTGGTCAGGACGCACCCGGTGTGGTGCCGAGCAGCGGAATGGGAGTCAACGGCGATGACCGAGACCTACGAGACGATCCTGGTCGAGCGCAAGGGGCGGGTCGGGCTGATCACGCTCAACCGGCCGAAGGCGCTGAACGCGCTCAACACCCAGCTGATGAACGAGGTGGTCGCGGCCGCCACCGCGTTCGACCGGGACCCGGAGATCGGCGCCATGGTGATCACCGGCTCGGAGAAGGCCTTCGCGGCCGGCGCCGACATCAAGGAGATGCAGGGCAACGCGTTCCCCGACGTCTACCTGGACGACTGGCTGGGCCCGTGGGACCGGCTCGGCGAGCTGCGCAAGCCGGTCGTCGCGGCGGTGGCCGGCTTCGCCCTCGGCGGCGGCTGCGAGCTGGCGATGCTCTGTGACATCCTGCTGGCCGCCGACACCGCGAAGTTCGGCCAGCCGGAGATCAAGCTCGGGGTCATCCCGGGGATCGGCGGCTCGCAGCGGCTGACCCGCGCGGTCGGCAAGGCCAAGGCGATGGAACTCTGCCTGACCGGCCGGATGATGGGTGCCGAGGAGGCCGAGCGGGCCGGCCTGGTCTCCCGGATCGTCCCGGCCGGCGAGCTGCTCGCCGAGGCGCTGGCCACCGCGGAGACGGTCGCGCGGATGTCCACCCCCGCCGCGATCATGATGAAGGAGAGCGTCAACCGGGCGTTCGAGACCACCCTGGCCGAGGGCGTCCGCTTCGAGCGCCGGCTGTTCCACGCGACCTTCGCCACCGCGGACCAGAAGGAGGGCATGGCGGCCTTCGCCGAGAAGCGCCCGCCGGAGTTCACCCACCGCTGATCCGGCACGGTCGGGGCGGCGGCCGCTCGGCGCCCGCCGCCCCCGACCGTCCGTCAGTTCCCGGCCGCCACAAGGGTGTTGCGCCGGGCGGGCCCGCTGCGGCCGACGGCGACCACGATCCGGTCACCCGCTTCGAGGCGGCAGGTGCGGTCGGCGTGGTTCCGGGTGCAGAGGTGCGGCCTGGCGGCGAGCCGGACGGCGACCACCCGGACGCCGCCCGGGTCCTCCGGGTCGTGCCGGTTCGTCCCGATCAGCCCGCTGCCCTCCTCCGCCCGCAGCTCCGCGATCAGCAGGAGGTGCCGGAACACCGGGAGGGTGCCCAGCACCTCACGCCCCATCAGGGCGGCCCGTGACAACGGACAACGCGGCGTTCCGCTCGGTCTCCTAGCTGTCCGCCCCGGCCGTCGCGTACACGAGGGAGTGCTGGCTGATCGGCTCGCCCGGAGAGGTCCCCCATCCTTCCGACGTCATACCGCCGGACCACATCGACGGCGAGTGATCGGGAGATGTCCTTCCGGTGTCCGGGGGGACATCAGTTCCGTCCCCCGGACGGGCGAACCCGACGGGCGGTGCGCGGCCCCCGCGACGATCGTCAGGAGTGTCCTCCGCCCCTCCCAAGCCGCCAGGAGTACACCACCGTGGTCTCCCCGATCATCACCCCCGACGGTTCGCCGGTCCGGGGCCCGCTCGGAATGCTCGCCAAGGCCGCCTGGCAGGTGCTGCTGCTCGCCGGGCTCGTCTCGCTCGCCCTCGGGATCATCGTCTTCGCCTGGCCGAAGCAGACGCTGATGGTCGTGGGCGTGCTGTTCGGCCTCTACCTGCTGGTCATCGGCATCGTGCAGCTGGTCGCCGCCTTCGGCACCCATGTCACCACCGCGATGCGGGTGCTGGCCTTCATCAGCGGCGCGCTCTGCGTCCTGCTCGGCCTGCTGTGCTTCCGCAGCGCGGTGCAGTCCCTCCTGCTGCTGGCGCTCTGGATCGGCATCGGCTGGCTGTTCCGGGGCATCACCCAGCTCGTCGCCGCGATCTCGGACGCCGACATGCCGGCGCGCGGCTGGCAGGCCTTCGCCGGGGCGGCCAACACCGTGGCCGGCGTGCTGCTGATGGTCTGGCCGGTCGGCTCGATCACCGCCCTGACCGTGCTCGCCGGGTGCTGGCTGCTGTTCCTCGGCCTGATCGAGATCATCACCGCCTTCCAGGTCCGCAGCCGGGCCAAGGAGATCCCGTCCGGCGTCTGACGGCCGCGGCCCCGCGCCCCGGTGGGCGCCCGGCAGCGGGCGCTACGGCACGGGGGCGTAGCCGATCACGAACTCCGCCGCCCGCAGCCGCTCCGGGGTCAGCCGCAGCCCGGTGAGCTCCTCGCCGAGGGCGAAGGCCGCGGGCGTGGTCCGGTCGATGCCGCGCCCCTCGGCCGTGCTGAGGTCGAAGCCGACCGCCGTCAGCAGCTCCGCCACCGCGTCCGCGTCGGCGCCGTCGCGGTCCGCCGGGAAGAGCGGCTCGAAGTGCAGCCGGTGCCGCTCGCCCTCCTGCCAGTGGAAGTGGTCCACCGCGTTGACGTTCCGGAAGTGCGAGACCAGCCTGGAGCCCTCGGCGAGGCGGGGCAGCAGGCCCCAGCTGGTCCCGAGGTAGCCGTTGACCTCCAGGGCCACCGCCCAGCCGTCGAGTTCGGCGACGGCGACGAGCAGCAGCTCCTCGTCGCCGTCGAGCGCCTCGTCGCCGTGGCCGTCGCCGTCCTCGCCGGTGTCGCCGCCGTCCTCGGACCGGTCCCAGGCCGCCAGGACCTCCGGGGTACCGGTGACCCGCCGGCCGGGGGCGGCGCCGAAGCGGCGGAGCAGCTCGCCGGCGGACACCCCCTCGACCATGGTCAGGCAGTACGCCTCCGTGAGGGTGGCGAACTCCCCGGAGTCGAGCCAGGCGTAGTCGCTCGCGTGCGCGGTCATACCGGGATCCTGCCACCCGCCGCCGACAGCTCCCCGGCGGCGGCCGCCCGTCAGCTCCAGGCCGGCGCGTCCGTGCCCCAGCGGCCCGGCGGGCGGGACCAGTCGGCGGGGCCGCCCTGGTAGCCGATCGGCGGGAGCGCGTACCGCAGCCGCCCGTACGGGGAGTCCGCCTCGGTCAGCCAGCGCTGCGGGTCGTAGGGCTCCGCGGCCGCCGGGCCGGGGGCGGCGGGCCCGATGCCGTGCTGCAGCCAGGAGGCGGTACCGGCCAGCGAGAAGCGCAGGTGGCGGCCGCCGGGGCGGCCGGTGCGCTGCTCGGTGAGGGCGCGCAGGACGCCGGCGGCGATCAGGTAGCCCGTCCCGTGGTCGAGCGCCTGGGCGGGCAGCGCGCCGGGGCGGCCGTCGGCACCGGCCTCCGTGACGGCGATGCCGACACCGGCCTGGACCAGGCTGTCGAAGCCGCGGCGCCCGGCCCAGGGGCCGGTCCGGCCCCAGGCGTGGAGCTGGGCGACGGCCAGGCCGGGGCGCCGTTCGAGCAGGGCGTCGGGCGCCAGGCCGAAGGCGTCCAGGGCGCCGGGGCGGTAGCCGGTGACGACGACGTCGGCGGTGGCCAGCAGCTCCTCGAAGACCGCGCGGTCGCCGGGGGCGGCGAGGTCCAGCCGGGTAGAGCGCTTGCCGGAGCCGGTGTCGGCGTGGGCGTCCTCGGCCTCGGGCAGCCGGGGCGAGTCGACCCGCAGGACGTCGGCGCCCAGCAGGGCGAGCGCGCGGGTGGCGACGGGACCGGCGATCACCCGGGTGAGGTCGAGCACGCGGACGCCCTCGGCGGGCAGACCGGCGGGGCCGAGCGGGCGGGCGGCGGCCCCGTCCGTCACCTGGGTCTCGACCAGCGGGACCGCGGGGCCGCCGGCCGGCGCGACGGCCACCGCGAGCGCTCCCGCCCGGTAGGCGCGCTCCTGGATCCACTCGGCCGGGTGCTCGCGCAGCGTCGCGGCCAGCGGTTCGGGGCCGGTGTCGGCGGGCAGTCCGAGCGCGGTGAGCAGCCGGGCCCGGTGGTGCGGGTAGTTGGCGTGGGTGCGGACCCAGCCGTCGGCGGTCTGCCAGAAGCCGGAGAGCGGGGCGAAGCTGACGGGGGCGCGGCCGTCGATCCGCAGGTGGCGTTCGCTGACGAAGGCGGTGGCCACCGCGCCCTGGTCGATCCGGACCGCCGGCACCGGGCCGCCCGACCGCAGCGCGGACAGCTCCCCGGCGGCCAGCGAGCAGGCGGCGACGGTGGCCCGGGCCAGCTGCCGGACCGGCAGCCGGGCGGGCAGCACGTCCTCGGGCCCGTGGAAGGAGACCCGCTCCAGCAGGTCGGCGGGCCCTCCCAGGGCGGCCCAGGCGTGCGCGGTGGGGCCGTCGGGGGCGGCGGCGGGCGGGGTGGCGGGTAGCGGACGCTCTGTCATGCCCGCATTCTGCTCCGGTTCTCAGGCGCTCGCCGTGACGCCCGCCACCAGCATCAGCAGCACCGCGGAGACCATCGTCATCCGCCGGGCGGCCTGCGGGGTGGCGCCGAACCGGCCGCCCAGCCGGCCACTGGCGTGCGCGACCAGGGCGTAGACGACCGCGCAGGCCAGCACGTTGAGCGAGCCGAGCGCGAGCACCTGGCCGCCGACCGGCAGCGCGGCGGCCGGGTCGACGAACTGCGGCACCAGGGAGAGGTAGAGCAGCAGGCCCTTGGGGTTGAGCAGGGCGGTGAGCATGCTCTGGCGCAGCACGGTGGCGGTGGGTTGCGGCGGTGCCTCCGCGAAGGCGGTGGCCCCGCCCCGGCGCAGCGCGAGGAGCATGCCGGCCGCCAGCACGAGCAGGTACCCAGCGCCGACCAGCCGGAGCACGGGCAGGGCGGCGGGCACCGCCCGCAGCGCGGCGGCGAGGCCGGCGCTGGAGAGCAGGGTGTGCACGGCGTATCCGGCGCAGACGCCGGCGACGGCGACCAGTGCGGCGCGGCGGCCCTGGCCGAGGCCGCGGGCGGCGATGTAGAGCCAGTCGGGGCCGGGGGTGCAGACCAGGAGCAGGTCGACCCCCAGGAAGAGGAGGAGGGCGTGCGTGTCCATGGTCGTGACCTGTCGTGTTCGTTCCGGCGCTACGGTCACTGAAGGTAGCCGGAACGGCTCGGCACACGATGGCCACTTCCTGCCCGTTCGGTCCGCGATTTGGCAGAATATTGCGCTATGGACCGTATCGACCGCAGAATCCTCCGCGAGCTCCAGCAGGAGGGCCGCCTCACCAACGCCGAACTGGCCGCCCGGGTGGACCTCACCCCCTCGCCGTGCCTGCGCCGGGTCCGGCAGCTGGAGCAGGACGGCGTGATCCGCGGCTACCGGGCGCTGCTGGACGGCGCGGCGGTGGGCCGCGGCTTCCAGCCCTTCGTGACGATCACCATGCGGCACGAGGACCGGGCGACGGTGGCCGAGTTCGAACACCGGGTGGCGGAGCTGCCCGAGGTGGTGGAGGCGCACCGGCTCTTCGGCGAACCGGACTACCTGCTGCGGATCGCGGTGGCGGACATCGCGGCCTACGAGCGGTTCATCACCGACGTGCTCTCCGGGCTGCCCGGGATCGCCCAGGTGAACTCGCACCTGACCATGAAGCAGGTGAAGGCCGACCGCGGCATCCCGACCGGTGGGTAGCCGCCCACGGGGGGCGGGGCCGCGTCAGAACGTGAAGCGCAGCGCCCGCACCCGGTGGTCGAAGTTGGACGGGATCAGCTCCGGCTCGCCCACCGAGCGGGCCTGCGGCAGGCGGGTGAAGAGCTCCCGGTAGAGCACCTTCATCTCCTGCCGGGCGAGGTGCGCACCCAGGCAGTAGTGCGGCCCGCCACCGCCGAAGCCGAGGTGGGGGTTGGGGGTGCGGGTGATGTCGAAGGCGTCCGGGTCGGTGAAGACGCTCTCGTCGCGGTTGGCGGAGCCGAAGAAGAGCACCGCCTTCTCCCCCGCCCGCAGCAGGGGGCCCTCGGGGCCGCCCAGCCGGTGGTCGACGGCCAGGGTGCGGCGGAACTGGATGATCGGCGTCGCGTGGCGGACGATCTCGTCCACCGCGCCGCCGAGGTGGCGGTCCGGGTCGCCGAGCAGCAGGGCCCGCTGCTCGGGGTGGACGGTGAGCAGGTGCAGGCCGTGGGCCAGTGCGTTGCGGGTGGTCTCGACACCGGCGACCAGCAGCAGGGAGAAGAACGCGCCGAGCTCCCGGCCGGTCAGCCGGCGGCCGTCGACGTCGGCGGTGACCAGGGCGGAGATGAGGTCGTCGGTGGGCCGGCGGCGCCGCTCCCGGCCGAGTTCGGCGACCATGCCCTGCATCCGGGCGAGCGCCCGCAGGCCCCGCCCGGGCACCCGGATCCGGCTGCGCAGCGGCCGGGCCACCCCGGTGTTCTCGGAGGCGTGGTTGACCTGGTCGAGGATCGCGCGGCGGGGCTCCTCCGGGATGCCCATCATGTTGCAGATGACCTGGAAGGGGAGCTCGGCGGCGACCGAGGTGACGAAGTCCTCGGGCCGGTCCCGTGCCACCCGGTCGATCAGTCGGGCGGCGACCAGGCGGATGTCGTCCTCGACCCGGGCGATCAGGCGCGGCGTGAACGCCCGGGAGACGATCCGGCGCAGCTGGGCGTGGCGGGGGTCGTCCAGGTTGACCATCGAGTCGCCGAACAGCACCCGGACCCAGCGGGCGGGTTCGGGGGTGGTGACCCCGGGACCACTGAGGAACACCGCGGGGGTGCGGCTGGCCTCGACCACGTCGGCGTGCCGGACCAGGGCGTGGTAGCCCTTGGCGCCCTTGGCACTCCTGCCGCTCCTGGCGCCCTTGGCGCCGCCGGCCCGCTCCCCGGCCCGTTCGCCGACGAAGACCGGGCCGGGGAGTCGGCGCAGCTCGGCGAAGGCGGCGGCCCGGGCCGGCGCGGGCAGCTGCCAGAACCCGGGGTCGGCAAGGTCGACGGCGGGGGTGTCCGTCGCGGCCACTGTGCCCATGCCGGGCCTCCTGTCCTGTCGGTGCCCACATTTAGTCAGCACCGACCGGCAGGGTGTCAAACCGCAACTACCATGCGATGAAACGATATTCAGACGCGCGCATGCGAGGTGATGTCCGCGCCGAACTCCTCGATCATCGCCGGGGTGACGGTCGGCCGGGCCCGGGCGATGGCCGCCAGGTAGTCCTCGGTGCTCGCCCCGTCGGCGGCGTCCGGCCCCGTCGCGGCGGGGTCCGGCCCTGTCACGGCGGCTCCGGCCGGGTCCGCTCCGGCGGGGTCCGCTCCGGCGAGGTCCCGTTCGAAGGCCGCCTGGGCGGCGACCCGGGCGGCGTGCTCGATGTCCGCCGGGGTGAACAGCTCGCTCGCCCCCACCAGCGCGTCGAGGTCCACGTCCGCCCGGCCGGCCGCGTACCGGGACCAGATGGCGGAGCGCGCGGCCGGGTCCGGAGTGCCGATCGGGATCAGGTAGTCGAAGCGGCCCGGGCGCAGGAACGCCGGGTCCAGCGAGCGGATCGAGTTGGTCGCGCAGACCAGCAGCCGTTCCTCGCCCTCCCGGAACCCCGGGATGAGCTTGAGCAGCTCGTTGGTGACGCCGTGCATGCCGCCCTGGACGCCCTCGGTGCGCAACGGCGCGATCTCCTCCACCTCGTCGATGAAGACCAGCGCGCGCTCCAGCCGACCGATCCGGGCGAAGGCGTCGCGCAGCGCGGCCGCCAGGTTGCCCTCGTCGGCCAGCCGGGACGGCAGCAGTTCGACGAACGGCCAGCCGAGCCGGGAGGCGATCGCCCGGGCGAAGGTCGTCTTGCCGGTACCGGGCGGTCCGAACAGGGCGATCGCGCGCGGCGGGCGCACACCGTGCCGGGCGGCCCGCTCGGGCTCGGCGAGCGGCGCCACCACCCGGCGCTCGATCAGGTTCTTCTCGGTCTCCATCCCGGCCACCTTGGCCCAGAGGTCGCCCGGCAGCAGCCGGCCGCCGAGTTCCTCCAGGAGTCCGCTCGCCGCGCCAGCCTGCGGCTCGTCCTTCTCGAAGTAGGCGGCCGCGGGGCGGCGGGTGTAGCCGGCGTTGTGCAGGCCCTCGCCGAGCAGTTCCTCCTCGGGCAGCACGTAGGCGATGCGGCGCACCCGGCAGGCCACCAGCCGGCGCTCCAGCTCGCGCAGCAGCGAACTCGCCAGGCCCCGGCCGCGCCAGGCCGGCGCGATCGCGATCCGCATCACCCAGGCGCGCTCGCCCGCCACGCAGGCGAGCGCGGCACCGATCGGCGCCCCCTGGTGCACGGCGACCACGGCCGGCTGGCGCGAGGTCAGCGCGCTGATGCACTCCGCCAGGGAGAACACCGACTCCTGGCCGAGCTCCGCCGTGGTGTCGATCAAGTGGACCACCGCCGCGAGATCGTCCTCGCGATAGTCGTGAACCAGCCAGTACATCGGCCCGCCCGCCTCTCCGTGCTCACCGGCCCGTGCCGTCGTCGACCGGCGGCGCGGCGCCGCGCGGTGCCCAGACGGTACGGGCGGGCGCGGGCGGCGGTCCCGTGCCGGAACGGACAAGCCGGGGCCGGGCAACCGTACGAACCGCCTCTGGCGCGCCGCCCTCGGGGGCCGGCGACGGCCGTGCACCGGCCGGGCGGCGGCGGTCCGGCCGACCCCGGTCGACTGCCCCGGTCGACTGCCCCTCCGATCACCCGTCCGATCGCTTGGCCGATTGCCCGGACGGGCAGCCGGGACCGGGCGGCCGGGCATGCTCTCACGGGGCCGAACCGGCCAATACCCGAGGGCGCGGTCCTGGCCCGCCGGGGCGAATGCGACGATGAGTGTCATCGTGATGACCGACCGAATCCGCGCACTGCGCGCCGTGGTCTTCGCCGCGCTCTGCGTGGCGCTGGCCGCCGCGGCGCACGTCACCATGGCCGGCGCCGGCGTCTCCCCGCCGGTCCTGGCGGGCGCCTTCGGTCTCACCCTCGGCTTCGGCTGGCTGCTGGCCGGCAAGCGGCGGGGGCTCGGTCCGATCAGTGTCTGGATGGTCGCCGCGCAGAGCGCGCTGCACCTGATGTTCGAACAGGCCGGGGCCCTGGCCGCCGACCGCGGCGGGTTCGGCCGCATCGCCACGACGGACTGGGCCGGCCTGCTGCTCTGCAATCCGGACCAGACGCCCACCGGGCTCTCCCCCGCCGACCTGGCCCGGATGGCCGGGATCGACCCCGACGTGCCGCCCGCCACGGGCGTCCGCGTCCTGACCGGGACGCACCACCACGGCACCGCGGCCGCGGTGGGCCCGCCTCCGGCCACGGCCGCCGCGGACCACGGGCTGGCGGGCCTGACCGGCGGGTCCGGCCTGTCCGGCGACGCGGCCGGGCTGTCCGGAGCCTCGGGGATGCCGGGGATGCCGGGGATGTCCGGCCACGACCTGGCGGCCCACTCCATGTCGGCCGGGATGCTCACCGCCCACCTGCTCGCCGCACTCGCCTGCGCGCTGCTGCTCCGGCGCGGCGAGACGGCGCTGACCCGGCTGTTCGAACTGCTCGGAGCACTCGGCACCGTGCTGGCCGGGGTCCTGCCGCTCCCGGTGCTCGCCCTGCTCACCCGACCGCGCGGCTTCGAGCCGCCGGTCCCGCCCCGGCCTGCCGCCCGTCGCGCCCGCCCGCCCCGACCGGTCCTGCTCTCGCACGCCCTCGTCCGGCGCGGGCCGCCGTCCTTCGCTGCCGCCTGCTGACGCGCCCGCCGCCCGACGCCGTTCCGGTGTCCGCGCCGCGGTGGGCAGGTCGCCCCGCGCCGTGGCCGTAGGCCGCGCCGCCGGGGCCCGGGCCCGCACGCCCCGCCGCCCCCTGCCGGGACACGGCGATCCGTGCGCGTCCACCGACGCCGAGCGCGCCGCCCGCAGCGGCCGCCGCTCCCGAGCACTCTCCTCAGGACCTCTTCATGCCTGACTACGACGGCGCACCGGCCTCGCCCGGCGCCACCGTCCTACCGCTCCGGCCCCGACCCGTCGTCCCCCTGCCCGGGACCGCCCGTCACGCCGGGACCGCCCGCACCCGACCCGCGCCCGCCCAGGCTCGCGAGCAGGTTCGCCGACCATGCCGCCGAGGGGCCGTCCGGGTCGATCCCCGTCGTGCGACCGCGCAGCCGTTCCGCCTGCTCCTGCCAGCCGCGGCAGGCCTCGCAGCGCGCGAGGTGCTTGTCCAGCCGCCGGTCCGGCAGACCGGTCGGCTCACCGTCGAGACGGGCGGACAGAGCAGTACGGAACTGGGCGCATCTCATGTGACCATCGTCCCGCACCGGGCCCCGGGCCGGACCGACCGGGTGGGGGTCCGGCATGGATGACGAGCAGCTGACCGCGCTGGCCCTCGCCGCCCGCGCGGGCCGGCCGGCCGACGTCGAGGCCTTCGTCATGGCCACCCAGCGGGACGTGTGGCGGTTCGTCGCCCATCTGACCGACGTGCAGTCCGCCGACGACCTCGCCCAGGAGACCTTCCTGCGCGCGCTGCGGAGCCTGCCCGGTTTCGCCGGCCGCTCCTCCGCCCGCACCTGGCTGCTGTCGATCGCCCGGCGGACCGTCATCGACCGCTACCGCACCGCCGCCGCCCGCCCGCGCTGCGCCGCCCTGCCGGACTGGGAGGAGGCCGCCGAACGGCAGAGCGCCCCGCCCGCCGCCGGGTTCGAGGACGGCGTCGCGCTCGGCGACCTGCTCGACCGGGTGCCCGCGCAGCGCCGGGAGGCCTTCGTGCTCACCCAGGTGGTCGGCCTGAGCTACGCCGAGGCCGCCGCGGTGGCCGGCTGCCCGGTCGGCACCGTCCGCTCCCGGGTCGCCCGGGCCCGCGAGGAACTGATCGCCCGCCTGCGGGCGGCCGAGGCCGGCGACCCGGCGTCCCCGGGACCGGCCACCCCGCTGGCCGCCGCCTGCTGACGCCGCGCCACCGGCCCGGTCGGCGCGTCCGGGCCCGGTTCCTCCCTCATCGGGGAAAGGAACCGGGCGGGCGCGCCGACCGGGCCCGGGGCCGGAGCGTCAGGCCTGGGCGCGGAAGGCGGCGGGGCGCTCGGGCGAGGCCTCGGCCAGCGCCTTGACGACCGCGTCCACGCCGGCCCGCAGACCGTAGACGGGGGTGTCGGGCTGCTGGCGCCAGGAGTCGTCCAGACCGCCCGCGTCCACGCTGTCGAAGCCCAGCTCGTCGATCAGGGCCCGGACGACGCGCTTGGCGGCCTCGTCGTCACCGGCCACCGGGAGCGCCAGCCGGTCCGGGTCGCCCTGCGGGCGCGGCCGCTCCAGCAGGTCCTCGGCGTAGGTGCCGTTGAAGGCCTTCACCACCGGGTGCCCGAGGTGGCCCTCCGTCCACCGGCTCTCGGTCTGCCCCTCCTCGATGGCCGCGATCCGGCCGTCCCGCTGCTGCGGGTAGTAGTTGCCAGTGTCGATCACGACGAAGCCCTCGGCCGCGCCGTCGAACAGGCCGGACGGCAGGTCCGGCACGTTCTTCAGCGGCACCGTCACCACCACGATCTCGGCGCCGCGCGCCGCCTCCGTCGCGGCGACCGGCGTGGCGCCGGTCTCCTCGGCCAGCGCGGCCAGGGTCTGCGGGCCGCGCGAGTTGGCCACGGACACCTCGTGCCCGAGGGCGGTGAGCCGACGGGTGAGGTTGCCGCCGATGTTGCCCGCGCCGATGATGCCGATCTTCATGATGATCCTTCCGGTCCTGCCGCGATCATGCGTCGTGCCTGGCTGCAACCCCGGAACGGACCGGGCTATTTCCCCGTGCCGCCATCGGAGCGACCCCCGTGCCGCCGTCCGACCGACTCGCGTCCCTGCCGGACCGGCACCGGGCCGACGGGGTCGATCGTGCCGGGAGAACCGGGGCCGGGGCCCAACCAGGGTTGAACAGGCGCTGAACCAGGGGCTTCCTAGATCACTAGTGGTCTAGACCAGCCATCCGGTCGCCACATTCCGGCCAACCGGGAAATTCCCTCAGGTGTTCGGAACCGGAGCTCCCCCGCCCCCGACTGCTGTACCGGACGCCGCCGACGAGGCGGTGTCGCACGGCACGGCAAGCGGAGGAGGACCCATGGCAGCGCGACAGGCGCCGGCCACCGGCGGACCGGGTGACGGTCCGGCAGAGCCGCCGGACCGGTGGATCCTGGTCGTGGCGGCCGGGCTGCTCTCGTTCGTGGCGATGCTCGACATGAACGTCGTCAACCTGGCGCTCACCGACATAGCCGCCGGACTGCACGTCTCGTCGACCACCGCCCAGTGGGCCGTCCTCGGCTACCAGCTCCCGCTGGTGGCGCTGCTGCTGCCGGCCGGGCGCTGGCTCGGCCAGGTCGGCGCCCGGTCCGCCCTGCTGCTGGCCGTCAGCTGCTTCGCGCTCTGCAGCGTGCTCGCCGCCGTCGCCCCGTGGGCGGGCTGGCTGATCGCGGCGCGGCTCGCCCAGGGCGCCTTCGGTGCGGTGCTGTTCGTGCTGATGCCGGTGCTGGCCGCCACCGCCGTCCGGCCCCAGCTGCGCGGCCGGGCGATGAGCGTCCCCGCCACCCTCGGCCCGCTCGGCGCCGTCACCGGGCCGGTGCTCGGCGGCCTGCTGCTCGACCACGTCGGCTGGCGGGCCATCTTCCTGGTCAAGCTGCCGGTCTGTCTGGTCGCCCTGGCGATCGCCTACCGGCACGCCCCGCGGGGCGGCCGGCTGCGCCTGCCCGACCGGGGCTCCCTCGGCGACGCCGCGCTGATCGGCTCGGCCGTGGCCGCCGTCATGCTCGGGCTCACCCTCGCCCCCGACCGGCCCGGCCTGCTGCTGCTCGCCCTGCCCGCCGCCCCGCTGGTGGCGCTCTGGCTGCGCCGGCCCGGCGGGCGGCCGGTCACCGCCGTGCTGCGCGCCTCCGGTACCGCGGGCGTGAACGGCTCGGTGTTGGCCCTGGCCGCCGGCTTCGCCGCCACCCACTACCTGCTCGCCCAGCACCTGCGCCGGGACGACGGGATCAGCGCCACCACCACCGCCCTGACCATGCTGGCGTTCCCGCTGGGCATGGTGCTCGCCGGCCGCTTCGGCGGGCGGCTGGCCGACCGCTGGGGCGCCCGGCCCACCGCGCTGACCGGCGCCGTCGTCACCGCCACCGGTCTGCTGCTGCTCGTCCCGCTGGACTCCGGCTGGACGCCGGCCGACATCTCCTGGCGGCTCGCGCTCGCCGGGGCCGGCATGGGCCTCAACGGCGGCCCGGTGCAGGCCCTGGTGATGAGCGCCGCCCCCACTGGGCAACTGGCCACCGCCGGCTCCGTCGTCCAGCTCTCCCGCAGCCTCGGGTTCGCCCTCGGCCCGGCCCTCGGCACCTCCGCCGCCCTGGTCGGCGGCAGCGGCCCCACGGCCGGCCGCGCCGGACTCGTCCTCGCCACGCTGGCCGCCACCACGGCCGTGGCCCTCCTCGCCCTGCACCACCGCGCCCACCGCGCCGCCCGCGCCGCGCTCCCCCCGCTCCCCGAGCAGGCCGGGAGCACCGACGGGGCGAGCGGCGCCGACAGCACGACGCGCTCCAGAGCCTGACGAAGCGCCCTCGCGCGCACCACCGATCCCGACCGGAGGACCCCGCATGACCGACACCGTCCACGACCCGACCGCCGCCGGCCCGGCGGACACCCCGCGCTGCCCGTTCGGTTACGACGAACTCCCGGACCCGGTACCGCTGTACGGGCCCGCGTACAAGAGCGACCCCTATCCGCTCTACCGGCGGATGCGGGAGGCCGGGCCGGTCCACCGGGTCCGGTTCCCCAGCGGGATCGCCGCCTGGCTGGTGACCGGCTACCGGGCCGCCCACGAGACCCTCAACGACCCGCGGCTCGGCAAGAACCACGCCCTCGGCAACGAGGGCTGGCGCCGGCTCGCCTCGATCATGCCCGAGCCGCAGCACTCCCAGCTCCAGGTCCACCTGCTGCACCAGGACCCGCCGAAGCACACGCAGATGCGCCGGCTCGTCCTGGACGCCTTCGCGCCGCGCCGGGTGGAGTCCCTGCGGCCGCGCGTCCAGGAGCTCGCCGACGCCCTGGTCGACGAGCTGCCCGGGACCGGCGGCGCCGACCTGGTGGCCGGCTTCGCGGCCCACTACCCCTTCCGGGTGCTCGCCGAAGTCATCGGACTACCCCTGGAGTTGGCCGCCCGCTTCGACCGGGACTGGGGCAAGGTCGTCCAGCCGGTCGGCCCGCAGGACCCGGGCCGGCCGGCCTACGAGGGCCGGCTGCGCGGCCTCCAGGGGTACATCGCCGACGTGGTGGCCCACAAGCGCGCCCACCACGACCCCGCCGGGCCCGACACGGACCTGCTCGGCCGGCTCGTCGCCGCCTGCGACGCGGGCGAGTTGACCCCCGAGGAGCGCGACTCGATCGTGTTCCAGCTGCTGGTGGCCGGCCAGGAGCCGGTCACCAACCAGATCACCACCATGCTGATCACCCTGCTGCGCCACCCCGAGCAGCTCGCCCGGCTGCGCGACGGTATCGCCGCCGACCCGGGCCTGCTCACCCGCGCGGTGGAGGAACTGCTGCGTCACGACGCCGCGTTCGAGCTCACCACCTGGCGCTTCTTCGCCGAGGACAGCGACCTGTACGGCACGACCGTCCCCGCCGGCGACTCCGTGATCGTCTCGCTCTGCGCCGCCAACCGCGACGACGAGCAGTTCCCCGAGGCCGACGTCCTCGACTTCGACCGCACCCCCAACGCCCACCTGGCCTTCGGCCACGGCATCCACTACTGCCCCGGCGCGGCCCTGGCCCGGCTCGAACTCCAGATCGCCCTCGCCACCCTGCTCACCCGGCTGCCCGGACTGCGGCCGTCCACCGAGGACGGCGCGGGCATCGACGCGCTCACCTGGGTGCCCGCCGTGCTCGCCCGGGGCGTGAACCGCCTCCCGGTCGCCTACGACCGGCGGGTCTGACCGCCCCGAAGCCCCCGCACTCCCTCCCGTCGTCCCGGCGGCCACCGCCGGGCGTGGCTCCCGCCTGCCCCGAAGCCCGCACACCGTTCGTCCCGTGGAGGACCACCATGCCACCTACCGGCGTCGCGACCGACTCCCCGACCGACACCCGTTCCCCGGCCACCACCCGTTCCCCGGCCACCACCGCGGCCGGTACCACCGCCCGACCCGCCGGACACGGGCCCACCGACCACCGAACCGCCGAGCCCCGGCCGGGCGCCGCCCCGCCCGGCGCCGCCCGCCGCCCCGGCGCCCCGGCGCCGGAGTCCGTGCCGCGGATCTGCGCCGCGATCCTGGAGCTGCTGCTCCCGCACCGCCGGGCCTCCGACCCCGAGGTCGACGCCACGACCGCCGACTTCCCGCTCCAGCTGGAGCAGTTGGCCGACTTCGTCGCCGCCGGTGACCCGATCGTGTTCACCCTGCCCGGCTTCCCCTGCAAGTCGCCCAACTCCGCCAAGGTCCTCGGCCACCTGCCCGACGAGGGCGAACGCCTCTCGCTCACCTTCCTCGACCGGCTCTGCGAGGAGATCGGCACGCTCTACGAGCCCGGCGCACAGATCCTCATCTGCTCCGACGGCCACATCTTCGGCGACCTCATCCACGTCCCCGACGACCACATCGACGAGTACTCCGACGCGCTCTCCGCGATGATCGCGCGGGAGGGCCTGAGCCACCTCGCCACCTTCGACCTGCGGGCCGTCCTCGGCGACCTGCCGTTCGACGAGAAGCGGGCCCGGGTGCACGCCCAGTACGCGCCCAGCAAGGAGGAGTTGCGCGAGCAGGTGCTCACCGACGAGGAGACCCTGCGCCTCTACCGCGGCATCACCCGGTTCCTCACCGAGGACACCGCCGGCTTCACCGGCACCAGGTCCGCCCTGCAGCGCGACTGCCGGCAGCGCGCGTACGGCGTCATCCAGCGCAGCCGCGCCTGGGGCGACCTGATCGCCGAGCAGCACCCCCGGTCCTTCCGGCTCTCCATCCACCCCCAGCGGGTCGGCGTGGCGAAGTTCGGCATCCGGCTGCTGGAGGCCGCCGACGTCTGGATGACACCGTGGCACTCTGCCGTGCTCCACCGCCCGGACGGGCGCTGGGAGTTGCTACGCAGCGAGGAGGCCGGGCGGATCGGCCGGCTGGTGGAGCGCGACGGCCGCCCGAGCCACTACGAGACCTCCTGACGCTTCGGCGATCCCGCCGTCGAGGCGGGCGTGCGGTGGTCGAACGCGATCAACGGATCACCCGTGAGCGGGTGTTCGACCACCGCCGCCCGCACCCCGAAGACCTTGGCCAACAGCTCGGCGGTCAGCACCTCGCGCGGCGGCCCGGACGCCACCAGGGCGCCTTCGTGCAGAACGTGCAGGCGGTCGCAGACCGAGGCCGCCGCGTTGAGGTCGTGCAGCGCGATCAGCGCGGTGCGGCGCTGTTCGCGCAGCAGCCCGAGCAGCTCGACCTGGTGCCGGACGTCCAGGTGGTTGGTCGGCTCGTCCAGCACCAGGACGTCCGGCTGCTGGGCCAGCGCCCTGGCCAGCAGCACGCGCTGGCGTTCACCGCCGGACAGCTGGGCGAACCGGCGGTCCGCCGCGCCGGCCATCTCGACCCGCTCCAGGGCTTCCGCGACCAGCCGGTGGTCCTCCGCGTCGTCCGCCGCGAAGGCCCGCTTGTACGGGGTGCGGCCCATCGCCACCACCTCGCGGACGGTCAACTCGAAGTCCCCGCCACGCTCCTGGGGCAGCGCGGCGATGTGCCGCGCGGACTGCGCCGCGGTCAGCCCGGCCAGCTCCCGGCCGGCCAGCAGAACCCGCCCGGCACTCGGCCGCAGATGCCGGTAGACGGTGCGCAGCAGGCTGGACTTGCCGCTGCCGTTCGGACCGACCAGCCCGGCGATCTCCCCCTCCTCGGCGACCAGGTGGACGCCGGCCACCACCGTCCGTCCGGACAGGGTGACACTCAGATCCTCGACCGCGATCCTCAATTCCGCTCCAGTCGTCGGTCCAGCAGGAAGAGCAGGGTGGGCGCGCCGAGCAGCGCGGTGACCACCCCGATGGGCAGCTCCTGGGTGTCCAGGGCGGTCCGGGCGAGGGTGTCGACCACCACCAGCAGCACCGCCCCGGTGAGCGCGGACAGCGGCAGCAGCCGGCGGTGGTCGCCGCCGACCAGCAGCCGGCAGACGTGCGGCACCATCAGCCCGACGAAGCCGATCGCGCCCGAGACGGCGACCAGCACCCCGGTCAGGACGCTGGTGACGACGAAGACCTCGCGGCGCAGCCGGGTGACGTCCACCCCGAGCCCGGCCGCCGTCTCGTCGCCCATCAGCAGCGCGTTCAGGCTCCGCGCGCGGGCCTGGAGCAGCGCCAGCCCGAGGGCCACGGCGACGGCCGGGACGGCCAGTTGACCCCAGACCGCGCCGCTGAGGCTGCCCATCAGCCAGAACAGCACGCCCCTGGTCTGCTGTTCGTCGCTGGTCTGCAGGACGAGGTAGCTGGTGAAGCCGGCGAGGAACTGGCCGATGCCGATGCCGGCCAGCACGAGCCGCAGCGGCGAGAACCCGCCGCCGCGCCGGGCCAGCAGCCAGACCAGGGAGAACGCCGCCAGCGCGCCGAGGAAGGCGGCCAGCGAGATGGTCAGTCCGATCGCGCTGCCGAAGGCCAGCTCCAGGCCGAGGCCGCCGCCGAGGACGATCACCGCGACCGCGCCGAGCGAGGCTCCGGAGGAGATCCCGAGCAGGTAGGGGTCGGCGAGCGGGTTGCGGACCAGTGCCTGGACGGCGGTGCCGACCAGGCCGAGCCCGGCCCCGACCATCGCCGCCAGCAGGGCGCGCGGGACGCGCAGTTGCCAGACGATGAGGTCCCGGGTGCCGGGCTCGGGAGCGCGGCCGGTGAGCCGGTGGGCGACCACCGACCAGACCTCGCCCGGGGCGATGTCCACCGAGCCGAGCGAGACGGCGGCGGTCAGCGCGGCGACCAGGGCGAGGGCGAGCACGACGGCCAGCGGCCCGGCGCGCAGCGTCCCCGTCCGGC
The DNA here is from genome assembly GCF_044540385.1 of Kitasatospora sp. NPDC086009. NCBI lineage: Bacteria > Bacillati > Actinomycetota > Actinomycetes > Kitasatosporales > Streptomycetaceae > Kitasatospora > Kitasatospora sp. NPDC086009. The sequence continues at coordinate 424,992 of NZ_JBITSA010000003.1, forward strand.
TCCGCCTGGCGGTGACGGCGGCCGATGCCACCGGCCTACCGGCCCTTCTCGACGAGCGCCGGGTACACGGTGGCGGCGATCTGCCGCACCGTGTCGGCGTTGCGCACCCCGGCGATGGTGGTGACCTCGGAGCCGATCCGCAGGAAGTGGCCCTCCTGGACGGCCTTCAGGCCCTGGGTCGCGGGGAAGCCGCGCAGGAAGGCCTCGGCGTCCTCGAACGCCTTGCGGTTCTCCTCCTCGGTGCCCCGGTTGCGCACGGCGAGCTGGATCCAGTCCGGGTTCTTGGCGACCACGTCCTCCCAGGACGCCGGCTTGAAGTCGGCGTCGCAGTCGGCGAACACGTTGCGGGCGCCCGCCAGGGTGATGACCGCGTTGGCGACCTGCCGGCCGCAGACCGATATCGGCTGCTTGGTCCCGGCGTCGAAGTCGAACAGGAAGTAGCTCGGCCGCTGGTCGGCGGGCACCGCGGCGGTCGCGGTGCGGACCTCGGCGATCTGCCGCTCCATCCCGGTGACCAGTTCCTCGGCCCTGGCCGCCGTACCGGTCACCGCGCCGAGCCGGCGGATGTCCTCCTCCACCTGGGAGAGGTCGGTGCGCGGCGCGGGGGCGGCCTTCGGCGTACCGGCGCAGGCGGTGGAGAGCAGCATGACGTGCTGGATCCCCGCGGCCGCGAACTCCTGCTCGCTCGGCACCGCGCCCGCCCCGCCCATCATCGGCATCGAGCCGAAGGTGTCCACGTAGAGGTCGGCGCCCGAGCCGAGCAGCTTCTCCTTGGCGATCACCTTGGCGCCCAGGACGGGCACCCTCGCGCCCTGCTCGGCCAGCGCCGCCGGCAGACTGCCCTTGCCCGGCGGGAACCCGGTGCCGACGACCCGGTCGCCCGCGCCGAGCTGGAGCAGCATCTCCAGGGCGGCGGCGTTGCTGGTGACGATCCGCTTCGGGGCCTGCTGGACGACGGTCTCCTTGCCCTGGCAGTCCGCCACCCTCACCGGGAACCCGGAAGCGGCGGACTGCCCCGCCCCACCGGTCCCGTCACCGCCGGCGCTGCTCCCCCCACCGCCGCTCCCGCAGGCCGTGGCGAACAGGGCGATGGCGGCCGCGATGCCGCAGAACACGCGAGGGCGCATGGAACTCTCCTGGTCAATGATCGTGCTCGGGCCCTTCCTGGGAGCCCGGACCAGGTAGTCGGCCGCCGCACCCCCCCGGTTCCCACGACTTTCCCCCGCCGGACGGGCCCGTTCGGCCTAGGGTTTGCCGCATGGCCTCCCACCTCGCCCAGCCGCCCGAACCGCCGCCCGAGCCTCCCGGGCCGCCGTCCGACCCGTCGTCAGGGTCCGGTCCGCGAGCGGGGTTCCGGCCGGGCGGGCCCGGCGGGGTGACCGTCGGCGGGCCGCCGGTCCGGGTGGACGACCTCGGGCTGCGGGTGCCGTCCGGGCCCGGCCCGGTCCGGCGGATCGTGTCGCTGGTCCCCTCGCTGACCGAGGCCGTCGCCGCCACCGCTCCCGGCCTGCTGGTGGGCGCCACCGACTGGTGCAGCCACCCCGCCGACCTCGCCGTGGCCAGGATCGGCGGCACCAAGAACCCCGACGTCCGCCGGATCGCGGCCCTCGCGCCGGACCTCGTCCTCGCCAACGACGAGGAGAACCGCCGCCCCGACCTCGACGCGCTGCGCGCCGCCGGCCTGGCCGTCTGGGTCACCGACATCCGCACCCTGGAGCAGGCCTTCGACTCCCTCCACCGCCTGCTCACCCTCGGCTGCGGACTCCCCCGCCCCGCCTGGCTGGACGCCGCCGAGACCGCCTGGGCGGCGTCCATCCCGCCCGGACCGGTGCTCCGGCGGGCCGTCGTCCCGGTCTGGCGTCGCCCCTGGATGGTGCTCGGCCGCGACACCTTCGCCGGCGACCTGCTCCGGCGCCTCGGCGTCCAGGTGACGCTGCACGCCGGCCACCCGGACCGCTACCCCGCCGTCCCCCTGCCCGAACTCCTCGCGAGCGGGCCCGAGGTGGTCGTCCTCCCGGACGAGCCGTACCGCTTCACCGCCGAGGACGGCCCCGAGGCGTTCCCCGGCATCCCGGCGGCCCTGCTCAGCGGACGCCATCTGACCTGGTACGGACCGTCGTTGGCGCAGGCGCCCCGGGTACTCGCCGCGCAGCTGGCCCGCGCCCGGCCGGGAGCGGCGCCGGACTGACCGGGCCACCCCGAGCCGGACCGCCACGCGGCCGCCGGGACGCCGGAGCCGCGTACCGAACGTCGCTCCGGGGCCCGCGTCGGTAGGACGATCACACCGTCGTAGGATGACCGCCTCTCGCCGGGACGGCCGGCGAAAACGGGGGGCGGAAATCCATGAAGGTGCGTGCTTCACGGCAGGCGCTGGTTCTCGTATCGGCGGCGGCCGTGTCGACGGCGCTGCTGACGGGCTGCGGCAGCAAGAAGGCGGACGGCAGCACCGACGCCGCGGCGGGCCCGGCGGTGGCCGCCACCGCCGGGGTCTCGCCCTCCGGGACCCCGACGGCCGACGCCCCGGCGACGGCGAGCCCTTCGCCCGGCACGAGCACCTCGCCCGGCCCCAGCGCCTCGCCGAGTGCGACGGCGGGCAAGTCGGCCAAGCCGAGCCCGACCGCGTCGGCGAGCACGGCCAGGCCCGGCACCACCAAGCCCGCGGACCCGGCCGCCAAGGCCACCAGCGCGCCCCCGGCGGCCCAGGCAGCCCCGGCCCCGGCAGCCGTCGCCGCGGCGCCCGCACCGACCGCGAAGCCCGGCCCGGTCGCGCCCCCGCCGCCGCCCGCGCCCGCCACCCCGCACGTCCCGCCGCTGCAGAGCGGCTGCACCCCGACCAAGCCCCAGCCCGACGAGCCGAAGGAGGCCGTCGCGGCGGCGCTCGGCTCGGCCGCCGGGCAGTCCCGGACGCTGTTCCTCAGCAACGGCGGCACGGACCGGCTCCCGGCGCTGCCGGCCAACCTGGTCAAGGCGATCGCCTGGCAGGAGAGCGGCTGGCAGTCCGGCATCCTCGCCTGCGACGGCGGCATCGGCACCATGCAGATCATGCCCGCCACCGTCAGCTGGATGAACAGCAAGTTCGGCACCACCTCCGACCCGAAGACGCTGGCCGGCAACGTCCAGCTCGGCACCCAGCTGCTCGACTGGCTGGTCGCCTACTACGGCGACTCCTCCTTCGGCGGGACGTACGACCTCTCCCCCGACCCGGCCACCGGCCGGACACCGCTGCTCGACCTGGTGATCGCCGCCTACAACGCGGGCGCGGGCAACGTGCACTACAACACCGTCACCGACCCCGTCACGGGCGCGACCGGCGGGAGCGTGGCCATCCCGAACCCGGGCTACGTCGCCAACGTCAAGGCGCTGATGGCCGGCGCCCCCTGGAACAAGGCCGGCTGACCACGGAGCTGACCACGGCGAAGGGCCCGGTGCGGGAGGCGTACCTCCCGCACCGGGCCCTTCGGCGTCGCTTCGGGTCAGCCGCGCGCGGCCGTCACGGCGGCGCCCAGCGCCTCCTTGATGCGCGGGCCGAGGCGGCCGAAGCCCAGCTCCTTCATCGCCGCCCGCAGCAGCTCCTCGTCGCTGCGGTCGACACCGTCACCGTCCACCCAGCGCACGACGGCGAGCAGCTCGTCGGCCGAGTAGGCGGTCACCGGACGCCCCGGCGTGAAGTCCGGCTTCCCGGGCCCGGCGGCGGGGGCGGCCTTGGGGGCCTTGGCAACCTTGGGGGTCCTGGGGGCGGGCTCGGGCTTGACGGCCGGCTCCGCCTCGGCGAACCCGACCTCGGTGACCGGCACGGCTTCGGTCTCAGGCTCCTCGACCTCGGCGACCTCGGCGACCTCGCCGACCGGCTCGGTGACCTCCGGCTCGACCTCGGCAACCTCGACGACCTCGACGACCTCGACGACCTGCGCAGCCTCGGCTACGGACTCCGCCGGAGCCGCCTCGGGCTCGACGACCTCCGGCGCAACGGCCTCGGCCTCAACCGCAGGCACAACCTCGGCAACCGGCACGGCTTCGGTCTCGGGCTCGGTCTCGGGCTCCACGACCACGACGACCTCGGCGACCGGCTCGGCAACGTCGACCTCGGTGACCTCGGCAGTCGACTCGGTGACCTCGACGACCTCGACGACCTGCGCAGCCTCGGCTACGGACTCGGCCGGAGCCGCCTCGGGCTCGACGACCTCCGGCGCAACGGCCTCGGCCTCAACCGCGGGCACAACCTCGGTCTCGGGCTCAACGACCTCGGCAACCTCGACCTCCGGCTCGGCCTCGGCCTGCGCCGGGACGGCCGGAGCCGCGTCCACCAGGTCGTCCGCCGCGGGCGAGGGCGCCGGGAGCGAGACGACGAGCGGCCGGGCCTCGACGGGCTCCTCGGCCGTGGGCTCGTCCGCTCCGGTCGCCGCCTCGGCCACGACCTGCTCGGCCTCCGCCTCGGTCGAGCTGTCGGCCGCCACCGGCTCGGCCTCGGTCTCGACAGCCGCCTCTTCGACAACCGCCTCCTCAACGAGCGCCTCTTCGACAACCGCCTCCTCAACGAGCGCCTCGGCGGCGCCCGCCTCCTCGACCGGCTCCTCCGCGACCGGCTCCACGGCGGCGAGCTCCTCGACGGGCGTGGCCTCCGTCGCCGTCAGGCCGTCGCGCTGACCCCCGGCCAGGGCCTGGCGGGCGCCGTAGGCGGCCTCGGCAGCGCGGCGGTCGGCGCCGGCGGCGGCGAGCTCGGCGAGCAGGTCGGCCAGACCGGCCTCTTCGAGCGAGGTCCGCAGGGAGCGGATGGTGGGGAGGCGGTAGAGCGTGCCCTCGTCCGCCGCCAGACGCTCCACCAGGTCGATGAGCTCGGGGAACGGCTGTGCTTCCAGGTCGTGCTCGGGCAGCAGCCGGCCCAGGTCGCGCAGGGCGGTGCCGATCGCTTCGAAGGCCGCCGCGGTCCGCTCCGCCAGCGGGCCGTCGGCCGGCGGGACGGGCAGCGCGCCCGAGGGGGCGAGGACGGCCCAGGCCCGACGTTCGATCTTGGCCGAGACGAGCGCCTCGTGCAGCTCCTCGGGGCGGACCTTGCGGCCGCCGGCGACCAGCGCGGCGGCCTGCTTGCGCAGCCCGCGCACGCGCAGGAACGACAGCTTGACGCCGTTCTCGCGACGCCAGGCGCGGTCGGCCGTGGCGGCGACGAGCGCGTCCAGGTCGGCGTCGTACGCGGCGCCGATCAGGGTCGCGGAGGTCTGGTGGACACGCTGGAGCGTCTCGGCGAACAGCGCCGCGACGGCGACGCTGCCGGGCACCTCGATCCTGGCGTCGGCGGCCAGGGCGGTGACGGCCTCCCAGGTCTGCTGGAGGTCGCTGCCACGGAGTTCGGCGAGGGCGGTGGAGGCGGCGCGGGCGTCCTCGGGGGTGGCGACGGTGTCGACGGCGGCGTACCACGCGTGGGTCCCGGCGGTGAGGGTGAAGGCACCGAGCTCGGCGTAGCGGCCGAGCTCGTCCCGGAGGCCGGTCTCCACCGTGGCCGCCTGGCCGCGGTTCTGATCCGGGTCCGTGGCGTCCTTGGCGTCTGCGGCGGCCTTGGCGTCTGCGGCGTCGGCGTTGCGCGAGTGAAGCACTGTCATGTGAGGTCCGGTTCTGGGCGACTGCGGCGGGGCGGGCGGCGAGGGGGCGGCGGACCGGGTGCGCACGGAGGCCCCGGCGGGAGGGGCTGGGGGCGCGCGTTCGGGCCGCCGGTTGTGGAGGCCAAGAATACGGGTGCCCGTTCGAGCCTTGCACGCACCCACCGTCCGACGGGCCGGTGTGGCGTGCCACACCGCCCGCCCGGCCGCTACTCGGGAGGGCCGGGCGGGTGGTGCGGTGCGGGGCCGGGCGGGTGACCGGACCGCCGTCGCAGACCGTCCAGGGGTACCGAACGGCTCCGGCGGCCGAGCGGCGGCCGGTGACCGGAACGAGTGAGGGTGTCAAGGCTGACCGGCGCGAGGTACTCGTGCAGCGCGGTCCGGTGCCACCACGCGCCGGTGGACCGCAGTTCGTGCCAGTCGGTGAAGCGGTAGCGGTGGAGCGTCGCCCGGACGTGGGTCGGCGGGGCGTCCGGGAACGGATTGTGACGCAGGAGCCGCAGCGTGGCCGGGTCGTTCGTCAGCAATCGGGCGACGAACGGCAGGAACCAGGGCCGGGCGTACGCGGGCGAGATGGCGGCGAACCACATCAGCCAGTCCAGCCGCAGATGGTAGGGGGCGTACTGGCGCGGCAGGCGGCGCACGTCGCCGGGCTTGCCCTTGAAGCCGTACTCGCGCCAGACCGTCCGCCCGGTGACGGCGGCCTCGTCGGTGCCCTCGACCACCACCTCCAGGCGGATCCGGTTGACGCTGCCGAAGGCGCCGTAGGTGTTGACCAGATGAAGCCGGTTGAAGGATCGGTTCATCACCTGTTCACGGGAGACCATGTTCCGGACCGGCCAGTAGCTGAGCACCGCGACGGCGACGGTCAGCGCGATCACCAGGCCCTCGAACCAGCCGGGGGTACCGCCGTAGGAGCGAGTCCGGAAGGACAGCCCGAAGCGGGCGGGGTCCACGGCGGCGAGGGCGAGGGTGATGGTGAGCCAGTTCAGCCAGGCGAAGTTGCCCGAGGCCACCAGCCAGAGCTGGGTCACCACGACGATCACGGCCGCGTAGCCGGCGACCGGCTGCGGGAGGAGCAGGCCGACCGGTACCAGGAGCTGGGTGACGTGGTTGGCGGCGACCTCGGCCCGGTGCAGCGGCCCGGGCAGGTGGTGGAAGAACCAGCTGAGCGGTCCCGGCATCGGCTGGGTCTCGTGGTGGTAGCGCAGACAGGTCAGGTCGCGCCAGCAGCTGTCGCCGCGCAGTTTGATCAGCCCGGCGCCGAACTCGACCCGGAACGCCAGCCAGCGCAGCAGCCAGAGCACCGGGAGCGGCGGGGCGACGTCCTGGTTGCCCAGGAAGACGGCGAGGAAGCCGGCCTCCAGCAGCAGGGACTCCCAGCCGAAGGAGTACCAGGTCTGGCCGACGTTGACGATCGACAGGTAGAGCAGCCAGAGCACCGCCCACAGCAGCATCGACGCCCAGAGCGGGACGGCGTCGCCCAGGCCGGCGACCAGGCCCGCCGAGAGCACGGCGCCCGTGCCGGCGACGGCGGCGAAGAAGCGGTCGCTGTAGTGGAGGTGGAAGAGGCTCGGCGCGCGGCGGAACGGTACCCGGGCGGTGAAGGCGGGCACCGGAAGCATGCCCTCGGCGCCGATCAGGGCTCGGAACTGCGCGGCGGCGGCCACGAATCCGGTCAGGTAGACGGCGGCCAGCAGCCGTTGCACGAGGACCCGGCTCGGCCCGTACTCGGGTGCGGCGAACCAGTCGGCGAACCACTCCATGCGGCCCATGCCTACCATCGGTGGCCGTGCCGCGGGCGCCCGTCCGGGGGACGGGGCGTCCGGTTCACCCGCGCGGCGGCCGGGCGGCTCGCAACGAGCGGCGGCAGCGTTGCGGCGGACGGCGGTGCGGCGGTGCTGCGGCGGACGGCGGAGGCCGACTACGGCGGCGGGCTCCCGGCGGCGGGCTCCCGGCGACGAGCTTCGGCAGGGCTGAGGTCGCGACTACGGCGGCGGGCTCCCGGTGGTCACCGTGGTGGGGCGCCTCTCCTCGGGGGTGAGAGGCGCCCCGGCACGGTGGCGGGGCCGGTGGGTACGGGGTCCGTCCTGGACGTGGCGCCGGTCCGGGACGTGGCGCCGGTCGTGGTCGGGCCGGCGGCGGTGACCGGTCCGGCGGCTGCGACGGCGGCGGTCGTGTCGGCGGCACCTGTGGTGGTGGTGCCGGCGGCGTAAGTCGTGGTCGTGGTCGTGGCGGGGGTCGTGGCAGGGGCCGTGTTCATCGTGGTGGGGGACGGGTGCGGTGGCGTCCGGGGTCAGCCCGGGAGCACCAGCCCGGTCTCCCCGCCGCCGATGCCCGGTCGGCCGGTGGCGCCACCACCGCTCTGCTGGAGCCGGTCGACCAGCAGCGCGGCCAGCGTGCCCAGCTCCTCCTCGGTGCGGGACTGTGCGGTGACGTCCATGCCGACCACGAGCACGCCGTTCACCTGGCCGGTCCGCGCGGCCCGCTGCGGGGTGCAGGTGAAGCTGAAGATCTGGTGGATCCGCTGGGCGTCCGGCCGGGTGGACTGGAAACGGACGTCGTTCAGGACGGCGGTCCGACCGGTGTGGTACGCCTCGGCGACCGTCTGCTCCAGCCCCGCGGCAGCCAGCTGCGGGTAGGCCTGCCCGATCGAGCCGTGGGCCACCGGCGCACCGAAGGCCTCGGCGTGCCCGGGGTTGACGTAGCGGAGCTCCTGCTCGGGCCCGCGGGTCAGCATGATGGGGAACGGCGAACCGTCGAAGGCGGCGAACATCTCCTGCTGCTGGGCGATCAGGTTGTCGCGCAGCCGGATCTCGGAGAGCAGCGCCTCGGCGAGGTGCTGGATGTCGCGCAGCCGCTCGCGCCCCCACTGGCGGGGTTCACGGTCGAGGACGCAGACGGTGCCGATGACGGTGTCGGTGTCGTCGACCAGCGGGGCGCCGAGGTAGGCGCGCACCCCCAGCTCGTCGACGACCGGGTTCCCGGCGAACCGGGGGTAGGCGAGGACGTCGTCGAGCGCCAGCGGGGAGCGCTGGGCGACCACGTGCGGGCAGAAGCCGTGGCTCAGCGGCATCTCCCGGCTCGGGAGGTCGAAGACGATCCCCCGGTCGGCCCAGGAGCAGCCGGTGTCGCCCGGGGCGGCGGAGTTTGGCGGAATGAAGAGCCCCCGGAACATCTGCCGCTCGTCGTTGATGAAGTTGACCATGGCGATGGGGGCGCGGGTGAGGCTGGCGGCCAGGTGGGCGAAGCGGTCGAAGGCCTCGTCCACGGTGGGTTCGTTGAGACCCAGGATGCGCAGCCGGCGGGTCCGCTCGGACTCGCCGGCGGCACCCGGGAACTGGCCTTGAGTGCTCATCACATCAGTCATGGCGCACATGTAATCAGACCATCGGCGCGATGGACGCTCTCGGCCCACCCGACTCCCACGACTGACGGGCGGTCAAACCCGCACGTGGACGACCCTCCAGCAGGGCCGAAAAGCGGGAATGATCATTCCCCCGCCGCGGCGGCTTTCAATCCTCCTCCGACTTCGGGCGATCCGTTTCGCGCCATTCCAAGATCGACTATGGAGAGGGCCGGATCGCCATACGACAATGAGCCCTGCCGAAAACAGGGACGGGTTTCCGCCAGGATCCCGCCCCGCACATCCGCGCGTACCGGCTGCACCAGGGCAACCGGCCGCCACCTCATCACCCCCACCCTTGGGCGGCCGGAGCGGTTCGGCTGCACGGACGGAGGCACCACCACCCCGGAATCGAGAGGACCCAGCATGGCGATGGACTACTTCACCGACGAACGGCACGAGAGCCTCCGCGCGGAGGTACGTGAGTTCGCGGAGAAGGAGGTGCGCCCGCAGGTGGCCAGAATGGAGGCCGACCGGACGGTCGAGGTCGAACTCTCCCGCGAGATCGCCCAGCGCGGCTGGATCGGCGCGACCATTCCGCGGACCTTCGGCGGGCTCGGTCTCGGCCACCTCGCCAAGACGGTCATCATCGAGGAGCTGGCCCGGGTCAGCGGCGCGATGGGCGCGATGGCGCAGGCCTCGCAGCTCGGCGTCGCCAAGGTGATCCACTTCGGCTCCGACACCCAGCGCCGCTACTGGCTGCCGCGGTTCGCCTCCGGCGAGGTGCTGCCGACGATCGCCGTCACCGAACCCGAATCGGGCGGCCACGTGCTCGGCATGACCGGCACCGCGCGGCGCGAGGGGGACGAGTACGTCCTCAACGGCCGCAAGTGGTTCGTCGGCAACTCCCACATCGGCGACGTGCACGGCGTGGTGCTCCGCACCGGCGAGGGCAGCCGGGGCCTCTCTGCCTTCCTGGTGGAGAGCGACCGCCCGGGCTTTCGCACCGGTAGCCCCGGCTCGCAGAGCGGCCTGCACGGCTTCAGCTTCGGCGAGATCGTCTTCGAGGACTGCCGCGTCCCCGCCGCCAACCGGCTGGGCGAGGAGAGCCAGGGCCTGGACATCGCCTACTCCTCCTCGACCCTGTACGGACGGCTGAACCTGGCCGCCGTCGCACTCGGCATCCACCGGGCGATCGTGGAGGACACCGTGCGGTTCGCCGAGGGGCGGGTGCTCTACGGGAAGCCGCTCTCCCAGCTGCCGAACATAGCGCTCAAGCTGGGCGAGATGCAGTCCCGCCTGATGACCGCCAAGCTGGCCGCCTACCACGCCTCGCACCAGCTGGACCACGGCCGGCCCTGCGACGCCGAGTTGATGAACGCCAAGCTGATCAACACCGAGTACGTGCTGGACTCGGCGCGGAACGCGATGGAGATCCACGCCGCCCGGGGCCTGCAGGCCGAGTTCCACATCGAGCGCTACCTGCGGGACGCCACCCACATCTACCCGCCCGCCGGCACCTCCGACGTCCAGCGGCTGCGGCTCGGCCAGGTGGCCTCGGGCACGTACGGCAAGCAGTGGTCGGCGGAGCTGTCCGACCTCACGAGCTGGGCCTGGACCGAACTGGCCCAGCGGGAGGCCCGACTGGAGGCCGAGGCCGCCCGCCCGGCCGGCGCCGCCCTGCTGCACATGCCGCTCGCCGGCTGAAGCCCCCACCCCCACACGGAGGCATCCGCGCCACCCGGAACCGGCCCACGCCCGGCTTCCGGCCCACCTCGGACTTCCCGTACTTGACCTGTTCCTGACGGCTTTCCGGAGACCTCCCCTCAGGCTCCCGGGAAGTCGTCGATGACCAGGACCACCGCGCTGACCTGCGGAGATCCGCCGAAAAGCGGCCGATCGACCGATGTAAAGACGCGTCACCATCCGCTTACATATTGTCAGTTGATGTTGCGACAGGGCCTCCCGGGGCTGATAGCGTGCCCGAAGTCGGCGGCCGTGCTGCACCCGCTCGGACGGTGGTACCACGCCACCTCGTCCGACCCCCTCCGGGCCCGCCGGCCGTGGCGGCTCCGAGACCCCGGCCGGACCGCACACGGGCAGACCCGCCGTTGGCCCAGCACCAAGGAATCAGATGCCAGGCATATCGGCCCCGCGCACGGGCCACCGCGCCGGCCGGTCCGGCTCGCTCCGCCGCTCTCTCCTCGCCCTCGTGCTGGTCCCCTGCCTCGGCCTCGCCGCCACCTGGGGCTACGCCCTCTCCCTGCTGCGCGGCACCGGCCACCGGACCGCCCTGGCGGTCGTCAGCGCGGCCGTCGCCGTCGTGCTGCTCTGGAGCCTGACCCGCGGCATCCGGCTGGCCCGGTCGGTGTCCGCCCGGCTGCGCGACCTGCGGGCCGACACCCTCTCGATCGCCCGGCACGAGATCCCCCAGGTGGTCGGCCGGCTCCGGGCCGGCGAATCCGTCCCGCCACCGCCCGCCTGGATCCCCGCCCGGCGCCTCGGCGACGAACTCCACCAGACCGCCGAGGGGCTCTCCGCCGTCCGCACCGCCGCGCTCACCGCCATCGTGCACCAGGCCCAGGGGCGGGAGGGCACCAAGAAGGTCTTCCTCAACATCGCCCGCCGCACCCAGATCCTGCTCCACCGCCAGATCAGCATGCTGGACGCGCTGGAGCGCGAGCACGAGGACCCCGGGCTGCTGCGCGAGCTGTTCGCGGTCGACCACCTCGCCACCCGGATGCGGCGCAACGCCGAGAACCTGGTCATCCTCGGCGGCGCGCTGCCCGCCCGGCGCTGGCGCAACGCCGTCCCGGTCGTCAACGTGCTGCGCAGCGCCGTCTCGGAGACGGAGAACTACTCCCGGGTGGTCGTGCAGGGCATCCCGCGCGTCGCGCTCGGCGGCCAGGCCGTCGCCGACGTCATCCATCTGATCGCCGAGCTGATCGAGAACGGCACCACCTTCTCCCCGCCCTACACCAAGGTGCAGGTCTCCGCGCAGGAAGTCCCCCGGGGGCTGGCCGTCGAGGTCGAGGACCGCGGCCTCGGGATGTGCCGGGACGAGTACGAGCAGCTCAACGCCTACCTGGCCGACCCGCCCGAGCTGGACGTCTCCGCGCTCGGGGACGACCTGCGGCTCGGCCTCTTCGTGGTGGCCAGGCTGGCCTCCCGGCACCACATCCAGGTCACCCTGCGGTCCTCCCCCTTCGGGGGGACGCGGGCCGTGGTGCTGCTGCCGTCGGCGCTGCTGGAGCGGATGGAACAGACCCCGTCCGTGGCCGGCCTGCCGCCCGGCGCCCGGGTGACCCGGCCGCCGGTGGTGGCGGAGGCCGATCGGAGCGGGGACGGCGGGAACGGGGACGGCGGGTCGGGCGAGGAGCCGGAGGCCCCGGAGGAGCTGACCGCGGGCGCGCCCCCGGCTCCCCCGGCGGCCGGCTCGCCGATCCCCGGGCTGCCCGACGCGGTGGTCGTCCCCCGGGCCTCGTCGTGGCAGCCGTCGGCGCCGCAGGCCCCGTCGCCTTCGCAGGCGTCGCCGGCCTCACCGTCGCGGGCTTCGTCGCCCTGGCAGGACGACGACCCGTTCGGCGCGGCCTCGGGCGGGGGTGCGGACGCCGGTGTTCCGGAGGGCGCTCCTCCGGAGGGTGCCCGCCCGAACGACGCGCCTTCGGCCGGAGCCCCTTCCGACCGCGCCCCTTCGGACGGCGGCGCGGTAGCCGGGGAGGCGTCCGCCGGACCGCGGTACGCGAACCCTCGGGACGCCCTGTGGGACGGCGTGGTGGAGAGCCACCCGGCCGACCCCGCCACGCGTACGCACGAGGGCGTCCAGGAGGTCCCGTCGGACCACGGACTCGAAGGGCACCCCCGCGTCCCGCCCGTCCTCCCCCGGCGGGTCCGCAAGACCGGCCCCGCGCAACAGAGGCCGGACGAGGTGTGACCCGGCACCCCGGCCACCGCTCCGGCGGCGGCCGGGTCGGGTTCTCGGCCGCGCGCCGGTGCCGGTATCGGTACCGGCTTCGGCGCCGACGTCGGCCGTACCGGTCGCGGTCAGACGGCGGCCGGGACGGCGGCCGCCGCCGGGGTGAGCTTGAGCTCCTCCAGGGCCCGCACCAACGGGGCCAGCTCCGGCGCGTCGGTGGCCTTGGCGAGCGTCGCCTCCAGGGTGGCGTCGTGCACCGGCCGGGCGGCTTCGAGCAGCTGGCGGCCCTGTGGGGTCAGCTCGGTGTAGATGCCGCGCCGATCGTCCACGCAGAGGAAGCGGCTGAGCAGGCCGCGGTCCTCCAGGCGGGTCACCAGGCGGGTGGTCGCGCTGCTGCTCAGGGCCGCGGCCCGGGCCAGCTGCTGCATCCGCATGTGCCAGCCGTCCTGCCGCGAGAGCGCGTCCAGCACCGTGTACTCGACCACCGAGAGCTGGTGCTCGCTCTGGAGCGCCTTCTCCAGCGCGGCGTCGATGAGGCCGTGCAGAGCGGCGAGCGTACGCCAGCCGCACGCGCGGATCTCGGCAGCATCGTCGTGGATACCCATGGCTCGCCCTTCGCTTTCCCTGTTCCGGCCCGGACCCCGGCCCGAGCTCGTGCACGAACCCGGGCTCGAACCCGGACCGGCCCCGTGGCCCGGTCGGCCCGCCGGCCGGTCACTTGCCCGGACCCGGTCGACGGTAGTACGACCGGTCGAACGTCTTCCCGCCCCCCAGTATGCCATTCGACGCGCTTTACCTGCCTGTGCAAATACTTTCTTATGACCCGGCCTTGACCGGATCCTGCCCTTGCCAGCCACCCGCGCAGAGCGCCGAGGCCAACTCCTCGCCGTAGCAGGCCGCCGCCAGCCAGGCGGAGGTGAACGCGGCATGGTCGTCCGCCACCACCCTGCCGAACACGTCGCGGGGCTGGTCCGCCGCCGCCGCGCGGAGCGCGTCGAGCAGGGCCGCCCCCGTGGCCAGACCGGCCGCGCGCAGCTCCGACCGGCCGGTGTCCGCCGCCCCAGCGCCGAGCGCGAGCCCCTGCCGCCCGCCGGTCACCGCCTGCTCCACCCGGCGCACCAGCAGATGGACCGGAGCCGCGGGCCCGACCGGTCCGGCCGCACTGCTCGGGACCTCGACGGGAGCGGAGGTGCTGGACGCGGCGCCGAGGGTGAGATCGGCGGTCTGCAACCGCTCCAGGCCCAGATTGACCCGCGCCGCCCGATCGGCGGGCAGCGCGAGGGCCGGCTCCCCCGGCTCGGGTCCGGCCGGTGGCGTACCCACCGCGAGCAGCCGCAGCTCCGGGTGCTCGGCCCGCTCCAGCCGGCCGATCACCCGCAGCCGCAGGCCCGGCGCGGTGGCGAGCAGCGCCAGGTTGCCCCGGAACGCCAGCCCGGGGTGGTCGTGCGCCGCGCGCAGCGCGACCACCAGCCCGCCGCAGTCGGCCAGCAGCTCGGGCACGCCGCCCGACCCGTACGGGGCGGCGCCGAGCAGCGTGACGTCCAGGAACAGCAGGTCGCTCCCGGCCGGCCGGCCCTCGTACGGCAGCGCCGCCGCTGCCAGGGCCCGCTCCACCTGGACGGCCGGGGGCTCCGTCCAGAGCCCGGCGACCGGGTCCGCCGTCCACGCCACTCCCCCGGCCCGCACCGCTCGCACCGAACTGCCCGCGCCGAGCCGACCGTTGGCGGACCGCGTCGCCCCCTGGACGGCCAGCCCCGCCCGGCTGAACTCGCGGTGACTGAGCAGGGCGTCACCCAACCGGACCGCCCGGTTCCCCGCACCGACCGCCTGCGGGGCGGCCGTCGTCGGGTCGGCGTGCGGCATCACCTCGGCGACGGTGCTCAGCACGCCGGTGGCATCCACCGCCCAGGTGAGCACGCCCGCGTGGGTGGCGGTCAGGACCGGTTCGGCGAACAGCCCGTACAGCCGCAGCCCGCCCGCCTCCCGGTAGACCTGACGGGCGGTGCCGCGCAGGGCGGCAAGATCGCCGTGCCCCGTACCCGGGGCCGCGGTTCGCGCCGAGGTCAGGGCCGTGGCCACGGTCGTGGCCACGGTTGGGGGCAGGGTCGTGGTCAGGGTCGGGGACAAGGTCGTGGTCAGGGTCGGGGACAAGGTCGTGGTCAGGGTCGTGGTCAGGTCGAGCAGCTCGCGCAGGCCGGCGACCAGGAGCGCGAGCCGGTGGTCCGGCTCGCCCGAGCGGGCGGCCCGGAGCCGGCTCACCACCGCGACCGCTGCCGCGGCCGGCCGGTGGAACCCGTTCAGCCGCGCCCGGTGGGCCGCCCGCAGCAGCTCCGCCTGGAGCACGGCGCCGGCTCCGCCCACCCCGGCCGCCAGCACGGCCGCGGCGGCGCGGTGCAGGTGGTGGACGGCGGCCTGCTCGGCCGCCGTGAGCGAACCGCCGGAGGCGTCGTCGGGAGCGGCATCGGGAGCGGTGCGGGGTCCGCCGGGCGTGCCGCCGACCGGGTCCGGTTCGGTGCCCGACCCCGAGCCCGGCTCCGAGGCCAGCTCCGGGCCCGACTCCGAGGCCGGTTCCGGTTCGGTGTCCGGGCCCGGTTCGGTGTCCGCGTCGGCGATCCGGCAGACCGTGACCGCCGCCGCCCGGTGCACGCAGGCCGGCGCCAGCAGGCAGCCGCAGCGCACATCGGCCTGCCCCCGGACCACCCCGCCGGGCGCGTGCAGGACGAGGGCGGTCTCCTCGTCCACCTCGATCCGCCACTCGTCGCCGTCCCGGCGCACCGGGCGCTCCGCCAGCTTGGCGGCCGCGCCGTCCAGCCGCTTCTGCAGGCGGGCCGACAGCCCCGCCACCACTTCGGCGACCACCTCCGGCCGGACGGCCGGCCAGGCCCCGCCGGACGGCACGCTCTGCTGCTCTGTCATCGGACCTTCTCCCCCACCCAGCGGGCCAGTTCGAGCGGGCTCAGCGCCGCCACCGGCATTCCGGCCGCGACCAGCTGGCTCGCGACCGCCTTCGAGTAACGCGCCGTCCCGGTGTCGTCGAGCGCGGCGCAGCCGAGCACGTGACAGCCGGAGTCGACCAGCGCGCGGGTCTGCGTCAGCAGCCCGCCGATCGGTCCGCCCTCCTCGAAGTCGCTGATCACCGCGACCAGCGTCCGGGACGGCACGGTCACCAGCTCGCGTGCGTACTTCAGCCCGGTGGCGATGTGGGTGCCGCCGCCGATCCGGACCTCCAGGAGCAGGCCGAGCGGGTCCTCCACCCGCTCGGTCAGGTCGACGACCTCGGTGGAGAAGGCGACGAAGTGGGTGCTCAGCGAGGGCACCCCGGCCAGGATCGAGGCGGTCAGCGCCGCCCAGACCGTGGACGCCTCCATCGACCCGGACACGTCCACCACCAGGATCAGCCGCCAGTCGGCCGCCAGTCGGGCCCTGGTCCGGAAGACCGGCCGTTCCGGGACGATCACCGTGCCCGCCTCCGGATCCCCCGGCCGGGCCGGGCGCGCGGTGGCGAGGTTCGCCCGGATCGTCCGGTGGAGGTCGAGCCCGCCGCCGGGCCGGCGGCTCGGCCGCGGCACGCTGATCCCGGTGAGCGCCGGTCGGAGCCTGGTCGCCAGCTCCCGGGTGAGCTCGGACACCAGGCGCCGCACCAGTGGACGCAGCCCGGCGATCCGCGCCTCCGGCAGGCCACCGGCGTGCTCCAGCACGGTCCGGAGCAGGTCGACGGAGGGGCGGACGGCACCCGGGTCGATCGCGTCCAGCGCGTCGGCCCGGCCCTGCCCCACGGCGGCGGCGAGCACCTCTTCGCGGATGCCCGGCCCGAACAGCGCGGTCAGCTCCTCGGACCACTCGCGCACGCCCGGGTACGGGGCCTCACGGCCGCCCCGGTTGCCGCCCGCCCCGCCCCGACCGTCCAGCCCGGGCCCGGACCCCTCCCCGTGCCCGGTGCCGTACAGCTCGTCGAGCGCGGTCGCGAGCCTGGCCGCACGCCCCCCGAGGCCTCCGCCCCCCGGCCGCCCGAGCAACAGCCGCCACCGCTCGGCCGGCGCGAGCCCCTGCCCGGCGGACGCGGGAGCGGGGACGTGCGCAGCGGGCCCCGGAGCCGGCCCGGCATCCGTTCCCGGGCCGTGGAAGGGCTGGACGGCCTGCCCGGGGGCGGGGTGTCCGTCGTCGGCGGCCACGGCGAGGTGAGCCGTCCGGCCGGGATGCTCGGCTGCCGCGAACCGCCCGGGTGTCGGCTCGGCCGTCGGGCCACCGGCCGTCGCGGGAACATCGCCGGCGGACCCGCCGACGAGCTCGTCCGCCGGCCGGTCGGAGCGCCCGGGTGCGGCCAGCGGTCCGGTAGTCGGCTCGGCCATCGGGGCGGTGGGTCGCTCCGGGAGCAGCCCGCGTCGTTCCAGGGCGGCCCGGGCGGCGAGGTCCGCGCGGGCCCAGGCGGCGAGCAGCGCCGGCGGAACGGCGTCCGGCAGGGCCTGCAGACGGCTGCCCAGCCGCTCCTCGACCAGTGCCAGCAACCGGTCCCGGGCGGCCGGGGCGAGGGTGTCGAAGCCGCCGCGCAGTGCGGGCAGCCGGTCCAGGAACGCCGTGTCGGACAGGGCGGTGACCCGCTCCAGCACCGGTTCGAGCGCCTCTGGCGCGGTGGAGAAGAGCCCCTCCGCCGCCGTCAGCAGACCGACCAGCGATCGGCCGAGGGCATGACGAGTCCCGGTGTCGGTGGCTCCGTCGACCCAGGAGGCCGCGCGGCCACCGAACGCGCTCGGTCCGTCCTGCCCGAGCAGGACCCGCACGGCCCCGGCCGCTCCCCGGACCAACGGGCTCCCGCCGTCGGCGAGTTCGGTCAGCGTGTGGGCGAGCCGCACGCCGCCGGACAGGTCGGCCCGGCGGGCCAGCTCCACCAGGGCCCGGGCATCGGCGGGGTCGTCGGACCCGCCCAGCCCCTCCAGTTGGCGCACCGCCGCGTCGGTCAGCAGCTCCGCGGCCGAAGCGAGCGCGACGGCCCGGCCGCCGGGCTCGATCGGCCCGGCCCGCTCCCCGGGCGGCGCGGCCGGCTCCGTCCGGTCCGCGGTCCCCGGTGCGGAGGAGTCCCGCCGCGCCTCGGGGGCGAGGCCCGGGATGTGACCGGCGGCGAGGCGGTCCAGCAGGGCCAGTGCGTCCAGGAGTTCGGGGAGCGTCCCGCTCTGCGGGAGGACGGCGGTGAGCTGGGCGAGGCGGGTGTCGGCGAGCGCCGGCAGTCCGCAGGCGGCGGCGTCGGCGAGGCCCTGGACCACCTCGCGGGCGGTCGGACCGTCGGCCTGCTGCTCGCGGCGCAGCCGCTCCCGCAGCGCCCCCTCGGCCGCCTGGGCCGGGGTGACGCCACGGGTGCCGGCGACCGTCAGCATCGCGGCGACGGTCGGGCTCCACTGCACGCGCCAGCGGGCGCCGAGGGTCTCGGTGCCGCCCGCGCCCACCCCGGCCACCGGTTCGCCGTAGGGGACGCCGCAGGCGGTGAGGCGGTGCAGGAGCAGGTCGCGGCGGCGGTCGAGGGCCGAGCGCAGCGGGTCCAGCCGGAGTTCCCGCGGGGCGGTCTTGGCGGAGTCGCCCGGCCCGGGGAGGCCGAGCTCGGTGAAGGCCGCTTCGACGGCGGGTGCCAGGCCGCTGCGCGGGGCGCCGGGCGCGGCCCGGCCGGTCCGGGTGCCGACCAGGACGCGCTCCAGCGCGCGGGCGACGGCCCGGCCGCGGCCGAGCGGCTCCCCCTGGGCGAGGACGGTCTGCACGGCTTCGACCAGTTCGCCCCGGCCGGGGGCGGCCAGCCCGCGCAGCCGGGCGAGGTCCCCGGCGAGCCGGACGATCTCGCGGGCGTCGGCCGGACCCGACGGGTGGTCCTGGGTGCGCAGGGCCTGGCAGATCTGCACCGCGGTGCCGGTCAGGGCGTCGGCGAGCCGCTCCAGATCGCCGCCCGCGTCGAGCACCGTGTGCTGCCACTCGGGGTCACGGATGCCTGCCGGATACCCGGACCGGGCGTCGAGCAGGGGGTAGGTGTAGGGGATCAGCGAGACGACGTGGCCGCCGTTCTCCGCGTGGCCGTCGTCCCCGCCGCCGTCGGGGTCGGGCCCGGCGGCCGCCGCGTCGTCGAGCAGCGCGGGCGCGTGGAACGCCCCGATGACGGCGGCGACCCGGCGCCCGTCGGCCCCGGCGGCCCGGATCCGCGCACGCATCCAGGCCTCGCGTCGCAGGTCGTACGGGTCGACGCCGGCGCCGTCCGCCGCGTCGCGGCGCATCGCCCAGCCGACCAGCAGCGCGGCGCGGCGGACGGCCTCCGGGGTGGACCCGGGGGCGGCGGTCTCGACCAGGCGGTCCCAGAGGTCATCGTCGTCGTCCCGCCCGGTGAGCCGGTGCCGCAGCGCGGCGGCGACGCCGGGGCGGCCGTCGTGTGCGGTGTCCCCGCTCGCCCGGCGGGCCTCGGCCCGCCGGGCGAGCGGCAGGTCGCAGGTGAGGGCCGGGACGCCGTTGCGACGGGCCCACCGCAGCGCGGCCAGCTCCGGGGAGAAGTCCGCGAACGGGTAGAAGGCGAGCCCGGCGGGCCCCTCGCCCGGACCGTCCCCGGAGCCGTCCGGGGCGGCCGCGAGGGCGACCGGCGCCCGGGTGGACTCGTCGGCCAGCCAGTCCAGCCAGGGCTGGAACTCGGTGGGCAGCTCGACCAGGACCACCTCGGGCCGGGCCGCGTCGAGCAGCGCGGGCACCACCGCGCTGAGCGAGGGGGCGTGGTGCCGCACCCCGATCAGGAACGGCCCCGGACGGCCTGCCCCCGAGGCGGCCAATCGCGCCGCCTCCGCCTCGACCACCCCGCGCGGGTCGTCGTGGTCCCCGGGCGTGCCGGGGCCGCGAGGGCCCGCTCCTCCGGCTCCGGAGAGTCCGGTCACCGCGCTGCTCGTCGTCATCGCCTCACGCCTCCAGGGCCGAACGCAGGTCCCAGAGCATCCGCCAGGTGGCCGCGCCCTGTTCGGCACGGCGCCGGACCGGGCCGTCCCAGTAGCCGAGCAGCCGGGCGGCGTCGGCCGGGTCGTCCTTGCGGACGACGCCGATCAGCTGCCCCGGCAGCCGGCCGAGGAGGTCTCCGCCGTCGGGCAGATAGGCGGCGCAGACGCCCAGCGCGGTGGCCACCGAGACGGCCTCGGCGGTGCTCATCACGGTGGACGGGCGCTCGACGTCCCAGCCCTCGGTGGAGCGGCCGGTGCGCAAGTCCCGGAAGGCGGTGACGAGTGCCTCCAGCACGGCGTCGTCCACCGCGTACGCGGCACCGGCCCGGGCGACCGCAGCGGTGGACTGCCGACGGACCAGCTCGACCTCCGCCGCGAGGCTGCCGATCGGGCCGACCGTCTCGAAGTTGAACCGCCGCTTGAGGGCGGCGGACATCTCGCTGACGCCCTTGTCCCGCAGGTTCGCGGTGGCGATCAGGGTGAAGCCGGCCGCGGCGTGCAGCTGGCCGTCCGGGCTGCCCGCCAACTCGGGTACCGCGATGCGCCGTTCGGAGAGCAGCGAGACCAGGGCGTCCTGCACCTCGGGCAGGCAGCGGGTGACCTCCTCGACCCGGGCGACGGCTCCGGTGGTCATCGCGGTGAGCACCGGCGAGGGCACCAGGGCGTCCCGGCTGGGGCCCTTGGCCAGCAGCAGGGCGTAGTTCCACCCGTACTTCAGCTGGTCCTCGGTGGTACCGGCGGTGCCCTGGACGGTGAGCGCGCTGGTGCCGCAGACCGCGGCGGCGAGCAGTTCGGAGAGCATCGACTTCGCGGTACCCGGTTCGCCGACGAGCAGCAGACCGCGCTCCCCGGCGAGGGTGACCACGCAGCGCTCGACCAGCGCCCGCTCGCCGACGAACTTCTGCTCGACGGCCAGGCTCTTCCGCCCGGCCTTGAGCTTCTCGCCGCCGCTGCCCATCACGAAGGTGACCACGGCGCGCGGGGTGAGCCGCCAGCCGGGCGGGCGCGGGCCGGTGTCGTGGGCCGCCAGGAACTCCAGTTCGGCGGCGTACCTCTCCTCGGGCGGGACGATCTGCCGAGCCGTCGGATCGGCGGACTGGTCCCTCGGGGCGGTGGTCATCGGCGGGCCTTCCTGCGCTTGCCGGTACGGAGCTCTTCGTATCCGGGGACGTCCCCGTCGCCGATCCGCTGCCAGGCCCGGGCGAACAGCTCCGGGACGGACAGCCGCGGCAGTACGGCGTGGTGGGTGGGCAGTTCGTACAGGCCGGCCTTCCAGGTCTCCGCCGGGAGGCCGGGGGCCTTGGCCTCCTGCCAGCCGCCGGGCAGGAAGAGGCCGCGGCCGGCCCGGGCCCGCTTGGCCTCCAGCACCAGGTCGGTGGCGGCGAGTTCGGCCCGGGCCCGCTTCAGCCGGGCGGGCTTCCAGCCCGTCCAGCGCGCGACGTTGCGGTCGGTCGGGTCGGGCAGCGCGAGCAGTTGGAGGTAGAGCGCGGCGGCGTCCGCGCCGAGGCCGTGGGCGGCGGCCACCTCGGCGACCAGCGGGCCGACGCTGAGCTGCGGGTTCTGCGCCCAGCGGGCCTCCTCCCCGGCACCGGTCGGCGCCGGGTCGGGGGCGAGCTCCGGCGGGGCCACCAGACGCTCCAGCTCGCCGTCCAGGATGGCCGCCAGGGCGGGGCGCTGACTGGTGAACCAGTAGCCGTCGACGAGCCCGGCCAGCAGCTCCAGCACCGGATCGTCCCCGCCGGTGAGCCCGGCCGGGCGCAGCCAGACCTGCTCGTCCTCGGTGCGGCCAGGGGCGAGCACGAGGGCCTCCCCGCAGCGGACCAGACCGTCGGCGTCGGCCCCGCCCTCGGTCGGCAGCCCGAAGCGGGTGCGCAGCACCGGCGACAGCTTCTCGCCCTTGGCGGTGCGGTGCAGGTCGTAGTTCAGCAGCAGCTCCGGGTCGGCCAGCCGGGCCCGCAGCGCCGCGGCGGCCTGCGGCAGTAGCGGGCGCAGCGGGCTGTCGGCGGGCAGGTGGTAGGCGAGCCAGCGCAGGGCGTCGACGGACCCGCCCAGACCGGTGTCGCCGGGCAGGGCGTGCGGGTCGTCGGCGACCAGCTGGACCGGCCCGCCGTCCTGGGTGGCCCGCACCCGGTAGCCGGTGGTGCGGTTGAGCCAGGGCGTCCGGGTCGGGTTGAGGACCTCTTCGATGTGGTTGATCCCGGCACCGTTGACGGTGGCCTGGGCCTCCTCGGGCAGGGTGACGAGCCGTCCGAACCGCTCCGTCCACCGCTCGGCTCCGGCCGCGGTGTCGGGGCCGTCCGTCCAGAGCGCCTTCGGGTCGGCGGGCAGGAGCGCCGTCCAGACGGCGCGGAGGCCGGCCCGGTCGCGACCGCGCAGCCAGTCCCGGGCAGCCTTGGCCTCGGCCGACTTGAGACCGTACTCCTTGAGCCGGTCGGCGGGGAGCACGGTGCCGTACCACCCGAACAGGGTGTTGGTGGGGCTGAGCAGCAGGGCGGCCCGGGTGGCGCCGATGCCGGTCGCCGCACCGAAGGCGGCGGCCTGCCCGGCCTCCCGGACGAACCCGCCGTGCAGGGCGAGCAGGGCGGTGAACCGCGCCGTCCAGTCGGCGGTGACGACCTCCTCGGTGTTGCGCTCCCCGGCGGTGCCGAAGTGGGCGACCGGCCCGAAGGCGCCGCTCGGGTCGTGGTCGACGGCGAGCCAGTTCACCCGGTCCTCGCGGTGGTGGCGGCAGCCGAGGACGACGACCGTCCGCTCCCCGTGCCGGAACACCTGGCCGGCCCGGGACGGGTGCTTGCGGCTGGTGCCGTCCGGGTCGACGAAGTCGGCGAGCGGCTCGGTCAGCACCACCTCGCGCAGGGTGGCGCCGCGGTCGGCGAGCAGGCCGCGGGTGAGCTCGGTCAGCAGCAGGGCGAGCGCCGACCGCTCGGCCGCGCCGGTGAGCGGGGCGGCCGCGGCGTAGGCGAGGGTGCCGAGGTGACCGAGGAGGCTCAGCCAGCCGTGGTGGTTGTCGTCCCCCTCCAGCTCGACCCGGAGCGGGGCGGACCAGCCCTCGGTACCGGGCGCCACGGCCGGTGGCCCGGTGAGGACGCCGAGGACGGTGCGCAGGTTGCCGAGCACCCGCCAGTGGTCCCCGTGCTCCCAGGAGCGGCCGAAGCCCGACGTGTCGGGCAGCAGGATCTCCACCGCCTCGCGCAGATCCTGGTCACGCCCGTGCTCGGGCCGGTAGGCGGCGCCCGCCCGGGCGGTGCCGGGCTTGGGGCGGGCCTCGGCCTCGGGCTGCGGGACGAACCGGGCGGCGAGGTCGAGCAGTTCGGCGGCGGACCGGGCGAGGCCGGCGACGCCGGCCCGCAGCAGCGGGTGGCCGACGCCGGGCAGCACGGCGCCGACGGCCTCGACCGGCACGGACTGCCGGGCGGCCTTGCCCACCGCCAGCGGGCGCCGCACGCCCTGGACGGTGAGCCAGCGCTGCTCGGCCTCCGCGGGCGGTTCGGCGTCCGTCGGCCAGGCGGCGTCGATCAACCGGGCGGCCTGCTCGTCGGTCAGACCGCGCAGGACCAGCGAGCCCGCCTCGTCGCGCGGCCGCAGGGCGTGCCAGTGGGCGAGCGGGGGGACGAACGCGGTACCGGCGGCCGCCAGACCGCCGGGCCGGCAGGTCTGCAGGTCGGTGCTGGTGTCGGCGCCGCTGCCGTCGGCGTCCGGCAGGGCGAGGCCGAGATCGCCGCCGCGCTCCTCGACGACCAGCGGGTGGGCGTCACCGGGCAGGCCGAGCCGCCCGAGCGGGAACCGATCGGCGCGCCGGCCCTTTCCGGCCAGGGTGAGGGTGGTGCCGTCAGCGGTGCCGGTGGTGACCTTGGCCCCGTCGACCCGGACCCAGCTGCCGAGCACGACGCCGTCGGTGCCGAGCGGGGTGGCCTCCAGACCGGGCTGCATCGGCAGCAGCGACGTGCGGTCGAGGTCGAGCCGGCCGGCCGCCGCGGTGGCGGCGATCCTGGGCGGTTCGGCGGCGCGGCCCAGGGCGCCGGTGGCCGCGTCCAGTTCGGTGAGGACGTCACCGGACCGGCTCGGGCGGACCGTCCAGTGACCGGTGCCGTCGCCGATCACCCGCGCCTCGGCGGGCATCCGGGTGTCACCGACGTGCAGCGGGCGCTCGCCGGTGGTCCGGCCCCCGCCGGACAGCGGGATCGACGGGATCTCCGGGTCGTCCTGGCCGCCGTAGTAGCGGACGATGGTCTCCCCGCCCAGTTCGAAGGTCTCGGTGGGGCGGCCGGACCAGTAGGCGTACTGCTTGTTCTCCCGGTACCAGGCGACCAGCAGCTCGCCGTCGACGAAGCGCAGCCGGGGCCGCTGCCAGCGCTCCAGCTTGTCGGGGATGCGCAGGGTGTGCTCCAGCAGGATGCCCTGCGGACCGACCACCACGACGCGGTTCCCGAGCTCCAGGACCAGCTGCGGCCAGGCCTCCTCGACGCAGAGGCCGTCGGGTAGTTCCCTGCCCTCGGGGCCGCCCGGTGCCTCGCCCGCCTCGATGCCGAGCCGGACGAGTGCCTCCTCCAGCGCGGGCCAGCCGAGCTCGTCGAGGATGCCGGTGCGCAGCGTGCGGGCGAGCAGTCCGGTGACGTCGAGGCCGGCGATCCGCTCGGCGGCGGCCGGGTTCTCGGTGCGGATCGCGCCGCGGCTGCTCCGCAGGTCCTTCAGCAGTTCGGCCGCGCTCGCCAGGCCGCGCGCGGCGAGGAGTTCGTCGGCCCGGGCGTCGGACCACTCGACGAACAGCTCGCGCAGGACCGGGAGGGCGGCCAGCTGCTTGTGCGCGGCGGCCGTCCAGCTGTTGGGCACGCCGGAGCGCAGCAGGGCGCGGAACCGCGGGTCGGCGGCGACCGCGGCGAGGGTGCGGCCGCCGGGCCCGGACTCGCGCACCCAGTCGCCGAGGCCGAGGCTCTGCCCGTCGGCCGGGTCGGCGACCGGGACGCCCTCGGCGAGCAGCAGGTCGAGCAGCTCGATCTGGTGGGGGCTGCGCCGCGTCCCGGTGAAGAGGTCGACCGGGATGCCGTCGGCTCGCAGCCGCCCGGTCATCCGGGCGGCCAGCGCGACGGTCTCGGCGTTGAGCCCGTTGTTGCGCCAGCCCCGGCCGATGTGGCCCACCCAGCGCTGCAACCAGACGGCAGCGGCCGGGGTGGTCCCGGCCCGGCCCGCCGCGCCGCCGGCGGGCAGGCCGGTCAGCAGCTGCTCGGCGCCGCTCTCGGCGAGCACGGCGAGCCAGGAGGCGTCCTGGGCGCTCTGGTCGGAGACCCCGGCCGGGTCGGGCATGATCTCCAGCAGCCGGGCGCGGACGCCCTCGTCACGCCGGGCCAGCTCGATGACGGCGCCGTGCCAGGACTTCCAGAAGGCGCCGGGCGCGCGGTTGACGGCGGGGGAGGCGAGCAGCTCGGCGAGCAGGGCCTGCTCGTGCTCGGTGCGGTCGAGCCCGGCGGCCCGGATCAGGGCGCGGGCGTCCTCGGCGATCCCCGCGTAGGGGGCCATGCCGGCGGCCGAGCGCTCGGTGCAGAGCTGGCGGAAGCGCTGCCAGGCGGTCAGCGGGTCGAGCCGGCCGCTCAGCTCCTTCACGTACTGGCGCAGCGCCTTGACGGTGAGCGCGCCGGCCAGCGCGAACTCCAGGAAGACGGCGCGCAGCCGCTCCTCGTCCACGGCGAGGCTGTGGGTGCGCTCGGCCTCGCGGGCCTTGCCGAAGAAGGTGCCGGCGTAGGTCTGGTTGCCCTGTTCGACGAAGATCCTGCCGACCTCCTCGCAGTAGGTCGGCAGGAAGTGCGGCACCGCGCGGCCGAGGCGCACGGCGAGCTCGTCGAAGCCGTCCTTGGCGTGGCCGGGCTTGGACTTCGCCTGCCGGGCGAGCCGCTCCATCTCCTTGACCAGGGCGAGCGCGTGGTGGCCGTTCGCCGGGTCGTGGACCAGCGCCCAGGCGGGGAAGCCCAGCGCCTCCTGGCGGACCTGGCCGACCTCGGCCGGCTCCGCCGCCGGCTTCAGGCCGAGGAAGTCGACCGCCAGGTCCTCGGCGGGCCCGAGCGCGCCCGGGACGAGCCGGACGATCCGGCGCCCGTCGAGCGCCGGGTGGGCGTAGCTGCGGGCGGTGAGGACGTCGGCGGCACTGTCGGGCTGCCCGGCGCCGGGCAGCGTGCCCGCCGGGAGGACCGCTCCGGCATCCAGCAGGCGCTCGTGCAGTTCGGTGGTGCTCATGCGGGCTCCTCCCCTTCGATCGTGCGGCCGGCGTACAGCGCGGCGGCCATCCGCATGCCCTCGGACCAGGCGACCGGCCCGACCTCGGCCGCCGGCAGGATCGTGCCGTCCGGGCCGGCCCAGCTGAGCGCGCCGGTCTCGCACTCGTCGTACTCGTAGTAGTCCCCGACCCAGACGCGGGCCTCCAGCGCGCGGCCGCCCTCGACCACGGGCAGCACGGCGTAGCCGCCGCGCACCCGGTAGCCGAGCCGGGCGCAGCGGCCGAGCAGGTCGCGCAGGGCCTTGTAGCGGCCGCCGGCGTAGCTGGTGACCTCGGTACCGGACGCGGCCTCCGCCGGGCGGTGCCAGACCTCCCGGTACAGCTGCTGCACCTGCTGGGAGACCCCGAGCTCGACGGCGAACTCGCGCAGCTCGTCCAAGTCCTCCAGGAGGACGGGGTGGGGTATCAGGATCTCGCCGTCGGTGAGGCGCACGGTGTCCCCGTCGAGGTCGACGAGCCCGAGGCCGCGTTCGGCGTCGGCGCCGCGCAGGAACCCGGCGACCTCGCCGTCCGCGCCCGTCACCACCAGGTCGCGCAGGACCTCCTGCCAGGCCTCGTCCGGCCAGACCGCGACCAGGACCGCGGCGGGGACGGGCAGCGAGCGGACCATCCACCGCTCGACGTCCTCCAGGCAGCCGCGCCGGTGCGCGGCGAGCCACTCGGTGAGCTGCTTGAACCCGGTGACCACCGGATCGTCGTTCAGCTTCGACGGAAGGGACTTCAACGGGCGGCCGGCCGCGTTGCGGCACACCACCCTGCCCTCCGCGTCGAGCGCGACTTGATAGCCGCCCGTCCCCGCTTCCACCCACGTCACGGCCGCTCTCCTCCCAGCTGCTGGTCTGCGATGGGAGGAACGTAACGGGACACACTGACAACGCGGCCGCCGGGGGGCCGCTCCTGCGGACCAGCCGCTTCAAACCCATCGAACGAGTGAACGATCAGCGGGACGACGACGCGGCCGCCATCCCGGCCGACGGCCCGGCGGGGTCCCAACTCCCTGACAGTACAGGCGATCTGCGAGCTCACCACGCCGACCGGTCGGCGGACCGCGCACTCGATCCGGGCATGTCAGAAGTGGCCGGGACCGCGGGGACCGGCCGCGCCGCTAGGAGACGGTCAGGCGCAGGATCCGGTCGTCGCCGGAGCGCGAGTCCCCGCGGCCGTCGGTGTTGTTGGTGACCAGCAACAGCGTGCCGTCCCGGTCCGCGACCACCGTGCGCAGCCGCCCGTAGGCGTCGTCGAGGAACGCCTCCGGCGCCCCCGACGCGCGGTCACCGTCGAGCGGGACGCGCCAGAGCCGGGCGCCCCGCAGCGCGGCGATCCAGACGGCGCCGTCGGCGTAGGCGATACCGCTCGGGGACGCGTCGGCGGTATGCCACTGGGCCACCGGGTCGATGAAGTCGGGGCGGTTCCCGGTGCCCTCGACCACCGGCCAGCCGTAGTTGCCGCCGGCCTTGATCAGGTTCAGCTCGTCCCAGGTGTCCTGGCCGAACTCCGAGGCCCAGAGCCGCCCTTGGGGATCCCAGGTGAGCCCCTGCACATTGCGGTGGCCATAGGAGTACACGGGCGAGCCGGGGAAGGGGTTGCCGGGAGCGGGGGTGCCGTCCGGGGCGAGCCGCAGGATCTTGCCGCCGAGCGAGCCCTTGTCCTGGGCGAGCCCGGTGTCGCCGCTGTCCCCGGTGCCCACGTAGAGCAGGCCGTCGGGGCCGAAGGCGATCCGCCCGCCGTTGTGCCGGGGCCCGTGCGGGATGCCCGTCAGGAGGGCCTCGGGCGTGCCGAGTTGCTGCTCCGGCGGCCGCGTCGGGTCGTACGTCAGACGGACGACGCGGTTGTCCGCGGCGGTGCTGAAGTAGGCGTACACCAGGTGGTCGGTGGCGTAGCCGGGCGACAGCGCGAGGCCCAGCAAGCCGCCCTCGCCGCCGGAGACCACCCCGGGGACGGTCCCGGTCTCGGTGCGGGCGCCGTCCTTCGCCGCGACCCGGACGATCCGTCCGTCGTCCCGCTCGGAAACCAGCAGGTCCCCGTCGGGCAGCACCACCAGGCCCCAGGGCGCCGCCAACTCCTCGGTGACCGTGGCCCGGACGGCCACCGACGGCGCGGCACCGGGCGTGGCCGGGGCGGACCCGGTGGGGGAGGCGACTGCCGAGGCGGCGGCAGAGCTCGGGGCGGCCGACGTGGCCGGGGGCGCCGACGCCGACGAACAGCCCGCGACGGCACCGGACCCCAGGAGCAGAGCCAGCACCCCGGCTCCGACACGACTGCGCACGAGCGTCTCCCCTCAGGAGGACGGTCCAGCAGGACCGGAACGGCTGCCGCGCGTGAGCGGAGAGCACGGCAGCCCTCAGCTCATCACAGCGACCCCGCGCTCCACCGCCCGACACTCACGCCACCCGCCCCGACCAGGCCGAAGCCCCGGCGCACACCACCACCCCGGCCGGTTTCACCCGGACGTGCGGTTTCCCATGGCTCGCCCCCACCCCGACTCACACCCGCCCTACCCTCGGAGCCCGAGCCGGTCGAGGACCAGGGGGCTTCGACTCCAAGGCCTCGGCGAGGTTCATCGGCGCGTTGGCGGAGGGGCAATGAGTACTGAGCTCGCATGGTTCACCTCCAGCTGCAGCGGCACCGAGGGCGGCGCCTGTATCGAGGTCGCCGCCATGAAGACCGCCGTGCGCGTCCGGGACTCCAAGGACCGGAACGGGCCGCAGCCCGCCTTCTCCCCCGCCGCCTGGGCCGACTTCGTCGCCTTCGCGGCAGCCAAGGAGACACCGCTCTCCTGAGCGATCGGCTCCGCCGGGCGGGTGTCGGGCATGCGGGCGCCTTCGCACGCGCGCGGCAGGCATCGTTCGTGAGCGACCGTCAGCTAGCCTGCGTCGTCGGAAGGCCTGAGGGCATCGCGGTGACGAAAGGGTTCACCATGGCGGAGAACTTTGCAGAGCGGCCGGCGCCGGAATCCGTGCGCCTGATCGACTTCGAGGAGGCGAAGGCCGTCCCGGGGATCGTCCCGGGCACGTTCATCCTCGTGGTGAACGGGACCAAGCCCTACCTGAACATGACCGTCCGGCTGTCGCCCCGGGTCTACCTCGCGCAGCCGGAGTACTGGGGCATCGAGGTGGTCGGCTCGCTGTCCGGCATCGGGCTCCCCGCCACCGCCCCGTACACGGAGTCGCTGCCGCTGGACGGCATCACGGGGAGCAAGGGGATCGAGGTGATCGGGGCCTACCGGACCGAGCGGATCGACCTGCCGTAGGGCCCGGGTCGTCAGCCGGGGCCGACCACGGCGGCCGGCCCCGCACCCGAGTGCCGCACAGCGAGCTTCAGCCGCCGCCCGGACCCTCACCGCGGCACCCCCGCGGCGTCCAGGAAGGTGCGGAACTTGGCGCTGGTCTCGGCCAGTTCGGCCTCCGGCCGGGACTCGGCGACGACGCCCGCCCCGGCGAACACCCGCAGCGTGCCCTCGTCGGCCTCCGCGCAGCGCAGGGTCACCACCCACTCGCCGTCACCGTCCGCGTCGCCCCAGCCGACCATCCCGGCGTACAGTCCGCGGTCGAACGGCTCGATCTCGCCGATCGCCCGCCGCGCCGGCGGCGTCGGCGACCCGCAGACCGCCGGGGTCGGGTGCAGGGCGGTGGCCAACTCCAGCGCCGACACGGCCGGGTCGGCCAGTTCGGCGGTGATCGTGGTCGCCAGGTGCCACATGGCGGCGGTCCGGACCAGGGTCGGGGCGGCCGGCACCAGCAGCGTCCGGCAGTACGGGGCCAGCGCCTCGCGGATGGCGTCCACCACGAAGGCGTGCTCGCGCAGGTCCTTCGGGGACTCCAGCAGCACGGCGGCCCGGCGGACGTCCTCGCCCAGGTCGGCGGTGCGCGGCACCGAACCGGCCAGCGGGTTCGCCACCACCGTGGTGCCGCGGCGCGAGAGCAGCAGTTCGGGGCTGGCGCCGATCA
The DNA here is from genome assembly GCF_044540385.1 of Kitasatospora sp. NPDC086009. Taxonomy (NCBI): domain Bacteria; kingdom Bacillati; phylum Actinomycetota; class Actinomycetes; order Kitasatosporales; family Streptomycetaceae; genus Kitasatospora; species Kitasatospora sp. NPDC086009. Next base: position 455,004 of record NZ_JBITSA010000003.1, read on the forward strand.
GGGTGCGGCCCGCCCCGGCGGGCACCGCGAAGGTGTAGCCGCTCGGGTCGCGGCGGGCCAGCCGCTGGAGGATCGCGGGCAGATCGAGCGGGCGACCGGCACTCAGCTCGAGTGTCCGGGCGAGCACGACCTTGCTCAACTCGCCCGCCCGCACACGCCGGACGGCCTCGGCGACGCCCGCCCCGTACACCTCGGGCTCGGGCACCGGACGGACCCGCCACTCCACCGGCTCGGCGGCCGGGGCGGGCAGGGCGATCAGCGGGTCGTCCCGCAGCGCGCCGCAGACGCGCAGCCCGGCGGGCACGGCCAGTTCGGCCCTGCTGTCGTGGTCGAACGCCACCGCGCCCATCACCAGCGGCTGCCGGACCCCGTCACGGCGCGCCCGGGCCAGTGTCTCGGCGACCCGCACCGGCAGCGGGCGCTCGTCCTGCACCACCCTGGCGTGCACGCCCTCGGCGAGCAGCGTACGGGTCGGCGAGGCGAAGAACGCCTCGTCGGGCGCGGCCCGGTACTGGCCCAGCAGCCCGCTGGCCGCGCCGATGACGGTGGGGTCCGTCCCGGCGGGGGCGTGGTGCACGGTGGTCACCTGGATTCTCCCAGTCTGCGAGTGGCCGCCGGGTGTCCCGGTCGGGATGGTCGGCGGGTGGGGCGGTTCGGGGCCGGGTGAACGGGTCGCCCGGGTGGTGCGAGGGTCGCTGGTGGTCCGGCGCCTCGGCCTCCGGTCGACGCGGGGCAGTCCGCCCTCGGCGGCCGCGTGCGAGCCGGTCGGGCGACGCGGGTGGCGTCGCCGTCCGGACACCGGTTCCGTCCGGTCAGGGGCGGAGCGCCGGGGCGGACGGGGTTCCCGGCCGCAGGTTCGCGACCAGGCCCGCTGATTCGGGCCGTCGCACCTGGACACCCCCTCTCCGAGCTCCCCTTGAGCGGCAACATTAGGCAAGGCTAACCTAACACGCCCGTTTGGGTGCGCCGCGGAACTGCGAGTCCGTCAACTCGCGGCGGCAGCCGCCGTTCCGCACCGGGGTCGACCGGTGTTGCACCATCGAGCGTGGACGCAACGTTGCGTCCAGTGCTACGTTCAAATCGCAACGCAACGTTGCGTCTACGTTCGCCTCCGGGGCCCGCCCCGCGCTGCGCCGACTCCGCCCCGCGCGGAGCTCCCGCCCCACCAGGCCTCACCCCCTCACCTCACCCGAGGAGCACATCCGTGCCTTCCGCGCCCCCCGACAGCCCCCCGGCGGCGGCCCCAGCCCCGTCCGCCCCGCCCACCCCGGCGACTCCACTCGCCCGGGCCGCCATCGCCCTCGCCTTCTGGGTCACCATGGCCGGCACCACCGTCCCGACCCCGCTCTATCCGATCTACCAACAGGCCTTCGGCTTCTCACCGTTGATGGTCACGGTGACCTTCGCCGTCTACGCCGCCGGAGTCGTCGTGGGCCTGCTCACGCTCGGCCGCCTCTCCGACCGGATCGGCCGCCGCCCCGTCATGGCCGGCGCCCTGCTCCTCGCCGCGTCCGCCGCCGGACTCTTCGAAGCCGCCTCCGCCCTGCCCTGGCTGCTCGTCGCCCGGGTGGTGTCCGGCCTCGCCGCCGCCCTGGTCACCGGCGCCGCCACCGCGGCCCTGCTCGACCTCGCTCCGCCGGAGCGCCGGCTGCGGGCGCAGACCCTCGCACTCGCCGCCAACATGGGCGGACTGGCCGGCGGCACGCTGCTCTCCGGGATCCTCGCCGAATGGGCCGGCTCCCCGCTGCGGCTGCCCTGGACGGTGATGCTCGCCCTCACCGCGGTCGCCCTGCTCGGCCTCTTCGCCGTCCCGGAGAGCGCGCCCGGCGGCGGACCCCGCGAGGCCCTCCGCGAGGCCCACCACACGACCGTTCACACGCCCCCTCGCACGGCCTCCCGCAAGGCCCATCGCGAGACCCCCGGAAACGCCCCGGGGAGCACCGGCGCCGCGCTCCCCCCGCCCTTCGAGCCGCCGCTCGTCCCGACCGCCATCCGGCCCGCCCTGCTGCGCGCCGCCCTGACCGCCGGGTCCGGCTTCGCCGCCCTCGGCGTCCTCACCTCCGTCAGCGGGCTCTTCCTCGCCACCGTCCTCGGCATCCACCACCACGCGCTCACCGGTCTGGTCGCCGGCCTCGCCTTCGTCGCCACCGGGGCCGGCCAGGTGCTCGCCCGCGTGCTACCCGGCCCCCGTGCCCTGCCCGCCGCCTGCGCCGGGCTCGTCGTGGCGGCGGCCCTGGTCGCCACCGCGCTGCTCACCGGGACGCTGCCGCCGCTGCTCCTCGGCGCGGTGCTCAACGGCCTCGCCACCGGTACCGCCGTCGCCACCGGGCTCGCCACCATCAACGGGGGCGTCGAACCGCGACGGCGCGGCGAGGCGATCTCGGCCTACTTCGCCGTCCTGTACACGATGCTCTCGGTACCGGTGGTGGGCGTCGGCCTCCTGATCCGGGCCACCGACCTGCGCACGGCAGGGGTCGTCTTCAGCGCGCTGGTCGCGGTACTGGCCGTCGGCGTCGCGGCCGGCCTGACCGGCCGTCGCGCACGGCCGACGCCCCTCGCGGCGGAGGAGGCGTGAGAGGATGGGCCCGACCCAGCACCCCGGCCGGCTCCCGCAGCGGCCCGCCCGTGAGGACCGCAGCGCCATCGCCGCCCAGCCCCGCCCCGCCACCGGCAGCAGCAGCGCGAGTACCGGCGGTCGCCGCAGCGAGGCCGCGCGCCTGGCCGTGCTGAACGCCGCCGACGACCTCCTGGTCGAGCACGGCTTCGAGGGCCTCACCATCGAGGGCATCGCCGCGGCGGCGGGCGTCGCCAAGCAGACCATCTACCGCTGGTGGAAGTCCAAGGTCGACATCCTCTTCGACAACCTGGCGCTGGACTCCGGTCCCGCCCTGGTCTGGCCCGACTCCCCGGCCACCCCGGCCGACCTGCGCGTCTACCTGCACCGCTTCGCCGCCTTCCTCGGCGAGGAACCGGCCGGCCAAGTCCTGCAGGCCCTCCTCGGGCACGCCCAACTCGACGCCCGGACGGCGGAGTTGCTGCACACCGGCTTCCTCGACCCGCTCCGCGAGCGGGACGTCGCGCACACCCGGGCCTGCCTCGGCACCTCCGAGGACGAGGCCGCCGCACTCCTGGACGCCCTGCTCGCCCCGCTCTACCACCGCGCCCTGGTGCTGCGCCGCCCGCTCGACCGGGCCTTCGTCGACACCCTGCTCGACCGGCAGCTCGCCCGCTTCACGCACTGATCCGGGCGCCCACTCCGGGCACCACCCACCACCACCCGCCATCACCCGCCACCGCGCGGCTGCCGCACCGCGCCGCCGTGCGGCCGTTCGCCGTGGCGCGCCCCGGCCCCTCCGTCACCGAACTCCCCTTCACCCGGCCCGAGTCCACCTCCGGGCCCGCTCAGGAGTCATCATGTTCCGACGCCCCCGCCCGGCCCACGACGTCGAGGTCATCGCCACCACCCCGCTGACCTCCACCCTCACCCGGATCACCTTCAGCGGCCCGACGCTGCCCGACCTCGGGATCGAACACCCCACCCAGTGGGTCAAGTTGGCCATCCCCGAGGGCCCGTCCCGGGCCTACACCATCCGCCGGCACCGACCCGCCGAGCGCGAGGTGGACATCGACATCGTCCTGCACGGCAACGGACCCCTGGCCCGCTGGGCGTCCATCGCCCGGCCCGGCGACCGGGCCGTCCTCGCCGGCCCGCGCGGCCGCCGGCCCGACCTGGACGGCGTCACCCGGCTACTCCTCGCCGCCGACGAGAGCGCGCTGCCCGCCGCCCTCACCATTCTCGATCAACTGCCCAGCACGGTAAGGGCCTTCGCCTACTTCGAGATCGCCACCGGCGCCGACGCGCTGCCGCTCGGCACCGCCGCCGAGCTCACCACCACCTGGCTCCCCCGCGACGGCGCCCACCCCAAGGGCCGGCTCCTCACCGACGCCGTCCTCGCCGCCGACGTCCTGACCGGCCCTGACCCTGCCGGCCCTGCGGGAACCACCGGCTCCGCCTGGATCGCCGGTGAGGCCGTCGCCGTCGGAACCCTCCGCCGCCACCTCCTCGGCGACCTGGGCCTCCCCCGCGACCGGGTCCACGCGAAGGGCTACTGGAAGCACGGCGAGGCCAACCACCGGGAGTGAGCGCACCGGCCGTCGCGACCGGCGGCGGTCAGTCGGCCGACCGCCGCCGCCGCGCCAGGCGGTACGGCCCGAGGAAGTAGGAGAGCGCCGCGAGCGACGCCCCCTCGGGCACCTCCCCGGCGACCAGCAGCTCGACCACGTCCTCCTCCGCCACCCACTCGACCCGGGTCGCCTCGCTCCGGTCGGTCGGCTCGCCGATCCGGGTGCAGCCGGTCATGTGGAACGCGTGGAAGCGCATCGTCGAGATGCCGGACATCGCGTTGAACCCGACCAGCGGCTCCACCCGGCCCGGTCGCCACCCGGTCTCCTCCTCGACCTCCCGGGCGGCGGCCGCCGCCGGCTCCTCGCCCGGCTCCGCCCACCCGGCCGGCACCTCCCACCCCCACTGCCCGGTGATGAACCGGTGCCGGTACAGCAGCAGGAACCGGCCCGCGTCATCGGTCACGACCGCCGTGGTGCAGGCCTTCGGCATCCGCACCACATGGTGGTCGACCCGCCCGACCCCGGGGATCTCCACGTCGTCCAGCCACAGCTCCACCCAGGGCGACTCGTAGACCGGCCGCCGGCCGTACGTCTTCCACTCCGTCATCGGCCGGCTCTCCTCCGCACCCGTGACCACCACGTCTTCCGCTTCGACCCTCTCACGCCGCCGCCGGGCCCCCGGGCCGCCCCCGGCGGCCGCCCGCCCGGAAATCCGGGTGCCGACGGCATGGCGCGCGCCTACCGTGAGCGGCATGTGCACCCGGAGCCGGACCTCGCGACGACACTTCGTCTGCCCGCCGTGCCGGCTGTCCGTGAAGCGGCACGGCGCCCCGGGGCGGGACGTCTGCGCGCGCTGCGGCGGCGAACTGGTCGACGCGGGCCAGGACCTGGCGGTCCCGCGACGCCGGGACACCGCGGGGTGGCGGGCCCTGACGGCCCTGCTCGCCGCGGGGGTGACCTTCCACTCGCGCTGCTGCTACGGCCCGGGATGGCGGCCGCGCACCCCGGGGGAGGTCCGCGAGCGGCTCGCCCGGTCGGCGGGCGGTGGGCGGCCGGTGGCCGAGGCGCTCACCACCCGCGACCCGCACGACCTCGGCCCGGCGGACCGTCGCCGCGTCTGAGCGCGGCCACGTCCACGGCCTCAGCGCGTCGCGCCCGCCACCGGGGCCAGCCCGGTGCAGCCCCGCAGGCCGTCGCGGCGCTTGAGCGCGGCCGTCGCGGCGGCGCCGGTCTGCGGGACGGGCACGCCCTGGCCGTCGACGGTGGCGGGCGTGAACTCCTCGCCGGCGACCTTGCCGGCCGCGGTCAGGGTCAGCGTCGTCACGCCGGTCTCGTTGGAGTTGGCGTAGTCGGAGGTGCCGTACCAGAGGAAGTTGCCGAAGCCGTACCCGATGTAGGTGGAGCCGAGCATGCCCGAGCCCAGCATGGTGTGGGCGTGGGTGCCGACCACAGCGGTGGCCCCGGCGGTGGCGAGCTTCTTGGCGATGGCGCTCTGGGCGCCGGTCGGACAGGCCTTGCCCTCGTCGCCCCAGTGCAGGTACACGAGCACGACGGGCGCCTGCTTCTTCGCCTCCTCCACCGCCTTGACCAGCGCGGCGGCGTCCAGCGCCGAGGCGATGCCCGGCTTGGTGGCGCCGGCCCGCCACTTCTGGTTCGTCAGGTCCTCGACCTGGCTGGCCGCGAGCACCGCGACCTTCACCCCGCGCACGGTGGTGACGTACGGGGCGTACGCCTCCTTGGCGTTGCGGCCGACGCCGACGACCGGGATCGGCGCGGAGTCCTTGGCGGCGAGCGTGTCGGTGAGCCCGTCCGCGCCGAAGTCCACGGCGTGGTTGTTGGCCATCGAGACGACGTCGACGCCGGAGTCCTTGAGGGCGGTGAGCGCCTTGGGCGAGGTGCGGAAGGTGTACGTCTTCGGCTCGGGGGCACCCCGGTCGGTGATCGCGGTCTCCAGGTTGAGGACGGCGAGGTCCGCGTCGGAGAGGGTCGTGGCGATCGGGCCGAGCGCCTGCTCGGGCGCCTTCACCGCGAGCCGGGCCTCGGTGCGGCCCTCGAAGTGGACGTCCCCGGCGAACGCCACCGTGATCGAACCGTCCGGGCGGGGCGCCGAGGCGCTCGCGGACGGCGAGGCGGACGCCGCGGCGCCCGCCGTCCCGGCCGCCGAGGGCTTCGCCGCGTCGCCCGCCGGCGCGGCCTTGGCCGGCGCCGGGTCGTCCGGCCCGCAGGCGGCCACGGGTATCAGCCCGAGCAGCAGTGCGACGGCGGCCGCGACTCGGCGCATGTGAAGTCCCCCCGGGGGTCGATTCGAGAGCGGTCAGACTACGCCATTCCCCCACATCGCCTTCGGCCTGCCTCCACGGCCCGCCCGCCCCGCGCCCGCCCCGCGCCCGGGGCGCAGGACGGGCCCGGCGGCCGGAGCGCGGGCCGGGACCCGCGGTCAGGCCAGGTCGAGCAACTGCTCGTAGAAGCCGCCGAAGCCGCGCTCCCGGTCGACGAGGTGCAGCTCCAGGATCCAGTGGCAGACCCGCCCCGACCGGTCGGTGCGGCGCAGCGGGGTCTCGTTCTCGGGGGTGATGTAGGAGTCGGCCTTGGCCCCGTCGTTCACCTCGTGCGGGAACTCGCCCACGAGGTGGCCGGCGTGCCAGATGCCGACCTCCCAGCCCGCCTCGGCGGCCAGCCGCTCGACCTCGGCGTGCAGCTGCCGCCCGGTGATCTCCGGGTCGGCCGCGAAGAACGCGCGGCCGGCGTCGAAGATCCGCGGCAGGTCGGCGAGCAGCCGCCGCTTGTGCGGATCGCCGCCGAAGACGTAGGTGCGGCCGAAGTCCGCCTCGTACTCCTCGAAGACGGGGCCGAAGTCGGCGAAGGCCACGTCGTCGGCCCCGATGACCCGGTCCGGCGGGTTGTCCCGGTACGGGGCCAGGGTGTTCGGGCCGGAGCGGATGATCCGCTTGTGCCAGTGCCGGGTGGCGCCGAACATCTCGTTGGCGAGATCCCGGATCCGGTCGCTCGCCTCGCGCTCGCCCACCCCGGGCGCCACCAGTTCGCGCGCCTCGGCCTCGGCGAACAGGGCGATCGCCTTCTCCTGCGCCGACACCAGGCCCTCGACGCGACGGACCTCCTGCGCGCCGGACGGTTCGACTGCCATACCGGATCCCCTCTCCCCAGGTGGCGCCGGCGGGACCGGCGCCACAGCTCACGGCCACTGCCCGCGCCCACCGGGCCGGACAGCCCCGACCGATCGTATCGGCGGGCCCTGCGGGCCCGCCTCGATGTCCCCCCCGGCTCCACCGCAGGGGACGGACCGGCCTGGTCAACCGCCGCACCGGGACGCCCCGGCCCCCACAGCACCCCCGCACCCGGCTCCACCACCACGACCCGCCACCGCCGGCACCACCCCCACCAGGACACCCCGGCCCCCACGACCGCCGCACCGGGCCGTCGTGTCCCTGGCGCACCGGCCGTCCGGACGCGCAGCGTGGAGGGGGTGCACGCTCCCGGGGCTGCACGCTCCCGGGCCGAGGTGGCGAGGTGGACGGCGCATGGACGGTGTGGGAATCGGCGCGGCGAACGGCGGCCGGCGGCGGATCGTGGTCGGGATCGACGGCTCCGCGCCCTCGAAGGCGGCGCTGCGCTGGGCGGTCGGTCAGGCGGGCCTGACCGGGGCCGCGGTCCACGCGGTGGCGGCCTGGGAGTACCCGTCGCTCTACGGGTGGCTCACGCCGCTGCTGGACGACGGCTTCGAGCGGGCGGCCCGGCGCACACTGACCGCCGAGGTGGACGAGGTGGTCGGCCGGGACCGGCCGGTGGAGATCGAGGAGAGCCTCGTCCTCGGCCACGCGGCCGAGGTGCTGCTGGAACTGTCCGCGGACGCCGACTTCCTGGTGCTCGGCAGCCGGGGGCGCGGCACCTTCGCCCGCACGCTGCTGGGTTCGGTGAGCTCCCACTGCGCGGTGCACGGCAGCTGCCCGGTGGTGATCGTCCGACCGGACGGCGCCGCCGCACCGGTGCACGCCGCCCCTGCAGCGACCGCGGCTCCCCTCACCGAGGACGCGGGATCGGCCGTCCGCACCAAGGAGTGGCAGGTGAGCCTGCACCTCGTCGAGGGCCGGGACACCACCCGGGTGCACGCCGTGCTCGACGCCGACGGCAGCGTGCTGCACGCCGACACCCGCGCCCGGCGCAGCCCGCAGGACGAGCCCGCCGAGGCGGTCGGCGACGCGTTCGCCGTTGGGAGGGCCCTGGTCGAGCTGGGGCACCGGCTGCTCCGCAGCGGCACCGAGTCCGCCACCGGGCCGGCGCGGGAGTGACATGCTGATCCCGGCGGCCGCCGGCCGGCCCGCGCCCGACGGGCAACCGGTGGGCACGGCCGGACGGACAGCGCCCGACGGACGGCGCCCGGCAGCGGGTGGCCGACAGCTCACGGACTACGGATGACAGCCGACAGATGACAGATCCGGTCAGCCCGCCTCCGGGCTCAGCGACCCCCGCCCCCGGCGCCGGTACCGGCGCGCCCGACTTCACCCCCGCCCAGCGCGCCCGGGGCCGCGCGCTGCGGCGTGCCCTGTTGCCGTGGGCACTGGGCGGGCGGCTGGCCGGCCTTCTCCTGACGCTGCTGCTCGGGCTGACCCCGGCCGGAGCCGCTCTGGTGACGGCCGCCGGCGACCTGTTCGGCGGCTCGCGGACGGCCGAGGTGCTGGCGGGGGCGGCCGCCCTGGTCCTCCTCGGCCGGGCGGCCCAGCTGCCGTTCGCCGCCGGCGCCCGGACGGTGCGGGCCCGGTTCGGCCTGGTCACCCAGGGCTGGGGCGGCTGGGCGGTGGACGCCGTGCGCGGACTGGCGCTGGGCCTGGCCCTGGTGCTGCCCCTGGCGTTCGGACTGTTCGCGCTCACCGACCGCTGGCCGGACCGCTGGTGGCTCCCGGCCGCCGGCGCGGCGGCGCTGCTCACGGCGGCGCTCTCCTTCCTCTACCCGCTGCTGGTGGAGCCGGTCTTCAACCGCTTCACCCCGATGGCGCCCGGCCCGCTGCGGACCGCCCTGCTCGCGCTCGCCGACCAGGACGACGTCCGGGTGCGGGACGTCCTGGTGGCGGACGCCTCCCGGCGGACCACGGCCCTCAACGCGTACGTGTCCGGCCTGGGCGCGACCCGACGGATCGTCGCCTACGACACGCTGCTGTCCACCGCCGAGCCGCGCGAGGTGGAGCTGGTGGTGGCGCACGAACTCGGACACGTGAAGCACCGGGACGTGCTGACCGGCACGGTACTGGGCGCGGTGGGGGCGGCCGTGGTGGTCTGCCTGATCGGCCTGCTGACCGGCTGGGGCCCGCTGCTGTCGGCGGCGGGGGCGACGGACGCGGCGGATCCGCGCGTCCTGCCGCTGATGGCGGCCTGCGCGGCCCTGCTGGGCGCCCTGTCGGGGCCGGTGCAGTGCGCGGTGAGCCGCCGGGTCGAGGCCCGGGCGGACCGGCACGCCCTGGAACTGACCTCGGACGCCGAGCAGTTCATCGCCATGCAGCGCAGACTGGCAGTGGCCAACGTGTCCGATGTCGACCCGCCCCGGGTGCTTGAGCTACTGTTCGCCACTCATCCGAGTGCCACCCGCCGGATCGCGGCCGCCCGCGCCTGGCAGGCCGCGGGAGCCACCGGCACCCCGGACGGCGCCACGACCGGCTGAGCCCGCGCCCCGGGCCGGGTGCCGCCGGCCGCGGAACGGGGCGGAGGACGGCGGAGGACGGCGTGGCCCGACAGCACACGGCGGGCACAGCGGAGCCCAAAAAGTTGTACAGTGCAACAAATTACCGAGGAGGTAGGACCGCCGTGCCCGGCCGCGAGACATCGATCGACACCATCCAGCGCGAGCTGACCGCCTTCGCCCGGCGTGCCCGGCACAAGGCCTCCCAGCTGCACCCGGACCTCTCCCTGGTCACCTACAGCATCCTCGACCTGATCAACGAGCGCGGCGGCTGCCGGGCCGCCGACGTCGCCTCGTACTTCATGCTCGACAAGTCCACCGTGAGCCGCCAGGTCACCGCGCTGGAGAAGCTCGACCTGCTGCGCCGCGAGACCGATCCGGACGACCAGCGCGGCCAGATCCTGCGCGCCACCGAGGCCGGCCTGACCCTGCTGCGCGAGGCCAGCGAGCAGCGCCGGGTCGCCTTCACCGCCCGATTCACCGAGTGGTCCGACGAGGACGTCGCCCGCTTCGCCGGCTACCTGGCCCGCTACGGCGCCGAGGACTGAGCCGAGGACCGGGCCGAGGACCGAGGGGCGCCGGTCCCGTCCCGCCGGCAACGGCCCGCCGACAACGGGCTGGCGGCAACGGGCCGACGCCGGGGTGCGGGGTACCGCTCCGACGGTGTACAGAGGAGAGGTGCCCCTTCGGCAGGGTCCTCGCGACCGCCGCCGGTCGTGGCGGCTCGGCCGCCACGCGCTGACGGCGCTCCCGCTCGCGCTGATCGTCGTGATCACCGTGGTCGACGTCCTGTCACCGCCGACGATCCACCTCGGACCGCTGCTGATCGTGGCCCCCGCGATCACCGCGTCCTTCGCGGGGGCGCGGACCACCGCGGCCGTCGCCCTGCTCGCGCTCGCCGGCCTCACCGTCATCGGCATCACGCGCGACGGGCTCACCACCCCCAACCACGAGACCCAGCTCGGCGCGCAGATCGCCGTCTCGGTGCTGATCGTCGCGCTGCGGGTGCTGCGCGACCGGCACGAACGGGAGCTGGCCCAGGTCCGCTCCGTCTCCGAGGCCGCCCAGCGCGTCCTGCTGCGTCCGCTGCCGGACCGGATCGGGCACCTGCGCCTCGCCTCCGTCTACCTCGCCGCCGAGGCCGAGGCGCAGGTCGGCGGCGACCTCTACGCGGCGGCCCGCACCCCCGGCGGCACCCGGCTGTTGGTCGGCGACGTCCGCGGCAAGGGCCTCTCCTCGCTCGGCGACGCCGCCCTCCTGCTGGGCGCCTTCCGGGCGGCCGCCCACCTGCACGCCGACCTCACCGACCTCGCCGGCTATCTGGACGGCAGCGTCCGCTGGGGCCTGGCCCGGCTCGGCGAGCAGCCCTGCGAGGAGCGGCCGGGTGACGGGACCGGTCGCGGCCACCGGTCGGGCCCGGACAGTGCCTCCGCCGGGGCGGCGGCGGACGACTGCGAGGAGTCGTTCATCACCGCCGTCATCCTGGACATCCCGGACGACGGCTCGGTGGTCCGGCTGATCGACTGCGGCCACCCGCCGCCGCTGCGGCTGCGGGCCGACGGCGTCACCGCGCTGGACGCCCGCCGGCCGGCGCCGCCGCTCGGGCTGGGCGAACTGGCCCCGGGCGGCTACGAGGTGGACGAGTTCGCCTTCCTTCCCGGCGACCGCCTGCTGATCTACACCGACGGCGTGATCGAGGCCCGCGACGCCCGGCGGCGGTTCTACCCGCTCACCGAGCGCGTCAGGGCCTGGTCCGCCGACCCCCCGCAGGCCCTGGTGCAGCAGGTGCGCCACGACCTGCTGGCCCACGCGGGCGGACGGCTGGACGACGACGCGGCGATCGTCGCGGTGGAGCGCCTCGGCTGAGGGCGCTCCGGGGGGCGCAGCGGCGCGCGGGCCACCGGCGGCGGTGGTCCCGCCGTACCGCCCCGGAGCCGTCGGCTCCCGTCACGGCCGGTAGGGCAGCTGCGGCACCTCGAAGCAGGTGGTGGTCATCGAGGCCACCTGGGTGACCCAGCCGCCCCGGCCCCCGTAGGCGGTGTCCTGCCAGCGGGCGGCGTTCAGACAGGCCCGGGTCGGCCCGGTCGGCGGGGGCTGCGGGACGAACGAGGCGGGCAGGATCAGTCCGTGCGCGTCGTACGGCTCGGCACGGTTCATGAACCGCTCGACGCAGGCCCGGGTGAGGTCGGCGCCGCAGGAGTCCATCGCGTCGGTGAGCCACTGGGCGCCCGCCCAGCCCTCCAGCTCCCAGGCGGAGAGCAGCGGTTCGCGGTCGGGGTAGTAGCGGGACATCGCGGCGCGGAAGTCCCGCACCGCCTGGTCCTGCACGTCCTCGTAGTTGAGGCTGGCCGAGGTCGCCCAGAGCGCGTTGCGGCAGCCGGGTGAGGCGCCGTAGTCGGTGCCGACGGTCTGCGACCAGTTCTGCACGTTGGTCGCCTTCGCCGCGACCCGCACCCCGGCCTCGTCCAGCGCCCGGCAGAGCGCCGCGTTGCCCCGGGTGTCCATGGCGTCGAGGAGCAGCTGCGAGCCGTCGGCGCGCACGGCGGCGGCCACCGCCTGGAAGTTCGGCAGCGCGAAGTCGACCGTCTGCATCAGGACGCGGTAGCCCTCCGCCTCCAGTCCGGCCTTCAGCTGGGCGGCGTAGCGGGCTGAGTCGGCCTGGTTGTAGGCGACCACGGCGGCGCTGGTGGTGCCCAGCCGTTCGGTGAAGAAACGGAACACCTCGGGGGTCTGGTAGAGCGTCCCGTTCCAGCCGACGGCCTGCCCGTCGCGCGGCGCGCCGCTGCCGTAGATGCCGTAGAGGTGCGGCCAGCGGTCGTAGGCCGTGCCGATCGGCTGGCCGCCGACGTCCGGCACGCCCTTCCCGCTCACGTACGGCGCGCCCGCGTAGTCGAGCACGCTGCCGGAGACGAAGGCGAAGACGTGCTGCTGATCGATCAGGCGGTGCACGCAGTCCTGGTTGCCGATGCCGCTGCCGCCGTCGTCGCAGGTCACCAGCTTGACGGTGCGCCCGTGCAGGCCGCCCCGGTCGTTGAGGGCCTGGACGAAGGCCTGCGCGCCGTAGCGCGGGCCGCTGAACACCTCACTGCCGACCGGACTGGTGAGCGAGGTGACCACACCGATCCGGATCTCGGTCGCCGTGACGCCGGTGTCGGAGGCGGGGTTGGCCCCGGCGGCGGTGCTCGCGCCGGCCGGGGTGGGGCGGTGGGTGAAGGCGCTCCCCGGCAGCCGGGTGCCGCAGGCGGTGACGGCGGTGAGCAGCAGCGCGAGGAGGGCGGCGCCCCCGCAGCGGCGGCGGACGCGGCGCCGGGGGACGCGAGGGCCGGGCCGCCGACGGCAGTGCGCGTCGGCGGCCCGGCGGGACGGCGGGGCCGTCAGCCGCATCCGGGGACGGCGGCGCCGCTCCCACCGCCGGCCTGGGCGAGCAGGCCGCAGAGCGACGAGCGGGAGACCTTCCAGGTGCCGTTGTCGAGGACGGCCTGGCCGGTGGCGTCCGGCGCGACCACCGTGCCCTGGAGCGAGAGTTCGTAGGTGACGGTGGCCTCGGTCGGCGAAGTGAACGTCACGTTCGTGACCTTGGCCTTGACCTGACCGACCCGCGGATCCTGCGAGAAGCCCTGGAGCGCCGGGAGCAGCGCGTCACCGTTCTGGAGCAGCGTCGCCTTTTCGGGGATGGGGGTGGTGGGGTCGAAGAACTTCTCCCAGTTGGCGGTGACCTGGTTCGTCGCGGTCGCCGGATCAGCGGGGGCGGTGGCACCCGCACTCACGGTGGCACTGGCACTGGCGCTGGTGGTCGCGGTCACCGTGACGGACCCCGACGCCGGGGCGGAGATCGACACCGAGGCCGAGGGCGAGGAGCCGGACGAGCTGCTGCTGCACCCGGCCACCGCGCCCACCAGCAGCAGTGCGCACAGCGCCACCGCCGGTCGCGGGACCGGGCCGCCGCCCCGACGGGTGCCGCTCTGCCTTACTCGCATGGTGTTCCTCTCGACGAACTCGGCTGCGCCGCCCGGGTCGGCGCCGACCGTTCGGGGGCGCCGCGCGGTCCGGTCCGCCGCTCTCCGGATGCTGTCCCAGGCCGATCCTGGAAATGTCGCACGTGACACCATGAAGGCGGATCCATGGACGAATCGCAATCCGAGCGCGAGAAGCCGCATACCACTCCGAACGGGGCGGCCGGGCGGCCCGGCCGGGGGCTGCTGCGCTCGGCCGCCCGCGCGGTCCGCACGGCGCCGGGCGCCCGCGAGTGGCCGGGCTGGATCCTCGCGGCCGCCGGGGCGGCCCTGTGCGTCCTGGGCTGGTACGGCGTCTCCGGCGAGGCCTTCGTCGAACAGCAGATCCCCTATCTGGCCTCCTCCACCGTCCCGGGTGCGGCGCTGATCGTGGCGGGCATCATCGTGGTCGCCCTGCGTTCACCCGGTCGGCCGCCGGCCCCGCCGACCCCGCCCACCGCGGACGACCTGACCGACCGACGGGTCGAACGGCTCTACACCCTCCTGGTCGAACCGGAGCAGCCGGAGGAGGCCACGGCGCCGGAGGAGCCCGCCGCCCCCGGTACCGGTCTGCTCGCCGTCGCCGAGGGCACGCTCTACCACCGGCCCGACTGTCCACTGGTGACCGGCAAGCACGACGCGCGGCCGGTCGACGCCGCCGCCGTACGGGCACGCGGGCTCCATCCCTGCCGGATCTGCGCACCGGCCGCCCCGGACGCGCCCGCCGACCCCGCCGACCCGGCCCACCCGGCCGGCTGAGGGGGTGCCACCCGTGCCCGACACCCCTCCCCTCGACTCCCTCGGCCTGACCGTCGACCTCGCCCTGGCCGGTCTCACCGTCGGCAGCGCGGCCGCCCTCAGCGGCATCGGCCTGGTCGTCTGCCACCGCGCGACCGGGGTGCTCAACCTCGCCCAGGGTGCCCAGGCGATGCTCATCGCCTATCTGCTGCGCGACCTGGTGGTCGTCCGGCACTGGCCGGTCTGGCCGGCCGCCCTCGCCTTCTGCCTGCTGCTCGTCGCCCCCGCGCTCGGCGTCCTGCTGGACGTCCTGGTCTACCGGCCCCTGCAACGGCGCGGCGCCGGGACGGCCGAGACGATGGTGGCCGGTCTCGGCGTGTTCGTGCTGCTCATCGGGGTGGCGGTGCTGGTCTGGGGCACCGCCCCGCTGAGCGGCGCGCCGTCCCCGTTCGGCGCCGAGCCGATCGCCCTCCCCGGCGGGCACACCCTGCGCCCCGACACCGTGGCGCAGCTCGCCGCCGTCCTGGTGCTCGCCCTGACGGTGGCCGCCACCACCCGTTTCACCCGGTTCGGCCTCCAGGTGCGGGCCGTCGTCGACGACCGCCGGCTGGCCCGGCTGGCCGGAGTGGACGCGGACCGGGTCTCGGCGGCGGGCTGGGCGTTCGGCTCCTTCACCGCCGGGCTGGTCGGCGTCGCCCTCGCGCCGTACCTGCTGCTCGACCCGTACGGGCTGCCGCTGCTGGTGATGGAGACGATGGCGGTCGCGGTGGCGGCGCGGCTGCGCAGCATCCCGGTGGCGGTGGTGACCGGCCTCGGCCTCGGGATCGCGCAGGCCGAGCTGACCAGGCTGCGGCCGTCCGGCCAACTGCTGCCGCTGGTGCAGGCGGTGCAGGCCAACCTGTTCGTGGTGGCGCTACTGGCCGCCGCACTGCTGGCCGGCCCGCGGATCACCGGCGGCGCGGGCGACCGTGCCCCGCTCGCGGTGCCGGAACCGGCCGGCGGGGGCCGGGCGGCCCGGGCGGTCTGCCTGGTGCTGCTCCTGCTGCCGCTGGGCTTCCGTGACAATGACCTGCGCAGCGCGCTGCTGGTGCCCGCGCTCGCCCTGGTCCTGCTCTCGATCGTGGTGGTGACCGGGTACGGCGGGCAGATCTCGCTCGGCCAGGCCGGGTACGCCGGGCTCGGCGCGCTGGGCACCGCGCTGCTGATGTCCGGGCGGATCCCGGCCGTCCCGCCGCTGCCCGCCGTCCCCGCGCTGCTGTTCGCGGTGCTGGCCACCGCCCCGCTCGGACTGCTCACCGGCTGGCCGGCGATCCGGCGGCGCGGTCCGGCGCTGGCCCTGGTCACCTTCGCGGTCGGGACGGCGATGAGCCGCTTCGTCTTCCAGCAGCCGTACGCGACCACCGGGCTCACCCTGGACCGGCCCGCCTTCCTGGCCGGCGACCGCGCCTTCTACCTGGCCGAGCTGGTGCTGCTCGGGCTGGGCCTGCTGGTGGTGCGGGGTCTGCACCGGGGCCGGCCGGGCCGGGCCCTGACCGCGATGCGCGACCACGAACCGGGCGCGGTCGCGGCAGGCGTCAACGTGCCCGGGCTGAAGCTGTTCGCCTTCGTGGCCGGGGCGGCGCTGGCCGCGCTCGGCGGCGGGCTGATGGGCCTGGCCGGGCGCGCCTTCGACCCGGCCTCGTTCGATCCGGTGCGCGGGCTGCTCTGGTTCGCCGCGGTGGTGGTGGCCGGTGCGGACAGCGCGCTCGGCGCGGTGCTGGCCGCCGCGCTGCTGATCGGCCTGGACGCGGGCACGGTGGCCGGGGTGTCGGCCGTCGCGGTGGGTCTGCTGGCGGCGGCGATCGGCCGCCTGCCGGGCGGTCTCGCCGGCGCCGCCGCCCGCCTCTCCCCCCGCCACCCGGCGCACCCGCCCGCCACGCTGCCGCCGGGCCGCCTGAGCGCGACCGGCCGTCGGATCCGCACCCTGATCGCGGCCCGGCAGGCCGCCGCCCGGGGCGAGGAGGCGCGACCGTGAGCCCGCCGGGCAGTGGCCGGGCCCGGCTGACGGCGCGGGGTGTGACCCGCCGGTACGGCGGCATCGAGGCCGTCGCCGGGGTCGACCTCACCGCGCCACCGGGGCGGATCACCGCACTGATCGGGCCGAACGGCGCCGGCAAGAGCACCCTGTTCGACTGCCTGGCCGGGACGGTCCGCCCGGACGCCGGCCGGGTGCTGCTCGGCGGCCGGGACGTCACCCGGCTGCCCGCGTACGCCCGGGTGCGGCTCGGCCTGGCCCGGACCTTCCAGCAGATCGCCGTCTTCCCGACCCTCTCGGTGGCCGACAACGTCCGGATCGGCCCCGAGCAGCGGCACCGCCGCCGTCCGGACGCGCGTGCCGTCGACACGGCGACGGCCCGCGCACTCGCCCTGTTCGGCCTCCAGGACCTCGCGGCGGAGCCGGCCGGTGCGCAGCCGACCGGGGTGCTGCGCCTGGTGGAGCTGGCCCGCGCGCTGGCGGGCGACCCGCAGGTGCTGCTGCTGGACGAGCCGGCGGCCGGCCTGGACACCACCCAGACCGCCCGGCTGGCCGCCGTCCTGCGTGGCCTGGCCGACCGGGGCATGGCGCTGCTGCTGGTCGAGCACGACCCCGACCTGGTCGGCGAGTTGGCCGACACCGTGTACGCGATGGCCGGCGGCCGGGTGGTGGCCTGCGGACCGGCGGCCGCCGTGCTCGCCGACGCCCGGGTGGCCCGGGCCTGGGGCGGGGCCGCGCCGGGGGCCGGGGTGGGCGCGCCGTGACCGTCGAAGCCGCCCGTGTCCGCCGGGGGCCACCGGAAGCCCTCCGCGAGCCGGCCCCCGCCTCCCCCACCGCCCGCACCGCCCGAGCGACCCGGGCGAGCTCCCGATGACCGTCGAAGCCGCACTCCACGGCGCCCGCGTCCGCTACGGACCGCTGGAGGCCCTGCACGGGGTGGACCTCGCCTTCCCCGCCGGTGCGGTCACCGTCCTGCTCGGCCGCAACGGGTCCGGGCGGACCAGCGTGCTGCACGCCCTGGCCGGGCTGGTCCGGCCCGCCGCCGGCCGGGTGGTCTGGCGGGGGCGGGACGTCACGGCGCTCGGTGTCCACCAGCGGGTCCGGCTGGGGCTGACGCTGGTACCGGCGGAGCGGGCGGTGTTCGCCTCGCTCACGGTGGCCGAGCACCTCGGCCTCGCCGGCGCCCCCGCCGAGGCCGTGCTCGCGCTCCTCCCCGAGCTGACCGCCCTGCTGCCCCGGCCGGCCGGGACGCTCTCCGGCGGGCAGCAGCAACTGGTCGCCCTGGCAAGTGCGTTGGCCGGCCGGCCGCGCCTGCTCCTGCTGGACGAGCCGGACCGGGGGCTGGCCCCGGCCGTGGCCGCACGCCTGCACGCGCACCTGCTCGACACGGCCGCCGCCGAGGGCCGGGCGGTCGTACTGACCGCGCGGTCGCTCCCGCGCAGCCTCACCGGCGCGGCCGTCGTCCACGTGCTGCACCGGGGCGAGGTCGGCTTCTCCGGGGAGCCCGCCGAGCTCGTCGGCCGACCGGCCGGGGCACGGTGACCGGTCCGGGGAACCACCCGCACACACGCCCCAGGGCCGGCGAGCCCTACTGCGCCAGGTACCCGCCGTCCACCGGGAGGACCGCGCCGGTGATGAAGGAGGCGTCGTCGGAGGCCAGGAAGAGGACCGCCGCCGCCACCTCGGCGGGGGTGCCGAGCCGGCCCATCGGGTGCAGCTTCTCGATCGCCGTCAGGTAGTCGGAGCCGCCCGGCTCGTCCTGGAGGCGGCGGACGCGCTCGGTGGTGATGGTGCCGGGAGCGACGGCGTTGACCCGGATGCCGCGGTCGGCCCACTCGACGGCCAGGTGCTTGGTCAGGCCGGACGCCACGAACTTGGCGGGCCCGTAGACGGCCTGGCCGCGCTGGCCGGCCTCGCCGGAGATCGAGGAGAGGCAGACGATCGCACCGCCGGCGCCGCCGGGCCCGGCCATCGCCTCGATCGCGTACTTGCAGGTGAGGAACATCCCCCGGCCGTCGACAGCCATCACCCGGTCCCACTCCTCGGCGTCGGCCTCGGTGATCTCCGACAGCGGGAGCACCCCCGCGTTGGCGACCAGGACGTCGATCCGGCCGTGCCGCTCGACGGCGGCGGTGATCATCCGGTGGGCGTCGTCCTCGCGGGAGACGTCGCCGACCACCGTACTGACCGCCCGCGGCAGCTCGTCCGCCAGCCGCCGCAGCCCCTCGGCGTCGAGGTCCGTCGCGACCACCCGCGCGCCCTCCCGGGCGAAGCGTTCGGCCACCGCACGGCCGATCCCGCTCGCCGCACCCGTCACCACGCACGACTTGCCCGCCAGCCGCCCCGCACCCGGGGATTCGATCGCATCAGCCATGGCACCGGACTCTACCGACCGACCGTCAGATGAACGGGCACATCTCGCAGTTGGGTCAGGCCGCGATCGGGGCGGCTCCACCCCGCCGCAGACCGCGGCACTCGGCGGACCGCCCCGGCGCCGGCGTCAGCCGACGGTGAGGACGAGCTTGCCCCGGACGTGCCCCTGCTCGCTCACCCGGTGCGCCCGGTCCACCTCCGCCAGCGGGAACACCTGGTGCAGCGGGAGGTGCAGCGTGCCCTCCTCGTGCAGCGCGAGCACGGCGGCCAGCGCGGGACCGTGGTGGTGAACGGTGTCCGAGCCGGCGCTGAACCGCACGCCGTACTTGGCCGAGCCCTCGTGGTCGGCGATGGTCAGCACCTGCTCCGGTCCGCCGGCCAGCTCGATCGAGAGCGGCAGGACGTCACCCTGGCCGGCCGCGTCCAGCACCCGGTCCACCCCCTCCGGCGCCACCGCCCGGACCCGCTCGGCCAGACCGTCGCCGTACGTCACGGGGATCGCGCCCAGCTCGCGCAGGTACGGGTGGTTGGCCTCGCTCGCGGTGCCGATCACCCGGATCCCGCGCGAGCGGGCGAACTGCAGCAGGATCGTGCCCACCCCGCCCGCCGCGCCGTGCACCAGCAGCGTCTGGCCGCGCTCCACGCCCAGCAGGTGGAGCGCCCGCCAGGACGTCTCGGCCGCGACCGGGAGCCCCGCGGCCTGCTCCCAGCTCAGCCCGGCCGGCTTGCGGGCCACGTCGCCGGCGCCCACCACGGCGTGTTCGGCGTAGCCGCCACCGCGGACCGAGCCGAACACCTCGTCCCCGGGCGCCCACTCGTCCACCCCCTCGCCGACGGCCTCCACCACGCCCGCCACCTCGAAACCGGCGACGTGCGGGAAGGTCACCGGGAACAGGCCCTCCATCGCGCCGCTGCGCAGCTTGTGGTCCACCGGGTTCACGCCCGCCGCCCGGACGGCGATCCGGATCCGGCCGGGGCCGGGAGCGGGCAGGTCGATCTCGATCGGGTGCAGCACGTCCGCGCCGCCGAATGCGGAGAAGGCGATGGCCTTGGTCATGGGAGTCCCACTGTCCTTCACTGGTCGGAGAGTTCGTCGGTCTGACGGTCTCCAGCCTGGTCGCGGGAGGGGCGGTCTCCGGCCCGCCGTTCGGCCGGTTCCGCCTGGCCGAACGGCCAGGCACCCGCGCGGACCGGGTGACTAGGCTGGAACCCATGGCGAACCACGGGGCAGGCGACGGGGCGGGAAGCGCGGCGACCGGGCACGCGAGGGCCGGGAACGCGGCGCAGGCCCCGGACGGAGCCGGGCACCCCGGGCACCGGCAGCGCGGCTGGGAGCGCCCCGAGGACGTGCTCGCCCAGGTGGTGGCGGTGCTGGGGGCGCCGAGGCCACAGCTCCTCCCGCGCCTCTCCGGCGTCCTCGCCGATCTCGTCCCGCACACCGCCCTCGCCCAGCTGAGCGGCGTCTGCACCTACTCCCCCGCCCTCGCCCACGGTCCGACCGAGCTCACCGGGCGGATCACCACCCGGGAACTGGCCCGGCTGGCCGAGGCGGTGGCACCCGGTCTGCCCTGGCAGGGCGAGGCGGTCCTGGCAGGCCGGCCGCGGGCGGCCGTCGCGGTCTCCGCCGCCCCGCCCGGCAGCAACGGCGCGCTGCTGGTGCTGGTCCGGACGGGCGGCGAGCGGCTGCCCGACCAGCCGCTCGCCGTCCTGCAGCAGCTCTGGGAGCTGCTGGTCACCCACTCCCACCACCGGGCCGTCGACGCCGCCCCCGCGTACGCCGCCACGTCACGGGCCTCCGCCGGTGCCCGGGCCCGGGCCATCGCCGAGCTGAGCGGCGCGCACGCCTCGGCGCTCTCCGCGATCCTCGCGCCGCTGCGCTCCGCCGCCCTGGACGACGCCACCGCCCGCCGCAGCGCCACCGAGCTGGCCGTCGGCGCGCTGCTGGACCTGCGCGCGGGCGCCGACCTCGACCGGGAGCTGAGCGAGGAGCCCGCCGCCACCGCCTTCGCCCGGCTCGCGGACGAGATCCGCCCGCTGCTGCGGCACAGCCCCGTCCGGCTCGACCTGCCGGCCCCGGCGGCGGGCGGGCGCTCCCTCCCCGCCGAGATCGCGCACACCGCCCGGGCGGCCGTCCGGGCGGCCGTGCTCACCATGATGGAACAGGACGGTCTGACGCGCCTGCACGTGAGTTGGCAGTTCGTCGCGGACGTCCTGCGGGTCGTGGTGCGCGACGACGGCCCGGGCCTGCTCGGCGCCGACACCCTGGCCGTGCACCGGACGGCGGACCGGATCACCGCCGTGGGCGGCCGGCTCGCGGTGGACGCCGTTCCCGGTTGGGGCACCACCGTCACCGTCGACCTGCCGCTGAGCGCCCCGGCGGCGACCGGCGGGCCGGACCCCCTGGAGGGCTTGCAGCCCCGGGAGCTGGAGGTGCTCGACCAGCTCGCCCGGGGCCGGCGCAACCGGGAGATCGCCGGCGCCCTGCTGATCAGCGAGTCCACGGTGAAGTTCCACGTCGCCAACATCCTGGGCAAGCTGGGCGTGACCTCGCGCGGGGAGGCCGCCGCTCTGGCGCACCGCGCCGGTCTGCCCGCCCCGACCGGCCTGTACGCGGCCTCCTGAGCCGCGCGGACCCGCGGCACGGAACGGCCGGGTGCTCCCACCCGGCCCGGCCCCGCCCGCGACCGCCCGCAACCGGCCGGACGCGCCGTAGGCTCGCCGGATGACCGTCTCCGCCACCTGGGACCCCTCCGCCGCCGGGGTGCTGCGCCTGCCGTCCGGCCGACTCGTCCGGGGGCGCGGTCTGCGGCGGCCGCTGCCGCCCGGGCCGCAACCCGCCTTCGGGCTCTACCTGCTGGGGCACCGGCCGCCGGCCGTCCGCTGGGTGAGCCGCTGGCTCCGCTGGCCGGACTTCCGGCTGCCCGCCGACCGGGCCGAGGCGGCGGCCGCCCTCCGGGAGGCCTGGGAGCGGGCGGCGTCCGAGCGGGTCGAGCTGGCCTGCGCCGGCGGGCTCGGCCGGACCGGGACCGCGCTGGCCTGCCTGGCCGTGCTGGACGGCGTCCCGGCCGGCGAGGCGGTCGCCTTCGTGCGGGAGCACTACGACCGGCGCGCCGTCGAGACCCCCTGGCAGCGCCGGTTCGTGACGCGGTTCCACTGACGCCGCGCCCGGCCGCCCCGCCCCCGCTCGGACCCCGGGGCCGGCGGCCCCGGGGCACCCCGCGGTCAGACCCCGGGCGGCGGCCCCAGGACGACGAAGCTGAGGTCCGGTCGGCCACCGGGGGTGAGGACCTGGGCGACCGTCTCGATCGGTTCGGGCGAGAGGTGCGGCAGCCGCAGGCCGAAGCGGTCGCCGTCCCGGTTGGCGACCACGCAGGCCCGGCCGGCCCAGAGCCGGCGGCAGAGCGGGTCGCGCAGCACGTCGGTGAGCAGGGCGACCACCGACTCGTCCCCGGGGTAGCGGGCCAGCGCGAAGCGGATCATGGCGAGGGTCATCCGGGCCTGCCACGTCCAGTCGGCGACCTGTTCGCGGGCCTCCGGGGCGGTCAGCACCCAGCGGGCGAAGTTGGCCCCGGGCCTGCTCATCCAGGGGAACCACTCGGCGGCGGCCCGGTTGTGGCCGACGACGGTCCAGGCGCGGTCGGCGATGAAGGCCGGTCTCGGCATCTGCCGGTCGACCAGCTCCTGGAGGGCTGTGAGGTCCTCCGGCCGGGCCGGGCCGGCGGCCGGGGTGCCGCCCATCGCGTAGAGGTAGAGGGTGGCGCGCTCGTCGGCGTCGAGCAGCAGCACGTCGGCGAGCAGCGCCAGCAGTCTGGGGTCGAAGCGGGCGGTGCCGCCTCGCTCCAGGTCGCGGTACCAGCGCTCGCTCATGCCGAGTCTGGTGGCGACGACCATCTGGGGCAGCGGCTTGGCCAGCCCCATTCGCAGGCCGGCCCGGCCTCGCCAGTCGCGTAGCAGACTGGCGAGGCCGGGGAGTTCGGCGGTGGTCGACGCTTCGTGGTCGAGGGGGATGGGGATGCTCAGTGCCTCGCGCAGCACCATGGCTCACTCCGGTCTGTTCCTGCATTCGACGATGACGGCCCCGAGGGGGGACGTGTCGAATTCGGACAGCCCGAAGTACCGGCGCGGCCGATGGTTCGTCAGCCCGGTCGGTGATGACAAGTCCCCTTGCTGAACGGCTGGTTCAGTGGCTGGACCGACATCGGAAAGGCAGACCGGGGAACGTCGCGACCGAGCGTCGCAGCATGAAGTCCACCCCCCGGTGTGCCCGCGTGGCCCTTGACACGCTCTAGGGGGACTGTACTTGCTCGGTTGTGATCGTTCAAGCAACGCAGAGTGACATCAGCCGGTCAGCGCCTCCTGGGAAACGGCCGGTGACTTCTGGATGCCGGTGCGGCCGGCGAGCACCGTCACGGTGGTCGCGCCCGCGAACAGCGCGGCGAGCAGCACCCAGCCGATCGCGCCGGCCGGCAGCAGCAGACCGGTGGCCAGGAACGGGCCGACGATCAGCTGCGCGCTCATGCCCGTGCTGAACAGCGACAGGTAGCGGGAGCGGCCCACCGGCGGCGACAGCTCGTAGGAGATCTCCCAGCGCGAGACGGCGTGCAGGTTCTCCCCCACGGTCAGCAGCGCGACGGCGACCACCGCGGCGGCCAGCGCCAGGTACTTGCCCCGGCCGTCGGCGAAGGCGAAGAACGCGCAGGCCAGCACCAGGAAGAGGCAGGCGACCCGGAGCATCCGCAGCGCCTTGGCCAGCCCCTGGGCGAACCGGGCCACCGAGAGCTGGAGCACCACGGTCAGCACGGTGTTGATCGCCAGCAGGGCCGAGCTGGCACTGGCCGGCAGCCCGGCCCGGTCCACCACCCAGAGCGGCAGCAGGATGAACAGCACGCAGTCGTGCAGCATCAGGACCGCGTTGGCGGCCGTGACCAGCAGGAACCGCCGGTCCCGGTACGGCGAGCCGGAGCCGCCCTCCGCCCCGGCCTCGGCGGGCGCGGCGGCCGGCGCGGCCGACGATCCCGCCACCCGGCCGGCCCGCACCACGGCGAGCGCGACGGCGGCGAAGGCGGCCGCGTTGAACAGGAAGAGCGCCACGAAGGCGGCCCGGGAGTGCGCGGCCTGCACCAGGGCGGCCAGCAGGAAGCCGGCGGTGAGGCCGATGTTGGTGATGGCGCGCAGCGAGGCCATCGTCTTGGTCCGCTCGGCGGCCCCCTCGAACTCGCCGACGATCACCTGGAGCAGCGGTGAGCAGGCCCGCGCGGCGGCGATGGTCAGACAGGTGACGACCAGGTAGCCGGCGTAACTGCCGACCAGGGCGTACCCGATGAAGCCGAGCGCCCGGACCAGCGTCAGCGCCACGTAGACCGGCCGGGCGCCGAGCCGGTCCGCGAGCGGGCCGAAGACCAGCGGACTGAGCAGGCCGGCGATGTTGGCTGCGGCGATCGCGGTGCCGACCGCGACCGCCGTGATGTCGAGGTAGCGGACGAAGTAGAGCGTGGCGGTGGCCAGGTAGAGGCCGTTGGCGACCGCGTCCACGGTGGTCCCGGCGGCCATGATCCGGCCCTGCCGGGAGGCGGGCAGCAGCGTCGCGGTCAGCCGGCTCAGCAGGCCGGCCGCCCGGGGCGGGGCGTCCGTGTGCGTCATGCCGGCTCCACCGTCCGGGCCGGCTCCACCGTGAAGCGGACCGAGTCGGCCAGCTCGCGGGCGAGCTTGCGGGCCTGGTCCGGGGTGTCGGCCCCGACCACGATCACGCCCGCCCGGTCCCCGGAGGTGCGCAGCGGGCGGACGGTGCCGCCGGGTCCGACCGCGAGGTCGGCGTAGAGCACGTCCGGGTGGTTCGCCGCCTCCGTCCACCCCTCGACCGCGGTCACCAGGCCGGGCGGCGGGGTGAGGTAGCGGGCGGCGGCGGCCCGGACCGGCGTCGGCGCGGCCTCGTCGCGCGGCAGGCCCAGCAGGTCGTCGTAGAGGAGGCCGAACAGCTCCAGGCCGGGGACGACGTGGGCGAGCATCCGGTGGATCCAGTCGCCGCCGAACCGCCCGTGCACCTCGCCGAGCACGATGCCGTCCGGGCTCAGCCAGAGTTCGACGTGGAAGCCGCCGACGCGCAGGCCCAGCACGGCGAGCGCCGCCTTGACCTGACGCTCCATCTCCTCACGCTGCATGTCCGGGAGTTCGGCCGGGAGGATGTGGCCGACCTCGACGAAGAACGGCGGCTCCACCTTCTCCTTCTCGGTGACCGCGAGGACGACCGGCTCGCCGCCGAGGAAGAGGCCCTCGACGCTGTACTCGGCGCCCTGGACGAACTCCTCGACCAGGAAGGGGCTGCGGCCGGGCAGCAGCGCGATCGCGGCGGGCAGTCCGTCCGGTCCGGTGATCCGGCTGACGCCCGTACTGCCCATCGCGTCACGGGGCTTGACGATCCACGGCCCGGTGGAGCCGCGCAGGAACTCCGCCGCCTCCGCCTCGTCCGCGCAGAGCCGGACGGCGGGCTGCCGGAAGCCGGCGGCGGCCAGGGCGGTCCGGCAGGCGTCCTTGGTGCGGACCCGTCGGACGGCCTCGGCCGGGTTGCCCGGCAGGCCCAGCGCCTCGGCGGTCTCGGCCGCGGCCACCTGCGCCATCTCCTGGAGGGCGAGGACGGCGTCGAAGCGCTCGCCCTCGGCGGCCCGGTCGCGCGCCCAGGCGGCGGACTCGCCGGGGTTGGCGAAGTCCACCGCCGAGACGGCGCCGGCCTGTTCGGCCACCCCGGGGGTGGCGGCGAGGACGGCCTCCTGGTTCGTCAGGTGGGTCCGCAGCCCGCGCGCGTGGGCCTGGTCCAGGGCGAGCCGCGCCATGTCGAGGCCGAGCGGCACCGCCCGTACCCCGCCGACCAGCAGCAGCTTCCGGGGGGTTGGTTCAGCGGGCATGAGAGGGCTCCTTGCGTGCGTGGTGCGGGGGGGTGCTACTTCAACTGGCCGAGGGGTCGGGCGGGTCGGGCGGGTCGGGCGGGTCGGGCGCTCAGGCTTCGGCGTCGGCGTCGAGCTCGACCAGGACCTGTTCGGTCGCCACCAGGTCGCGCACGGCGCAGCGGATCGCGGTGACGACGCCCGAGAACGGGGCGAGGATGCGGTTCTCCATCTTCATCGCCTCGACGATGACGAGGGCGTCCCCCTCCTCAACCCGGTCGCCGACCTCGCACAGCAGTCCGACCACCGTGCCCGGCATCAGCGACTTCACGGCGTTGTCGGCGGCCCCGGAGCCGCCCTCGGCGAAGCTCTGGGCGGCCAGCGCCACCCGGTGCCCGTCGACGGAGAGCTCCCAGCCGGCGGGGCTGCGCAGACCGGTCCAGCGCCGGTCGCCGACGGTGCCCCGGTACAGGCCGGGGTGGCCCGGTACGGCGGCGACCGTGACGGTGAACGGGGTGGACTCGACCTGGACGTCGACGGCGGCGCCGCGCCGTCCGGTGAGTCCGGCCTGCAGCGTCCGCCGGCCGTGCCGCAGCACGACCCGGCCGAACGGCGCGACCGGGTCCAGCCGGTGGCGGTCGAACGGGCCGACCGCGCCGTGCCACGGCGAGGCGGGGGCGTCGTCGACGGGCGGCAGCTGCATCGCGGCCGCGCAGGCCGCGGCGGCCAGGACCCGGTCGGTGCGGCCGGCGGGGCCGGCCGGCTCGCCCTGCCCCGACTGCCCGGTCCCGGTCGAGACCAGGGCGTCCACCAGGTGGGTGTCCATCCGCCCGGCGACCACGGCGGGGGCCTGGAGGAGTTCGGCGAGGAAGCCGAGGTTGGTGGTCAGCCCGGGCAGGGCGGTGTCGCGGACGGCCGGGAGCAGCCGGCGCAGGGCGCTCGGGCGGTCCGGGCCGTGCGCGATCAGCTTGGCGAACATCGGGTCGTAGAAGGCCGGGACCTCGGCGCCGCCACCGAAGACGGCGCCGCCGAAGGCCGCGTCACCGCCCGGACCGCCCGCGAAGGCCGGTTCCGGCGCGGCGGAGCCGGACGCGGCCCCGTCGGTGCCCGATCCGGTGTCGTCGAACGCCGCCTCCACCCGGATGCCGGCCGGCCAGCGGACCGCCGCCGCCCGGCCCGGCGCGGGCCGGAAGCCGTCGGCCGGGTCCTCGGCGTAGACGCGGACCTCGACGGCGTGGCCGGTCGCGGTGATCTCGTGCTGGTCGAGCGGCAGCCGCTGCCCGTCGGCGACTCTCAGCTGCCATTCCACCAGGTCGACGCCGGTGATCTCCTCGGTGACCGGGTGCTCCACCTGGAGCCGGGTGTTGACCTCCAGGAAGTAGCAGCGGTCGGTGGCGTCCAGGATGAACTCGAAGGTGCCGGCGTTGACGTAGCCGAGCGACCGGGCGCCGCGGACGGCCGCCTCCAGCAGCTCCGCCCGGACGGCGGGCGCCAGGTTGGCGGCCGGGGCCTCCTCGACGATCTTCTGGTGGCGGCGCTGCAGCGAGCACTCGCGCTCGAAGAGGTGCACCACGTTCCCGTGGTCGTCGCCGAAGACCTGGACCTCGATGTGGCGGGGCCGCTCCACGTACCGCTCGACCAGCAGCCGGCCGTCGCCGAAGTTGCTGCGGCCCAGCCGGACGGCCTCGGCCACCGCCTCGGGCAGCTCGGCGGCCGCGCGGACCACCTGCATGCCCTTGCCGCCGCCGCCCGCGACGGGCTTCAGGATCACCGGGTAGCCGATCCGCTCGGCGTCGGCCAGGATCTCCTCGGCCGACTCGGTGGCCGTCCCGGAGCCGGGCAGCACCGGGACCCCGGCGGCGGCCATCAGCGCGCGGGCGGTCGACTTGTCGCCCATCGCGGTGATCGTGGCGGCGTCCGGGCCGACCCAGACCAGCCCGGCCCCGGCGACCGCCGCCGCGAAGCCGGGGTGCTCGGAGAGGAAGCCGTAGCCGGGGTGGACGGCGTCGCAGCCGGTCCGGACGGCGGCGTCGACCAGCGCGTCGACGTCCAGGTAGCTCTCGGCGGCCGCGGCGGGGCCGATCCGGACCCGCTCGACGGCGCCCGCCAGGTGGGCCGAGGAGCGGTCGGCGTCGGAGTGGACCGCCACGTACTCGATGCCGAGCCGGCGGCAGGTGCGGGCGATCCGCCGGGCGATCTCGCCGCGGTTGGCGATCAGGAGACGCTTGATCATTTCCGTCATCACATCCTGAACACGCCGAAGCGCGTTTCCTGCTTGGGGGCGTCGGCGGACATGGCGAGGCAGAGCGCCAGCCACTCACGGGTCTCGGTCGGGTCCACCACGGCGTCCACCCACATCCGGGCGGCGTAGTAGAGCGGGTGGGACTGGCGCTCGTACGTCTCGATGATGGGGCGCCGGATCGACTCCTCCTCCTCGGGGGAGAGGACCTTGCCCTCCTTGGCGAGCTGGTCGCTGCGGATCAGCGCCATCACGGTCGCGGTCTGCTCGGCGCCGACGACGGTGGACTTGGCGCTCGGCCACATGGCCATCAGCCGGGGGCCCATCGAGCGCCCGCACATCGCCAGGTTGCCGGCGCCGTAGCTGCCGCCGATCACCAGGCTGAACTTGGGGACCTTGGCCGTGGAGACCGCGTTGACCAGCTTGGCGCCGTGCTTGGCGATGCCGTCGGCCTCGTACTCGGCGCCGACCATGAAGCCGTTGATGTTGTGCAGGAACAGCAGCGGGATGTCCCGCTGGGTGCAGAGCTCGATGAAGTTCGCGGCCTTCTGGGCGCTCTCCGGGAACAGCACCCCGTCGTTGATCACCACGCCCACCGGGTAGCCGCCGATGTGGCCGGTGCCGCACACGATGGTCGGCCCGTACCGGGCCCGGTACTCGGCGAGTTCGCTGCCGTCCAGCAGCCGGGCCAGGATCTCCCGGGCCGGGATGTGCTCGCGCAGGCTGGCGCTGACGATGCCGGGCAGCTCCGCCGGGTCGTACAGCGGCGCGCGCGGGGGCTGCGGCGGCGGGCTGAGGGCCGGCCGGCCGTCCCGGGCCATGATCTCCCGGACGATCGACAGGGCGTGCTCGTCGCTCTCGGCGAGGTGGTCGGCCACCCCGCTGACCCGGGTGTGCAGGTCGGCGCCGCCCAGCGTCTCGGCGTCCACCACCTCGCCGGTGGCCGCGCGCACCAGCTGCGGGCCGCCCAGGAAGACCGTGCCGGTGCCGCGGACGATCACCGTCTCGTCGCACATCGACGGGATGTACGCGCCGCCGGCGGTGCAGTTGCCCATCACCGCGGCGATCTGCGGCAGGCCGAGCGCCGACATCTCGGCGATGTTCCGGAACATCCGGCCCAGGTGGTACTCGCCGGGGAACAGCTGCTCCTGGAGCGGCAGGTAGACCCCGCCGGAGTCCACCAGGTAGATGCAGGGCAGGCCGTTCTCCCGGGCCACCAGCTGGGCCCGGAGCTGCTTCTCCACGGTGAGCGGGAAGTAGCTGCCGCCCTTGACCGTGGCGTCGTTGGCGAAGACCACCACCGGGCGGCCGCTCACCATGCCGATGCCGGTGACCAGCGCGGCCGAGGGCACGTGCTCGTCGTACACCTCGTGCCCGGCCAGCTGGCCCAGCTCCATGAACGGCGTGCCCGGGTCCAGCAGTTGGTAGACCCGCTGGCGGGCCGTCAGCTTGCCGCGCTCGGTGTGGCGCCGGCGCGAGCGCTCGTCCCCGCCGGCGATCGCGGCGGCCCGGGCCCGGGCGATGACCTGGCGCTTCTCGTCGAAGGCCGCGGTGTTGCGGCGGAAGACCTCGGCGGAGGAGTCGATGTGCGAGCGCAGGGCCGTCATCGCTGGTCCTGCCCCGGCTCGCGGGCCGCCTCGGCCCGCAGGCCGTCGTTCAGCGCGCCGCAGAAGTCGCGGATCTCGGCCTCGGCCATGTTGGCGCGCAGCATCAGCCGCAGCCCGGCCTTGCCCCGGCCGATCACCGGGAAGAAGATCGGCGAGGTGTAGTAGCCGCGCTCCAGCAGCGATCCGGCGAGGCGGATGGTGGCGTCCTCGGAGCCGATGTCCACGAAGCGGATCGGCAGGCCGTCGCCGTTGAAGGAGGTCTCCACCAGCGAGTCGAAGAGCGCGATGTTGTCCTGGAGCCTGAGCTGGAGCTCCTTGAGCTCCGGGGAGCCGTGCAGCTCCGCGGAGGCCATGATGGCGCCCAGTCCGGCGGTGTTGATGCGCTGCGACCACATCAGCGGACCGCCGTTGCGCAGCGCGGTGTCGCGGCGCTGCTGCGAGCCGCCCGGGCCGAGGAAGATCGCGCCGCCGGAGGCGCCGAAGCCCTTGTTGAGCGAGGTGATGATCAGCGTGCGGTCGTTCATCCCGCCGTTCGCCGCCATCGCCTCCAGCACGGCGCCCCGGCCGCGCTCGCCGACGGTGGAGACGCCGTGCGCCTCGTCGAAGAACAGGAACAGCCCGTACTTCTCCTGCAGGCGCAGCAGTTCGGGGATCGGCGCGGCGCCGCCGGTGCTGTAGACCCCGTCGGCGACGTAAGCGACCTGCGGGTGCTTGCGGCAGAGGTCCTCCAGCGCGTCCACGTCGTTGTGGGCGATGGTGGCGATCTCCGCCTCGTCGGCCACCGCGGGCTTCATCGCGTTGAGACAGAAGTGCGCGTTCTTGTCGAAGACCATGAGCGGCGCGACGCCGTCCGTCAGCAGCCCGGAGGCCAGCAGCGGCAGGCTCGCCCAGGCGGCGGCCGCGCAGGAGGCGACGGTCAGCGCCTCGACGTCGAACAGCTCGGAGAGCGCCGTCTCGGCGTCCCGCAGCGATCCGAACCGGATCCGCATCCGCGAGGTCGAGCTGTTGAGCGCCCCTTCGGCGAGCACCGCGTCGGCGGCCGCCCGCACGATCCGCGGGTGGGTGTCGAGGCCGAGGTAGGAGTACGACGACATGTTCACGAACTCGTGGCCGTCGGCCAGCGTCCGGTGCCGCCCGTCGCCGAGGCCGGACACCACGATGTCGAACATCCCGGCCGCGGCGGTGACCTCCCAGAAGTCGTGGCTGATTCGCGCGGACTTCTTGATGTTCATGTATGAGTGCACGCCAGATTCCTTGTTGAATTTCGGTACGGAAATGCCGGGCCCTCCCCGGGGCCTTTTCGGCATCACAAATTCCGGGTGATCAGGCGTACTCGTGGAAACCGCGTCCGGACATCCGTCCGGACTGGCCGGCGCCGACCGTCCGGCCGCTCGCATGATCCAGTGATTCCTGCACCGCTCGCTCTGCCGGCCCCCGGAGTCGATCGCTATTTGGTCCGAAGAGCTGCGCGGCTCCCCGGCGATTGAAAGAATTCAATACGCTGCGACGACTGTCAACCGGAAGATTTTTGCCGCCTCGCAAAACTGGACAGACCACCATCCGACGGGTGCACCGGAAATTATTTGCCGGTCGATCGCCATTGACGCGCGCGGGATCGCGGACTCCGTCCGCGCCGCCCGGCGGCCGGCCGGAAAACCGGGGGCGTCCGTTCCGCTGTCCGTGTTACCTTCGACTGGTCCGGACCGGACGACAGGACGACGAGCTCGACGAAGGAGGTGGACCAGTGGCCACGGTGACGACGGCTGCGCCCGTACCGCGCAGCGCCCAGGCGACGGTTCACACTCCCCGGGCCCTGGTCTGACGGCTTCCGCCCCCGCATCGCGGGTGCGCGGCGCCGCCGCGACCGGCCCTTCAGCCAAGGGTTTCCACCATGTCCTCTCCGTCTTCGTCCGCTTCCTCCTGGCAGACCCGCGTCGAGTCCGACGCCGATGTCCCGGCCGTCCAGGCCCTCACCCTCGCGGCGTTCGGCCGGCCCGCGGAGGCCGACCTGCTCGCCGTGCTGCGCACCGACGAGGGCTGGATCGACGGCCTCTCCGTCGTCGCCACCGGTCCGGCCGGCACCCCCGTCGGCCATGCGGTGCTGAGCCGCGCGTTCATCGGTGACGTCCCGGCGCTCGCGCTGGGCCCGGTCTCCGTGCACCCGGACCACCAGCGCTCCGGCGCCGGTTCGGCCGCGGTCCGGGCGGCGCTCGACGCCGCCCGGGGCCTCGGCGAGCGCTTCGTCGTGCTGCTCGGACACCCGTCGTACTACCCGCGGTTCGGCTTCGTCCGCGCCTCCGCGCACGGACTGGTCCTCACCGTCGACGCGCCCGACGAGGCGTGGATGGCGCTGAGCCTGGACGACCGGCACCCGCTGCCGTCCGGGACGGTCCGCTGGGCCGACGCCTTCGGCATCTAGCCGCCGGCCCGCACCCCGAACCGCCGGGCGGCGCCGCCGAGATGGCGCCGCCCGGCGGTGGCGCGGCCACCCGCGCGACGGCCGGGCCCCAACGGACGGATCGTCAAGGAGCCTGCCCGGCAGGCCCGGTACGCACCACGGCCTGGTCGCCGTGCGGGCCGAACAGGTGCAGGACCTCCACCGCGTTCGCGTCGACGGGACCGAACCAGTGCGGCTCACCGGTGTCGAACTCGGCCACCTCGCCCGGGCGGAGGGTGAATTCGCGCTCGCCGAGAATGAGCCGGAGCCCGCCGGCGAGCACGTACAGCCATTCGTAACCGGCGTGGGTCACCAGCTTCGGCTCGCGGTGGGCGAGCACCTGCTTGAACACCTGGACCCGGCCCGGGTACTGCGTCAGCGGCACCAGGACGTTGCCGCGCTCCCGGTGCTGCGGCTTCAGGTGCAGGCGCGGGTCCCCGGTCGCCGGGGCCGCGACCAGCTGGTCCAGGGCGACCCGGTGCGTGCGCGCGAGCGGGATGAGCAGTTCGAGGGTCGGGCGCCGCTTGCCCGACTCCAGGCGCGACAGCGTGCTCACCGAGATCCCGGTGGTCTCCGCGAGGGCCTCCAGGGTGAGCCCGCGGTCGCGGCGCAGGGCCCGCAGCCGCGGCCCGATGCCGGCGAGGATCTCGTCGACGTCGTCGCCACCGGCCACCGGCGCGACGGGGTGCCCGGTCTCCAGTGACTCCACGGGCTCCACGGGCGTCACGGGCTCCCCGGGCTGCACGGACTTCACGGACTTCACGGGGTCGGTGCGGTCGCCGTTCATGGGGTGCCTCCGGTCCGTCCGGCCCCTCGGGCGGGCCGGAGCGCGTTTTTTGCGGTCTTCGCAAAGATGCTGGGCCGGCGCTGCCGCCCGGTCCGAGCATGGGGCCGCAGACGTTACCGAACCGAAGGTGGGCCCGTGACCACGACAATCCTGGCTGATCGACCCGCACTGAGCACCCGCCGACGGTGGACGGTGCTCGCCGTCTGCGCGCTGAGCATGTTCCTGGTCGGGCTGGACACCACCATCGTCAACGTCGGCCTGCCCCAGATCGGGCGCGGGCTGGCGGTGGGCACCAGCGGGCTGGAATGGGTCGTGGACGCCTACACCGTCGTCCTGGCCGGTCTGTTGATCTCGGCCGGCGCCCTCGCGGACCGCTTCGGCCGCCGGCGCGTGTTCCGGACCGGGCTGGTCGTCTTCGGCCTCGCCTCGCTCGCCTGCGCGGTGGCGCCCTCGCTCGGCTTCCTCGTCGCGGCCCGGGCCGCCCAGGGGGTCGGTGCCTCGATGCTCAGCCCGGTCGCCCTGGCGATCGTGGTGAACACGATGCCCGACCCCCGGGAGCGGGCCCGGGCGATCGGCGTCTGGGCGTCCGTCTTCGGGCTCAGCATGGCGGCCGGGCCGGTCACCGGCGGGGCGCTCATCGCGGCCTTCGGCTGGCGCTCGGTGTTCTGGATCAACGCGCCGGTCATCCTCGCCGCCCTCGTCCTGGTGGCGGTGTTCGTGCCGGAGTCGCACGGGCAGCGCGCCCGGCGGCTCGACCTCCCCGGCCAGTCGCTGCTGGTGCTGGCCCTGGGCAGTGCGGTGGCCGTGCTCATCGAGGGCCCCCGGATCGGCTGGACCTCTCTTGCGGCGGTGGCCGGTTGCGCGGCGGCGGCGCTCGCCACCGCCGGGTTCGCCCGGGTCGAGCTGCGCCGGCCCGAGCCGCTGATGGACCTCGCGCTCTTCCGCCGGATGCCGTTCGCCCTGGCGGCCCTGGGCGCCGTGGCCCTGTTCGTCGCCCTGAACGTGAGCCTGCTGCTCAACACGCTGTACCTCCAGCACGCCCGGGGCTGGACGGCGCTGGCCACCGGGGCGGCGACCCTGCCGATGGCGCTCGGGGCGACGGTGTGCGCGCCGTGGTCCGGCTCCCTGGTGGCGCGGTTCGGGCCGAGGCGGCCGCTCCTGCTGGCGGGCGGGTTCGTCGCCGCGGGCGGTCTCTGTCTGGTGGATCTCGGCCCGGACACCGGTGTCCCGCTGCTCCTGGCGGCCTATCTGCTCATCGGTGTCGGCTTCGGTTTCGCCAACGCGCCGATCACCAACACCGCGGTCGGCGGTCTGCCGCCGTCCCGGGCCGGGGTGGCCGGGGCGATCACCTCCACCGCGCGTCAGGTCGGCGCGGCGATCGGCATCGCGGTCGCGGGCGGCCTGGTGGTGGGGGTCGGCCCGGACGGCCTGGCCGTCGCGTCGCGGCCCGGCTGGCTGCTCGTGGCGCTGTGCGGGCTGTTCCTGCTCCTGGTCGCCCGCGCCTCGGCCCCGGGGCCGAAGAGCCTGGGACCGAAGAGCGCGGGACCGAAGAGCCCGGACGCGGGGAGCCGATGACGGAAGAGCCCCGGAGCGAAGGCCCCCGGGAAAGCAGCGAGGGCGGGAGCCGATGACGACTCCCGCCCTGCACGTCCGAGCGCCGGGCCCGAATCGAACGAACCCTTCCCGCTGAAAGCGGGCGTGCTACCACTGTACCACCGACGCCTGACCGCCGGGCTTCCGATCACTTCCGCGATCTCGTCCCGCCGACGAGGAAGAAACTACCAAGGGATGATCCAAAGGTGAAATCGACCCCGTCGCCCGCCCCCTGGCGCCACGCGCGCGCGGCGCCAGGGGACCGGAGGCTAGGGCGCGACCACCGCCGACGGCGTGCCGCCGGTGAGCCGGAGCAGTTCGTCGTAGGTCATCGGCACCACGGTGTGCGGGTGTCCGGCGGCCGCCCAGAGCAGCTCGTACCCGGCCAGCGCCTCGTCCACCACGGTGCGCAGCGGCGCCGGGTGGCCCACCGGGGCGACGCCGCCGATGGCCTGGCCGGTGGCCTCGCGGACCTCGGCGGCGCTCGCCCGGACGATCGGGCCGGTGCCCAGCCGCCCGGCCAGGTAGGCCGTGTCGACGCGGTGCGCCCCGCTGGTCATGACCAGCAGCGGAGCGCCGTCGCAGCTGAACACCAGGCTGTTGGCGATGGCCCCGGCCTCGCAGCCGAGGGCGGCGGCCGCCTCGGCGGCGGTGCGCGCGGAGTCGGGCAGGACGCGGATCTCGCCGGGCAGGCCGGCCGCCGCGAGGGCGTCGGCGACCGCCTGGCTCCGGGTGGGGAGGGAGGGTGTCATACCGGCATCCTCCCGTGCCCCGCGGCCGCCCGGCCGACGGCGCTCAGCACGGCCCGGACCCCGGCCGCGAGGACGGAGGAGTCCCGGCCGGCGCCCCAGACCACCTGTCCCGCCACCCGCGCCTCGACGTAGGCGACGGCGTCGCTGTCGGGCCCGGTGCGCACGGCGTGCTCGGTGAAGCGGAGGATGTCGACGGCCGTCCCGGCGGCGCGCAGTGCGGCGGTGACGGCGTCCAGCGGGCCGTTGCCCTCGCCCCGGTGCCCGCCGACCTCGGCCCAGTGGCGGCCGTCCTCCTCCCCGGTGCGCCAGTCGACGGCCGGGGCCGCGTCCAGGTAGTGGGAGCGGAACAGCGCGTACAGCTCGTCGGCCCCGACCTCGCGGCCGCTGTCGTCGGCCGACTCCTGGACCACCCGGGCGAACTCGATCTGGAGCCGCCGCGGCAGCTCCAGCCCGTGCCCGGTCTGCAGCAGGTAGGCGATCCCGCCCTTGCCGGACTGGCTGTTGACCCGGATCACCGCCTCGTAGTCCCGCCCGAGGTCGGCCGGGTCGATCGGCAGGTAGGGGACGGCCCACGGGGCCCGGCCCGGCGGCAGGCCGAGGTCGGCCGCCGCCTTGGCGTGGTGCGCGAAGCCCTTCCGGATGGCGTCCTGGTGGGTGCCGGAGAAGGCGGTGTGCACGAGGTCGCCGGCGTAGGGGTGGCGTTCGTGCACGGGCAGCCGGTTGACGTGTTCGACGGTGCGCCGGATCTCGTCGATGTCCGAGAAGTCGATCATCGGGTCGACGCCCTGGGTGTGCAGGTTGAGCGCCAGCGTGACGAGGTCGACGTTGCCGGTCCGCTCGCCGTTGCCGAACAGGCAGCCCTCGACCCGCTGCGCGCCCGCCAGCAGGGCGAGTTCGGCGCAGGCGACCCCGGTGCCGCGGTCGTTGTGCGGGTGGACGGAGAGGATCACCGACTCCCGCCGGGCCAGGTGGCGGTGCACGTACTCGATCTGGTCGGCGTAGACGTTGGGGGTGGCGATCTCGACGGTGGCGGGCAGGTTGTGGATCACCGGCCGGTCGGGGCTCGCGTCCCACAGCTCGGTGAGGCCGTTGCAGACCTCCAGGACGTAGTCCGGCTCGGTCAGGTTGAACACCTCCGGCGAGAACTCGAAGCGGACGCCGGGGCGGCCCTCGGCCAGCCGGGCCATCAGTTCGGCGGCCTCGGTGACCAGGGCGCGCACCTCCGCCCGGCCGCGGCCGAGCACCACGTCGCGCCAGATCGGCGCGGTGGCGGTGTAGAGGTGCACGACCACCCGGGGCAGCCCCTCGACGGAGCGGAAGGTCCGCTCGACCAGGTCGGCGCGGGCGGCGGTGAAGACCACCACGGTGACGTCCTCGGGGACGGCCCCGGGCGTGTCGGCCAGCCGGCGGACGAAGTCGAAGTCGGTCCGGCTGGCGGAGGGGTAGCCGACCTCGATCTCCTTGAAGCCCATGGCCAGGAAGAGGTCGAACATCCGCTGCTTGCGCGCCGGGTCCATCGGCTCGGCCAGCGCCTGGTTGCCGTCGCGCAGGTCGACGGGCACCCAGAGCGGGGCCCGCTCGATCCGCCGGGAGGGCCACTGCCGCCGGTCGCCGGCGGGCAGCTCGACCCGCTCGTGGGCGGGGCGATAGCGCTGGAACGGCATCGCGCTGCCGCGCTGCGGGTTCCAGGCGGGGGCGGCGGCCGGTACGGGCCCGGCGGGGGTGCGGAGCGTGGGGAATGGCATGGGGGAGGTCCTTCGTCTCGGGTTCTGCACCGGAGGACGAACCGGCAGCACGGCACCCCGCAGCGGGGTGCCGGTCCGGTCAGACCCCGCTGCGGCCACCAAGAAGGCCACCGCGAAGGCAGCCGGGAAGGAGACTCCACGACTTCATGCGGGGTACCGTAACCGTGAACCAAGTCCTCAGACAACCTGACAGGTGAACGCGATGTCTCCGCTCGACCCACTGCGCCCCTCCCCCCTGGTCGACCAGGCGACCCGGCGGATCGCCGAGCAGATCGCGGCCGGGCAGTGGCCGGTCGGCGGCAAGCTCCCCGGCGAGGTGGCCCTGGCCAAGGAGCTGGGCGTCGGCCGGTCCACCGTCCGGGAGGCGCTGCGCGCGCTGGCGGGCGCCGGCATGGTGCAGAGCCGCCAGGGCTCGGGGGTGTTCGTGACGGCGGACCGGCCGGGCGAGGACTGGTCGGCGCGGCTGCGCCGGGCCGAGCTGGCGCACGTGTACGAGGTGCGGGCGATGATCGAGGTCCAGGCGGCCCGGCTGGCCGCCGTCCGGCACGACGAGGCCGACGAGGCGGCGCTCGACCGGGCGCTGACCGCCCGCCACGCGGCGGGCGCGGCGGACGACGCCGCCTTCGTGGACGCGGACATCGCCCTGCACGCGACGGTGGTGGCGGCCGCCCACAATCCGGTGCTCTCCGATCTGTTCGCCGAGTTCGTCCCGGTGCTCCGGGAGCGCCTGGTCGAGCTGGTCGGACTGCTGGGGCTGCGCGAGGGCGATCCGCACCACGGCTACGCGACCCACGCGGAGCTGGTGGAGGCCGTCCGCCGGCGCGACGCGGAGGCGGCCGGGCAGGTCCTGGCGGACGAACTGACCTCGACCCTGACCCGCCTGCTCGCCGCCTGAGCCACCCGAGCCCCCGAGCCGCCCGAGCCACCTGAACCGCCCGAGCCGCCGGGGCTGCCCGACGGGCCGAGCCGCCGGGGCTGCCCGACGGGCCGAGCCGCCGGGGCTGCCCGACGGGCCGAGCCGCCGGGGCTGCCCGACGGGCCGGGCCGGCCGCCGGCCCGAGCCCCCGTCAGCCCGCGACCACGAGCGCCCGTTCGGGCAGTCGCGGCCGCACCGGCAAGGCAGCCGCCCCCCGGCCGGGCGGGCAATCGGCAGGCACGCTCCGCACACGATCACGGCGCATCGGCGGCCGACCGCCGGAGCCCCGGAGCGCCGCGCCCCGCAAGGCTCCTTCGTTCACCGATCATTAACGGCCCGATGACAGTGTGTTAAGACTGTGTGCGCACACCGTCCAGGCAGCGAACGAGTTTTCACTCCTATCACACCGTATGACTAGTATCACTTCGTCAAAAGCTCGTGCCCCCGGACGGTTCGGCCCCACCAGGCCGGCCGCCAGTCCCAAGGAGTCAGCTCTGCGCGCGCGTGCGAATCGGCGGCCCCCGACGCCGAAGTCCCCCCGCAGGCGTCCGCGCCTGTCCCTGCGGACGGCGCTGCTCGTCCTGGCCGTCGTCCCCAGTCTCGCCCTCGCCGCCCTCTGGGCGGTCACCAGCGGCCAGACCTTCCTCGACTTCCAGCGCCAGGCGGCCCAGGGCCTGCTGGCCCAGAAGGCCGGGCAGCCGTCCAACCACGTCTACTACAACCTCCAGGAGGAGCGCCGGCTCAGCGCCGAGGCGCTCGCCCGGCCCGGCAGCGTCACCGACGCGCTGCGCCGCCAGCGCCAGCTCACCGACGACGCGGTGCGCCAGTTCCAGTCGCTCTCCGACGAGACCGCCGACAGCGCGCCCACCGAGGTGCGCACCGCGGTCACCGAGGCCCGGCAGGCGATGGGCAAGCTGGCCGAGCAGCGGGCGGCGATCGACCGCGCCGCCGTCGACCAGCAGACCGCCTTCACCTACTACACCGACCTGATCGCCGTCGACCTGCGGCTGTTCACCGCGCTGAGCCACGTCGACAACGGCGAGGTCACCTGGATCTCCAAGACCCTGGTGAACGCCTTCTGGGCCAAGGAGATGCTGGCCCGCGAGGACGCCCTGCTGGCCCGCGGCTGGCCGTCCGGCAAGCTCACCGCCGCCGACTACCAGCAGGTCCAGCAGGCGATCGGCGCGCAGGACCACCTGTTCACCGTGCAGGTCGTGCCGTACGTGCCGGCCGCCGAGGCCGCCGCCTGGCAGGACGTCATGACCAGCCCCGCCTGGCAGGCCAAGGCCTCCGTGGAGCAGTCGCTGATCAGGGCCACCCCGGCCGATCCGAGCGGCGCCGTCAAGCTCCCGGCCGCCCAGGACCAGTGGCGCCAGGCGCTCGACCAGCTCAACCCGGAGCTGGTGAAGGCGATCGAGACCCGCACCGACGGCATCGTCGAGGTCGGCAAGGGCTCCTTCCTCTCGCTGCTCACCGCCTTCGTGCTGACCACCGTCATCGGCCTGATCGCGGTCGTCGCGGTGATCCTCACCAGCTGGCGGCTGACCCGCTCGCTGCGCCGCCGGATCAAGGCGCTGCACACCCAGGCCGAGGAGCTGGAGCGGACGCTGCCCGAGGTCGTGGAGCGCCTCTCGCGGGGCGAGCAGGTCGACGTCGAGGCCGAGAGCCGCGCCATCACCGCCGATCCGCACGGCAACGGCACCGACGAGCTGGCCCAGCTCGGCCAGGCGCTCAACCTGGCCCGCACCTCCGCGCTGGAGACCTCCGTCCGGCAGGCCGACCAGCACCGCGGCTTCGAGCGGCTGCTGCAGCGCATCGCCCGCCGCACCCAGCTGCTGATCGGTCAGCAGCTGCGCAAGCTGGACGAGCTGGAGCGCAAGCACGAGGACCCGGAGGTGCTGGAGGGCCTGTTCGACCTCGACCACCTCACCGCCCGCCTGCGGCGCTACGAGGAGAACCTGGTCATCCTGGCCGGCGGCCAGCCGCAGCGGCGCTGGCGCAAGCCGGTCCCGCTGCTGGACGTGCTGCGGGCCGCCCAGAGCGAGGTGCAGGACTACCGGCGGATCATGCTGGACGTCGAGGGCCACCCGTGGCTCTCCGAGCGCGCCGTCGGCCCGGTCGCGCACGTGATCGCCGAGCTGATGGAGAACGCCGCGAGCTTCTCCAAGCCGCCGACGCCGGTCGAGGTCCGTGCCGCGATGGTCGGCCGCGGACTCGCGGTGGAGATCGAGGACCGCGGCCTCGGCATGGACCCGGAGCAGTACGACGCGGCCAACGAGCTGATGAGCCGTCCGCCCCGGATGGACGTGCTGGCCCGGGCGGACGACATCCGCCTCGGCTTCTACGTGGTCGCCCGGCTGGCCGCCAACTCCAACCTGAGGATCGAGTTCCGCCCGTCGGCCTTCGGCGGCACCCGGGTGGTCGTGCTCGTCCCCGACGAGCTGGTCATCGACGGTGACGCCGGGCTGCCGGACGCCACCCCGGTCGAGCCGATCCCGCTCGCCCGGCGCACCCGCAGGACCGCACCGGCCGCCCTCGCCGGGACCCCGGCCCACGCCCGGCCGACGGACCCGGAGGCCACCGTGGCGACGGCGGTCGCGACGGCCCCGCCGGCGATCGAGCCGCCGGAGACCGTCCTGGTCGCGACGGCGGCCGCGGAGAACTCGGCCGAGGCGTTCGCGCACGTCGAGTACATCCAGCCGCCCGCGCCCGAGCAGCCGGTCGAGCACAGCTCCCCGGTCGACGCCTCGGCCGGCTACGGCAGCGCGGGGTACGGCGCCGGCGGGTACGGCACGGCCGGCCACGGCGGCGCCGAGTACGGCACCGACGGGTACCGCACCGACGGCTACGGGACGAACGGGTACGGCACGGACGCCTACGGCGGCCAGGAGTACGCCGCGCCCGCCGACGGCACCCCGGAGTACGCCGCGCCGGCCCAGGAGCCGCTCGCCCGGACGCCCGCCCAGGAGATGCCCGTCCAGGACGCCTCCGCCCGGGACACCCCTGCCCAGGACGCCCCCGCCTACCCGGACATCGCCTACGCCACGGTGACGCCCGCGGAGGCCCCCTACGCCGACGAGCAGTACCGCCCGGCCGACCACTACCGCCTCGCCGAGCGGCGCGAGTACGCCTCGACGGTGCCGCTCAGCGAGCCGGCCGACGGCCAGGCGCCGCTGCCGCAGCGGGTTCGCCAGGCCAGCCTGGCCGCCGAGCTGCGCGTCCCGCCGCCGGCCCCGGCGCCAGGCGAGCGCGTCACCGGAGCGCCGGGCATGCCCGGCTCCTTCGGCACGCCGATCGGCTCGGCCGGCGCGTTCCAGCGCCCCCCGCGCCGCTCGGGCGCGGCCATCGGCGCCTTCCAGCGACAGTCCCGGGTGGCCCGCGGCCAGGACTCCGGCGAGGTCCACCTCCCCGGGCCCGACGTCTTCACCCGCGGCTCCCGCCCGGCGCCCCCCACCGGATCCGCCGGCTCCCCGGCGCCCGCACCGGACCCGGCCCCCTGGGCCCTGCCCGCCGCGGATCCCCGAACCACTAGGACGGATGACCAGTCATGAACCGCACGATCGCCACCCACCAGGACCTGG
The DNA here is from genome assembly GCF_044540385.1 of Kitasatospora sp. NPDC086009. Classification (NCBI taxonomy): domain Bacteria; kingdom Bacillati; phylum Actinomycetota; class Actinomycetes; order Kitasatosporales; family Streptomycetaceae; genus Kitasatospora; species Kitasatospora sp. NPDC086009. The sequence goes on from NZ_JBITSA010000003.1 coordinate 496,470, forward strand.
ACTGGCTGCTGGACGGACTCGTCGACTCGGTGGCCGGGACCAGAAACGCCGTGCTGCTCTCCGACGACGGCCTGGTCGTCAGCCACTCCCGCACCATCGAGCGGGCCGACGCCGAGCGGCTGGCCGCCGTCGCGACCGGCCAGCAGAGCCTCGCCCGGGGCGTCGGCCAGCTGTTCGACGGCGGGCCGGTGCACCAGGTGATCGTCGAGCTGTCCGAGGTCTGGCTGTTCATCATCGCCGCGGCGCAGGGCACCCACCTGGCCGTGGTCGCCTCCCAGGAGGTGGACGCCGAGGTGATGTCGGTGGCCATGCACACCCTGGTCCAGCAGGTCGGCCAGAAGCTGAGCACGCCGGTGCGCAGCGACTTCGACGCCTTCGCGGCCAGGAACCGGGGTTGATGCCCCGGTGATCCCGCACTGGAGCGAGGTGCCCGACGAGGACGAGGACGACGGTGCCGGCACGATGGTGCGCCCGTACACCATCACCCGCGGCCGCACCGCGCCCGAGCGCGACGACCTCACCCTGATCACCGTGCTGACCACCGTGTCGGAGGAGGCCCGCACCGTCCTGGCGCGGGGCTCCTCCCGCTCGGGGCCGCGCGGGCTCCAGCCCGAGCACCGGATGATCCTGGACCGCTGCCGGCGTCCGGCCGCCGTCGCCGAGGTGGCGGCGGAGCTGGACCTGCCGATCTCGGTCACCAAGATCCTCCTGGGCGACCTGATCTCCCAGGGCCTGCTGCTGGCCCGGGCGCCGCTCTCGGTGGCCCGGGCCGGCGGGGGCCTGGACCTCGGCCTGCTGACGGCCGTTCGCGAAGGACTCCGGAGACTCTGAACCATGGCACCGACCGCACCCCTTCCCTCCTCCTCCGCCTCCGGCGCCACCGCGCCGTCCGCCGTGAAGATCCTCATCGCGGGCGGCTTCGGCGTCGGCAAGACCACCCTGGTCGGCTCGGTCAGCGAGGTCGCCCCGCTGCGCACCGAGGAGTACCTGACCCGTGCCAGCGTGGGCGTCGACGACCTGTCCGGCGTGGACAGCAAGGACACCACCACCGTCGCCCTGGACTTCGGCCGGATCACGGTCAGCCCCGACCTGGTGGTCTACCTGTTCGGCACCCCCGGCCAGGAGCGCTTCTGGTTCATGTGGAACGACCTGGTGAACGGCGCGCTCGGCGGCGTCGTCATCGCCGACACCCGCCGGCTGGAGACCAGCTTCGCCTCGATCGACTTCTTCGAGAGCCGGGGCATCCCCTTCGTGGTGGCGATCAACTGCTTCCACGGGCAGAACACCCGGACGCCGGACGAGATCCGGGCCGCCCTGGACCTGGACCCGCAGGTCCCGATGCTGCTCGGCGACGTGCGCGACCGCGGCTTCGGCCGGGACCTCCTGCTGGCCCTGGTCGACCACCTGATGGACCTCTCCGCCGCCCGGCCCGCGCCGGTCGGCTGACCCCGGCCCGCCCGTACCCGACCACCCCGCACCCGACCCCACCGCACCCGACCCCACCGCACCGCACCGCCCGCACCGACCCCCTTGGGAGACCCCCGTCATGACCTCACCCCTGCGCGTACTGATCCACGGCGGCGGCATCGGCGGCCTGACCCTGGCCACCGCGCTCGCCCGGCGCGGCCACCGGGTCGACGTGGCCGAGCTGCGCGACGGCCTGGAGGCGCTCGGCGTCGGCATCATCCAGCCGTCCAACGCCCTGCACGTGATGCGCGAGATCGGCGTACTGGAGGCCTGCCTGGCGGCCGGCTTCGAGTGGGAGGTGCTGACCGTCTGCGACCCGTCCGGCGCCACCCTCGCCAAGATCCCGCAGCCCCGGATGGGTGACGCCCCGTCCAACAACGGCATACCGCGCCCCGCCCTGGCCGGGGTGCTGGGCGACGCCGCCACCGCCGCCGGTGCCACCCTCCGCTTCGGCACCACGATCGCCGAACTGACCGACGACGGCGTGGGCGTCGACGTCACCCTGACCGACGGCCACCACGGCCGCTACGACCTGGTGGTCGGCTTCGACGGGATCGGTTCGCCGCTGCGCCGCCGGCTGTACGGCGAGAAGTACCTGCCCGAGTACACCGGATTCGCCAACTGGCGGGTGACGCTGCCGCGTTCGCCCGAGGTGCAGGGCGTGGTGATGTCCGCCGGGAACCAGCGGGCGAAGGCGCTGCTGACCCCGATCACCGACGAGCTGATGTACCTGGGATCGGTGTTCGCCGAGCCGGCGGACTTCCGCCCGGACGAGGAGCGCGCCCACGAGCAGCTGGCCGAGCGGCTGACCGGCTTCGGCGGCCCGGTCGCCGAGGCGCTGGCGCTGGTCACCGACCCGGCCGCGGTGGTCTACTCGCGGATCTCCCAGGTCAGTGTCGAGGAGCCGTGGCACGTCGGCCGGGTGGTGCTGGCCGGCGACGCCGCGCACGCGAGCACCCCGCACCTGGCGCAGGGCGCGGCGATGGCGGTCGAGGACGCGCTGGTGCTGGCCCAGAGCCTGGACGCGGTCGAGGACCCGGCCACGGACGTCGCGGCCGCGCTCGCCGCCTGGGAGGAGCGCCGCCGGCCGCGCGCGATGTGGGTGCAGGCGCTCTCGCGGGCGGTCCTGAAGCAGGAGACCGGCACGCCGACCACCCCGGAGGAGGACGAGCTGCTGAAGGTCGGCATCCCGGGCGCCGCGCACGTCCTCGTCCAGCCGTACTGACGCCGGAACGTTCGCCCGGCCGACGTCACCGACCGGCCCCGCCGGGAACCTCCCGGGCGGGGCCGCGTCGTCGGCCGCCTCGGCGCCTCCACCGCCCCCACCGCGGGACCGGCGGCCGCGGTCACCGGCCCAGCCGGGCCGCCGGGAGCATCGCGGTGGCCAGCGGACCGACCTCGGCCGGTGCGGCCAGTTCGGCCAGGTAGCGTTCGCGCGGGACGGCGGCGGCGCCGAGCGCGCGGACGTGGGGCGAGTCCCACTGGGCGTCCAGCAGGCGCCCGCCCGCGTCGGCGAACCGCGCGGCGAGGTCGGCCACGGCGACCCGGCCGGCGTCGGAGCGGCGGTGGAACATCGAGTCCAGGCTGAGCACCGGGCCGACGGCCACCCCGAAGACCCCGCCGATCAGCTCCTCGCCCTCCCAGACCTCGGCGCTGTGGGCGGCGCCGCGCCGCTGGAGTTCGACCAGCGCGACACGCAGCTCCGGTACGAGCCAGGAGGGTTGGCGTGCCTGCGCGCAGGCTTCGAGCACGCGCGGGAAGGCCCGGTCGGCGCTGGTCCACCACCGCCGGCCGTTCCGCAGCCGCCGGGCGAGCCGGCTCCCGACGTGCACCGCGTCCGGGGCGAGCACCGGGCGGGGGTCGGGCGACCACCAGGCGAGCGCGTAGGGGTCGTCCTCGGCGCCGGGCAGCAGCGCCACCTCCCCCGCCGCCACCGCCTCCTCGAATCGGACCTCGTTGAAGGCGCTCGCGTAGTCGTCGGCGGCGGGCATCGGGAAGAGCCCGTGCCGGTAGGCCGCCAGCAGCACGTCCGGCCCGAGCCGCGCCCCGAACGCCACCGGCCCGTCCCCCGGCGCGCCCCGCACGTCCAGGCCCCCGAACACGGCGTCGCCGAAAGCCCCGTCGCCGAACTCCCCGTCGCCGAACTCCCCGTCGCCGCCGCCCCCGCTCACCGCCGGACCACCCCCGCCGGGGGCATCAGGAAGCCCTCCGCGGTCAACTGCTCCAGGTAGCGGTCGAGTAAGGCGTCGTCCACCGCCGGGAGCTCGATCCCGCTGCCCACCAGCGCCTGGTCGGTGTTGGCCCGGTCGAAGAGCGGGAATGTCGGCCGGAAGTACATCTCGCTGATGGACAGTTCGGTGCCCGGGCTGCGGTCCACGAAGAGCGGCACGAACGGGGTCATCGGGTGGGTGGGGTGCCCGGCGGCGAACCGGACGAGGTCCTCGACCCAGGCCTTGTACGGGACTTGCTCCACCGGGTGGCCGCGCGCCCGCAGCCGTTCGGCGAGGTCGGCGAGCACGGCGGGGCGCGGCGAGGTGATGTGGTAGACCTCGCCGATCGCGGGGGCGTGCCGGGCGATGTGCGCGACGGCGCGGCTGAACCGGTCGGCCGGGACGAAGTCGAGCAGCAGCCGGACGTCCGGGCAACTTCCGCTGTCGGCCATGTACTTGATCAGCGCGCAGATCTCCGTGCCGGTGTTCATCACCCCGGTGGTGAGGTCGCCGGTGACGTCGTTGGTCCGCAGCACGGTGACCGGCAGCCCGGCCGCCGCCGCGTTGTGCAGCAGCTGCTCGGCGACCCACTTGCTCTCCACGTAGCCGACCGCGAGCCGGTCCGGGTGGGCCAGCGGCGTCCGTTCGGTCACCTCGCCGACGCCCGCCGGGCCGAAGCCGGCGAGCACGGCGAGCGTGGAGAGGTAGTGCACCGGGATGCCCCGCGAGTGCCCGGCCAGCCGGACGACCTCCCGGGTGCCGCCGACGTTGGGGCCGCGCAACTGGTGGTACGGGTAGATGAAGTTGACCTGCCCGCCGAGGTGGTGGATCGCGTCCAGGCTGTCGGCGAGCGCCTCGAAGCGGTGCTGGGAGAGCCCGAGCAGCGGTTCGGCGAGGTCCCCGACCAGCGGGACCACCCGGCCGTCCAGCACGTCCTTGCGCAGGTACCGCTGCTGGGCGGCCCGGATCCGCTCCAGCGCGTGCTCCTCGTCGGGGGCGCGGACCAGGCAGTGGACACGTGCCCCGGTGGTGTCCAGCAGGGCGGCGAGCAGGTGGGCGCCGCAGAAGCCGGTGGCGCCGGTGAGCAGGATCTCGGCCGGTTCGGCGCGCGAGGGCGCGGGGCGCCAGGACTGCCGTACGGGGGTGCCGAGTTCGGCCTCGGCCGTCCAGTCGACGGCCGCCTCGCCGAAGCCGTTGCCGCCGGCGCGGGCGGACTGGGTGGCGGTCGCGAAGGCCCGCAGGGTGGCGTCGCGCAGCAGCGAGCGGGTGAGGAAGCGGATCCTGGTGACGTCGATGCCGAACATGATCCGGGCCCGGGCCAGCATCTCCATGGCGAGCAATGAGTTGCCGCCGAGGGCGAAGAAGTCGTCGGCGGGCCCGACCTCCTCGACGCCGAGCAGCTCGGACCAGAGGTGCGCGACGGCGGGTTCGATCGCGCTCCCGGAGCCGTCGGCGAGCGGGCCCGCGTCGCGGCGGGCACCGTCGGGCGCGTCGGACCGGATGTCGGCGCCGCGGGCCTCCACGGTGCCCTCGCCATCGCGCCCCGCGCGCCGCTGGAGCTGCGGCGCGGTGCGCGGCAGCCGGCGCCGGTCGATCTTGCCGGCGGCGGTGAGCGGCATGCTGTCGAGGAGGACGAAGTCGGCCGGGACCATGAAGTCCGGCAGCCGCTCGGCGAGGTAGTCGCGGATCTGGGACCGCCGGGCCCGGGCGCCGGAGCCGTCCCGGTCGGCGAGCGTGTAGTAGGCGGTCAGCACGTGCGTGCCGTCCGCGGCGCCGTCGGCGGCGACCCGGGCCTGCCGCACGTCCGGGTGGGCGGCGAGCACCGACTCCACCTCGGCCGGGTCCACCCGGTAGCCGCGGACCTTCACCTGGTCGTCGAAGCGGCCGAGGATCTCCAGCTGACCGTCGGGCCGCCAGCGGCCGGCGTCGCCGGTGCGGTACATCCGCTCGCCGGGGACGGGCGCGTAGGGGTCGGGCAGGAAGGCCTCCGCCGTGAGCCCGGGGGCCCGCCAGTAGCCGCGGGCCAGGCCGGGGCCGCCCAGGTAGATCTCGCCCTTCTCGCCGGGCCGCACCGGGCTCAGCCGGGCGTCCAGCAGGTGCAGCCGCACCCCGGGCAGCGGCCTGCCGATCGGGACGGGGGCCGCGCCGAGCCCGCCCCCGCCGGCCGGCCCCAGCACCGCCGGGGTGACCTCGCAGAGCGTGGAGGTGACGGCCGCCTCGGTCACCCCGTAGGCGTTGACCAGCCGGACGCCGGGCAGCCGGGCCAGGCAGTCGCGGCTGTCGTCGGTGTGCACGGTGTCCCCGCCGACCACGACGAGCCGCAGGCCCTCGGGGGCCGGGCCGCCCTCGGGGAGCAGCGCGAGTACGTGGTGCCAGTAGGCGGGGGTGAGGTCGGCGACGGTCAGCCTGAGCTCGCGCATCCGGTGCACCAGCTCGGTGGGCGCCCAGGTCCGGGCGCCGCCGAGGATGAGGGTCGCGCCGCTGAGCAGCGCGGCGAAGACCTGCTCCAGCGAGGTGTCGAAGCCCAGCGCGGCGAGCTGCAGCACCCGGTCACGCGCGGTGAGCTCGTAGGCGCGGATCACCCGGTCGAGCGTGAAGACCAGCGAGCGGTGGGTGACGGGTACGCCCTTGGGGGTGCCGGTGGTGCCGGAGGTGTAGATCAGGTACGCCAGGTCGTCCGGCACGGCCGGGTCCGGCACCGGGACGCCGTCCTCGACCGGGTCCTCCGCCGGATCCGCGGCGGTGCCCGGGGGCGTCTCCGCGGTGCCCGGGCCGGGATCGCCGTCCGGTCCGGCCGCGTCGGCGCCGACCACCGGGACCCCGGCGAAGTGCCGCCCGTGCTCCCCGACGACCACCACCGCCCGGCAGTCCACCACGAGCTGCGCGAGCCGGCGCTGCGGGTGCGCCGGGTCCAGCGGCAGGAAGGCCCCACCGGCCTTGAGCACGCCGAGCCAGGCCGTGATCAGGGCCGCCCCGCGCTCCAGGCAGACCGGCACCACCCGCTCCGGCCCGACGCCCCGGGCCCGCAGGACGGCGGCCAGCCGGTCACTGCGCAGGTCGAGCTCGCGGTAGCTCAGCTCGCCGTCCTCGGTGAGCAGGGCGACCGCGTCCGGGTCGTGGGCGGCCCGGGCCCGGAACAGTCCGTGCACGGTGTCCGAGAACCCGGCCCGGGCCGGGCCCCGGCCGGCGCCGCCGGGCCCGGGGAGCCCGAGCCCGGCCCAGCGCCATTCGCGCTCGACATGGGCCCGGCAGTCCGCGAGGCCGGCCGGCCCGAACACCGTGTGCCAGCCACCCGGCACGGTGAAGTCACCGGGCCAGATCGCATACTGACCGTCTTCGTTCCGCACCACGGCGTGGCGCCCGGAATTCACATCCGGGCGCGCGCCCTGTGCGCTGTCGACTGCGTCGTCCACCGGCTTGACCTCGTGGTGTGGCGGCAGAATGCTGGGAGGTGCGACATTTCCGACTATACGCACCGAAGGACCGTTCCGAACGTCCGGCCGAAAGCCGCCGGACGGACGGGGCCGCTGCCCGGAAACCGCGGGCACCCCCGAGCGGACTCCCCCGACAGGGCCTACGGTCGTACCCGAGTACACCTTTCGAGGAAGTCGAGCACAACCCCGAGCACAACCCCGAGCACAACCCCGAGCACAACCCCCGGACCTGCCCCGGCAGATCCCGTCCTCGCCCGAAGTCACCGCCGGACCGGCACCCGTGATGTCGCGGAGGAGGTAGCGTCCTTGACACGTCGGCGACAACGCCTGATGGTCTGTTACCTGTCGTGGATGGTGCTGTTCACCTGCATCTACTACAGCAACCCGACCCAGCGGATCATCTGGTGGACCGGCATCGGCCTCGGCGGCGTAGCGGCCATCGTGGTGGGTGTCCACCTCAACCGCCCGGCGCACCGCCTGTTCTGGTACCTGCTCGCCCTCGCCAACCTCAGTTTCACCGCCGGCGAGGTCGTCCAGGTCATCCAGATGCAGTTCCTGCACCTGGGCAGCCCCTTCCCCTCCGTCGCCGACGGCTTCTACCTCGCCGAGTACCTGCTCTACGCGGCCGGCGTGCTGGGCTTCATCCGCTGGCGCACGGCCCACCAGGACCGCGCCAGCCTGCTGGACGCCCTCATCCTGACCATGGGCCTGGCCCTGCTCGCCTGGATCTACCTGATCCTCCCGTACGCCCGTAACCCCGACCTCAGCTGGTTCCAGAAGGCCGTCTCGATCGCCTACCCGCTGGGCGACGTGGTGGTCCTCGCGCTGCTGCTGCGCCTGCTGGTGCCACGCGGCGGCGGCAGCCGCGCGCTCCAGCTGCTCACCGTCGGCACGGTCGGCCTGCTGATCTCCGACATCCTGTACGGGCTCATCGTGCTGCACGGCAACTGGCACATCGGGACGCCGGTCGACCTCGGCTGGGCGGCCTTCTACACCGCCTGGGGCGCGGCCGCCCTGCATCCCTCGATGGTCGAGCTCACCAAACCGGTCCCCACCCAGCAGGTCGATCTCGGGCGGGGCCGGCTCGCCCTGCTCGCCGCCGCCTCGCTGGTCGCGCCGACCATCCTGATCGTCGAGTCGATCAACGGCGACACCAACAACGCCGGGGTGATCGGCGCCTTCTCCGCGCTGCTCTTCCTGCTCGTACTGGCGCGCCTCGCGCTCGTGGTGAGCGCCCGGCGCGAGGCCATCGCCCGGGAGCGCGTGCTGCGCGAGGCCGGCGCCTCGCTCACCGCCGCCGTCACCGTCGAGGAGGTGGCCGACGCCGTCCAGGGGGCCGCCTCCACCCTGATGCCCACCGAGCGCGGGCACGTCGCCCTGCTCGCGGTCAGCGAGGCCGGTGTCCTGCACATCCGGCACGCCGAGCGCGGCCCCGCCCAGCACCACCTGCACGACGGCTCCGACTCGGACGAGGTGCTCGCCCTGGCGGCCGTCCGGGAGACCCGTTTACTCCCCGTCGAGGACATCGGCGCCGATCTCGCCGTCCGCTTCGACGGGATGCCCTGCGCACTGCTCTGCCCGCTCACCCTGGCCGAGCGCCCCTCCGGCGACCCGCTGATCGGCGCCCTCATCGTGACCGGCACCGAGCAGGAGCTGACCAGCCTCTGGAGCTCGCTGGAGATCCTGGCCGCCCAGGCCGCGCTGGCCGTCGAGCGCGTCATGCTGAGCCAGGAGATCAACCGCCGCAACAGCGAGGCCTACTTCCGCACCCTGGTGCAGAGCGCCAGCGACGTCATCCTGATCCTCAACGCCGACGACGGCGTCCGCTACGCCTCGTCCTCCGCCGAACGCGTCCTCGGCTACGCCGACCTGGACGGCGTCCTGATCACTGACCTCGTCCCGCCCGAGGACAGCCGCACCGTCGGCAGCGCGCTGGCCCGGATGCGCGGCCCGGACGGCGGGGTCCGCACCGGCGACAGCCGCGAGCAGCAGCGCGAGCACTGGCGCCTGCTGCGCCAGGACCGCACCCCGATCGAGGCCGAGGTGCGCTGCAACGACCTGCGCGGGGATCCGACCGTCGGCGGCCTGGTGCTCACCCTGCGCGACGTCACCGAGCAGCGGCAGATGGAGCGCGAGCTCACCCACCGGGCCTTCCACGACTCCCTCACCGGCCTGGCCAACCGGGTGCTCTTCCAGGACCGGGTCGGCCACGCGCTCTCCCGGGGCGAGCGCAGCGGGGCGGTCACCGGCGTGCTCTTCATCGACCTGGACGACTTCAAGGTGGTCAACGACACCCAGGGCCACGCGGTCGGCGACGAGCTGCTGGTCGCCGTCTCGCTGCGGGTCTCCACCGCGCTGCGCACCTCCGACACGGCGGCCCGGCTCGGCGGCGACGAGTTCGCGGTGCTGGTGGAGGACGCGGTGCGCCCCGCGGACGTCGGCGCGATCGCGGACAGCGTGCTGGCCGCCTTCGTCGAACCGTTCAAGCTGAGCGCGGGCGCCGTCCGGGTGACGGCGAGCATCGGGGTGGCGACCACCGAGGACAGCGTGGACTCGGCGGAGCTGCTCACCCACGCCGACCTGGCGCTGTACTCGGCGAAGTCGGCCGGCAAGCGCCAGTGGTGCCACTACCAGCCCGCCCTGCAGGCCGGGCTGGTGGAGCGGCACGAGCTGAACGAGAACCTGGACGTCGCGATCGCCGAGTCCGCGTTCAAGCTCTACTACCAGCCGATCGTCGACCTGGCGACGGGCGAGCTGGTCGCCTTCGAGGCACTGGTCCGCTGGCCGCACGACCGGCGCGGGATGGTCCTGCCCGACGAGTTCATCGCGCTCGCCGAGGAGAGCGGCCAGATCGTGCCGCTCGGCGCCTGGGTCCTGGAGCGCGCCGCGCACGAGGCCGCCGGCTGGCAGCGGCTGACCGCCGACCGCCGCCGCGCCACCGGCCGGCCACCCCTGCGGGTCAACGTGAACGTGTCCGCCCGGCAGTTCCGGGACGCCGGCTTCGTCGACGTCGTGCGCGCCGCGGTACGGGCCTCCGGGATCGCCCCCGAGGCGCTGGTGCTGGAGCTGACCGAGTCGGTGCTGATGCGGCGCGACGAGCGGGTGCACACCGACATGCGCACGCTGAGCGAGGAGCTGGGCGTGGGCATCGCGATCGACGACTTCGGCACCGGCTACTCCTCGCTCTCCTACCTGCGGGAGTTCCCGATCTCGATCCTGAAGATCGACAAGTCCTTCATCGACGGGCTCGGGATGTCGCAGCAGCAGTACGCACTGGTCGAGGGCATCACCCGGATCGCCGACACGCTGGGCGTCCAGGTCATCGCCGAGGGCATCGAGAACACCGAGCAACGCGACCTGCTCGCCGCCATGGGCTGCCCGCTCGGCCAGGGCTACCTCTTCGCCCGCCCGCTGACGCCGGACCAGGCCGGCGCCCTGGTCCGGGGCGAGGTCGACCTGGCCGGCCAGCGGCAGTCGTGACGGCCCTCAGCCCCGGGCGGCGGCCTCCGGCGGCACCTCCGTGGTGCTGACCACGACGCCGGCGGTCAGCGTCCGGTGCACCGGGCACTTCTCCGCGATGTCCAGCAGCCGCCGGCGCTGCTCGGCGTCGAGGGCGCCGTCCAGCCGGATCTCCCGGGTGATCCGGTCGACCAGCCCGTGCCCGCTCTCGCACTCCGCGCAGTCCTCGGCGTGCACCCGCTCGTGCCGCAGCGCGACGGTGACCTTCTCCAGCGGCCAGCCCTTGCGCTCCGCGTACATCCGCACCGTCATCGAGGTGCAGCTGCCGAGCGCGGCCAGCAGCAGGTCGTAGGGGTTCGGCCCGCTGTCTGCGCCCACCGGCCCCGGCTCGTCGGCCGCCAGCTCGTGGCGGCCGGCCCGGACCTGCTGGCCGTAGCGGCCGACGCCGCTCTCGCTCACCACGACGAGCCCGCGCTCGGACTGCTGCTGTTCCATCGTCATCCCTCTCGTACGGCTCCGGCCTGCCCGGCGGCGCTTCAGAATACGGAGCCGGCCGGGAGGCCCGGCGCCACGGGTGCGCGCAGGTGCCGCTCGAGGAACCGCGCCGCGCTCTCCAGCTCCGCCGCGGGCACACCCGCGTGGCCGCCGGGGTTGGCGTGCAGGGTCTTCTCCGCCGAGCCCAGGGCGTCGAACAGCGCGAACCCCGCCGTGCGCTCGACCAGTTCGTCGTCCCACTGCAGCACGAACCGGACCGGGACGGTGACCCGGGCCGCCGCCCCGGTCAGCGACTCGTGGCCGGCCAGGCCCAGGACGGCGGCGGTGATCCGCGGTTCCGCCGCCACCAGCGGGAGGCCGACCACGCTGGCCAGCGACAGGCCCCAGTAGCCCACCGGGTGCTCCGCGCCGACCTCGTCGAGCCCGCCCAGCGCGTCCAGCACCGCCCGCCACTCGGGCACCGCCCGCTCCGCGAGGGCCGCCGTGTGCTCGGCGATCCCCCGGCTCAGCGGCTCGCCCGCCGCCAGCAGCGCGCCGATCTCCGCCTCGAACCAGGCGTCCCGCGCGGATCGCGGCCGGTCCCCGTGGCCGGGCGTGTCCACGGCCACGACCGCGAAGCCGTAGTCCGTCACCAGGCGGCGGGCGCGGGCCGCCAGGACCGGCGTCCGGCTGTGCCCGCCACCGCCGTGGCCCAGCAGCACCAGCGGGCGGCCACCGACGGTACCGGTGGGCGTCCACAGCACACCGGGGACGTCGCCGTGGGTGAAGCGGCGTTCCGAGACGCCGTCAGAGGTCTCCTCCACGAGGAAGCGCATGCGTTCGTGGCCTTTCTGGTTGCCGCCGGGAGCACGGTCGGTCGTGTACCCGGGAACCGTACCGGCACCGCGCTGGGACGGGCATCTGACGGTCGCTCGGGCGACGGCGGGACAGCCGCGCACCACCCAGGGGGGTTTGCCGGGCGCCGGACGGGCAAAGCGAGGGCCCGGCGGCCGCACCGGCGGCCCGCCGCCGAAAGGAGCGGAAATGGATCCTCTTCAGATCGTCATTGTCGCGGTCATCGCGGCGGCCGCACTCTTCGCCGTCCTGGCCCCCCGGCTGCGCTCGCACCGACTGCGCGCACGGTTCGGGCCGGAGTACGACCGCACCGTCCTGGTCCACGAGGGCGACGTCCGGGCGGCCGAGCACGACCTCACCGACCGGCTGGCGCTGCGCCGCCGGGTGAAGACCGTCCCGGTCGAGGCCGCCGACCGCGACCGGTACCTGGCCGAACTTCGCGGCCTGCAAGCCCTGTTCGTCGAGGACCCGCGCCAGTCCGCCGTCCGTACGGCGCGGCTGCTGGACTCCCTGCTGACCGACATGGGCTACCCGGGCGAGGGCCGTCCGGAGGTCCTCTCCGTCGACCACGCGGCGCGGCTGCCCGCCTACCGCGACGCCCGCCGGGCCCTGGACAACCCGGGCGCGGACAGCGAGGAACTGCGCTGCTCCGTGATCGCCGTCCGCGACCTGATCGTGGAACTGCTCCACGAGGAGCGCACCGGCGCGCTCGCCCGCCACTGACCCGCCCCGTCCGACCCCACCCGCACAGCGCACCCGTATCTGTATCCGCATCCGCACAGCACTTGTACAGCGCCGACCTGTACACCACCGGCCCGTACGCCACCGGCCCGTACGGCCGCCGTACGTATCCGGGCCGGTCCGGACGCATCCGTACGACGTCAGTCCGAGGAGGAGACGATGACCCGCATCGAGCAGCACCGCAGCGAGAACGGCCAGGGCAACGACGACCGGACCGGTCACGGCCGGGTCCACCACGCCGCCGACCCGCGCCACGCCGGCACCCACGCCGGCGGCCGGTCCGGCCACCCCCGGCACGCCGCCGGGCACGGCCCCGCACCGGCCACCGCCGGCATGGCCGAGCGGTCCGAGGACCGGCCGGACGTCGCCTCGCTCCAGAAGTTCCCGGCGGTCCGACCCGCGGAGCCGGACGCGGCGCCCGCCCCGGACGCCGTCCCCGCCGCCCCGACCGCACCGCCGGCGCCGGGCGCGGCCGCCCCGACCGCACCCACCGGCGAGACCGTCGCTCCGACCGCTCCCGCCACCCCCGACCGACCGGCCGCCGGCCTGGGCCCCTGGCTGGACACCACCGCCGTCCAGGAGGCACGGGCCGAGTGGGAACGCGCCCAGATCGCCTTCGTGGACGACCCCGCCGGTTCGGCGGCCGCCGCCGACAGCCTGGTCAGCCGAACCGCCGACCTGGTCGCCGAGGCCGCCCGCCGACGCCTGGAGGACCTGCGCGAAGGCTGCCGGACCCCCGGCGAGGAGCCCGGCGCCCGCACCGAGCAGCTACGACTGGCGATGCGCGACTACCGCGCCGTCCTCGACCGACTTCTCGCCTGACCCCCCACCCGCCCCGCCGGCCCCGGCCGGCCCTTCCGAGAACGGGAAGGAGACCGCCATGGGTATCGGCGGTTGCATCATCGTCTTCGCCTTGGGCGCCATCCTCACCTTCGCCGTCGACTGGCACCTCTCGGGCGTCAACGTCGATGTCGTCGGCATCGTCCTGATGGTGGCCGGCCTGCTCGGCCTGGTCGTCTACGCCCGCGCCCTGCGCCGCCGCCGACCGGTCGTCGGCGGGGTCGACCCGGTGGTGGAGGAACGCCGCTACTACGACGGCGCCTGAACCGGCACCGTCCGCAGACCTTCACGAACGCCCTTCCGCCGCCGGCCCGTCCTCTACGGGCCGGCGGCGGAAGGGCGTTCGCGGCGAAGGCGGGAGCCGGAGCCGCCTCAGGAGGTCGCGCGCGGGCCGGGAGAGGCGAGGAGGAGCAGCGACGGGCCCTCCACGGCAAGGGCCGTGAGGCCGGTGGCCGTGCCGGAGGCGTGCTCCTCGCCCGGCTCCCAGCGGACGCCGTCACCGGCCGACACCGGCACCCGTTGCCCGTCGGCGCCCGCCACCCAGCCATCGCCCGCGATCACCAGGAAGAGCTGACCCACCGGAGCCGGATGGGCGCCGATGGTCCCGCCCGGTTCGATGACCAGGCAGGTCAGGTGGACGGTTTCCCCGCCTGCGGCGACCGGTGTCGCGGTGGCACCGAGGCTGTCGTAGCGGTCGACGACCTTCTCGGCGCGGTCGAAGCGGAACATCTCCAAAGCAAGGACTCCTCGTACGATCGGAAAGCACCCGATCGTACGAGGTAGCCAGGCAGCGGGCGCCCGCACGGTCCGGGTGACCGGTCGGGACGTCGCGCGACCGCGGGGTGCGGAGGTGCCCGGCCCTGACGGGGCCGGGCACCTGACCAACACGATCAGGGCTCGCGGTGGCTGCCCGCCCGCTTCTCCCCCGGCCTGAGGGCAGGATCCGGCTCACGCCGCCCGGCGCCGGACTCGACCCGCACGGCTCGAAGAGCCACCGGTCCGACCGTAGGGTCCGACCGGTGGCACCGCCGGGCGCCGTCAGGAGAGGCGGCGCCAGCGCGCGGAGGCGAAGGAGAAGGCGCCGAAGAGCAGCAGACCGACGGCGGTGAGCACCAGCAGCCAGGGGCCGACCGGGGTGGTGGCGAGGCTGCGGAGGGTGTCGTCGAGGCCCTTGGCCCGCTGCGGGTCGAAGCGGACCGCGGCGGTGACGGCGAAGGCGCCGGCCGCAGCGAAGACGAGGCCCCGCGCGGTGTTGCCGGCGACCCCGCAGGCGGTGACGGCCGTCCGGACGCGCGGCCCCATCGCCGCCGTGTCCAACCGTTCGAGGAAGCGGCGCCGCAGGGCCCGGACGGCGGTGCCGACCCCGACCCCGGCCAGCACCAGGCCCGCCGCGCCGACCAGGTACCGACCGGCCGGCAGGTCGAGGGCGGAGGCCGTCCAGTCCTTGGAGGTGTCGTCGCTGCTCGACTGTCCGCCGCTGCCCAGCGCGAAGGCGGCCGTTCCCCAGCAGACCGCAGCGTAGAAGAGCGCGCGGCCGGCGTTGAGGGCGCGCTTGCCCGGCTTGCCGTCCTTGCCGCGGCCGAAAGCGGCCGAGGCGGCCCGCCACAGCGCCATGCCCGCGAAGCCGGCCACCAGCAGCCAGAGCACCGCCCGGCCCAGCGGCTGGTCGGCCACCGTGCGCAGCGCGCCCTGGCGGTCGGCCTCGTCCGAGCCCTTGCCGAAGGCGATCCGCAGGGCGAGGTAGCCGACCAGGACGTAGACGACGCCCCGGGCCGTGAACCCGGCGCGCCCGGCCCAGCGCAGCGCGCCGTCCGCCGTGTCGTCGGCGGCCGCTCCCCGGCCGGCCGGTCTTCCGTGCGCTCCTGCGGCCACGACGGCCCCCTCTCGGCAGCGGGCGCCGTGCGCGCCCGGTCTGCCGGGGCGTCTGCCCGGCAGACCGTCGGACACGCGTGCGGGCGAGCGGTGGGACGGGCGGGCGGCCCGGGCGTCAGACGGCCGGATGCGGGTGGCCCAGGTGGGGGAAGACGGGGAGCAGGTCGACGTGCGGAGGGATGTGGTCGCCGGTGATCTTGCCGCCGGAGACCATGGACAGCCGGGCCGAGGTCACGTCGTCGACCAGGGTCCGCCCGTTGGGGTAGATCGCCGGGCGCGAGCGGTCGTAGCGCAGGATGTCGGGGAGGACGAGCTTCAGCGTCTCGGTGGCCGCGTCCGTGGTGTAGTCACCGGTGTGCTGGAGGACGGCCGTCCAGGGCTCGCGGTACTTCGCCCAGTCGTCGGCCGGTTCGCCCGCGTTGTACGTGTCCTTCACGTCCTCGGCGTTGAAGTAGGCGGTCAGGGAGGGGTGCGCGCCCCGGTCGACGGAGACCAGCCGGCCGTCCTCGTGGAGGCTGACCCGCGCCCAGACGCCGATCGTCGCCTCCGGCCCCAGCTCGGCGTCCGGCGCTTCGAGGGCGATGCCGAAGACGTTCGCCTCGGCCATCGCGTCCTTGCCGGTCCAGGTGAAGTTGTTGACGATCCCTTCGAGGTCGGCGAAGAAAGGGTCGCTGCGCAGGCCGACGGAGAGCTTGTAGCCGTTCGCCTCGACCACGTCGGGGGCGTCGCCGAAGGCGACCGGGACGCCGGCGAAGAGGACGTCGCCGTTGGCCTCGTGCTGGCGCGCGGCGTCACCGGTGGCCCGGTGGACGGTGACGGTCTGGGCGCCGGCCTCGGGGTCGGAGAAGGTGAAGGAGTAGGCGACGTCCGCCTGGTCGTCCCCGTCGTTGTCGATGTTGATCCGGTAGACCGCGTCCGGGTGGAAGGCGTTGGCCCGGGTCGGCGCGTACGGGTTCACGTTCATGATGAGCACCGTCCGCCCCGAGGCGTCGGCCGCCGGGAACGCGAACAGGTCGGTGAGGTCCAGCCGGGCGTCGCCCCGGGGCGACCGCAGGTCGGGACCGCTGAGGTGGTGGGACATGGCTGCGCTACCTCGTCTCTGCGTTCCCCCCTGGCTGTCGGCTCCGTTGCTACCAGCGGCACCCGTACAAGAGGGGGAGGCCACCCGTACAGAAGACGGCCGTCCGCCGATTGGCGCATTCCTGAAGGGTTGTGACGGGAGATAGAAACTGATGGGTGGACTCAAGGGCGACAGAACGGCCCGCCACTCACCAGTGGCGGGCCGTCCAAGAGGGGATCAGATCTCGGCAGCCGCGGCAAACACCACGAACGCCTGCCATGCAGCCGGGTCGAACTCCAGCTGCGGGCCGCTCTTGTCCTTCGAGTCACGGACATGGATGACCTCGGGCGTCTCAGCAACCTCGACGCAGGCGGTGCCTTCATTTCCGCTGTAGGTGCTCTTGAACCACGTCAGCTTGGCCATGCTCACCGTTCTCCCAGCATCTTCTCGATCAAAGCCAGGGACTCCCCCATGTTGAGCGCCTGAGCCCTGATGCTGCTGTACCGTGCGGCCATGATACGGACTTCCTCCGGATCCGTGATCAGCCTGTTGACGTGCTGCACCTCCACGAAGGCAATCTGAGCCCTCCCCTTCGGTGTCAACAGAATGAACGAGCCACCCATACCGGCATGCTCGGTTCGCTCCAGCGGCATCACTTGAAGCTCAAGCCCGCGCATCTGGCCGACCTTGAGCAGGTGCCGAAGCTGCTCCTCATGCACGTCCCTCCCGCCCATGGGACGACGAAGCACGCTCTCGTCGATCACCCAACTCATCATCGGCAGCGGCGCGCGGGTAAGGATCTCCTGTCGCGCCATCCGTGCTGCCACCCACTTCTCGACCATCTCGTCGGGAAGCACCGGCTTCCGCATCTCGTAGAGCGCCCGGGCGTGCATCTCCGTCTGCAGCAGGCCCGGGATATCGAGCGTGCTGTAGTCATGGATTTCCACGGCTTGCGCTTCCTCCGTGGTGAAGGCCTTGGACCACGCAGGGTGCCGCGTGCTCACCCTGATCTTGGCCTTCATGACGTCTGCCGCGACCGCCTTCAGCGCTCCTCCAGCACCGAGGAGTTCGTCAGCGGCAGTCAGGTACTCGACCCTGGGAGTCCGCCGCCCCCGTTCAACCGCGCCCACCATGTCCTCGCCGTAGCCGATCCTTTCGGCCATCTCGCGCTGGGTAAGGCCAGCCCGCTCACGGAACAGCTTCACCAACTTCCCCACCGCGCTGAAGAACTCCGCGACCCCCTCGGAACCCTCCGGCAGTTCGCCGTCCTCGAACACCACGCGCTCATCGCCGCCCACAGCAACCACCCCGTCGTTTCGATCGGTTAATCCTCAGCCAACCGACAAGCCGACACTCCGCGCCCGGACAAGCACTCTCCGTACTCGCCCGATCCATGGTCAGGGTACTTCCGAGCCACCAGGCTTTGTCACATGAAGTCCGAAATTCCCCTCGACACAGCGACCCCCCGCGCCCACACCGCGCAGCTCACCGCCTCCCCCAAGGGGGCCTCGATCGGGCGCCGGATCGCGAGACAACAACTCACGGCCTGGGGGCTCAACTCCATCGCCGCCGAGACCTTCCACTCCGCGCTGCTGGTGATCGCCGAGCTGGCGGCCAACGCCAGCACCCACGGACGTGTGCCGGGCCGCGGGTTCGAGCTCGCGCTCCGCCTCGTCGACAAGCCCCCGGGCGGCGCCACCCTCCGTATCGAGGTGTCCGACTGCCGGGGGGACCGTCACCCCACCGTCCCCGCCGCCTGCGCCGCCCACGCGCAGTCCGGGCGCGGCCTCACCCTCGTCGGCGCGCTCGCCGACCGGTGGGGCAGCATCCCCCGCCACCCCAACGCCAAGACCGTCTGGGCCGAACTCGACCTCCCCCATGCCGCCTGAACGCCCCGGTACCATCCAGGCCACGGTCCTGATCGTGCTCCCTCTGGCCCTGCTGCTCGCCCTCCTCGCCTGGGCGCTCCCCCTCACCGCGCGGCACCATCACCCGGCCCAGCCGCGCCCGGCCCCGAGCGCCCCGACCGCTGACCGCCCCTGAAACCGGTGCTGCACAGGAAGTCGGACCGGCCGACTTCCTGTGCGGCACCGATTCGCGCGTCTCATCAGCCCTTCGCGTAGACCAACTGACCGCCCACGTACGTCCGCTCGACCCGGGTGGCGGCGATCTCCTCGGGCGGGGCGGCGAAGAAGTCGCGGTCGAGCACCACCAGGTCCGCGAGGTGGCCGGTCCGCAGGCTGCCCGCGTCGTCGTGGCCGTTCACATGGGCGGATCCGGCCGTGTAGGCGGCGAGGGCGGTGGCGAGGTCCAGCCGCTGCTCGGGGAGGAAGACCCGGCCGTCGGTCGCGTCGGGTTCCATCCGGTTGACGGCGACGTGGATGCCGGCGATCGGGTCCGGGCTGCTGACCGGCCAGTCGCTGCCGGCGGCGAGGGTGGCACCGGCCCTCAGCAGTCCGCCGAACGGGTACTGCCAGGCGGCCCGTTCGGGGCCGAGGAACGGGATGGTGAGCTCGTCCATCTGGGGCTCGTGGGCGGCCCAGAGCGGCTGGATGTTCGCGATCGCGCCGAGAGCGGCGAAGCGCGGGAGGTCGCTCGGGTGGACCACCTGGAGGTGGGCGAGGTGGTGCCGGGTGCCGCGCCGGCCGTTGGCGGCGCGGGCGACCTCGATGGCGTCGAGCGCCTCGCGGACCGCGCGGTCGCCGAGGGCGTGGAAGTGCACCTGGAAGTCGAGCGCGTCCAGGGCGGTGACGTAGCCGCACAGGGCGGCGGGGTCGACGAAGCTGAGGCCGGAGTTGGCGGTGGCGCAGCCGCAGCCGTCCAGGTAGGGGGTGGAGAGCGCGGCCGTGAAGTTCTCGGCGATGCCGTCCTGCATGATCTTCACCGAGCCGGCCCGGAACCGGCCTCCGGTCAACTGCGCACGACGGGCGACCAGTTCGGGGATCTGGTCGGCGCCCCGGTTGCGGTCCCACCAGAGCGCGCCGGTGACCCGCGCGGTCAGCGTGCCGGCCTTGGCGGCGGCGGCGTAGGCGTCGGACGGGTCCGGCTGGCCGTTGAAGATGCCGAGCAGGGCGTCCTGCCAGCCGGTGATGCCGAGCGAGTGCAGGAGTTCCTGCGCCCGGTGCAGTCCGGCCAGCCGTCCCGCCGCGTCGGTCGGCGGGACGAGCCGGGCGACCAGGCCGGTGGCGCCCTCCTGGAGCATCCCGCTCGGGGTGCCGTCCGGCTCGCGCTCGATCCGGCCGTCGGCCGGGTCGGGAGTGTCCCGGGTGAGCCCGGCGAGTTCCAGCGCCCGGGTGTTGGCCCAGGCGCCGTGGTGGTCGCGGTTGACCAGGTAGACCGGGCGGTCGGGCACGACGGAGTCGAGCAGGTGCCGGGTGGGAAGTCCGCCCGCGAAGCTCTCCATCGACCAGCCGCCGCCGGTGATCCACGTCCGGTCGGGGTGGGCGGCGGCGAACGCGGCGACGCGGCGCAGGTACTCGTCGGCGCCGACCGTCCCCGTGAGGTCGCACTCGGCCAGTTCGGTGCCGCCGAAGACGGCGTGGATGTGCGAGTCCTCGAAGCCGGGGATCAGCAACCGGCCTTCGAGGTCGACGACTTCGGTGCCGGGGCCGATCAGCTGGCGGACCTCGTCGTGGCCGACGGCGGTGATCCGCTCGCCGGTGACGGCGAGCGAGGTCGCGCGGGTGCGGGCCGGGTCGCCGGTGTGGACGGGACCGTTGGTGAAGACCAGGTCGGCCTTGGACATCGGTGGTGCTCCTGGGAGTTCAGCGGCCGGGGCGCGGCCGGGGTCGGGGAGACGGTGGGGGTCAGGCTGCGGGGGCGGCCGTCGGATCGGCGGAGGCCGGGTCGGCCGGTGCCTGCCGGTCGAAGTAGGCGGACTTGCGGTGGAAACGGGACCACGCGGCGGCCACCAGCCCGGAGCCGATCATCAGCACCGGCACGGACAGGCCGAACCAGCCGTTGTCGGCCGAGAGTTCGAAGTGGTCCGCGGAGTCGTACAGCATCCAGCAGAGATACCCGCCCACCGCCAGCAGCACCGCCGCGCCGAGCAGTGGGGCGACGACCGCGCGCAGGCCCTCCAGCGGTGAGGTGCGCAGCAGGTGCCGGAACCGGACCGCCGCCGCCACCGCGGTCAGCGCGTAGTAGAGCGCCACCACGATGCCGATCGCGTTGACCGTCGCCGAGATCAGGTCGTTCACGGTCGGGATGACCAGCGAGAGCACCGCGAGCAGGATGGCGGCGCCCGAGATCAGCAGGGTGCCGGCGGCGGGGGTGCCGTAGCGGGGGTGGATCCGGGTCCAGACCGGGCCGAGCGTGCCGTCCCGGCCCATCGCGTACATGCCCCGGGCGGTGGGGATGACGGAGGCCTGCAGCGAGGCCACGGCGGAGAAGGTGAGCGCGATCAGCGGCAGCGCGGCCAGCGGCTGGCGGGCCAGCTTCTCGCCGAGGTACGTCAGCCCGTGCGCGCCGTTGTCCGCCAACTCCTCCATCGGCAGCACCCGTTGGAAGGCCGTCCCGGCGAGCAGGAAGAGCAGCAGCATCACCGCCAGCGCGATGAAGCCGCCGCGCGAGGCGTCGCCCGGTTCGCGGACCTCCTCGCCGATGCTGAACACCGACTCGAAGCCCCAGTAGCAGAACACCGCCAGCACCATGCCCTGCGCGAGGGCGTCCACCGACGGGATCGCGAAGGGGTTGTACCAGTCGAGCGAGAACGGCTGGTCGCCGGCGAACAGGCCGTAGCCGCAGAAGGCCAGCAGCACGACGTACTCGAAGACCAGCAGGTACTTCTGCAGCCGAGCCGCGAGCTCCAGGCCGCGCACCGCGACCAGCGCGGCGGCCACCAGGACGACCATGCCCAGCAGGGTGGCCTGGAGTGTGGAGTCCGCGTCCAGCCGCAGGCCGGCGACCGAGCGGACCCGCGCCTGGCCGAGCAGCTGGATCAGTGCCGACCCGGTCACCGTCGTGGTGTAGGCCATGAACACCACGGTACCGACGGTGTTCACCCAGCCCGTGAGGAAACCGAGCCAGGGGTTGAGCACCCGGCCGACCCAGGTGTAGCTGCTGCCGGAGTCCGGGTCGACACGGTTGAGCCGCCCGTAAGCGCCGGCGATGCCGAGCACCGGGAGGAAGGCCAGCAGCATGATCGCCGGCAGGTGCAGGCCGACGACGCCCGCCATCAGGCCGAGCCCGATGCCGATGCTGCTGGTCGCCGCGGTGCTGGAGGCGGCGAGAACGATGCCGCCGACCACGCCGACGGACTTGGGCAGCGGGCCCTCGGGGGTGGGCGCGCCGGCTCTCGGGGTGTCGCCGGAGTCCTTGACCGTCGTTGCCAACGGATCACCGCCTTGATCGTGGGGGGGAAGGGGTGGCGGCCGGTAGCTGTCCTGGCCGTGGCGGCCATGAAAGCCTCGCCCCGGTCACACGTCAATGCTGTTGTCATAAGGCGCGATGCCCTAGGCTCCCCGCCATGACGGAACGCGTGGTCCCCGAACCGCAACGGCGGCGCCGGAAACCGACCAAGCAGGGCACGGTGCTGTCCGAGCAGGTCATCGTGGCCACCGCCCTGCGGCTGATCGGCCAGCACGGCGCGGCCGCCCTCACCGTCCGCCGCCTCGGCGCCGCACTCGGCGCCGACCCGAGCGCGGTCTACCGGTACTTCCACAACACCGACGACCTGCTGCTGGCCGTCGCCGACGAACTCATCGGCCGCGCCCAGCACGGCCTCGCCCTCACCGGCGACTGGCGCACCGACCTCCACGCGATCGGCATGCGCGTCCACGCCGCCTACCTGGCCCACCCCCAGGCCGCCCAGCTCGCCGCCCACCGCACCACCGGGCGCGACCACGAGACCCGGGCCGTCGAGACCATCCTCGGCGTGCTCCGCTCAGCCGGGTTCCCCGACCACGACGCCGTCCGGATCTACCACGCCTTCATCGACCAGGCCCTCGCCTTCGCCGCCCAGGACGCCGCCGCCCTCGCCCTCCCACCCCCGGCCCGCGCCGCCGACCTCGCCGTCTGGCGCGTCCGCTACGGCCGCCTCACCCCCGCCACCCACCCCAACATCGCCGCCACCGCCCCCCTCCTCATCACCGACATGGACCGCAGCGGCTACCCCTTCGCCCTCGACCTCCTCCTCGAAGCCGTAGCCGCCCGCCTGCGGGGGCAGGAGGAGCAACCGCCGTCGCGGCGCGAACACTGACCGTCCGACCCGACACCAGAGCGACGTCGCCAACGCCCGCCAGGTGCACCGGACGACCGGCTCGACGTGCGACCTGCACGCCGAGCCGGGGGAGCCCGTCGAACATCGGACGGGAAGGGCCTGCTCCGGGCACTACGTGGTCGCTTGCCGCGGCGCCGTCACGGCGGATGTCGCCCCAGGAGCCAACCGATGCGCAGAGCAAAGACGCACCGGAAAGCTTCATTGCGAACTTCATCCTGGAACCCCCTGCATCAAAATCGACGACCCGGAGCGTCGACGTCCCGCGCCAGCCCGACTGTAGTGCGGTCTGCCGGCACTTCCACGACACCGACGACCTGCTGCTGGCCGTCGCCGACGAACTCATCGGCCGCGCCCAGCACGGCCTGGCACTCACCGGAGACTGGCGCGCCGACCTCCACGCGATCGGCATGCGCGTCCACGCCGACTTCCGTGCTGTCGCCCCCCATCGCGGTACGTCATCGACAACCCGCCGGCACAGCACTCGCCCGCCCCAGAACCATCCGAGTAAAAACACCGTTGACCGCCCGCCCCCAAAAGGGAGCGGGCGGTCAACGAAGGAACCCGACCGATATTCGACACGTATCGACGTCAGTCGCGCATTTCTAGATCGACCTTTCCCGCCAGCTGCCGCATGCTCTCGGCGGCCCCGTCAATCGATGACTCCTCAACACCCACGACCTCGACGAGATACTGTCCATACCTCAGCCACATACCCCACTTCTGGCATTCGGCACCCTCCGACAGAAGGCAGGCGTATTCTTGATCATCGGCACTCCGGCTGCCGGGCACAGAGATCGGTTCAACCTGACCATAGCGCGAGTACCGGCTCTTGAGGCCACCGGACCGGAACACGAGCCACGCCCACGTCGGCGAACCGAACCGCATGACCGTCTGGCTCACCCTCCCCTTCGACGGATCCGAAGCATCTCGCACGAAGGAACGTTCCTGCCGCTCGTCCAGCCCCCGCATATAGGGAGCACCGGGATCCCGATCTTCCTGCCTCTGCCACGGCCCTTCAGAGACCGGTGACTCAAGAAGAAAGCCCGTAACCGGCCTGTCCACCCGCCACTGCCCCATCAGGGGAATATTCCATAGAAAGATCCCCGTGACGACCACCACGGCAACTGCTATCGAAATCACTCGCCCGACACGAGACTTGAACACCGAACGGATCACCCCCGTGGCACCACCTTGTCTTGCATGTCACCACTCAAGAGGCTCGCGATAGTCGCCTCATGAAATTGCCCCTGCGTCACCGCAGGGGCATATCGGTCGAAGCCGTCACTGCGCAGCCGGACGGCACCCGGATCGACCAGAGCCGAAAGGCCAGAACAGCGCCAGCCACCCGAACGATCGGCACACCCGAAGCACCACCAGCGCTCCCACGCACTCCACGCCAACTCGACCCTCACGACCCCGCCGATCCCCACCAGAGTCTGTCCCCCGGAAGCATCGCCGGCCGGGGCCGAGCATAACGCCACTGCTACCGCCCGAGCTCGCCGGTGTCCCTGAATTCTCAAGCCTTCTTCATCGCAAATCCGGGGGACGAGAGGAGCCAGAGGCCCCCGGACCTGACTGGCCCTGCAGATTTGGCCTGTGACGAGCATGATAAGTACTCGTCACAGGCCTCAACCGATTGGTCAACAAGTCCGCACCAGGCGGTCCAACTGGCCTGAAAAGAGTGGCACCGCCGGGATCACCATGGAACAATGGCTGTGGATCTTCGCCCGCCCTCGCCGTCAACCTTTACGAAGGGCGAGCAACATCTGCACCCAAGGCAAATAGGCTAGCGCGATACTCGCTCAAGCGCAATTACGACGGCGCCGGGATTCTCTCGGAGCTTATTGCCCATCTTCTGCAGAACAGGCTCAATCGTTCTGTCATCAGCTGGATTACGAAGGAAGACCTCTGCACGTACGATTGTCGCCAAAGTCTTTCCAGTCGGACTCAGGAGCGATGCACTTTCGCCCATCTCCTGTGAGACCTTCCACCCCTTGTCCTTCAGGCGGGACACCTCAAGCGCGACCGCGTCGGCCGGCACCCCAGCTGAAGGAAGCAGAAGGTACGATATTTCGAACTCTTCTGCGCCTGCCGGATTCGTCGTGTTCGAATGAGCTATTTCTACACGCCCATCCACAACGACCCTGCGGTCGACCGAGGGGACCGTTAGCGCACCACCAGAAGTAGCAACCAGGGCGACAATGACGGCAGTCACTACCGCCAGGGCAGCAAGGAGGCCGGCTAGAGCTCGCTTCTTAGACATTCGCATCAATCAGCCCCAAAACTTCTCTGCAAGATCAAATTTGTGAGCAAATCCATACTCCCTTTCGAACCCCATTGGAACCGAATCCTTCTTTCCGGCCTTCCATTCTGAAATCCCCGCACCATTCATCGAATATCCCACATATGCAGCCGAGTCAGACAGCGAGTACTTGTTCTTCAAATCCCGCAAATTAGCCGCCGCCAGCCTGATTGCCATCTTGTCATCGCGCGCAAGAATAGACCTGGCCTGGGCCTCGGTCACCGTTCGGCCATAGTAGGACTTCAGTAGTGAAGCGGCTAGATCTGGGCGCATCTGGCCAATCCCGATCGTGTCACCGCTGATGGATGTAGTTTCTACTTCCCTAAACAGATCACCAATGATCGGAGCACCTGCGAGGGCTTGCCTTCCCCGCCCTTCCTGCATAATCAAGGCAGTAAGAACCGTCTTGCTGATACCGAATTCGGCAGCTGCATTTCGGATCTCACTCCGGAATCCGTCGAGAAATCCTGGAACTCCCGGCTCATCGGAGAGATTTCGGCCGACAGAACACCCGCCATTCAGCGCAAGATAGGAACTGCACGTAGGCTCGGACTTGGTGTTGGAGGATTCCCCTCGAGCCGGGCGCCCTCCTCTCCTCGATGGCACAGGAACGTCGAAGACCTGCCGTGATGCTTCTTCGTTTCGCGAGATCGCCGCCGCGGGAACGTAATTCGCCGTTGTCTCCGCCGCGTTCTTCATCGTGATGGTGCCGGCCGATCCGCAGTCATACAGCGTGCCGCACTCCTCGGACTTGAGGCCGTTGGGGTCGGAGCGGTTGACCGGGTTGTTGTTGCTGTAGGCGTAGGCGTTCCACTGAAGAGGGTCGCCGGCGTCGAGGATGGGGTCGGGGCTGAGGAAGCGGCCGGTGCCCGGCTGGTACTGGCGGGCACCCAGGTTGGTGAAGCCGGTGGCGTCGTCCTTGAGGCCGCCGACGTAGCCCTTGTCGCCGGACCAGGGGGTGGCGAGGGAGCCGGGGCCGCGGGTGGCGCCGAAGGGGTCGAAGGTGCGGCGGGTCTCGTTGGTGGTCGCGGACTCGATGGACAGGGAGCTGGTGCCGTGGTGGTCGGAGAACTGGTAGGCCAGCTTGCCCGGGCCCTCGCGGACCAGGGTGATTCCGCCGGGGATGCTGTAGTAGCGCGCACCGGTGCTGGTCCCGGTGCTGGTGTCGTACGAGAGTTCGTCGCCGCCACCGAGGTTGACCGTCACCTTGCCCGGGTTGCGGCGCACGAGCTGGTTGCCGTCCGCGTCGTAGAGGTACGACGTGGTGGCCGAGCCCTGGGTGAGTGAGGCGAGCTTGCCCTCGACGTCCCAGGTCAGTGTGGTGGCGTTGGCGGCATCGACGGCGTTCCAGGTGGAGCTGCTCCACTTGGCCTGCCAGCTCGATGTGAAGACGATGAAGTTGCCGTCGTCCTGCACCTTGGCGAAGTAGCCGCTGTTGTTGCCGACCCAGGTCTTGGAGGACCAGAGCGGGACGCGCTGCGGGTCGTAGACGACGAAGTTGCCGTCGTCCTGCATGGTCGCCCAGGCACCCGGGTGGTCCTGGGTGTTGGTGGACCAGATCGCCTTCCCGGTGCGCAGCGAGCTGAGGACCAGGTTGCCGTCCGGCTGCATGGCGAGCTGGACGCTGTTGGAGCGCACCGACTCACCGGAGTTGAGCACGAGCCCCGCCTTGAGGTCCTTGCTGCCGCCCGGGTTGTTGGTCTTCGTGGTGTTGCCGGCCGCGTCGTACTCGTCCGTTCCCTGCACACCGACTGCGACGCCGAAGGTGGACTTACCGGTTGCGAGCGCGTGCGGACCACCGGTGCCGCCACCCGTGCCGGCTGCGGCGGTGGGCGTGTTCCGGGCGCCCGGGGCCGGGAAGGTCTGATCGACCTTCAGGTCCTTGCCCGGGTCGCCGGCCGGGTCATGATTGACCAGCTTGGTGCGGTTGCCGGCCAGGTCGTAGCCGTACTCCTGCCAGTAGGCGGCACTGCCTCCCACGGTGGTCTTCGCGGGCGCGGTGGCACCGCTGGTGGGCGTCGAGTTGGCGCAGGACCCCTGTCCGCCGAGCGACGGAGTCGGCTGGCTGAGCTGCCCGGTGTCACTCCACGCGGTGGTGAGGCGGCCCAGGTAGTCGTAGCTGAAGCACTGCAGGTCGGTCGCGGCCGGGAGGTTGTTCGGGATCGCCCTGATCGCGGTGATCTGGCCGGCCTGGTTGTAGGCGTACGCGGTGTTCTGTACGGAGCCGGTCCCTGCCGTCTGCTTGTCGACGTACTGGTTCAGCAGACGGCCGGTCGGCTCGTCGTAGGTGTTGGTGGCGACGATCTGGGTGCCCCACGGGTTCATCGTGGAACGGATGCTACGCCCGTAGGCGTCCCAGTCGGACTGGCGGAGGTAGGTCGTCCCGGCACCGCCCATATCGTGCAGCAGCCCGTAGTCCTCGTAGTGGTAGGTGATCCATTCGTCGGCCAGGGTTCCGGCTGCGGCGCGGCTCTCCGAGATCAGCGCACCGGTGATCTCGTCGTAGACCGCCTGGTAGCCGAAGGTCGCCTGACCGGTCCTGCCGACCTCACTACCGGGAAGCGTGACGGTGGTCGCGGTCGGCCGGTAGGCCACGTCCAGCCCGGTGACGCTCTTGGTGTACGCCGCACCGCTCGCACCGCCCACGTACCGGGTCGACGATGCCGCCTGGCCCTTCGCCACGGTGTCGTAGGTGTAGCCGGTCAACTGGTTGGCTGGGGCGACCGTGCCGTTGTAGGTACCGGTCTTGCGGCCGAGCAGGTCGTAGGTGAGCGCGACGGTCTGGTTGCGCGCGTCGGTCGTGGACGCGAGCCGGCCCGCGCTGTCGTAACTGCGGGTGGACACACCCGTGTCCGGGTCGTCGGCGCGGACCTGGCGGCCGCGCTGGTCGTAGCCGTAGCTCCAGGTGTTTCCCGCCGAATCCACCCGCGTCGCGGCCGAGCCGCTCGGCGTGTAGGTGTAGGTGGTGACGTCCGCGTCGGCCGGGTTGCCGGTCGCGCCCGGCGTCCGGTACTGCCACAGCTGGGACGTACGGCCACGACCGTCGGTGACGGTGCTGGTCGCGGTGGCCCCGGCGGGAGGGCTCACGTCGACCCGGTCGGCGCCCGGGTAGGCGGTGGTGGTGGTCGACTGCAGAACACCGAGGGCGATGAACTGGGTACTGACCGGGCGGCCCATGCCGTCGAACTGCGTGGCGGTCCGGTTCGGCACCATCGCACCGTCCGGGGTCCACCGGACCGTGCCGGGCCCGTTGGTGTCCTCGTAGTAGGTGTTGTAGGCCTGGTTGGCACGGCCCTGCGAGTCGTAGAAGGTGTCGGTGATCAGACGCCCGTGGTAGGCGGAGATTGCCGGAGGGTTCTGCGTCTGGATCACCCGGCCGAGGCCGTCGATGATCTGCGTCGCGGTGCCGTACTGGCCACTGGATCGCAGCGTTCTACTGCTGATCGTGGACGGTGCGGTGGTGCCGTTGACCGCGTAGTCGTAGGTGAAGTTGGCACTCAGGGTCGTGTCCCGGCCAGGCGTCCAGACGGCCTTGAGGCGGCCCAGTGCGTCATAGGACTGGGAGACCTTGCGGCCGTTGGGATCGGTCGTGGTGATCGGCAGCCCTCGGGCCGGGTTCACCGTCACCGTGGTCTCACGCCGGCCGCCCGCGTCCGGAGCGCCGGCCGGCGCCGGGGTCCCGGTCACCGTACGGTTCGGCAGCTCGCCCGGATTGGCCGAGCTGTACGAGGTGGTCGCCACCGCTCCGTTGGGGTTCGAAGCGTCCGAGACCGTCGGGTCGGTGACGGTGGCCACGCGGCCGTACGCGTCGTAAGTGCTGGCACCACTGGTCACGTACTGGGCCGTACCCGAGCCGTCATAGCGGTCGAGCACCTGGCTGCCGGTGGCCTCGCCCTTGTCGCCCGCCACCTTGTAGGCAGCGCCATCGTAGAAGGCGCGGGTACCGGAGACCGTGTTGGCCGCGGTCGCCGTGGCGGCACAGGCATCGGCGCCGGAGACGGTCAGCACCTCCGCGACCAGCCCCGTCATCTGCGGGTTGCTCGCAACCGCATAATCGGTGCGGGTGCAGATGTCAGGGGTCCCATCGGCGGTGCTGAGCGAGGACTTGACCCGGTTGTTGTGGTCCTTGTCGGTCTTGGTCACCGTGGAGGTGGTGCGGGTGCCACCGGTGGTCTTCACCGTACTGACGGCGGTCGACGTGGTGGCCGCGTAGCGGGCCTCCAGGTC
Organism: Kitasatospora sp. NPDC086009; assembly: GCF_044540385.1. Taxonomy (NCBI): domain Bacteria; kingdom Bacillati; phylum Actinomycetota; class Actinomycetes; order Kitasatosporales; family Streptomycetaceae; genus Kitasatospora; species Kitasatospora sp. NPDC086009. The sequence continues at coordinate 525,631 of NZ_JBITSA010000003.1, forward strand.
CGGCAGGCCGGTGCGCTTGTGCGTGGCGGTCGAGGCCTCTCCGGAGCTGGTGTTCACCGTGTAGCCGACGGGATCCGCGGCGTCGGCGTCGGTGTAGCTGTCCGACTCCAGCACCCGGCCCGAGAGCCAGTCCTTGTCGGCCTGGGCACCGCTCTTCGGACCGGTCACACTCGCGGTCTTCGGCGAGCCGTTCGCCTTGAGGTCGTTGTCCATGCCCTGGTAGTAGAACGTGGCGGACTTCGACCTGGCGCCGTCCGTACCGGAGCCCGTCACGGCGGTCACGCTGGCGTAACCGCGGAACTGGTCCCACGTCCGATAGTCGGAGTCGACCAGGGCGCCGTCGTTGCGGTGCCACGCGGCCTTGCCGTACGTGTAGCTGGTGGTCTTCGGGACCGAGCCCTGGACGAGGTTGCCGTTCGGGTCCACGGTGACGCTCTCGACCGGGTAGCGCAGGAACCAGTCATCGGCGGTCGCCTTGATGCCGGTGTCGTACCACTTCACGTTGTAGCAGCTCATCGTGTTGCTGTCGGCGGACGCCGGCATCCGGCCGGCGGTGCGCGAGCACGAGTCGAGCGCGTACTTGACGGAGATGGTCCCGCCGGTCTCGGTGGTGATGACCTCGATGCGCGGACGGTTGTACCGCGGGCGCGCCGGGACGAGGCCGTCGACGCGGTTGGGCAGCAACGCGCTGGCGAAGGTGACCTCCGGGAGGCCCTTCTCCTCAGGACTGTTGAACGTGTCCTTACCGACCCGGCGGACCGACGCCAGCCACGGGATCGCGGTGTCCTCGGTCGAGTTCTGCGGCTTCATGAAGCTGTGGGCGAGCTGGTAGCTGTCCACCGGACGGTACGAACCGCCGGAACGGACCTTGGTGGTGATCGTGTTGAGCCACTTGGTGGACCAGTAGCTCGGACCGGAGTTGGAGCAGACTCCCGACTGGGCGCACTGCTTGTCCAGCGGGACGTCCGGCCAGTTGGTGGCGTTCGCCGAGGTGCGCTGCGACGGGTCGCAGGCAGCGCCGAGGCACCGCTCCCCCGTCTCGAACTCGATCTTCGAAGCGGGCAGGTAACTGCCGCCGGCGGCGATCTGGTCCGCATCCAGCTGGCCGTAGCCGATCGAGGCGAGCGTGCCGCCACGGGTGTACTGGGTATTCACCCCCGCGCCCGGGTTCTGACCGCCACCTCGCGCGTACCAGTTGGTCTCGGGTGCGTAGGTGTAGGTGGTCAGGTTGTGGTGCGTGTCGACGACGTAGTCGAGGTTCCAGCGCCACGCCATCTGGCACCAGGAGCCCTTGCCCTTGGCCGAGTCGTAGCAGGGGTCACCGGCGTTCGGCGAGTAGACCGGCACCGTCCAGGCCGACTTGCTCTCCGGCCCGGTCCGGCTCGGCGCGCCCGCTATGGTGGGCACCTGGTTGAGGCCGAAGTAGTAGACCGTGCCCGAGGTGTCGGTGACCTTCAGGTACGACTCGTTCCAGGTGCCGTTGGCGGCGCCGGTGAGGAACTCGACCTTGGTACCGTCGTCGTTCTTCAGCCGCCAGGCGCACTTGGACTGCTCGAACCGGGTGTCCGTGTTCACGCACGAGGCGTCGTGCGGGACGAGTTCACCGGAGTGGCCGCCGAGCGACAGCGTCAGATTGGCGCCGCCCCAGCACTGGTCGCCGGATCCCGCGATCCCGGCCTTGGCACACGCCTTGTAGGAGCGCTCCACGAACCCGGAGCTGAGGTCCCAGCCGTCACCGATCCACGAGGCCTGGGAGTTGGTGGAGGCCGTCCGGCCGTCCACCGAGGCGGAGTCGTAGCCGAGTGCGAGCTGAGGTGCCGCCCCGCCGAGGGTCGGCGGCGACTGGATCGGGTAGCTGTAGCTGAACGAGCCCGACGAGCTTCCGGCCGTCCACGCCTGGCTCGACGAGAGCGAGGTCGCGCTGTAGGTGCCCGTACCACTGGAGGGTGTGCCCTCGGTCGCCAGGACCATCGGTGCCAGCGGTGTCATCACTGCCGACGTCGCCGCTGCGGCAGACTTCGCCGCGCTCTGCTCCTGCGCCGCCAGTGATCCCTCCACCGGCGGCAGTTCGACGTCCGCGATCAGCCGCTTGGCCTGCCTGTCGTAGTGGGACGGCACCGGGGTGCGAACCAGGCAGCTCGGCACCTCGGGTGTGGTCAGCGCACAGGCCGGCAGCGAGACGAGGCGCGCCCGCTCGGCGAAGTCACCGCCGAATCCGACGCCGCCGAGGTCGAGCGCCACGCGGACCTTGGCCGCCTCGGCCCGCCCGCTGCGGGAGAGTGCCAGCAGGGTGCCCTGCACGCCGAGCCCGTCGGCCGCCTTGGCCTCCGCCACGTCCACGCGAACGGACGTCGCGGTCGCCGCCGTGTCACCGGCGGCAGCGCTCTCCGCGCCCTTCGTCGCGGCCGCGTCCGGGGCCAGCGGCGCGAGCCAGATCGGCAGGTCGCCCGCCTGCCGGGACGCGCCGGCGGCGGGCTCGCGGACCTCGGCACCGCCCGCATCCGTACGCGTCGTGACAGAACCCGCGGGCGGAGCCGTATCCAGTGTCGCCAGTGCGGCACCGTGCGGAGCCGGCGGCGGCGCCTTCGGCGGGACCCAGTTCGGCGAACCGGTGGCCGGCGGCACCACCTTGGGCTTCTCGGCCCTGCCGGGCACCGATGCCGTCTTCGGCAGCGGGGTGTTCGGCGGCGACCAGATCCGGTCCTTGTTCCCGTCCGCCGACGGCGCGGCGAGTGCCGGCGCCATCGGCGAGACCAGGGCGCCCAGGATCGCCAGCGAACTCACCAGGGCCACCCGGGATTTCCGCCTCCCCGGTGACGGACTCCCCCTCCCGATCAGCCAGGAGAAACGGACATGACGAACTGACACCTCGACCCCCCACAGGCTCAACCGCACCACGCATCGGGTACGGATGGATGACTGTGGCGGAGGCTAGGCCCTCGACTGCCCTCCGGTCGAGCAAATTGTCGACCTATCACCTGAGTGATGGACCTCACACGGTGAGTAATCGGGAGCCACTCTGCAAATCGGACACCCGTACGAATAATCGGTTGACGAACCGTCACCCTCTGCGACAGCTTGCTAGCAGCCTCTGCGCGTGAGCTTCACAGATCTTCCATGCGCAGCTGATCCGACACTTCCGTGGGGGACTCACCATGCCTGCCGCTCCGCCCGGAGCTCGCTCCGGCGCGCGCTCTTCCGACCACTCGTCCCGGCGGTCCGTCGCCGCTGCCGTCGGCCTTCTCCTCGCCCTGACCTCGGTGGCACCGGTCGCCTTCGCCGCACCGGCCTCCGCGCCGACACCGGCCTCGCCCACCAGCTCCTCGCCCGGCCTCTCCGCGATCATGGCCGAGGCCGACGCCAAGCGGGCCGACGAGAAGACCGTGTCCGCTGCCGCCGACAGAGCGGCCGCCCGCGCCAAGGCGACCGGAAAGCCCGTCCCGGTGCCGGAGCTGACCGATGCGTTCAGCGAGACCGTCGCCACCCCGCAGGGACACCTCTCCCGCAGCCAGCACGCCGACCAGCAGCGGGCGAAGCAGCCGGACGGCACCTGGGCGAAGCTCGACGCGACCCTCGTCGCCGACCCGGCGGGCGGGTACCGGCCCAGGGTCGCGGCGTCCGGCGTCCATCTCTCGGGCGGCGGCCCCGGACCGCTCGGCACGCTGAGCAGCCCGGCGGGCGAGACGCTCGCCATCCAGTCGCCGTTCCCGCTCACCACACCCACCGTGGACGAGGACGGCGACGGCCTCGTCTACCCGGAGGTCGCCCCCGGCGTCGACCTCAAGGTGACCGCGTCCGCCACCGGCGGTCTCAGCACCGTCCTCATCGTCAAGACCCCCGAGGCGGCGGCCGACCCGAAGCTCCAGAAGGTCCGCTTCGGCACCACCACCAAGGGTGTGACGGTGAAGGCCGACGCGGCCAACAACCTCACCGCGAGCGCGACGGACGGAACCGTCGCCTGGCATGCTCCGGCTCCCCGGATCTGGGACAGCTCCACCGCGGCCGCTCCCCCGGCCGGCAAGTCGGCGCAGGCCGCCGCAGGCGTGGACGGCGCGGACCCCGGCCCGCCCGGAAAGTCGCCCCGGACGAGCACCGCGGACGGGCCGGGAATCGACGCGAAGGTCGCCACCATGGCCACCACCGCCACCGCGGACGGCATCGAGGTGGTCCCCGACCGGTCCGTCCTCGGCCAGGGCCAGGGCCCTTGGTTCATCGACCCGGTCTGGCAGTACGACCGGCGCGAGGGAAATGCCTGGACGTGGACGCAGGCGGGCCACCCCTATGACTCCAACTACCTGAAGACGACTGCCACCGGCCAGGAGTACGACCACCCCGGCGTGGGCTACCAGGGGTACCAGACCGTCAAGGGCGTCGAACGCTCCTACTTCCAGTTCGACACCCGTTGGTACAACGACATCTTCATCCACCGGGCGACCATGTCGGTCTGGGAGTACGAGTCCGCCGACCACTCCTGCACCAACAAGTACCCGGTGGACCTGTACCTGACCGGGGGGATCGACAACGGGACCACCTGGTCCACCCCCCCGGCAGTCGTCGGCGACCGGGTCGGCTCCGCCGACGTGGCCGGATCCGGCGGCAACGGCTGCCATGACAACCTCCAGTTCGACTACGACGTCACCTCCGCCTACCAGAACTACGCACCGTCGCGGGACTCGCTGACCTTCGGCCTCTTCGCCCGGGACGAGCAGAACAAGCTCGCGTTCAAGCGGATGGACTACCGGCCGGTCGTCGTGGTCGAGTACGACCGCTACCCCGAGACCCCCACCAACCCGAACGCCTGGCCGGCCCCCAGCACCGCCGATCCCCGGACCACCAACCAGGGCTGCGACGGCTCCTCTCTGGGCTGGATGAACTCCTCGGCCGGGTTCAACGGCAACGTCTCGCTGAACGTCAACGTGCACAGCCCGATACAGAACACGCTCAGGTCCTGGACCCACATCTGGGACTACTCACTGCCCGGCGCGCCGGACGTGGCGAGCGGCAACTCGGAGGAGGTCCCCAACGGAGGGGTCGCCGGCTTCCCGGTGCCGCCCGCCGTGCTCACGGACGGCCACGTCTACGGGTGGGGCGCCCAGTCCTACGACACCCTGATCGACGCGAAGTCCGACTCGACGCCCACCTGCCGGTTCGGCATCGACCTCACGCCGCCGACACTGAGCGTTCCGAACGTCTACAGCCAGCTGTCCGAGGCCGACCTGGCGAACCAGTTCCCGCCCTCCGGCAACGGCCAGGTCTCCAAGAAGCGCTCCGGTGAGTGGGGCGTCGTCCCGTTCACCGCGGCCGACGCGGCGCCGAACGGCGGTTCCCCCTCCGGTCTGGTCTGTGCCCGCTGGTCGTGGAACCCACAGCTGGCGGGCGCGGGCTGGTCCTGCGGCGCCTCGTTCCCCCAAGGCGGCATCGGCGTCCTTCCGACGCACTGGGGGACCAACATCCTCTACCTCCAGGTGATGGACAACGCGAGCAACGTGTCGCCGATCGCCCAGTACGCCTTCTACGTCCCGTGGAATCCGGACGGACCTCCGCCGGCCTTCGGCGACCTCACCGGTGACAGCGCACCGGACATCCTCACCCCGGACCAGTCCGGCTACCTGCGCACCTACAACGCACCCGGGAACCCCCACGCCACCAGTCCGGCCGTGGCGGTCGCCGCCACGGCGGCGGACTCGCCGACGGGGCAGGGCTGGAACAACATCCAGCTCACCCACCGGGGCACCCTGACCGGTGGGCACAACGTGGACGACGTCATCGCCCACGCTCCCGGGGACACCAACCTCTGGGTCTACGGCAACCCCAACAACGACAACGTCGTCGGACGGATCAACTCGAAGGCCAAACTCACCAAACCGCAGTGCGTGGTGACGGCGACGGAGACCTGCGCCTGGTACACGGCGGCCGGCTACAACGCCGCGAACTGGTCCACCACCCTGCGGATAGCCGCTCTGGGGGACCCGGTGCACACCGACCTCGACGCCGGCCTGAAGTTCAAGAACAGGACCGGCCTGCTCACCGTCGAGAGCACCGACAACGGGGCGGACGCCGCGCTCTGGTTCTACCCCGCCACCGGGACCAACACCCTCGGCAAGCCGGTCCGGCTGGCAGCCTCCGGGTGGAAGGACAAGGAGCTCATCACCCCCGGCGACTGGGCGAAGCAGGGCCGCCCCGGCCTGTGGGCGCGCAACCTGCGGACGGCCGCCGACGGGGCACAGGGCGACCTGTTCGCCTACACCTTCACCACCGGTACGGTGGTCGCCACCAACGACCAGGGCCAGCCGGTCCTCGATGACAACGGTGCACCCCTGACGGTGCCGACGCTGACCCAGATCGCGACCACCGCGAAGATCGGCGCGGTGCCGGTGGACGGCTGGCCGGTCCTGGGCTCCGACGGTGACCTCACCGGATCCGGCCACCCGACCCTCTGGGGCAAGACCGCAGAGGGCCGGATCGACGTGTGGTGGGGACAGACGACCGACCCTGGCACCGCCAACGCCGGCTTCGCCTGGCAGGTCGGCCCCGAGACGATCGGGGACACCGGGGTGAATCCGCTCTGGTGGGCGCTGGACGGCCGCAGCGGCGGCGACACCGGTGACACCAACGCGCTGTACCCGAAGGAGAACATCGCGCGCACCACCGATCACAACGGTGCGGCCAACAAGGCCACCGCCTTCGACGGCACCAAGGTCTACCGGTCGACCGCTCCGGTGGGCCCGACCACCGAGAAGCCCGGTCTGGACACCACGCAGAGCTACACAGTGGCCGCCTGGGTGAAGCTCGACAACACCAACGACTACCAGACCGTCGTCTCGCTGGCCGGCCAGGACCGGAGCCCCTTCTACCTCCAGTACTCGGCCCAGTTCGGCAAGTGGGCCTTCGTCTTCCCGGAATCGGACAACTACCACACCGGCACCTACTACGCGGTGGTGGACGACGGAGCTCGGCCGTCGCCGCTGACCGGTGTCTGGACCCACCTGGTGGGGACGTACAACGCCGGCACCGGTGTCGCGACGCTCTTCGTCAACGGCCGGGCGGCGGGCTCCGCGAACATCCCCGGAGTCTGGAAGACCAACGGCACGGTGAACATCGGCGGCGATGTCACCTCCCGCTACCCCGGCCCCAGCGATCGACTGAGCGGCGCGATCAGCGACGTCCGGCTCTACCCGTACGCGCTGACCGACCAGCAGGTCAACACCCTGGCCACCACCGCCGCCAGTGTGCAGATCCACAGCGCCTACAGCCCCGGCAAGTGCGTCGACAACTGGGGCGGCGGTCTCGGTGCCTATGCCGCCGTACACGACTGCTACAACGGCGACAACCAGCACTTCACGCTGACCGAGAAGAACCAGCTGAAGGTTCCGGGCGCCGATCGCTGCCTCGGGACCGAGGACAAGCCCGCGCACTGGGGCAGCAGCGTCACGGTCCAGACCTGCGGTGACCCCACGACGCAGACCTGGGTGCGGCAGTACGACGGTTCGCTGTACAACCCGGACTCCGCCACCTGCCTCGAACTGCCGGGGTGGAACACCGGCAACGGGGCCGCGCTCGGGGTCTGGCAGTGCAACGGCGCTCCGAACCAGCGCTGGTACTTCGAGGCTCAGACGCGCTGAGCCCCGAGGCGCACGCGTGCGGCCCCCTTCCGAGTGGTGCTCGGGAGGGGGCCGTTCGGCGTTGTCGAGGGGGTCAGACGGAGGCGGGTGGGGCGGTGGCGGTGCCGGCGGTGGTGCCGAGGGTGCGTTCGGCCTTGGCGACGGCGGCGCGGTAGTAGAGGGAGGCGAGTTGGGAGGAGGGGTCGTCGCGCTGGTAGAAGCCGTAGGAGAGGGCGACGGTGCCGAAGCGTTCGACCGCGAGGTAGCCGCTGAGCGGGACGCCGGCGAGGGTGCCGTCGAGACGGACGGCGGGGGCGTCCTTGCGGTCGCCCAGGGTGACGGGGGTGACGGTGAAGGTCACGGAGGCGTCGGTCCCGTCGTTGAAGGTGAGGCTGTGGCAGTCGGTGAACGCGTCGGACACCACGGTGAGGTCGCTGGTGAGTTGGGTGGCGTCCTCGGCGGTGAGCGACTCGGTCAGCATCGGGTTGCCGTCGGGGCCGTCGAACTCGATCTCCTGGTGCGGCAGTTGAGAGGACGGCCCGGATTCGTTCCCGTTCAGCAGGGCGCGGAGCGCGTCGCAGCCGGCGACCGGGGAGGCGCCGCCCGCCGCCGTCGGGCTGTCGGCGACCGGGACTTCGGAGAAGTTCGGGCCGAGTTCGGTGTTGCTCAGCAGGGCCGCCTTCAGCTGGTCGGCCGTGGGGAGCTGGCCGGCCGGCGCGGCCGCCCGGATCGTCACGGCCGACGGGGCCGCGGAGCCGGTGGCGATACCGGCCGCCCCGAAGGTGAGCACGGTGACCACGGCTGCGGCGGTGAGGGCGAGGAGAGGCCTCGGGTGAGACATACGGCCCCCGATCGGGAGTCGGGCAGGGACAGGCACTCAGTGTCCCACCGGGCCTGCGGCCGCGCCCGCCCACGCGGCATCGTCGCAGGTCAGGCCGTAGGGAGGCCAGGTCGGGACGGGTCCGCGGGCAGGGCGGCCCGGGTCTCGGTGAGCCACTCCACCCAGAAGGACTCCAGCCCGATTCCGGCCCGCAGTACGGCGTGCCGCAGCCGGTCCCCGTCGGCCGGCTCGTCGCCCTCAGCGGGCCGGCCACCCTCCGCCGCCCGGCCCGACGGGAAGTCCCGCCGCTCGATCTCCCGGTAGTCGGCCAACTGCGCACGGTGCAGCGCGAGGTGGCGGGCCAGCTCGGCGTCGAGCCCGGCCGTGCCGACCACCGCCGCCGCGCGCAGCCGCAGCAACAGCGGCTCGCGGACGGCCTTCGGGTCGTCCCCGCCGGCCGTCCACCGTTCGAGCTCGGCGCGGCCTGCGGGCAGGACGTCGTACTCCTTCTTCTGCCCCCGCGCCGGACCGTCCTGCGGGAGTGCCCGGATCAGCCCGGCCGTCTCCAGCCGGCCGAGCTCCCGGTAGATCTGCTGATGGGTGGCGGACCAGAAGAACCCGATCGACCTGTCGAACCGCCTGGTCAGCTCCAGCCCCGAGGACGGCTTCTCCAGCAGGGCGGTCAGGATGGCGTGCGGCAGGGACATGCCCCGATCCTAGATCCCACCGGAGCACCCGCCCCCGTCAGATCGTGGCGGCCAGTTCGGTGCCCTGCTTCACGGCGCGCTTGGCGTCGAGTTCGGCGGCCACGTCGGCGCCGCCGATCAGGTGGGGGGTGATGCCGAGCTCGCGCAGGGCGGCGTCCAGGTCGCGGCGGGGTTCCTGGCCGGTGCAGAGGACGACGGTGTCCACGGGCAGGAGCTGCCGTTCGCCGTCCACGACGAAGTGCAGGCCGGCGTCGTCGATCAGTTCGTAGCTCGCGCCGGCGACCATGGTGACGCCGCGGTGCTTGAGCTCGGTGCGGTGGATCCAGCCGGTGGTCTTGCCTAGGCCCGCCCCGACCTTGGTGGCCTTGCGCTGCATCAGGTGGACGCTGCGCGGGGGGCGGGGCGGCTCGGGGCGGGTGAGGCCGCCGCGCTCGCGGTACTCCGGGTCGATGCCCCACTTGCGGTGGAACACCGGCGGGTTGAGGCTGGCGGCGTCGCCCTGGTCGGTGAGGTACTCGGCGACGTCGAAGCCGATGCCGCCCGCGCCGAGGACGGCGACCCGCTCGCCGACGGGCGCGCCGTCGCGCAGCACGTCCAGGTAGCCGACGACGCTGGGGTGGTCGATGCCCGGGAGGTCGGCCGGGGTGCGCGGGGTGACGCCGGTGGCGAGGACGATCTCGTCGAAGCCCTCGGCGGCGAGCCGCTCCGCGTCGACCAGTGCGCCGAGACGCAGCTCGACCGCCAACTCGGCCAGCCGGGTGCGGTAGTAGCGCAGCGTCTCGTCGAACTCCTCCTTGCCGGGGATCCGCCGGGCCACGTTCAGCTGGCCGCCGACGGTGTCGGCGGCGTCGAACAGGGTGACGCCGTGGCCGCGTTCGGCGGCGGAGACGGCGAAGGCGAGCCCGGCCGGGCCGGCGCCGACGACGCCGATCCGCTTGCGCCGCTTGGTCGGTGCGAGGACGAGTTCGGTCTCGTGGCAGGCGCGCGGGTTGACCAGGCAGGAGGTGATCTGCCCGCTGAAGGTGTGGTCCAGGCAGGCCTGGTTGCAGCCGATGCAGGTGTTGATGGCGGCGGAGCGGTCGCCCCGCGCCTTGGCGACGAAGTCGGGGTCGGCGAGCAGCGGGCGGGCCAGCGAGACGAGGTCGGCGCAGCCGTCGGCGAGCAACTGCTCGGCGATCTCGGGGGTGTTGATGCGGTTGCTGGTGACGAGCGGGATGCCGACCGAGCCCATCACCTTCTTCGTCACCCAGGCGTAGGCGCCGCGCGGGACGGAGGTGGCGATGGTGGGGATCCGCGCCTCGTGCCAGCCGATGCCGGAGTTGATGATGGTCGCGCCGGCCGCCTCGACGGCCTGGGCGAGCCGGACGACCTCGGCGAGGGTGGAGCCACCGGGGACGAGGTCGAGCATGGAGAGGCGGTAGACCAGGATGAAGTCGGGGCCGACCCGCTCGCGGACCCGGCGGACGATCTCGACCGGGAAGCGCATCCGGTTCTCGTAGGCGCCGCCCCACTCGTCCTCGCGGTGGTTGGTGGCGGCGGCGGTGAACTCGTTGATCAGGTAGCCCTCGGAGCCCATGATCTCGACGCCGTCGTAGCCGGCCCGCTGCGCGAGGGCGGCGCAGCGGACGAAGTCCTCGATCGTCTGCTCGACCTGCTCGGCGGTGAGGGCGTTCGGCACGTACGGGCTGATCGGGGCCTGGAGGGCGCTGGGCGCGACCAGGTCGGGGTGGTAGGCGTAGCGGCCGAAGTGCAGGATCTGCATCGCGATGCGGCCGCCGGCGGCGTGCACGGCGTCGGTGACGACGCGGTGCCGGTCGGCCTCCGCCTCGGTGGTGAGCATGGCGCCGCCGCCCCAGGGCCGGCCGGCCTCGTTGGGGGCGATGCCGCCGGTGACGATCAGGCCGACGCCGCCGCGGGCGCGCTCGGCGTAGAACGCGGCCATCCGTTCGAAGCCGTTCGGCGCCTCTTCCAGGCCGACGTGCATCGATCCCATGATCACGCGGTTGGGGAGGGTGGTGAAGCCGAGGTCGAGCGGGCTCAGCAGGTGCGGGTACGGCTTCCGGGCCCGGTGGGGGTCGGTGCTCATCGGCGTCTCCTGTGCGGCGTGCGGCGGCTCGTTGTTACCACACGGTAGGGGACGTGGAGCCGAGTATGCAACTAGTTGCATAAACGCGGCCCTACGGGGGACGACGGCCGGCCCCGCCCGGCCGCGTCCGAAATTGCCTGACCACCCGTCAGCTCGGGGCCGGATGTGCGTAGGGTTCCTCCTCGGCGGGGGTTCGGAGGAACCCCGGGACCGGTGGGGGTTCGAAGGAACCCCGGGGAGGGGACGACTGTGCGAGGCGGATCGATAGCCGTGGTCGGCGGCAGCATCGCGGGGTGCGCGTTCGCGCGGGCGGCCGCCCGGGGCGGGGCGGAGCGGGTGGTCGTGCTGGAGCGCAGCCCCGGCCGGCTGGAGGACCGCGGCGTCGGCCTCTGCGTCCTGGAGGACCGCTTCGTCGAACTGGCCGGCGCCGGCCACCTCGACGACGGCATGCGGTGGCACCGGCTGACCGAACGGCACTGGCTGGCGCGCGATCCCGACGGCGGGGGCGGACCGCGCGGACGGCTGCTCTGGGCGCAGGGGATGCCGTTCCGCTCCTACCACTGGGGCGTGCTGTGGCAGTCGCTGCGCGAACGCACCCCGGACAGTGTGGAGTTCCGGCTCGGCGAGGCCGTCCCCGCCGTCGGGAACGGCGCCTCCGGTGCCGGCGCCCCGGGCACCGGCACCGACCACGCCTGGGTGACCGGCGCGGCCGGCGGACGCGAGCCGTACGACCTGGTGATCGGCGCCGACGGGTACCGGTCGGTGGTCCGCGAGGCCGTCTGCCCCGAGGCCCGGCCCGAGTACGCGGGCTATGTCTGCTGGCGCGGCAGCTTCGACGCCCGGCTGCTGGACGGGCTGCCCGGCGGCGCGGCACTCTGGCCGGAGCACGAGGTGATCACGGTCTGCTACCCCGGCGGCCAGGTGGTGCTCTACCGCATACCCGGCCTGACCCCGGGCTCCACCCAGGTCAACTTCGTCTTCTACGCGCCGACCCCGGCCTGGCTGCGGCCGGGCGACCCGACCAGCGTCCCGGCCGGCGCGCTCACCGGCGGGCAGTTCGAGGAACTGGCCGAGCTGGCCGAGCGCCACCTGCCCTCCTACTGGGCGGGGGTCGTCGCGCTCTCCCCCCGCGAGCGGACCTTCATCCAGCCGATCTACGACCTCGCGGCGCCGCGCCGGACCGCCGGGCGCCTGCTGCTCGCCGGGGACGCGGCCACCGTCGTCCGCCCGCACAACACCAGCGGCGCGGTCAAGGCCGTGCAGGACGCCTGCGCCTTCGAGGACGCCTGGCGGGCGGCGGACTCCTGGGCGGAGCTGCTGCCCGCGTACGACCGCGAACGCGGCACGGTGGGGCGGGAGATGGTCGAGGTCGGCCGACGGCTCGGGCGGGCCCAGGTGACCGGGGCGCCCGACTGGGCGGCCATGGACGAGGGCGCGATGACCGCGTGGTGGCGCCAACAGGTCGCCGGTACGGGCGGGTTCGGCGGCCATGCGCTCGGTCGTCCACCGACTGGGCGTCAGAACCCCTGAATGTCACCGTGTTTCACCCCCGGACCGGCGCGCCGACGGTCCGGGGGTGGCGCCGGCGTCTCAGACGTTGACGCCGTAATCGGTGGCGATGCCGCGCAGGCCGGAGGCGTACCCCTGGCCGATGGCGCGGAACTTCCACTCGGCGCCGTTGCGGTACAGCTCGCCGAAGACCATCGCGGTCTCGGTCGAGGCGTCCTCGGAGAGGTCGTACCGGGCGATCTCCTGGCCGTTGGCCTGGTTGACGATCCGGATGAACGCGTTGCGGACCTGGCCGAAGCTCTGCAGGCGGGCGTCGGCGTCGTAGATCGACACGGGGAAGACCACCTTGGCCACCCCGGCCGGCACCGCGTCGAGGTCGACCCTGATCTGCTCGTCGTCGCCGTCGCCGCCACCGGTCAGGTTGTCGCCGCTGTGCTCGACCGACCCCTCGGGGCTGCGCAGGTTGTTGAAGAAGACGAAGTGCTGGTCCGAGACCACCTTGCCGAGCGCGTTGCAGAGCAGTGCGCTCGCGTCCAGGTCGTAGTCGGCCCCGGTGGTGGTCCGCACGTCCCAGCCCAGACCGACGATGACGGCGGTCAGGCCCGGCGCCTCCTTGGTCAGCGAGACATTGCCACCCTTGGCCAGCGAAACTCCCACGATGCCCTCCTCGGTTGCTCTCCCTCCGAAAGAATCTACAACACTGTAGAGATCACGAGAATCCATCCGACCTGATGCGCCCCCGTCGTGCGCCCCCGGCAGCATCCACCCGCGCGCGCCCCGGCCGCCCGACCTGCTCCCCGCACGTCGCCGAGCTACTCACCGGGCTCCGCCGCCGCCACCGCCTCGACCGCCGCCACCTCGACCGCCGCCGCCCCCGCCCCCGCGAGCAGCTCGGCGACGTGCGGCGGCAGCAGGCAGGCCTGCCGCGCCAGCAGGTCGACGAAGGCCGCCGTCAGCGGATCCGGCCGGGTCCGGGTGTACGCCGCGAGCGGGCGCCGCACGGGCGGCTCGGGCAGGCGGACCAGGCCGTCGAAGCCCGGCGGGACGAGGTTGGCGGGCACCAGGGCCGGCCCCAGCCCGGCCGCGGCCAGCAGCGGCGCGGCGGCCGTCTGCTCGGTCCGCACCGCGGCCCTCGGCCGGAACCCGGCCTCCGCGCACGCCCCGTCGAGCAGGTCGGCGAGGCCGTTGCCCGGCGCGTAGTGCACCCAGTCGCGCCCGGACAGGTCCGCCAGCCGGACCACCCGGCCCGCCGGCCCCGCGTCCGGTTCGGCCGGCAGCGCCAGCACGAACTCCTCGACGCCCAGCTCCCGGATCGGCCCCTCCCAGTCCGGCGGCGGCGTACCGACCGCGACGTCGGCCTGACCGGCCGCCATCGCCGCGCGCAGCTCGTCGGTGTGGGCGTACTCGCGCAGCCGGATCCGCACCTTCGGGTGGAGCCGGTGCCAGGCCCGCAGCACCGGCGGCAGGATGCCGAGGCTGATCGAGTAGACGGTGGCGAGTTCGAGCTCGCCACCGTCCAGACCGGCCGCGAGACGGGCCGCGGTGCGCAGGCGCTCGGCGTCGGCGAGCGCGGCGCGGGCGTGCGGGAGCACCGCCCGGCCCATCGGCGTCAACCGGACGGCACGCGGCAGGCGCTCCAGCAGCGTCCCGCCGACGGCCCGCTCCAGTGCCCGTACCTGGTGCGAGAGCGCGGGCTGGGTGACGTGCAGCAGCTCGGCGGCCCGGGTGAACGAACCGGTGTCGACGACGGTCACCAGGTATTCGAGCTGTCGGAGAGTAGCCATGCACAGAGTTTATGGCTCGGCGAAAAGACAAGCCTTGGACGCATCGGTGCAGCTCGGCGCAGGGTGGAACACGAAACCGCCCTCCTTCTCCCGGAGTATCGATCATGACCGCCACCTCCCCTGCCACCGCGCCCGCCCTCGCCCCCGCCGCCCTCGAAGGGCGCCGCGTCGTGGTCGTCGGCGCCGGCTCGAACACCGGTCGCGCGCTCGCCCGCACCGCCTCCGCGGCCGGCGCCGAACTGGTCCTGGCCGGCCCCGACCCGCGCAAGCTGGAGTGGACCGCCGGCGAGCTGTCCGGCCCGTCCCGGGTCGTCCCCGTGGACCTCACCGACGAGGCGTCGATCGCCGCCCTCGCCGCCGCGACCGGCCGGTTCGACCACCTGGTCTCGACCGCCGCGATGCCCGCCAACGGCCCGCTCGCCGCACTCGAACTCGCCGACGTCCAGCGCGCGTTCGCGGCCAAGGTGGTCGGCCCGCTGCTGCTCGCGAAGCACCTGGCCGGCCAGGCCGCGACCGACGGGCCGGACGGCGCCTCGTTCACCTTCTTCTCCGGCGTCGCCGCGTGGCGCCCGGCGCCCGCCCGCACGGTGATGGCCGCCACCAACGGCGCGCTGGCCTTCCTGGTGCAGGCCCTCGCGGTCGAGATCGCCCCGGTCCGGGTCAACGCCGTCTCCCCCGGCATCGTGGACAGCGGCGCCTGGGACCGGATGGGCACCGACAAGGAGCCGTTCCTGCGCGCGGTCGCCGAGCGCAATCCCGCCCGCCGGGTCGGCAGCCCGGACGACCTGGTCCGCGCCGTCCTCTTCTCGATGGCCAGCCCGTTCGTCACCGGAACGGTCCTGCACGTCGACGGCGGCGGCCGCCTGGTCTGACCGCGAAGGCCGTGGGGGGGCCCGGCGCCCCGCACCAGGTGGCGGAGCACGCGCTCCGGCCACGCCGCGAGGTCCGGCCTAGACTGGCCGTGCGGGCCAGGACCCCCGCGCGGGAGGTGCCATGCGCCGCCGGTACAGCTTCCACCTCGACCGGGCGGGCCGGTCCGTCACCGTGAACGTCCGCTCGGGCTGGATCACCGAGACCGAACTGCTGGTGGACGGCCGGGAGTGTGCCTTCCACCGCGTCCACGGCCACGGCCTCTACCCGCTCACCCTGGCCGTCCGGCTGCCCGAGGAGCCCCCGCTGCCGGTCTCGGTCCGGCTGGAACGGACCGGCTCGGCGGAGCACCCGCTCACCTGCACGGTCGACCTGGACGGCACCGTCCACCCGGTGCCGGAACGCGTCGAGCAGTGAGGCGTTCCGGCGCCGGGCGTTGAAGGCCGGGCGGCGAGAGCCCGGCGGTGAGGGTCGGGCGTTCCGGCGCCCAACGGCGAGGGCCCGGCGATGAGGCCCCGTGGCCGGCCGCTACCCCGCGAGGGACTGCTCCACGATCTCCTCCACCGCCGCCCGGGCCCGGGCAGCGTCCGCCGCGACCAGGCCGATCCGGGTCCGCCGGTCGAGCACGTCCCCGGCGTCCAGGGCGCCCTCGTGCGTCACCGCGTAGGCGATCTCGGCACGGGTCACGTCGATGCCCTCGGCGATCGGCTCGGCGCCGCCCGCCGCCAGGACCTCACGGGCCGCGCCGCCGTGCCGGGCGAGCAGCGAGGCGGGCACTCCGCCCTCCGGCACCGGCCGGCTGTCCCGGTGCCCGGGCGCGCCGACCAGGGGCAGCCGGGCCGTCCAGCAGTCGCGGGCCGGCAGGCCGCGCAGGCGGACGGCGGTGTCCACCGCGTCCTCGGCCATCCGCCGGTAGGTGGTGAGCTTGCCGCCGACCACCGTGATCACCCCGGACGGGGACTCCAGCACCGCGTGCCGGCGGGAGATGTCCGCCGTGCTGCCGCCGCCGGTGTCGATCAGCGGCCGCAGCCCGGCGTAGGCGCCGCGCACGTCCGCCCTGGTCAACTCGGTGGCCAGGGCCGCGTTGACGGTGTCGAGGAGGAAGTCGAGCTCGGCCTCGGTCGGCTGCGGCTCGTCCGGGACCGGTCCCGGCGCGTCCTCGTCGGTCAGCCCGATCGCCACCCGGCCGAGCTGCTGCGGCAGCGCGAAGACGAACCGGCTGGTCGAGCCCGGCACCGGCACGGTGAGCGCGGCGACGGGGTGGCCGAGCGCGGCCGCGTCGACCAGCAGATGGGTGCCCCGGCTGGGCCGCAGCCGGATCGACGGGTCGACCTCGCCCGCCCAGACACCGGTGGCGTTGACGACCGCGCCGGCGGTGACGACCAGGGACTGCCCGGTCAGGCTGTCGACCAGCCGGACCGAGCTGCCGGTGACCTCCTCCGCCCGGACCCGGGTCAGCACGGTGGCGCCGTACTGCGCGGCCGTCCTGGCCAGCGCCACCACCAGCCGTGCGTCGTCGACCAGTTGGCCGTCGTGCGCCACCAGCGCACCCGCCAGGCCCACCGACCGTACGCCGGGCACCAGTTGGCGGGCCCGGGCGGCGTCCACCCGGCGCATCCGGGGCAGCACCGCCCCGGGCGTGCGCGCGCTCACCCGCAGCGCGTCGCCCGCGAGGAAACCGGCCCGGACCAGCGACGCCTGCCCGGGGCGCAGCAACCCCGGGAGCAGCGGGACGAGTTGCGGCAGCGGGCGGACCAGGTGCGGGGCGGTGCGGGTCATCAGCACGCCGCGCTCGACGGCGCTCTCCCGGGCCACGCCGATCCGCCCGGAGGCGAGGTAGCGCAGGCCGCCGTGGACCAGCTTGGAGCTCCACCGACTGGTGCCGAAGGCCAGGTCGCGGGCCTCGACGAGGACGACCCGGAGTCCGCGCGCGGCCGCGTCCAGCGCGACCCCGACGCCGGTCACTCCACCACCGACGACCAGCAGGTCGACGGCCGGGGTGGTGGCGAGCGCGTCCAGCTCCACCTCCCGCCGACGGGAGCTGAGTCGGGTGGTTCCGGCGAAAGGCCCGGCGTTGATCGTCATGGCGCGAGGTATCCGTTCGTCACGGCGTGCAGGGTATGACGCGAGCGGTCAGGGGGCGTTCGACCGCAGGGCAGGCGGCCGCGAGGCGGGCGGTCACCGGGCGGGCGGCCGCGAGGCGGGCCGCCGTCCCGACCCGAACCCCCCGAGCGGTCACGGCGCGAGGTAACCGTTCAGCGCCCGGGCCAGCTCGCGCCGCCAGGCCGCCTCCGGCAGCAGCTGCGCCACCATGCGGTGCGACTGGACGGTGGACTGGGCGATCAGCAGCACCATCGCGGCCAGCTCGACGGGCTCGCCGGCGCGGACCGAGCCGTGCGCCTGGCCCTGCTCGATGCCCGTGCGCAACGCCTCCAGCAGCCCGAGCTGGCTGGTGCCGAGCCGCTCGACGACGTACTCGAAGAGCGCGTCGGAGTCGGCCGAGCGCAGCAGGGCGGCGAGCACCGGGTGGTCGCGCAGCCGGACGGCGACCTCGACGACGCCCTCGACGAAGGCGGCGCGGTCCTCGCCCACCAGCGGGACGGTGGCCTGGGTCGCCAGGATCTCCCGGGTGAGCAGGGCTCCGATCACCGCCCGGACGTCCGGCCAGCGCCGGTAGACGGTCGGCCGGCTGACCCCGGCGCGCCGGGCGATCTCGGCCAACTGCGTGCGGCGCACGCCGAGGTGGACGATCAGCTCGGCGGCGGCGTCGAGAATGGCGTCATCGGTACTGCGCGGCTCGGCCGCACGCGGCTCGGCCCCCGGCGGCTCGGCTCCACGCTGCGCAGGGCCGCGCGCCTCCGCGCCATGGGCCTTTGCGCCGCGCGACTCGGTGCCCGCCCCGGGGCCGACCGGGCGGTCGTCGTGATCATCGTTACTACTTGACATGATGTGTGAAACTGTAACGCATGGCACCTGAGACGCAAGCGGGACCGGCCCACGCCGCGCTGCCGCTCCCCCCGATGAAGTGGGACGCCTGGGGCGACCCGGCCCTCGCCAAGGAGCTGTCGGCCGACATCAAAGCCCTGCTGGCCGCCGCCCTCGGCGTCACCGGCGACGCGGCCCCCGGGCCCGCCGCCGAGGAGGTCACCCTGCGGCCCTCGCGGCTGATCGAGGCTGACCTGAAGGCGCTGGCCGCCGTGGTCGGCGAGACCCACGTCAGCGCGGCCCCCGCGGACCGCCTCCCCCGCGCGGGCGGCAAGTCCACCCCCGACCTGCTGCGCCGCCGCGGCCGCGAGCCGCAGGACGCGCCGGACGCCGTCGTGCTGCCGGGCGGCGAGGACGAGATCGCCGCCCTGCTCGCGCTCTGCGCCGAGCGCCGGATCGCCGTGGTCCCGTTCGGCGGCGGCACCAGCGTGGTCGGCGGGCTCGACCCGGAGCGCGGCGGCCTCACCGCCGTCGTCTCGCTCGACCTGCGCCGCCTCGACGGGCTACTCGACCTGGACGCCACCTCCGGCGAGGCCGTCCTGGGCGCGGGCCTGACCGGCCCGGCGGCCGAGGCGCTGCTCGCCGAGCACGGCTTCGAACTCGGCCACTACCCGCAGAGCTTCCGCTTCGCCACCATCGGCGGCTTCGCGGCCACCCGCTCCTCCGGCCAGGACTCCGCCGGGTACGGGCGCTTCGACGAGATGGTGCGCGGCCTGCGGGTCGTCACCCCGGCGGGCGTGCTGGACCTCGGCCGCGCCCCCGCCTCCGCCGCCGGCCCCGACCTGCGTGAACTCTTCCTCGGCTCGGAGGGCACGCTGGGCGTGATCACCGCCGTCCGCGTCCGGATCCACCCGGTGCCCGCCGTGAAGGCCTACGAGGCGTGGTCCTTCCCGGACTTCGCCACCGGCGCGGCCGCACTGCGCGCGGTCGAGCAGCAGGACACCGGTCCGACGGTGATCCGGCTCTCCGACGAGGCCGAGACCATGGTCAACCTCGCGATGACGGAGAAGATCGGCGGCGAGCCCGCCGTCACCGGCTGCCTGGCGGTCACCGTCTTCGAGGGCTCCGCCGACCAGGTCGCGACCCGTCACCGGCTCACCCGGGACGTCCTGCTCGCCGCCGGCGCCACCTCGCTCGGCGAGGCACCGGCCCGGGCCTGGGAGCACGGCCGGTTCAACGCGCCGTACCTGCGTGACTCGCTGCTGAGCGCGGGAGCACTCTGCGAGACCCTGGAGACCGCGACCGACTGGCGACGGCTCGCCGACCTCCGCCTGGCGGTCACCACCGCGCTGACCGGCGCCCTGCCCGGCGCCCTCGTGCTCTGCCACATCTCGCACGTCTACCCGACCGGCGCCTCGCTCTACTTCACCGTCGTCGCCGCGCTCGGCGAGGAGCCGCTCGCCCGCTGGGCCGTCGCCAAGCGCGCCGCCGGGGACGCCATCCTCGCCAACGGCGGCACCATCACCCACCACCACGCCGTCGGCGCCGACCACCGGCCCTGGATGGCCGAGGAGATCGGCGAGCTGGGCGTCCGCATCCTGCGGGCGGTCAAGGCCGAGCTGGACCCGGTGGGCATCCTCAACCCCGGCAAGCTGATCCCATGACCGACCGGAGAACCATCACCCGGGTCGTTCTCCTCACCAACCCGGCCGCGGCCGCCGGCCACGCCGAGCCGGCGGCCCGCCGCGCCACCGACCGGCTGCGCGCCCTGGGCGTCGAGGTCGACGCCCGGGCGGGCTCGTCGGCCCAGGAGTCGCTCGACCTGGCCCGCGCGGCCGTCTCCGCCGGCTCCTGCGACGCCCTGGTGGTCGTCGGCGGCGACGGGATGATCAACCTCGGCCTCCAGGCCGCCGCGGGGACGGACGTCCCCCTGGGCGTCGTCCCGGCGGGCACCGGCAACGACCACGCCCGCGCGTACGGGCTGCCGCGCGGCGAGCCGGAGGCGGCGGCCGACGTCATCGCCGCCGGCCGCACCCGCACGGTGGACCTCGGCCGGATCACCTCGGCGGACGGCACGCGGCGCTGGTTCGGCTCCGTCCTCGCCAGCGGCTTCGACTCACTGGTCAGCGACCGCACCAACCGGCTGCGCTGGCCGCACGGCAGGATGCGCTACAACCTCGCCATCCTGGTCGAGTTCGCCAACCTCCGCCCACTCCCCTTCCGCCTCACCCTCGCCGACGGCACCGTCATCGCGCGCGACCTCACCCTCGCGGCCGTCGGCAACACCAGCAGCTACGGCGGCGGCATGCTCATCTGCCCCACCGCCGACCCCACCGACGGCCTGCTCGACATCACCCTGGTCGACGCCATGCCCCGCCACCGCATCGCCCGCTTCTTCCCCACCCTCTTCAAGGGCACCCACGTCGATCACCCGGAGGTCACCACCCACCGCACGCCCTCGCTGCGGATCGACTCCCCCGGCATCACCGCGTACGCCGACGGCGAGTTCATGGCCGCCCTGCCGGTCGACGTCGAGGCCGTCCCCGGCGCCCTGCACCTGCTTACCCCGGCCTGAAACCCGGCCTGAAATCCGGCCTGAGACCGCCCTGAAACCGGCCTGAGGTCCGGCCCGGGCTGTCCCACCCCTCTTCCGGGCAACGAACGCCCCTGCTTCGGTGGGACTCGCCGCGACGTCCGGGGCGATGAGCCGAGCGTCCCCGGCCTCCGCGCAGGGAGTCGGACCGGCCGACTTCCTGTGCGGAGGTGCCCGGCGGAGGGGGCCGGGGCCTCACCTCCCGGCAGTCACCAGCCGCGGGACCGGTCCGCCGCGGCCGCCCGCAGCCGCCTCACCTCGGCGATCAGGCGGGGGACGTCCTGGCGGGCGGCCGCGATGAAGTCGATGTCCGCGTCGAGCCTCGGGTCCTGTCCGGGCAGTTGGGTGCCCTCGACGAAGCGGCTGACGTAGATCTCGTCGTCCGGCTCCGCCTCGGGGCGGACCTGGATGAAGCTGTCGCCGCCGACGCCGTGGCGACCCTCCAGCCAGGCGGTCCACGGGCCCGGCGCCGCCGCGGCGGCGCGCCGTTCCATTGCGCTGAGGTCTTCCTCCGTCAACGGTCCGTCAGCTGTCATGCGCCGATCCTCCCGTCACCCCGCCCGGATGTCCACGTGCCGGGCCCGGGGACGGGCGTCATCCGGCCGGTCCCGACGGCCGGGTGCGCGCGGTCAGCCGACGAGCCGCCGGCGCCAGTCCAGCGGTCGCACCTCGACGGCACTGGCGGGGTCGCCGTCCCAGTCCGCCGGCAGGCCGGCCACCGCCAGGGCGGCCACCACTTCACGGCCGACGGCGGCGGTGGTCTCCGCCGAGTCGTCGAAGCCCCCGTAGTCCAGCGACAGCCCGTGGCCGGCGGCGGCCGCGTCGGTGCTCTGGGAGTGGAAGTAGACGAAGCCCCGGGCGTCCGGCGAGCCGACGCCGGCGATCTCGGCCTGTCCGCAGGAGTGGCAGCAGGTGAAGTTCTCGCGGGCCGTGATGCCGGCCGCCTCCAGTGCCGTGAAGGCACGGGTGAGCCGGTCGGCGTCCGTCTCGCCCTCCCAGCCGGCCTGCTCCTCGGCCCGCTCGCGCCACATCCGGTCGACCAGGGCCCGGGCCTGCGCGGGCGAGACCGGTCGCCGGTCACCCTTGACCAGGTAGTCCTCCGCCAGTTCGGCGAGTTCGGCCCGGGTCGCGTAGCCGCCGGCCAGGCTCTGGCGGAGGCGGTCCTCCAGCTGCCTGCGGTCGTCGTCGGGCAGCTCCAGCGGCGGCGCCGGCGTCTCGGGCTCCGGTGTCAGGTCGAGCCGCTGCCAGGCCAGGCCGGCGTCCCAGCCGTCCGCCCGGCGGGCCCAGCCCGTCATCGCGGCGATCACCGGGCCGGGGTCGTCGAGCAGCACCCGGAAATGGCGGTCGTTCGAGCCCTCGCGGTGCTCCAGGGTGTAGTCGCCGCCGGCCTCGTGCCAGACCTGGACGAACACCTCGGCGGGGCCGGAAATCCGCTCCACCACCAGGAAGCGGTCGCCCGGCCCGCCGATCCGGCGCACCAGTGCGGCCAGCTCCTCGGCGGTCACCCGAAGGTGGCGCTCCCCGTTCTCCGTCTGCACCTCGATCGCCAGCATGCGGGCCACTGTCGCACAGCCCACTGACACGTCATCGGGGAGGTCCCTGCCGCACAGGGGACACCTGCCTCATGTGTCCGGGACTCCGGGCACCGAACCATGGACGCATGCCCCCCACGGGACGCTCTTCCTCCGACCCGGGGAAGTCGTCCGGAAAGGAAGCTCCGTGGCCATCCTCGGACAGTCCAACTGGCGGTACTGCGGCAAGTGCTTCGGCCTCTGGTTCAACGGGAACCCGACCAACGGCGTCTGCCCCGCCGGCGGTGCGCACACCTCCTCGGGCAGCTTCGACTACCTCCTGCCCGCCAACAACTTCAGCGGCGTCGCGCCCGCGGGCGCCGGGAAGGAGGCCGCGACGGAGGACGACGACGGCGCCTGACCCCTCGCACGCCGCGGACCCCGGGCCGATTCGGCCCGGGGTCCGCGGTACGGACGACGAGTCAGCCCTTCGGGGCCGGCGAGGGGAGCGCACCGGACACCAGCGGCCACTCGCGGTGGAACGGCGGCAGCGGGAGCTTGCCCTCGATGATCGGGGTGCCGAAGACCTTCAGATGGGCGAGCAGCGCGCCGTTCAGGTCGACCCCGCCCAGCAGGTCCCAGCTGCCCTGGAGTTGGGGCGCGCCGCCCGGGACGTCCACGGTGAGCGAGCCGTCGGCCCGGGCCCGCAGGTACGGGGCCACGGTGGCCTCGACGCCGACCGTGTCGTACAGGCCGACGCTCACCTCGGCGCCCAGCGCGGCCCGGGCGGCCGCCTTGCCGGTCAGCCGCACGTGGACCGGGGAGACCTTGGTGTCGGCGGCGTCGGTGGACGACGTCCAGCCGCGCCCGCCGGCGTAGTCGGCGTGCACCGCCCAGGTACCGGTGACCTCCTGTTCGGCCTCCAGGTGGACCTGGCCGTCGGCGCTGACCTCCAGGTAGCAGGTGAGCCCGAGGTTCACCACGACCGGCAGGCCGGCCACCGTGATGACCGGGCTGGCCTGGAGCTTGGCGAAGGGCACCCGGATCGGTGCGGCGCCGGTGCCACGGGCGAAGTCACCGGTGACCTTCCACTGGGCGTGGGCGCCCAGGTCGAAGCCGATCGACGCGGTGCGCGGACTGCCCGCGCCGGCACCGTGGTAGGCGAAGTGCACGGCGGGGTGGAGCTGGAGGGAGCCGGAGGCGTCGGCGCTCAGCCCCTCGGGGAGCGGGATCGGCGCCTTGACGTCGACCTCCAGCGTGCCGGAAGCGTCGGCCGTGGTGGTGCCGTTCTCCCGGCCGGCGGTCGCCTTGACGTCCTTGACCAGGGGCGTCACCTTGATCGCCTGGGGGTCGACGGCCACCTTGCCGTCCGCCTCGGCCCCGCCGAGCAGTTCGGTCAGCGTCGCGGGCCGGGTCGCCAGGGAGACCGACCCGCCGCTCGCCGAACGGACGGCCGTGACGGCGACCAGGGCACCCTGCGGCGCGGCGGCCGTCGGCGGGCTGGCGATCAGCTGACCGGGCCGGACGGCCTCGACCGCGGCCGTCGACCCCGGCGAGGGGCTCGCGAACGGGCTAGCGGACGGGCTAGCGGACGAACCGGCGGACGGGCTCGCCGACGGACCCGCCGAGGGTGCCGACGGCCCCGCGGCCGCCAGGACCGCCGTACCGGCGGCCGGGTCGTACGCGGTGAGCTGGAGGTTCCGGGCCGCCGGGGAGACGGCCGTGCCGTCCGCACCGGGCACGCCGACGGCGGCCTGCTGCGCGCCCGGCTGCGCCGCCGCCACCGGCAAGGTGGTGGCGGCGGGACGCCCGGAGGCGGTGGACGCGCTGGCCGGGGTGGCGGCCCGGGCCTGCGGCGAACCGGTCGGGGTGACGGCGGCGACCGGGTGGCCGGCACCGGAGGCCGAGGCGGCGACCGGGGCACCGCCGGTCGCGTCGGCCGTCGGGGAGCCCGGCTGGTCGCCCGAGGTCGGCCCGCACGCGGCGACACCGAGCAGCACCAGTGAGACGAGGGCAGGGCGGACCGCCATGCCGAGGGAACTCTTCAACAGGACTCTTTCGGAGCGGCGGACGAGGACACGACCGCCCGTGATCAGTGGAGGCAGGGAGGCGGCTCGCACGGCCGCGCCGCCATGTTACTGACGAGGAATCATCTTGTCGAAGTCATGCACATGCCCCACTGACACCAGGACTGACCCTCAACTCATCATCTGGAGAGGCGAGTTGACGCCAGGAAGACGCGCCGACCCCGACCTTCGACGGGCCTCGGTCCCCCGCCAACCCGTCGACCGGCGGGGTCCGCACCCCCGCCGACCGGGTGGCGCCCGACCCCGTCGCCCGGCCGCCGGCGCCCACTGCGGCGGCCCTCGCCCGCACCGGGCGGTGCTACGGCGGCCGGCTGCCGTACCCGCCGGACCCCGCCGACTACCGGTCCGGGCTGCTGGACGTGCGGAAGGCGGCGGCCGGGGCGGGCCGTGACCCGGAGGCGATCACCCCCGCCCTCTTCGTCTCGGTCCGCGTGGACGAGGACGTGGCCGCCGGGCGCCCGACGCCTACGCACGGGCCGACTACGGCCTGCCGCTGGAGGGGTCGGAGCGGATCCAGGCGCTCGTGACCGGCACGCCGGAGGACGTCGTGGCCGGCCTCGCCCGGTACCGGGACGCGGGGGCCCGCCATGTCGTCGTCCGCCCGGGCGCGCTCGACCTCGCCGACCAGCGCGACCAACTGCGACGGCTCGCCGCACTGCTGCCCGAACTGGCTCGTCAGTCCTGCCTGGAGGACCGGGCGGCCCGGGTCAGATTCCCCGCTTCGCCGTGATCACCCGGTCGTCGATCGCGGACAGCAGGGCGGCGTGGTCGGCCTCGGTCCGGTCGGCGTAACTGACGGCGAAGTCGGCGATCGCCTCCGCGAAGGTGTCCGACGAGCCCAGGTAGCCGGCGATGGCGAGCCGGTCGCCGGAGCGGGCGTGGGCGCGGGCCAGCGCGCGGCCGCAGAGGTCCGCGTAATCCCGCAGACCGGACCTCGTCATGTCGGCGATCTCCACCGAACCCTTCATGTCCCGCAGTTGGCGCCCGTAGTAGTGGCGGCCGGCCGGGCCGGTGGTCCAGCCGAGGAAGATGTCGCTGACGGCCTGCATCAGGTGCTGGCCGACCACCACCCGGCGGCCGCCGTGGGTACCGGTCACCTCGGCGTCGACCCGGCTGCCGGCGGGCAGGTGGTCCTCCAGGACCGACCGGGTGGCCTCCTTGACCTGGAGGAAGAGCGGATCCCGGGCGTCGCGCCCCTCCAGCAGGATGATGTAGCAGCGGGTCCCGACACTGCCGACGCCGACCACCTTGCGCGCCGCGTCGACGAACTGGAACCGGTCGAGCAGGACGCGGCGGTCCTCGCTGAGGGTGGCCCGGTAGTCGCTGAAGATCTGCCCGACGGCACCGAACTCGTTCTTCGTCAGCGGCTGGATCAGCGGCGGCTCGCTGATGATGTGGCGCTGGCCGTCCCGTTCCTCGGTGAGCTTGCCGAAGGCCTGCAGGCTGGTGCGGCGCCGGGCGTGCGCCATACCGGCCTCGACCCGCTTGCGGCGCTTGGACCTGCTGATCAGCGGGAGGAGGTCCTCGGTGTCGATCCGGGCGTACCAGACGTCGAGTTCGCCCATCGCCGCCAGCCGCCGCATCGCGGTGGCGTAGCCGAGCGCGGCGGTCAGCGCGGCCCGGCGGACGTGCGCCTCGTCGTTGCCGTTGTCGCGGGCCGCGACGGCGGCGCTCGCGGCGAGCCGTTTGACGTCCCACTCGAACGGGCCGGGGTAGGTCTCGTCGAAGTCGTTCAGGCCGAAGAGCAGCGCCCGCTCCGGCGAGGCGTACATGCCGAAGTTCGCCAGGTGGGCGTCACCGCAGAGCTGGACGGTGATGCCGGTGTCGGGGACGGCGGCGAGGTCGGCGGCCAGCACGGCGGCCGCGCCGCGCAGGAAGGCGAAGGCGGAGTCGGCCATCCGGCCGTAGCGGATCGGCAGCAGTTCGGCGACCCGGTCCGCCCCCTGCCGCTCCAGCACGGCGATCGGGTCGGGCCGGTCGGCCGCGGGGATCCAGCGGCCGTGGGCCGAGCGCGAGACCCGTTCGCGGGCGGCCCGGCCGCGCCGGCGGCGTTCGGCGGGACTGGTCATGCGCGCGCTCCTCGGTCGGACGGCAGGGCCGGTGCCCCTCCCGCGACGCTAGGTCAACCGCGGGGGCCCGGCACGTCGAGGCGCCGGCGGGCGGGACGGCCGCCCGCCGGCGCGCGGCCGAACGGGTGAGGGGACGGAGCGGTGGCCACCGGCCCGGCCGGCGCGCTACTCCACGACGAAGTCCGCCATCATCGCCATGTCCTCGTGCTCCAGGTTGTGGCAGTGCAGCATGTACGTCCCCGGGTAGTCCGTGAAGCGGACCAGGACCTCGACCGACTCGGCCGGCCGCAGGTCCACGGTGTCCTTCCAGCCGGCGTCGTAGCGGCCGGGTTCGGCGCCGTTGCGCGAGAGCACCTGGAAGGGGTCCAGGTGCAGGTGGACGGGGTGGTGGACGTCGGTGAAGAAGCGCCACTTCTCGACGGTGCCGAGGGCGGGCCGGGCCAGCGAACGGCCCGGCTGGTAGGGCTGGTTGTTGATCGTCCAGCCGTCGTTGCGGCTGCGGCGGAAGCCGAAGGTCCGGGTGGTCACGGCGGCGGCCGGATCGAGCCGTTCGAGGGTGCAGAGCCGCTCGGGCACGGCCGAGTCGTCGGTGACGGTCCGCGAGGACACGTCGAACACCATCACCTCGGCGTCCCGGTCGGTGCCGAACCGGTTCATCAGGCGGACCGACGTCCCCGGCGGATAGCGGGCGAAGTCGACCACCAGGTCGAAGCGTTCGGCCGGGGCGATCTCCAGCGCGTCGTGCGCCAGCGGGGCCTCCAGCAGGCCGCCGTCGCCGCCGATCTGCACCAGCGCGTCGCCGCCGGAGGGCTGCGGATCGAGTTCGAGGCGGTAGAGGCGGGCGTTGGAGGCGTTCAGCACGCGCAGCCGGTAGCGGGCGCGGTCCACCGCGAGCCGGGGCCAGGGGGCGCCGTTGACCAGGATGACGTCGCCGAGGACGCCGTTCATGTAGTCGTCGGTGACGCCCGGGACGGCCAGCGCGGCATCGGTGGCCGGGTACTGGAAGGAGCCGTCCTCGGCGAAGGAGCGGTCGGCGAGCATCAGCGGGACGTCGCGTTCGCCGCGCGGCAGCGGCAGCGCGTCCTCCTCGTCGTCGTGGACGAGGTGGAAGCCGGCCAGGCCCCGCCAGACGGCGGGGCCGGTGAAGCCCATCCGGTGGTCGTGGTACCAGAGCGTGGCCGCGCGCTGGTGGTTCGGATAGGTGTAGGTGCGCTCGCCGTCGGCGGTCCGGGCGGCGGCCGGGTGGTGCTCCATCCCCGGCATGCCCGCCATCCCGGCCATGTCCTGGGCGCCCCGGGCACCGCCGCCCCCGACCGGCAGCAGCAGGTCGGTCGGGTAGCCGTCGCTGTCCGCCGGGGTGTGGCCGCCGTGCAGGTGGACCACCGAGGGCACCGGCAGCTCGTTGCGGTGGCGGACCACGCTCTGCCGCCCGGCCCGCACGGCGAAGGTCGGACCGGGGAAGCTGCCGCCGTACGTCCAGGCCTCGGTCCGCAGGCCGGGCAGGATCTCCAGCCGCGCGCTCCGCTGGGTGATCTCGTAGTAGTCGGTGGTGCCGTCGGTACGGACCGGTTGCAGCACGGGCGGCACCGGGAGCGGCACCTGGAACGGGGCGGGCGGCTCCATCGCGCTGAGCAGCAGCCGGCCCGGCCGGGCCTCGGCCAGCAGTCGGGTGGCCGAGGGGAGGGCGAAGGCCCCGATCCCGCCGGTGCCGACCACGGCCGCGCCGATGCCCAGGAAGCGGCGGCGGTTCACTGGGCGACCTCCACCGGTCCGCCCGGGCGGGGCAGCCGGCCGGCGCCCTCGGGGTCGGCCGCGGCGGCGCCGGCGCGGGCCGGCAGCGGCAGCCGCCAGGCACCGACCAGGCCGGCCAGGATGCCGCCGACCAGCAGCACACCGAGCACCACGTGCACCCCGATCGCGCGGTTGTAGCCGACGGCGGTCTGCAGGGTCACCGTCGCCACCAGGAGCACCGAGAGCCACAACGGCCCGCGCGGGCCGCGCCGGTCACGGCCGGGCCGCCGGACCAGCGCCCCCGCCACGAGCTGGCAGCACGCCGCGACGAGCACCGCCCGCGCGGCGGCCTCGTGCAGCACGAGCGACTCGTAGTGGCCGTTGAGGTAGCTGCCGGCCAGCACGGTCTGCAGGACGGCCAGCGCGGCCAGCGCGGTGGCGCTCGCCCGCAGCAGGATCAGCGGCCGACGGGGCGCGGGGGCCACGGGAGGACTGCTCATGGGTGGGCTTCTCTCTGCTCGGCCGTGAGGCGGGAACCGGTGCGGGAGGGTGCGAAGGGGCTGCGGAACGACGGCGGAGGAACGGCGGCGGTAGGAACCGGTGCGGAACGGGTGCGGGAAACGGCCCGGCGGGCCTGGCGGAGGGGAAACGGCAAACGCCTCCGGAGGCGGCTCGGCCCCGGACGGCGCGGCCGACACCGTAACCGACCGGGCTCCCGGATCCGTGGCGCCGAACCGGGGGCAGGTCGATCACCACCCCGTTGCGCCCGCCTGGGCCGGAGCCCTCACCCGAACGGGCGGTACGCCACCCGCGCGCACCGCCCCTCCCGCCACCCCGAGGCCGCCCCGAGGCCCACACCCCCACCCCCCGGCCCACCCGGACGGGCGGTGCGCCACCCTCGCGCACCGCCCGTCCCGCCGTCAGGAGCCCCCAGGGGTCCGCGCTACTGCCGGCCCCCGCCCGCCGCCACCGGGTTGGCCCGCAGCAGGAGGCGGGCCGGCAGGCCGGTCGAGCCGAGGCAGAGCAGCACCGCTCCGGCGGCCAGCGGCAGCGCGAGGCCGACCGGGATGTGCGGCGCCGAGCCGGTGATGCCCCGGGTGATCGGCAGCAGGGTGACCCAGGCGATCACCGCACCGACCGCCAGCCCGGTCGCGGCGACCAGCAGCGCCTCCCAGCGCATCATGCCGCGCACCTGACGGCGGGTCGTCCCGGCCAGGCGGAGCAGCGCCACCTCCCGGCGGCGGTCCAGCACCGTCATCGCCAGGGTGTTGGCGGCGGTGACGGCGGCGAAGCCGCCCAGCACACCGGCCATCACCGCGTTCGCCCAGGCGCCGATCTCCTGCGCCTTGTCGGCCTGGGCGACGAAGCCGGCCCGGTCGGCGACGGTGGTCGCGCCGGCGCCGGAGAGGTTGCCCAGTGCGGCGGCCACGGCGGCCCGGTCGGCACCGGGGGCGTCCGCGACCAGCAGTTGGCTGTCGTAGCCGGCGGTGACGTGCTCCGCGACGGCCGCCCGGGGCAGCAGCACCTGACCGAAGCCGAGGCCGCGCTCGTAGGTGGCGACCACGGTGGGCTTGACCGGGGTGCCGTCACCGAGCCAGAGCGGGGCGCGGTCGCCGACCGTGACGCCGAGGGCGTCGGCCAGACCGGCGTCCAGGGCGACGGTGTCGGCCGAACGGGCGAGCTCGGCCAGCGAGCCGCTCTTCACCCCGAGGTCGAGCACCGCGGGGAGCTTCGCCGGGTCGCCGCTGATGCCGAGCGTGTTGGCGGTGCCGAGCATGCTGCCGTCGCGGTAGACCGTGCTGGTGCGCAGCACGCCGACGGCGGCGTCCACGCCGGGCACCTTGGCGGCGCGGTCGGCGCTGCCGGCGGGCAGGCCGGGGCCGGTCGAGCCGACCACGTGGTCGGCGGTGATGCCGGTGCGCACCTGCTCGCCGGTGACGTGGGTGATGGTGCTCTGCATGAAGAGCAGGGTGCCGCAGAAGGCGGTGACCATGACGATCGGCGTGATCGCGGAGGCCAGCCGGCGGGCGTTGGCCCGGGTGTTGTCGACGGCGAGCGAACCGGGCGCGCCGGCCCCGGCCCGCAGCGGGAGACCGAACACCCCGGCGGCGACCCCGGCCACCCAGGGACCGAGCAGGGCGACGGCCATCAGGAAGCACATCACCACGCCCAGGGCGGTGTTGGCGGCCTTCGAGCCGTCCAGGCCGGCCGCGACGGCGGCGAGCGAGACACCCCCGGCGGCGAAGAGCAGCCCGACCACGGTCCGGACCGTGCCGGGGCGGCCGGCCTCGACCGCCGCCGCGCCGAGGGCCTGGCTGGGCCGCAGCCGGGACGGGCGGCGGGAGGCGAAGAAGCCGGCGGTCAGCGCGGCGATCGTGCAGGTCGCCACGGCGGCGAGCATCGGGATCGGGCCGACGTCCAGCGGCACGGCCGCCGGGACGGCGCCGCGGTCGGCCAGCTCGCCGAACCACCAGCGGGCCAGCGCGAGGCCGGGGAGGATGCCGAGGGCGCCGGCGATCGGTGCCACCAGCACCGCCTCGGTGGCGATGGTGCGGCGGATCTGGCGCGGGGTGGCGCCGATGGCGCGCAGCAGGGCGAACTCCCGGGCCCGCTGGCCGGTCGCCAGGGCGACGGTGCTCATCACGACGAACACCGCGGTCATGGTGGCGATGCCGCCGAAGGAGCCGCCGAGGGCGGTGAGCATGGTCCGGCTCTCGGCGAGCAGCGGCTGCTCGACGGCGCCGCGGGCGTCGCCGGTGAGCACCTCGGCGTCGCCGCCGACGGCCTGGCGGACCTGGGCGGCGAGGGTCTTGGCGGTGACGCCGTCGCGGGGGACGACGGCGATCGCGTCGACCCGGCCCGGGTGGCCGGAGATCCGGTCGGCGACCTGGTCGGCGAACCACGCGGTGGCGGCCGGATGCTGCGGGCCCGCCCCCGGGGAGGCGGCGAGGCCGGAGATCCGGTAGGTGCCGGCGCCACCGGGCCCGTTCAGTGCGAGGGTGGCGCCCGGCGCGAGGTGGGCGGCGTGCGCGGTGTCGACGTCCAGGACGACCTCGCCCGCGCCCGGCGCACGGCCCTCGACCAGCTTCTCGCCCGCTCCGGCGATGCCGAGGGCGGCGATGCCCCGGCCGGTCAGACCGGGCACGCCGGGGGCGGAGCCGGCCGGGATCGGGAAGGCGGTGTCCGGCCGGGCGGCCGCGACGCCGGGCTGGGCCGCGATCCGCCCGGCCAGCGCCGCGTCGACCCGGGCCCGCTCGGGGACGGGCAGGCTCTCGACGTCCTCGTCCCCACCGGTCTTGACGGTGATCTCGACGGCCGCGTCCGGCGCGACCAGCACCGGGGCGGCGGCGTAGCG
This sequence comes from Kitasatospora sp. NPDC086009, assembly GCF_044540385.1. Lineage (NCBI taxonomy): Bacteria > Bacillati > Actinomycetota > Actinomycetes > Kitasatosporales > Streptomycetaceae > Kitasatospora > Kitasatospora sp. NPDC086009. The sequence continues at coordinate 557,279 of NZ_JBITSA010000003.1, forward strand.
GCTCGGCGGCACGCTCGCGGTGAGGCCGGTCTGCAGCAGCGTGCCGCAGGCCGTCACGATGGCCGCGCCGAGCAGCAGGGCCAGGAAGGTGCCGACGAAGGAGGCCGGCCGGAAGCGCACCGAGGCGCGCGCGAGTCCGTTGCTCATGCCGCCGCTCCGACCGGGCGCGCAGCCAGCGTGACCATGCGGTCGGCGACGGCGTTCGGGTCCGGGTGGTACAGCTCGCCGGCGAACGCGCCGTCGGCGAGGAACACGGCGCGGTCCGCGAAGGAGGCCGCCACCGGGTCGTGGGTGACCATGACCACGGTCGCGCCCATGGTGTCCACGGCGCGGCGCAGCAGGCCGAGCACCTCGTGCGCGGTGCGGGTGTCCAGCGCGCCGGTCGGCTCGTCGGCGAAGACCACGTCCGGGTCGGTGATCAGCGCGCGGGCGATCGCCACCCGCTGCTGCTGGCCGCCGGAGAGCTGGCCGGGCCGCCGGCCGGCGTGCTCGCCGAGACCGACCTGGGCGAGCAACTCCCGCGCCCGGGCACGGTCCTGGCGCTCACCGGCGAGGCGCTGCGGGAGCAGCACGTTCTGCTGGACCGTCAGCGAGGGCAGCAGGTTGAAGGACTGGAAGATGAAGCCGATCCGGCTGCGGCGCAGCTTGGTGAGCCGGTTCTCGCTCAGCCGGGTGATCTCCTCGCCGCCGAGGTAGACCTCGCCGCCGTCCGGGCGGTCCAGGCCGGCCGCGCACTGCAGGAAGGTGCTCTTGCCGGAGCCGGACGGCCCCATCACCGCGGTGAAGCTGCCCCGGTCCAGCGACAGGTCGATCCCGCGCAGGGCGTGCACGACGTCGCCGCCGCGGCCGTAGCTGCGCCGTACCGCCCGCAGCTCGATCGCTGCGTGGGCGCCGGGGCGGCCGTACGGCTCGGTCTGGGGGTGCTGGCGGCGTGCCATGGAGGGGCCTTCCTTCGGGAATCGTCGCTGGTCGTCGACGTGTTCCAGCCTAGGAAGGGCGGGTGCTCCGAACCATGGAGGCCGCTGGCGGACGGACCGGGGGGTTATCCCCACCCCGTTCCCCCCGCCTTGCCCCCGGCCCGCAGCCCCGGAGTTCTTTCGGGGTTCGTCCGAGTTCTACGGACCGACGGAACGCTCGGGACCGGAGGAGCGCTGCGGACCGGACCGGTGGGGCCCGGCTCAGAGCAGGTCGCCCTCGATCCGCCGGTACGCCGCGCACAGCGGCGCGAGGACGGGGTGGGCGGGGTCGAACGCCGTCCCGTCGATCGCGGCGATCGGCCGGACGCCGACACCCGCGTTGACCGCGAAGGCCGCCACGAACCGGTCCAGGCCGGCCGGGTCGACGCGCTCGCGCCGCTGCGGGCCGGGGTGCGCGGCGGCGAGCAGCGCGGCGGTGACGCCGGGCAGCGCGGGGCCCTCCGGCCAGACCACCTGCCGGTCGTCGTGGAAGCCGATGTTCCAGGTGGCCCCCTCGGTGATCCGGCCGTCCTCCCCGGTCAGCAAGGCATCGTCGTAGCCGTCGAGTTGGGCCTGCCGGCGCAGCCCGACCAGACCGAACAGGCCGACGTGCTTCACCTCGGGCAGCTCGCGCCGGTACGCGGCGGTGCGCACCCGCAGCGGGCCGGGGGCCGCGGCCGGGGCCGGGCGGGTGGTCACCAGCAGCCGGGGCAGGGCGGGCGCGGCCGGGCGCTCCAGCCCGAGGGCCGGATCGAACACGGTGACCCGGACGATCACCGGAGCGCCGTCCGCCGGGAGCACCCGGCGGATCCGCTGCCGGACCAGCTCCCGGTCCAGCTCGGCGCCGAACACCGTCCGGCAGTCCCGGACCAGGCGGTCCAGATGCAGGGCCAGTCCGCGCACCCGGCCGGACTCCACCCGCAGGGTGGTGAAGTGCCCGTAGTTCAGCAGCCCCAGAGCGGCGAGCTGCCCGGGGTCGGCAGGCGCGCCGTCGATCTCGATCTCAGCCATCCCCCGAGTCTCCCAGCCGTCCGGCCGCGGGTGTGCGCGGCCGTCGCGAACGGTGGTGGCGGCGCCGTCACGGCCCCTGCGGGGCGGTGCTCGGCAGCCGGTCGGCCGGGCCGGGCACCTGCGGGGCCCGGTCCGACTCCCGCAGGACTGGCCGCTCCGGCCCGGCGCCCTCCGGCCGGTAGGGGGAGACGACGCGCCGGCCGGCGTCGCGCGCGAGCCGCTCGAAGTGCTCGATCTTGTACGCGAGGCCCTCCGGCTCGCCGGTGTCGGACCAGCGCCAGGCCTCCGCCCACCACTGCGGACCGCGCACCAGCGGCCGGCCCGCCAGCGCGAGGTGCAGGGCGAGCGTCGAGCGGGCGAAGTCGTGCACCCACCCGTCGCTCTGCCGGTAGGCGGCCGTCTCGTCCAGGCGCAGCCACCGGCCCTCCCGCCCGGCGGCGAGCAGCGGCACCCAGCCGTGGCGGGCGTCGGAGACCAGCAGGAGCAGCCGGTCGTCCTCCTCGCGCACCCGGTAGGACGGCAGCTGCGGCATCCGGGCGAGGCCGAGGGCGTGCTTCCAGGAGACCACCCAGAGTCCGCGCCGCAGGTAGTAGCGGACGGCGTGCTGCCAGGTCCAGTGCGCGTCCAGGCGGTAGCCGGGCATCCCCTCGGCCGCGGCCGCCCGGTACACCTCGTCGAGCACGGCGGCGGCGTGGCCGCGGCCGCGCGCGCCGGGGCGCAGGTAGAGCGAGGAGACGGCCAGTTGGCCCGGTCCCCTCGTCCAGTTGTCGACCGCCACCGTGCCGACCGGCGGACCGTCCCGGCCGTCCGGGCCGTGCACCCAGTAGCGGCGGCGGTAGAGCCCGCCGTCGGGCCACTCCCGGCCGCTCTCGCCGAGCCGCTCGCGCAGCCCGCGCTCGGCCTCCGGGGTCAGGGCGTCCGGGTCCACCCGCTCGCCCAGCTCGCCCTCGGCGCGGGACGCCACGTCCCAGAGCTCGAACCGCCGCCCGTCCCCGCCGTCCACCGTCCGCAGCCGGGGCACCGCCGCCAACCGCTCCTGCGCCCGCTCCACCGCGGCATCCCACGACCTCACCACGGGACCACGATAGCGAGCTTCGCCACCGAACGTGTTTCCGTCGTCACCGAACGTCAGGGCGAAGGTGGGCGGGCGACGAAGGTAGGGGAAACCCGACCCCAGGTCTCGACCTGGCCGTCATGACCCGGCCGTACTGCGCCGCTGGAATGAAGGGGTGCTGAATCACCGAGGCAGACGCGACCACCGCGACCGGGACCACCATCGCCCCGGGGGAGCCCAACTCACCTACCGGGCGGGTTGGTTCGACCGGCGGGCACCGTGGTGCGCCGGTTGGCTGACCGCAGCCGGCTGGGCGGCGGCCTTCCCACTCGTCTCCGGGCTCGGGCCGCACCGCAGTTGGGGCGCCATCGCCGCAACGGGCTATCTGGCGGCGGCCGTTGCCGTACTCGTGCTGCCGTGGCAGCGGGCCCGCTCCTGGTCCGTGGCGGTGGCCCTGCTCGGGGCCCTGGCCCTGCCGCTGCTGCGGCTGGTGCTGACCGGCCAGGGGCAGAGCGAGGTCGCCGTCATCGAGCGGTCCGCGGAGCTGCTGCTCCGGCACGGCACCCCCTACCTGGCCGATCCGCACACGGTCTCCGAGTACACGCCGTACCTGCCCGGCATGGCGCTGTTCGGGCTGCCCCGCGCGGTGCTGGGCGCACAGGAGTGGCCGGCCCGGCTGCTCGGGGACGCCCGGCTCTGGTGCGCCGCCGCGTTCCTGGGCTGCCTGTTCGCGGCCGGCCGCCGGCACCGGGCCGGGCTCGCGGCGCTCACCGCCTCGCCGCTGGTCGCGCTGCCGCTCTGCGTGAGCGGCGTGGATCTGCCGATGACCGGCCTCTGCTGCCTGGCCCTCGCCCTGGCCGCCCGGGACCGCCCCGGCGCCGCCGGGCTGGCGCTCGCCGCGGCCTGCGCGCTCAAGTGGACGGCCTGGCCCGCGGTCGCGGTCGTCGCGGCCCTGCTCGCCGCCACGGCCGGCCGGCGGGCGGCGCTGCGCGCCACGGCGGTCGCGCTGGCGGGCACGGCCGTCCTCGTCCTGCCGGGGGCGCTGCGCTCGCCCGGCCCGATGTTCCACCAGGTGTTCGCCTTCCCCACCGGACGCGGCCCGCTGCCCACCCCGGCGGGCAGCCCGCTGCCCGGCCGGCTGCTCGCGGACCTCGGCCCGGCCGGCTGGTACGCCGCCGTGACGCTGCTGCTGCTCGGCGGACTGGCCGTCGCCGCCTCGCTGGTGCTGCGCCCGCCCCGGGACGCCGTCGGCGCCGCCGACCGGCTCGCCCTCGGGCTCTGCGTGGCCTTCCTGCTCGCACCCGCCGGGCGGTTCGGCTACCTGGCGCTACCGCTCCTGCTCACCCTCTGGGCCCGCTCGCAGGCCCGCCCCGCTCCCCGCACCGGCGCCCTCGCCGATGCGCTCACCGATCCCCGAACCGATCCGCTCACCGATCCCCGAACCGAGGTTGCACCGACCCCATGGCCGGCACACTCATCGTCACCAATGACTTCCCGCCCCGGCAGGGCGGCATCGAAACCTTCGTCCACGCCCTGGCCACCCGTCTGCCCGCCGACGAGGTCGTCGTCCTCACCTCGGACGAGCCCGGCGCCGCCGCGCACGACGCGGCCCTCCCCTTCCCGGTGATCCGCGACCGGTCCCGGACGCTGCTGCCGACCGCCAGGGTCACCCGGCGGGCCGCCGAGATCGCCCGCGCGCACGGGTGCGACCGGGTCTGGTTCGGCGCCGCCGCCCCGCTCGCCGCGATGACGCCCGGGCTCCGGCGGCAGGCCCCCGGGATCGCCCGCACGGTCGCCACCACGCACGGCCACGAGATCTGGTGGGCCCGCACCCCCGGGGCCCGCCGACTTCTCCGGCGGATCGGTGACCACGTCGACGTGGTCACCTACCTCGGCGAGTACACCCGGGCGCGGATCGCCCCCGCGCTCGGGCCCCGGGCCCGGCTGGAACGGCTCGTGCCGGGTGTGGACGCGGATCGCTTCCGGCCGGCGGGCGCGGGCGCGGCGGGCGCCCCGGACACCGGCGCGCCGATGATCCTCTGCGTGGCCCGGCTGGTCCCCCGCAAGGGTCAGGACGCCCTGATCCGGGCCCTCCCGCTGATCCGGCGGACGGTGCCGGGGGCCGTCCTGGTCCTGGTCGGCCGGGGCCCGGACGAACGACGGCTGCGCGCCCTTGCCCGGCACCACACCGAGCCCGGCTCGGTGGTCTTCGCCGGCGGCCGGGAGCACGCGGCGACACCCGCCTACTACGCGGCGGCGGACGTCTTCGCGATGCCGTGCCGCACCCGGCGGGCCGGTCTGGAGGCGGAGGGCCTGGGCATCGTGTTCCTGGAGGCGGCGGCCGCCGGGCTGCCGGTGGTCGCGGGCCGGTCCGGTGGCGCGCCCGACGCCGTCCTCGACGGGGTCACCGGCGCCGTCGTCGACGGCCGGAGTCCGGCCGCCGTCGCGGACGCGGCCACCCGCATCCTCGGCGCCCCGGCGGCCGACCGCGCCCGGATGGGGGCGGCGGGACGGCGCTGGGTCCGGGCGCAGTGGTCCTGGGAGGCCTCCGCCCGCCGCCTCGCGGAGCTGCTCGACCCGGCGGGCGCGGACGCCGCCGCCCCGGAGGGGTCCGTCCGCCGCGGGTGAGGCGGCACCGCCCGCCGGGTCGGGCGGGTCCGCGCCCGCTTCCGGAGGGGCCCGCCCCGTACCTACTCCCCCCGCAGGTGCGCCAGCACCGCCAGCACCCGGCGGTTGCCCTCCGCCGGGTCGAGGTCGAGCTTCATGAAGATGTTCCCGCAGTGCTTGACCACCGAGGCCTCGGTGATGCCCAGCCGCCCGGCGACGGTCTGGTTGTTCAGCCCCTCCGCCATCAGCGCCAGCACCTCCCGCTCACGCGGGGTCAGCCGGGCCAGTGGCCGGTCCGCCGCCTGCTGCCGGAGCAGGACCCGGACCACCTCGGGATCGATCACCGTCTGACCGGCCGCCACCCGGCGCAGCGCGTCCAGGAAGTCCGCCACCTCGCCGACCCGGTCCTTCAGCAGGTAGCCGAGCCCGGCGGGCTGCGCGCCCGCGGCGCCGAGCAGCCGGGTGGCGTACGGGGTGGCCACGTACTGGGAGAGCACCAGCACGGGCAGGCCCGGGTGGCGTTCGCGCAGCTCCAGGGCGGCCCGCAGGCCCTCGTCGTGGAAGTCCGGCGGCATCCGGACGTCGGTGAGCACGAGGTCGGGGCGGTCCGCGTCCACGGCGGCGGCCAGCGCGGCCGCGTCGCCGACCGCGGCCACCACCTGGTGGCCGCCACGGGCCAGCAGCTCGACCAGCCCGGCCCGGAGCAGCACCGCGTCCTCGGCGATCACGATCCGGAGCACGGCACCTCCACCCGGAGCCGCGTCGGCCCGCCGATCGGACTGGTCACCATCAGCCTCCCTCTCAGAATCGCGATCCGGTCGGCCAGGCCCTGCAGCCCCGCCCCGGCGGCCGGGTCTGCCCCGCCGCGGCCGTCGTCCGTCACCTGGAGCACCAACCGGCCGTCGTCGACCCGGCCGTGGACGGTGACCGCGGTGGCCCCGCTGTGCTTGGCCGCGTTGGTGAGCGCCTCGGTGACGGTGAAGTAGGCCGTCGTCTCGACCGGTCCGGGCAGCCGGTCCGGCAGGTCGATGTCCACCGCGACCGGGACCGGGTGGCGCAGGGCGACCTCGGCGACGGCGGCGGCCAGCCCGTGGTCGGTGAGCACCTGCGGGTGGATGCCCCGGACGAGGTCCCGCAGCTGTTCGAGCGCCTGCCGGGCCTCGCCGCGCGCCCGGTCGACCAGCGCGAGCGCCGGGTCGTCGTCCGCCCGCCCGCGAAGCTCGTACGCGGCCAGCCCGAGGGTCATGCTGAGGGCGACGAGCTGTTGCTGGGCGCCGTCGTGCAGATCGCGTTCGATCCGCCGGCGTTCGGCCTCGAAGGCGTCGACCAGGCGGGCCCGCGAGCGGGTGAGTTCGAGGACCTGCCGACCGAGGCCCTCCGGCCGGGGGCCGAGCAGGAACCGGACCAGCCGGACCCGGCCGGCGGTCAGCAGCGCGCCCGCGTACCCGCAGAGCAGCAGGCCGCCCAGTCCGACGGCGGTCGCGGGGAGGGCGGCGGCGGGACCGGGGACGGCCCGGCCGGGGATCAGCATCACGGTCTCGGGGGCCAGCGCCCAGACCACCAGCGGGCTGACGACCAGCGCGCCGCAGAACACCAGCAGGGCCGTGAAGGCCAGGTCGACGACGCTCAGGACCAGGGCGAACAGGGCGGTGTAGCCGAGCTCGCGCCAGGTGGCGCGCTCACGCAGCCTGGTCCGCAGCCGGGCCCGCCGGCCGACCCCGGGCAGCGCGCGGTGCGGGTCGGGCACGGGCACCGGCTCCACCAGCCGCAGCCGGCGGCGCTCCAGCGCGCCGACCGGGATCCCGGCGAGCGCGACGCCCAGCAGGACCACCAGGCCGACCCCGACGACGGACAGCCCGGTGCCGATCAGCAGCAGGGCGGCGAGCAGGGCCAGCAGCAGCGGCCCGAACACCGCACCCCCGAGCACGTGCCCCCAGCAACGCCACGGGGTGGAGGTGAACGGGAAACGCAGCGGGCGCGCCCGCAGGGCCGCCAGGACCGCGACGGCCTGCCGCCCCTCCGCCACCCCCCGGTCCGCCCCCATCCGGCCACCCTAACCGACCACCCCGCACCCGCCCCGACCTGCCCTTCCACCCCCGCACCCCCGCCCAAGCCCCCGAACCGCCCACCTGACGCGGCCCCCGGGGCCCGTCAGCCGCGCAGGGGGACGCCGTCGAGGACCACGCCGACGATGCTGGTGGCCGGGACGGCGCCCCAGAGGCGGGAGTCGGTGCTGAAGGCGGGGTTGTCGCCGAGCAGGACCACCTGGCCGCCGGGCACGACGGTGGTGCCGGCCGCGGCGCGGACCGGGTCGGGCACCGGGTCGCCCGGCAGGGCGGCGAGGCGCTTCACCAGGAGCCGCCGCGGGCGGCGGCCGGCCGGGTCGGCGGGGAGGTCCAGGTCGGCCGGGGAGACCACGACGATCCGGCCCGGCCGAAGCCGCGCCCAGCTCCGGCGCAGGACCAGGACGCGCTGGCCCGGCCGCAGGGCGGGGGCCATGCTCGGCCCGGAGACCACGACGACCGACAGCGCGGTGCGGGCCAGCGCGGCAACGACCACCACCACGGCGGCGATCGCGCCGCCGACGGCGAGGAGCAGTTGCGTCATGGGGGTCTCCTACGGAACCGGGCCGGCCGCGGGCTGGTAGCCCTCGGCCTGGAGGGTGAACAGTTCGGCGTAGCGGCCGCCGAGCGTCATCAGGGACTCGTGGGTGCCCACCTCGGTGACCCGCCCGTCGGCGAGGACGACGATCCGGTCGGCGTCGCGGACTGCGGCGAGGCGGTGCGACACGATGACGCTGGTCGCTCCCCGGCGCAGTTCGCGCAGGCTGTCGTGGACCTCCTTCTCGGCGGCCGCGTCCAGCCCGGCGCTGGGCTCGTCGAGGATCATCAGGTCGGCATCCCGGCGCATGAACGCCCGTGCCACGGCGAGTCGTTGCCACTCGCCGCCGGAGAGCGAATGGCCCCAGCCGGTGCCCGCGCCCTCGGGCAGGAAGATCCGGCTGAGCAGCGCGTCGTAGCCGCCCTCCAGCCGGTCGATCCGGGCGTGCACCCCGGCGGCGCGGGCGGCCCCGGCGACCCGGTCGCGGTCCTGGAGGTGGTCGAGGCGGCCGAGGCCGATGTTCTCGCCCGCGGTGAGGTCGTAGCGGCAGTAGTCCTGGAAGACCGCGCCGATCCGCTCCCGGTAGGCCTCCGGCGTGAACTCGCGGATGTCGACGCCGTCCCAGAGGATCCGGCCGCGATCCGGGTCGTAGAGCCGGCAGAGCAGCTTGACCAGGGTGCTCTTGCCCGCGCCGTTGAGGCCGATCAGCGCGGTCACCGAGCCGGCCGGGACGGTCAGGTCGACGCCGCGCAGCGTCCACGGCGCGTCCTCGTGGTAGCGGAACCAGACGTCCTGGAACTCGATCGTCCCGCCGAGCCGGCCGGGTGCCAGCGGGACGGCGGGCAGGGCGAGGTCGGGTTCGGCGGTGCCCAGGGCGCGGTAGTGGGCGAAGGTGATGGCCGCCTGGTAGGCGGCCGCGCCGGTGCTCGCGAGCTGTCCGACGCCGGACTGGATGCCGGCCACGGCCGCCACGCAGACCGAGACCTGCCCGATCGACAACTCGCCCCCGGCGGCGGCCCGGACGGCCCAGACCAGGCCGAGCCCGTACACCGCGACGCCGAGCAGCAGGGCGGGCAGCCGGTGCCCGAGGTTCTGCCGGTCGGTGCGGTTCTCCGCCTCGGAGACCGCGACGAGTTCGGTCCGCGCCCGCTGCTTGAAGAAATCCTGGAGGCCGAAGAGCCGGATCTCCTTCACCGCGTCGACGTCGGCGATCAGGCTGCCGTAGAACATCTGCCGGCGGTTGCGCGGCATGGTCTCGCGCAGCACGGCCGCCCGGCGGCGCCCGGCGGCGAGCTGGACGCGGATCAGCGGGAGCGTCAGCAGCAGGGTGAGCGCGCCGAGGAGCGGGTTCACCACGAACAGGGTGCCGAGGAAGCCGGCGACCGTCAGCAGCGCCTGGAGGCTGCTGAACGCCGAGCCGATGAGCAGGTCGGGGGCGATGCCGCCGGCCTGCTGGGCGAGCCGCAACTCGTCCTGGAAGCGCGGGTCCTCGAAGCGCCGCAGACCGGGCAACCGGTTGACGGCGTCGAAGAGTTCCTCCTGCACCCGCAGCCGGACGGCCCGGCTGCTGCGGGCCCGGGTGAACTCGCCGAACGCGGGGGCGAGCGCCAGCCCGAGGCTGGCCGCGATCAGCAGCGCGCAGGTGCGGACGGGCACCCCGGCGAGGGCGCCCGTGCCGGCGGGCCCGGTGAGGTCGTCGAAGAGGTCGCTGACCAGCAGCGCCGTACCGGCCGGCAACAGCCCGGCCACCAGGCTGGTGAGCAGCGAGAGCAGCAGGGCGGCCGGGCTCGCGCGCCAGGCGAGGGCGCAGGCGGCGACACCCGAGCGCAGGGCCCGCCGGCCCTCCGCCGGAACGGCGGGGCGGTGCCCGGCAGCCCCGGCGGGCGACGGGCCGGCCATCGGCCCGGGGGGCGCTCCGGGAGGCGTTCCGGTCACAGCGAGGCGGGGGCGACGGTGAGTTCGGCCGGGAGGAGGCGGTTGGTGATCCGCCCCGCCGCGTCGATGTCCACGTAACTCGGCCAGCGGACCACGCCGAACGCCTCGGCCACCGAGCCCTCGGCGACTCCGGCGGGCTCGACCACCACCCGTGCCACCGGTTCGAGCATCGCGACGAGGTTGTCGCCGACCGGGCCGGTGCCCTTGACCACGGCCACCACCCGCTCCCGCCCACCGGGGTAGGCCGTCACGGCCTTGACGAAGTCCGGGGCCTGTTCGAGGCACGAGCCGCAGGTGGTGGAGAAGAATCCGACTACTGCCCGGTCACCGGTCAGGTCGTCACCGGAAAACGGACCACCGGAATGCGAGACGGCCCGGAAAGCGGGCATCGGCGCGCCGTCCGGGAGCTTGTTCTCCGGAATAGACACACCGCTCAGAATGCTGCCCGCAGCACCACCTTGGGAGGCTTCGTGGGAATGACCGTGGGCATTTCCGTGGGACACCAGGGTGATTTTCCTGGCCAATACCAGGGTCAGCAGAAGATTGAATACCGAAAGGCAGCCGACCAGAATGACGGAGACCGTGGTCATGATTATCTGTTCCTCGTTCCGGCGCGGTCGTGCGCGCGGGGATGGGGGCGCCCGGAAAGCCCCGGGGAAGTGGGAGCCCGGGGAAGGCGGGTGCCGGTCAGCGGGCGGCCGAGAAGAGTTCCACCAGGGTGTCGGTGGCGATGATCAGGATGCTGGCGAAGGCCGCGACCAGCAGGGCGACCGCCACCCCGGCGGCGGCGAGGCCGCCGGGATCGGACGCGGTGCTCGCCGACAGGCCGGCTCCGGCGATGGCGAGCAGGACCGCGTTACGGACCACATGGGCCCGGTTCACGGGCACCCCGGAGGCCCCGAAGCACGAGCAGGAGACGTCCAGCCCGCGCCACAGGACGGAGACCAGCACCACCGCGAAGGCCGCGAACATCCCGCCGGCGAGCGCGAACCCCCAGGTCGCGAGGGGTTTCGGCGCCCACACCAGGACGCCGGCGGCGACCTCCACCACCGGGACGGCGGCCGCGACGGCACCGGTCAGGCGCCCGGGCACGACGGACATCGCGCGCAGGGCGGAGGCGAACTCGCGCGGCGCCCGGAACTTGGCCAGCGCGGAGACGGCGAACACGGCCGCGAGCACGCAGCGGCCGCCGAGCAGCAGGTAGGCAGTCATGGCTCCCCCGTCACCGGCGCCCCCGCCCGGATGGGCGGGGGCGCCGGCGGACTTGTGTGTCAGTCGGCCGTCGTCGTCACGGCGAATGGATCGCCGGGACGGGGATCAGCAGCCGCCGATGATCCCGTAGGTCTCACAGGACGGCGCGACGGCGCAGTTCCAGGAGCAGCACGTGCGGACGTACAGAACCTCGCCGGAGCACCAGGAGCTGGTGCCCGCGGGGCACGCGCAGTACGCATCCGCGGCCTCCTCCTTGAGGCCCCGGGAGAAGGTGCGGTCCACCAGGTTGAGAATCGCCTGAACCATTTGTTCCTCCATGCTGCGATAGCTGGACAGGAGCGGCTTTGCACTTACGGACGAGATCTCGTGTCGGGAAACGTAACCGACACATGAACAGCTTGTCTAGACCAACTTCGATCACGTTCGAAATCGGGTGCGGACCACGCTCAGAACCGGAGCATCCGGTTCCGTCGAAGGAAATCGGGGCGGCAATCACGACGTACGGAAAGGGGACGGAAAGGGGGCACAAAAGGGGTCAAGGGCGGATCCGGGAGGGGGGTCGGGAATGCCCCGGAATCCAGGGCCGGGCCGGAGCGACCCCCGGACGTCCGGTCGGCCGGCCCCGGGAACCGCCGCCGGGGCCGTCACCGGCGCCGCCGCCAGGGCCCGTCACCGGAGAGCGCCGCCGGGGCCCGGCCGAAGACTTGACCGTCCCATTGGTTGACGGCGGTTTCCGGACAGGTCTATACCAGTGGAGGCCGTCCGCACGCTCCCCCCGTGGCACGGCTGTCGCGCCCGACCGCGTCTCCCCCACCTCGACGCGGGCGGGCCTTCCCCCGCCGTTTCCTGGAGAGGTTCCCGATGGAACGCGCTCTTCCCCCACAGCAGTTCACCCCGCCGACCGGACCGCGGGCCCGGCCCTCGCACCGCACGCCCCGGGCCCGCCGGGCCGCGGTGGCGGTGGCCGGGGTGCTCGGCCTGGTGGCCGGCGCCGCGGTCGCGCTGGCCGGCGGCGGCGCCGCCGCGGCCGACGTCACCGCCCCGGCCGCCGGGATCGGCAGCAACTGGTACGCCTCGGCGCCCTACCTGATGCCCGAGGACAACAGCCCGCCGGACGCCGCGGCGGTGATGGACGCGACCGGCCAGAAGGCGTTCCAGCTGGCGTTCATCCTGGACAAGGGCGGCTGTTCCCCGGCCTGGGGCGGCACCTCCTCGATCGACACCGACACCACCATGCCGGCGGTGATCCAGACCATCCGGGCCAAGGGCGGGGACGTCTCGGTCTCGGTCGGCGGCTACGGCGGCAACAAGCTCGGCCAGGGTTGCGGAACCCCGGAGGCCACCGCCGCCGGCTACCAGAAGGTGATCACCAAGTACCAGCTGAAGGCGATCGACTTCGACCTGGAGGAGCCGGAGTACGAGAACACGGCGGCCATCCACAACGAGATCGGCGCGGCCCGGATCCTCCAACAGAACAACCCCGGGCTCTACATCTCGATCACCACCGCCGGGACCGGGGCGGGCACCGGGTGGTTCGGGCAGCAGATGCTCAACGAGGCGAAGGCGCAGGGCTTCACCCCCGACAACTACTCGATCATGCCGTTCGACGGCGGCTTCAACGGCGCGGCCGCCCAGACCGCCGCCCTGGTCGCCTTCAACGGGATCCTCCGGACCACCTTCGGCTGGACCGAGGCCCAGGCCTACGCGCACGAGGGCGCCTCGCTGATGAACGGGCGCACGGACGCCGCCGAGTACTTCCGGCAGGCGGACTTCCAGACCGTGCTGGACTTCGCCCTCGCCCACAAGCTGGCCCGGTACACCTACTGGTCCGTCAACCGCGACCGCCAGTGCCCGGGCACGGTCGACCCTGGACTGTCCGGGTCGTGCTCCAGCGTGGCGCAGAGCGACTGGGACTTCACCAAGTTCACCGTGCGGTTCGCCGGCGCCACGCCGCCCACCACCCCGCCGACCTCGACGCCGCCGACCACCCCGCCGACCACGCCCCCGACCAGCAACCCGCCGGGGGCCTGCGCCGACCCGGCCTGGAGCGCCACCACGACGTACACCAACGGCAGCAAGGTGTCCTACAGCGGCCACAAGTACCACGCCAAGTGGTGGACGCTCAACGAGAACCCGTCGGCCAGTGGACAGTGGGGCGTCTGGTCCGACGACGGCCCCTGCTGACGCGGGGCCGCCCGGTGGGCCCGCCGCCGCTCCCGGCGGTGGCGGGCCCACCGTCACCTCACCGCTCCTGCGCGCCGATCCGCTCGCGCAGGCCGGTCAGGATGCCGGCCGCCTCGTGCAGTCCGAAGCCCCGGCAGCGCTCGGCGGCGGCGGCGAGACGGGCCCGGGCCTGCTCCGTCCGGCCGAGGTCGGTGCCCTCGATCAGCCCGGCCAGCCGGACGGCCTCGGCGCGCGGCGTCTCGGCCGGCTCCCCGCCCGCCTCGTAGGCGGTGACCGCCGACTCGGCCTCGGCCAGTGCCTCCTCGTGCCGCCCGGCCACCGCGTACACCCGGGCCCGCTCGTAGTGGACGGCGCCGCGCAGGTACCAGGGGGTGTGCGGCTCGCCGTCGCGCTCGGCGGCCTCCCGGACGGCGTCCGCCTCGGCCAGCCGCTCCAGCGCCTCGGCCAGCCCCTCGGGGCCCTGCCGCTGCATGGTGATCCGGGCGAGATCCCGGAGCATGCCGGCGATCTGGTCCGGCCTCGGCGCCTTCGCGTGCGAGGCGAGGGCCCGCTCGCGGGCCGTCCGGGCGGCCTCCCAGCGGCCCGCCTCGGCCAGCGCGAGGACGGCCTCGCCGGCGACCACGGTGTGGGTGTGCTGCTCCTCCCAGCCGGCCACCTCGTCGGCGAGCCGCAGGTACTCCTCCGCCGAGTCGCGGAACTCCTCCAGCGCGAACAGTCCGCGCGCGAGGTCCAGCCGGGCCTGCGCGAGCATCCGCTCGTCCAGGTCGGGCGCGGCCGGGTCGAGCAGCACCGACTCCAGGACGGCGACCGCGTCGGCCGCCCGGCCCGCGTCCCGCAGCAGGTCGGCGAGCTGGAGCCGCACCTGGGCGGCCTCCTCGGCGCCCGCCGGACCCTTGCGGTCGAAGCGCGCGGCGGCCTGCGAGAGCGCCCGGACGGCCGCGCCGTTGTCCCCGAGGTGAGCGCAGGCGTGGCCGAGCATCATGTACGTCGCCCCGAACGGGTACGAGTCGTCCGCCCAGCGGGTGGCCTCGGCCAGCGCCCGGTGGAAGACCTCGACGGCCTCGGCCCGGTCGCCGTTCTGCAGCAGCACCTGGCCGAGCAGGCCGAGCACCCGCGGCGTGTGCCAGGGCAGTTCGGCTGCGTCCAACTGCTCCAGGGCGCCGCGCAGTTCGGCCACCGCCTCGGCCATCCGGCCCTGCCGGGCGGCCACATCGGCGCCGTACTGGCGGGCGGTGGCCGTGCGCCGGAGCGAGCCCCGCTCGGTGCTCTCCCGCCGGTACGCGGCGACGGCGTCCTCGAAGCGCTCCAGCGTCCCGGTCGGGGGCTCGGGCAGCGCCCGGACGAGGTCGTGGTGGGCCGCGAAGGCCCGGCACTGCAGCACGATCAGGTAGTCGTCGGTCGTGATGGCCGGCCCGGCCGCTGCCGCGTCCGCAGCCGGCGGCGCGGCGAGCAGCGCCTCGGCCTCGGCCAGCGCCGCGTCCAGGGCGGGCCAGTCGGAGGTCGCGCCCTCGACGTCGCCGAGTTCGACCACCAGGGCCCGGGTGCGGACCGCCAGG
Source organism: Kitasatospora sp. NPDC086009 (assembly GCF_044540385.1). Lineage (NCBI taxonomy): Bacteria > Bacillati > Actinomycetota > Actinomycetes > Kitasatosporales > Streptomycetaceae > Kitasatospora > Kitasatospora sp. NPDC086009. The sequence continues at coordinate 572,395 of NZ_JBITSA010000003.1, forward strand.
GCACGCCCGGCCAGCCCCGCCCGCTCGAAGAGGTCGGCCGCCTCCAGCAGCGCCGCCCGGCCGCCCGTCCAGTCGTCCCGCTCGATCGCGGTATGGGCCCGCTGCTCGGCGAGTTCGGCCCGCAGCCGGGCGGCGCTGCCGGCCGCCGTGCCCTCGGTGTGCCGGTAGTCCGCGGCGCCGAAGCGCTCGGCGACCCGCTCCCAGAGGCGGTCCCCGTCCGGGTGGCCCAGCAGGTGCAGCTCGCGGGCCCGGACGACCAGGTCGGCGAAGTCCGCCGGCTCCGGCTCGGCGGCCCGCGGCGGCGCCGCCGGGGTGGCCGGCGCGGCCGACAGCTCCGGGGCGCTCGCGGCCCGCACCCCGAGCGCGAGCGGCTCGGCGAGCAGCGGGCGCCGCTCCAGCCGGGCCCGCCGGCGCGCGCCGACCGCGTCGGTGCCGTTGCGGGCGTCGAAGCGGGCCGCCAGCGCGTCCGCCTCGGTGCGCAGGTGGGAGAGGAGCGAGTCCACCGTCCAGGCGGCACCGGGCGGTCCGCTGACGGCGAGCCCGCCGTGGCCGCCCCGGGCCAGCCCGGCGATCAGCACCTCGACGCCGGTCAGGAAGTCGAGCCGGCCGGCCTGGTCCCCGGTGACGCCGAACAGGTCGCGGTTCTCGGCCAGGATCTCCAGGCCGCGCGGCTCGTTCCCGGACAGCGCGCAGAACTCCACGTGCAGGCCGACCGCCCGGGCCATCCCGGACTTGCCGCGGGCGAACCGGTAGCCGACCAGGTGGCTGGAGCGCGCGTCGTCCAGCCGGCCCTCGCGCAGCAGCGGCAGCAGCGCGTAGGCGTGGCTGAGGTAGGGCTCCTCGGCGCAGGTGCTCTCGCCCTCGAAGACCGGCCGCCAGGCGTCCAGCGCCCGCCGGTCGTCCCCGGACCGTACGTGGTGGCCCGCCTGGGCGCGGATCTCGCAGGCCCGGCAGTCGCTCAGTTCGCTGCGCGGCCGGGCCGCCCACAGCTCGAAGGCCTGCTCGGTGTCGATCCCGGTGTGCGCGGCCAGGTGGTACCGCTGCGCGTAGTACGGCTGGAGGCCGTGGCCGGCGGCGCGGTAGCGGTCGCGCATCTCGGTCTGCCAGCGGCGCACCGCGTCCAGCGGGACGTCGGGGGTGCCGAGCAGCGCGGTGGCCACCCACTTGAACCGCCAGAACACCTGCTGGCCGGCCCACTCGCCGAAGCCGTCGCGGTCGGTGTCCCAGAGCTTCAGCACCCGGGCGAAGACCACCGGGGTCTTGCTCCGCTCGCCGTCGTACTCGTAGGCCTCCATCAGTTCGAGCAGCGCCATCGCCCGGACCGCGGTGTCGTCGAACTGCTCGGCGGCGTCGACCAGTTCCTCTGCCGTCACGGTCCGCAGCCGGCCGTACGGGCGGGCGTCGTTCTCGCGCAGCGCGGCCATCACCGCGTCGACGCTGTCCAGTACGTCCACGGTCAGGACTCCTTCTGCGGGTCGGCGGCGTCACGGCCGGCGGCGTCACGGCCGGCGGCGGCGCGACCGGCCGACTCGTGGCCGAGCATCGCGTGGTCGAGCAGGCTGATGAACGACCGGTTGAGCAGGGCGCTCTCGCTGGACTTCAGCGGGCGGCGGGTGAGCAGCACGGCCTGCCCGTACAGCGCCTCGACGGCGGTGACGGTCAGTTCGCGGTCGCCGATCGAGGCGGCCCGGCGCACCAGCGGGTTGAGGTGGTTGAGCACCAGTTGGGCGCGCGGCGCCTCGGCGCGCAGCGAGCCGAGGATGTCGGCCCACAGGCCGTCGGCCTCGTCCGCGAGCTGGGCGCGGGTGCGCTCGTGCCGCGCCTCCCGGTTGTCCAGCAGCAGCGCGGGCGCGCTGGTCGGGTGGAAGCTGCGCAGCGCGACGTCGCAGTCGAACCGGCCGACCACCTCGCGGGCGACGGTGAGGAACGCCGCCGCGGCCAGCTCGGCCGCCGGGTCGACGGTGTCCAGGTGCGCGGTGACGGTGCCCGGGTCGAGGTCGGCCACCGACGTGCCGGGGCGGATCTCGGGCAGCCGGTGGACGAGGTCCCGGTCGTAGGTGTAGCCGCCGTTGACCACGCCGAGGCCGGCCGCGGCCGCGATCGGGGCGACCTGGCGGAACTCCTCGACCGTGCGCGTCACCAGGACGACCGGGTGGGCGCGGGCGAACTCGTCCAGGGTGACATTGCCGTCGGTCGTCTCGAACGGCAGCCAGGGCAGCAGCATCCGCAGCAACTCGTCGTCGTAGCGCGCGAGTTCCTTGACGGCGAGGTGGTGCACCGAGATGAAGCGGTGCAGCAGGGCCGGATCGCTGGCGGAGAGCCCGGTGAGCCAGTCCCGGATGCGCGCGCCGAGGGCGTCCCGGACGGCGGCGAGCGTCTCGTCCGCGTACAGGCCCTCGCGCGAGGCGGTGGGGCGCAGGCTGTCGGTGTCGACCACGCAGCGGACGAAGAACGCCCAGTCGGGGAGGAGTTCGTCGGCCTGCTCGGACAGCAGCATGCCCTTGAGGTGGACCCGGTGGCCGGAGCGGCGGGACGGCGGCACCGCGTCCGGCAGGACGTAGGCGACGCCGCGCAGGCCGACCAGCGGCAGGTCCAGCTCGATGGTGTCCAGCGGGGTGAAGTCGAAGGTGGTGCGGCAGTAGGTGGCCAGCGCCTCGCGGCGGGCCAGCGGGGAGCCGTGCCGCTCGGCCCACGGCGGGGTGCGGTTGACCCGGGTGGCGGTGCCGCGGCCGTCGACCACCGTCACCTCGTGGCGCAGCAGGCCGCCGAAGTCCCGGGCGAGCGCCAGGACGCGGTCGGAGCGGGTCCACTCGGCGGCGTCGGCGCGCGGCGCCAGCCGGACGGTGGTGCCGGGCTCGGGCTTGGCCTCCGGCGGCAGGGTGCGGATGGTGTAGCGGCCGTCGGAGCCGCCGCGCCACTCGATGACCGGCGCGTCCGGGGTGGCGGCGGAGCGGGTGACGACGGTGATCTCGTCGGCGACCACGAAGCAGGCCAGCAGCCCGATGCCGAACTGGCCGATGAAGTCCCCGCGGGCGCGGGCCAGGCCGGCGCCGTCGAGGCGGCCGTCGGCGTCGCGCTTGGAGCTGCGGCCGATGGTGGCGAGGAAGGTGTGGACGTCGGCCTCGGTGAGCCCGATCCCCGTGTCGGTGACGGTGAGGTCCTGGTCGGCGTGGACGGTGATCCGGGCCGGCGAGGCCGGGTCGAGCGCCTGGCGGGCGGAGATCGCGTCGACCGCGTTCTGCAGCAGCTCGCGCAGGTAGACCCGGGGGCTGGAGTAGAGGTGGTGGGAGAGCAGGTCCACCAGGCCGCGCAGGTCCACCTGGAAGGTGTGCGCACTCGTCGGGTTCTCGGAAGGGGACACCGCAGGCTCTTTCGATCGCATCGGGTGTGGGGCGGGAGGGGCGGGGCGCCGGGGCGCGGCCCGGCCGGGCGGCTGGACCGGACCGTCGGGTCGGGCCGTCGGACCGAACCGGTGGGCCGAACCGGTGGGCCGAACCGGTGGGCCGGGCCGGTGGGTCAGCGGGCGCAGCGGTCCCGGTGGGCGCGGAAGATCTCGGCGGGGTCGCCGGACAGGTAGTTCCACGGGGACTCGGTGACGGCGCCGTCGAGCGCCTCGAACAGGAGGTGCGCCGTCCTCGGCTGGTCGGCCAGCGAGAAGGCCATCGCGAAGGTGTTGCAGGCGGCCTGCCAGCCGCGCGGGCGCGGGTAGTCGGCGTGCAGCACGGACCGCCGCAGCGCCTCCTGGAGCGAGGCCAGGACGGCGGGCCCGGTGAGGTAGGCGTGGTCCTCGCCGTCCGGGAGGTCCAGCCAGTGCTCCAGGTGCGCGAGCGCGACCAGTTCACCCAGCGGACTGCCCTCGGGAGCGGCCAGCATCGCGGCGCGGGCGAAGGCGTGCATCTCCTCGTGCGAGCCGCCCCACTTGGCGCAGAGCTGCTGGAGGCGCTGCTTGTGCGAGCCGAGGTGGCCGGGGTCGCGGCGCAGCGCGGCCTCGAACCGGTACCGGGCGACGTCCGGGCCGAGCGAGGCGCCGCGGCCGCTGATCTGCAGGAAGTACCAGGGGGCGAGCCACCGGGGCTCCCGCTCGGCCACCTCGAACAGCTGCTCCTCGGCGGTGTCCAGCCGCTCGTGGAACAGCCGCCACTGCTCCTCGGTGACGTACTGGGCTCGCGCACCGGTGCGCGCCTCCCAGGCCCAGGAGACGTGCCGGGCGCCGGAGAGCAGCAGCGCCGGCGTGTCCTCGGGCCGGTCGGCGACGGCCCGGGCCGTCCACTCCTCCACCCCGGCGACGTCGGAGAGCGCGACCAGCAGCCAGGTGAGTTCGGCGCCGTCCGCGACGGCGGCCAGCGCCGGGCGCAGCGACGCCCAGTCCCCCGCGGCCGCCTGGGCCAGCATCAGCCGCAGCTCCTCGTCACCGTGGGCCGGGTCGAGCGCCGGCACCGCCGCCGGGCGCGCGGCGGGGCGCCGGGCGAAACCGAACCCCCGACGGCCGTCGGCCCCGCTTCCGGCAGCGCCCTCGCCGGAACGGCGTCGGAAGAACGACATGGTGTGGCCCCCTCGAACAGCATCGGCTTCTTTCGTACGGCTGCGCACTGGCCGCCCCAGACGCAGTACATATCACGGGCGGACGACATCCCGTCCGCCGGGCCGACCTCGAAGCCCAGGTCACGACCGCGGTGGCATACCCCTGCCTGGTATGTGGACGCAGCATCGCGCGCGGGGCGCGGCGGGCCGGCCGGTGCCCGGAGCCCGGGCACCGGCCGACGGGACCGTTCGAGGACCGGCGATCCGGCGCGGTGGCACGGTGCGCGCAGCCGGCGCGCGTCCTGCCCGGTCGCCGGGTTGGTGCGGACGCGCTCCTGCTCGACGGTGCGCATCCGCGCCCCGCTATCCAGGGGCTGCTGTGCCAGGGCCCGGCCGGCCTCCATGACCCGCGGGGGCGGCGGGCCGCCGGGGGCGAAGGCCCGCGCCTCGGCAATGGCGGGTCCGAGGCGAGTTGGACCCGCTCCTGCGGACGAAAATGGCGGTCCGGTGCGTGAACGGCGAAGGGGGCCGGTCCGACCGGCCGCGCGACCACGGCAACGGAACGCGGGCGCACCGGAGTTGTCGCCGTACGACGGTGACATGTTGCTGCCAGTCAGAAGTGTGCCACCGGCGCTTCGGACCACGGGAACTGTCGATCAGTCACGCTGTCGTAGATGTACGTGATTCGCGTCCGGCTGGAGACGGCGGGTGGCCCCCCGCCCGTCCGACCGGTGGTGGCGGCGACCGTGCGGGACGCACTGGAGCGCGTGCTCCGGGAGCCGGCCCGGCTCGACCACGCCCGGATCCGGACGACGCCGGGAGCCCTGGACGCCGTGGCGTTCGTCTCGGCCCCCGGCCTGCTGGCCGCCGAGGCCGGGCTGCGCGCCGCCTGCGTGGAACTGTCCCACCCACAGGGCCCGTTGGCAGGCTGGCTGCTACGGCACTGCGAGGCCGACTCCTGGCTGGCGCTCGGCCTGCACGAGCAGCCGACGTACCGCTGAGCCCGGGCCCGGGGCCGACCGGGCCCGGGCCCGGGCTCGGGGCACCGGCGCCCCGCGCACACGGGGGCCGGCCGCCCGGCCACCTGTCACGCGCTCACGCGCTCAGGCCACCGTCGGCGTACGGAGCGAGGCGAGCGTCTCGGAGTACAGCATCTCCTTGATCTGCCCCCGGACCGGCCGGGACTTGCCGGCCAGCGCGCGGGCCCGCTCGACCGCGGTCCCGAGCAGCGCGTCGAGGTCCGCGACCTCGTCGACGATCCCGGCCGCGAGCGCCTCGCCGCCGCCGTAGCGGCGTCCGGTGGTCATCGCCTCGTGGGCCGTCCCCGGCGCCAACCGGGCCCGGATCAGATCCGACATGCCGCGCTGGAAGGGCAGGTCGAGATCAACCTCCGGCAGGCAGAAGTACCCCCGGTCGGCCCGCATCACCCGGACGTCGTGGGCCAGCGCCCACATCGCCCCGGCCGCGAAGGTGTGCCCGTTGAGCGCCGCGACGGTGACCACCGGCGAGGCCAGCGTCCGGGCGAGCAGCGCGTGCACCCGGTCCAGGTAGCCGGCGTACTGGTCGCCGTGGTCGAGCAGCCAGGCCAGGTCCAGACCGTTCGACCAGTACTTGCCGCTGCCCACCGTGACCAGCGCGCGCGGCCCCTGCGCGCCCTCCACCTCGTCGAACGCCGCCTCCAGAGCGGCGAGTCGGTCGGGGTGGAAGAGGTTCTCGTCGTCGGGGTCGAGCCGCAGGACGAAGACCTCGCCGTCCTGTTCCAGCTTCGGCATGCGTCGCTCCTTCGCGTAGTGGCGTCCCCGCCCGCAGGTGCGGGCGGGGCTCCGACGGCCGCGCCGGACCGGGTGGCCGCCCGCCGGCGGCCAACCGGTCCGGCCGCCCGGTCAGCTCCCGGGCCCGGCCAGCGTCAGCCCTTCGAGCTGCCCCTGCTCGTACGCGGCCACGATCGCGCGCCGCTGGAGCTTGCCGCTGCTGGTGCGCGGCAGCTGTCCGGGCTTCAGGTAGTGCACGTCCTCCGCCCGCACGGTGACGCCGATCGCCCGCACCAGGTGCTCGACGATCCGCGCCCGGCTGCCCGGCACGTCGTCCCGGGCCTCGCGGTCCACCTCGGTCAGGACCACGATGTCGGTGCCGATCTGCGCCACCGCGGTGCGGCCCTCCCGGACGAACGGGAGCTGCTCGACCGCCTGCTCGAAGTCGGCGGCGAACAGGCTGCGCCCGCCCACCTTGATCCGGTCGCTGATCCGGCCGGTGATGAACAGCTCCCCGGCGTCCAGGAAGCCGATGTCCCCGGTGGCGTAGTAGCCGTCCGGCCCCTCGATCGACCCGGGGCGGTCGAAGTAGGCCTCGGCGAGGCTGCCGCCGGCCAGCTCGATCTCGCCCAGCTCGTGCTCGCCGCAGACCCGCCCGTCCTCGCCGCGCAGCCGGACGGCGAACTCCGCCATCGGCCGGCCGACCGAGATCGCCGGGACGCCGGACGGTGAGGTCACCACCCGGATCTCGCCGCCCACCGGTCGGCTGGCCACCAGCAGGACGGCCTCGGCCATGCCGTAGCAGGGCATGAAGACGTCGCGCCGCAGACCGGCGGGCGCCATCAGGTCGAGGAACGCCTCCAGGTTCGGCAGGTTGATCGGCTCGCTGCCGAGGTAGATCGACCGCATCCCGGAGAGGTCGAGTTCGGCGATCTCCTCCGGGTCGAGGTCCTGCATCAGCTTGAGCGAGTAGTCGACGGCGAAGTTCGGGATGACGGTGCCGATGGCCCGCTCCCGGCCCATGTGCTCCCACCAGCCGCGCGCGTCGAACAGGAAGGTCACCGGCTCGGCGAGCAGCAGGTCGCAGCCGACGGTGAAGCAGGACAGCATGCCGCCGACCAGTCCCATGTCGTGGTAGAGCGGCAGCCAGCTGCTGACCCGCTCCCCGGGCTCGCGGCCGTCGGTCCGGGTGATCATGGCCAGGTTGGCCCGGAGCCGGCCGTGGGTCACCGGGACGCCCTTGGGGAAGGAGGTCGACCCGGAGGAGAACTGCACGAACGCCAGTTCGTCGTCCCCGGGCGTCCGCAGCCGGGCGCCGGCCCGGCGCAGGCCCGCCGGCGGCAGCGGCAGCGCCTCGACCGGCAGGTCGACGGCGGCCAGCGTGGGGACGCCGAGGATCCGGGCGGCGCCGAAGTCCGCCGCGACCCGGGCCAGGAACTCCTGGTAGCCCTCCCTCGGCGTGTTCAGCACGAAGGGCTTGACGGAGAGCGGCACCGCGCCGATCTCCATCAGCGCCAGGAACGCGAAGATCACCGGAACGGAGGTCTCGAACGGGAAGACCACCCTGGTCCCCGGTCCGATCCCCTGTTCCCGGAAGAAGTCCGCACTGGCGGCGATCCGCTCGGGGAAGTCCCGGTACGGCGTGAACTCCGCCGGATCGCCGTACTTCTCGTACAGGTGGAGCCCCCGCTCGGGCGGGCACTCCTGGTTGCGCTGGATGTGTTCGAGCACCGGACCCCTCCTACTCGTTCAGTTGCCGCTCGTTCATGGTTCGGTCGCCGCGTTCCGGAGCGGCGGTGTCCCGACGGGTCGTCAGGCCGGGGTGGAGGCGGCCAGGAAGTCCTGGAGGGAGACCAGGCAGCGCTGCTCCGCGTCCAGGAAGGCCACCGTCACCAGCGCGTCCACCGCCGGCCGGTCGGCCTCCGGAAGGTGGATCCGCTGCCGGAACCGGGCCCGGAAGGTCAGGCCCTCCTCGTCCCACTCCTCCTCCGAGGGGGAGACGAGCTCGGTCCGCACCTCGACCCGGCCGCGCGGGATCTCCGCCAGGTAGTCGATCTCGGTGCGGGCGACCACCGCGATCAGCCGGTCGCCGTGCACGAGCCCCTGCCGGCCGAGCCAGTCCCACCGCCCGGCCTCCAGGTACTCCAGCGCGACCGCGTTGTTGACGTGCCCCAGCGCGTCGAGGTCGTTGGGGCGCACCGGGAGCATGAGGCGTGATTCGCCGAAGAACACGTCGGACCGTCCGTTTTCGATCGTGCCGAAGGGCCCCGGCCGAGGAGCCGGGAGCCGCTGTACCGGGAGCCGTAGCAGCGGGAGCCGTGGTACCGGGAGCCGCCCGGGCGGAGTGTCCTGCCCGAGCGGCCGGGCGCCCGGGTGCCCGGCCGCCGGGCCGGCGCCCCGCGCGTTCACCGCAGGGCGCCGGCCGGGGCCGCGGGGCGGCGTCAGCTGTCGAGGAGGTCCATCCAGGTGTCCTCGACCTCCTCCCGGGAGTGCACCTCGATCCCGGTGATCTTCTTCAGAGCGCCGCAGACCAGCTGCTCCTTCTTCTCCATCGCCTCGGGCCGGTAGCCGGTCTCGGCGGTGTCCAGGTGGTCCCACCAGTTGACGTGGGTCCCCCGGTCCTCCTTCTGGTCCCGGGCGCTGCCCAGGAGTTCGCCGTCCTCGCGGAGGAAGAGGTGGGCCACCGCGAAGGCGTCCTTGGCGTGGTACTCGCCGCTGTCCACCAGAGCCTTGGCGAACGACACGAAGTAGTTGCGGTGCTGGATCTCGTCGGCCGCGACCTGCTTGAAGATCCGGCGCAGGCCCTCGTCCTGGATCACGTGCTGGCACTGGCCGTAGTTGACGGCGGCGGTGATCTCGGAGATCGCGAGCAGCACCAGGGTGCGCAGCATGTCGTCGTCCGGGAAGACCTTGCGGAACGCGAGGAAGGTCTCGTCGTCGATCGGCTCCATCCCGCTGACGTCCGCCAGCCGGTTGAAGACCGTCTCGTGGTGGGCCTCCTCCTCGTTCCAGTAGCGGCTCCAGGTGCCGCACGCCTCCATGACCGCCGCGAGCGCCGGGTTGGTCTTCTCCCAGCGGCGCACCTCGGCCTCGGCCTGCCGCTCCAGGCGGTCGGCGCCCGGCTTGGTGGTCAGCTCGGCCCGGCCGGCGTTCCACACCAGGTTGCGGTCGAGCGGGGTGAGGCTGTCCAGGTCGACGGCGGACAGCATCTCGACGACGCTCCACCGGCGCGACTCGTGCAGCCGCTGCTGCTCCCAGGTCACGTCGACGAGGGACATCCCGCGCACCGTCACCGCGTCCCAGAGGTCGGTGATGATGGCCGGCGGCTCGGCGGGGACGACCGCCTTCCGGATCACCGGTTCCGTCTCGATGACGCTCATGCGGCCGCCTCCTTCGCCTTCTGCTTCTCGAACTCCTCCAGGAACACCTTCAGCACCACCGGGGTCGCGGTGTCGAGGGGCAGCGCGGGCAGCCGCACCCGCACGCCGTAGTCCTTGCGGAGACCGTTGGCGGTCCGGGCGAAGGCTTCCATCAGGTCAATGCTGTTGGTCATTTTGGGACTCCGGCCGATCACATCGGCCAGCGTCACGTCGTCGGCGAAGACTTCCTCGTCGGCGAGGCCGGCGTGCTCGCCGAATTTCTGCCGGATGTAGGACTCAACTTCGGGCGTCACCATGGCTCAGAATCATACAAGTTGGCGATTGTGCAGGCCAAGTGATGCCTGTTACACGTAAGTTGACGAACCATCAGATCTGCTTCGCACAAACACCGCTGGACCCCCGGTCGGAACCGGGGGCCGAGTCGCGGTATTGGTCGGGGAATTCGGCCGAAATCACCGGAGGCCCGGTGGATCGGCAGGCGCGTCGCCCGCCGGGGTCCGGCGGATCGTCACCGCGGCGAGCAGGGCGACGGCGAGCGCGAAACCGATCGCCAGGTACCAGGTGTCACGCGCGGCGCCGAGTGCGTCGGCCGCCGAGGCGGTCACCACGGAGACCGCGAGGGCCGTCCCGAGGACGGCGCCGAGCTGACGGAAGGCCGCGTTCGCCGCACTCGCGGTGGCCAGCCGGGCCGGTTCGACCCCGGCCAGCGCGACCGCGCCCAGCACCGGCCAGACCAGTCCGGCCCCGGTGCCCATCACCACCGCCCCGGGCAGCCAGTGGGTGAGGAAGTCGGGCCCCCGGCCGCCGCCCCAGAGCAGCAGCAGCGTGCCGCAGGCGTAGATCAGGCAGCCGGCGATCACCACCGGGCGGTCCCCGAACCGCTCCGCGCACCGGCTCGCCGGGCGGGCGACCAGCGCGGTGGCGATCGGCGGCGGCGTGGTGGCGAGTCCGGCCGTGATCAGCGACCAGTGCCAGTGTCCGGTCAGGAACAGGATGTTGTTGAGGATGACCATGTAGAAGGTCACCGAGAACAGCATCGAACCGAGGTTGCCGCCGATGGCGCTGCGCGAGCGGAGCAGGTCCAGCGCGATGACCGGCGCGGGGTGGCGGGCGCTGCGCAGCACCGCCGCCACCGCCAGCAGCGCGCCACCGGCCAGCGCTCCGAGGGTGCCGGGGCTAGTCCACTCCCAGTCCGGGCCCTTGACCAGGCCCAGGGCGAGCAGGCCGAGCGCGCCGCCGAGCAGCGCCGCGCCCAGCACGTCCGGGGTCGGACCACCGCGCTCGCGCTGCTCGGTGAGCGAGCGGGAGGCCCAGACGGCCGCCACCCCGATCGGGATGTTCACCAGGAAGACCGCCCGCCACGACCAGTGCTCGGCCAGCAGCCCGCCGAGACCGGGGCCGATGCCGGCGGCCAGCGCCGCCGCCGCGCCCCAGATGGTGATCGCGATCAGCCGCCGGGCCATCGGGAACATCGGCATCAGTAGCGCGAGCGAGGTCGGCACCAGGATCGCCGCGCCCACCGCCTGCACCAGCCGCGCCGCGATCAGCACCGTCGCCGACCCGGCGAGCCCGCAGACCACCGAGGCCAGGGTGAAGAGCGAGAGGCCGACCGCGAACGACCGCCGGCAGCCGAGCCGGTCGGCGGCCCGGCCGGCCGGCATCAGGAAGGCCGCGATCACCACGTTGTAGCCGTTGAGCACCCAGGAGAGGGTCGGCAGGTCGGAGCCGGAGAAGGTCTTGGCGATGTTGGGGAACGCCACGTTCACGATGGTGCTGTCCAGGAAGGCCACGAAGGCTCCCAGGCAGCAGAGCAGCACCGGCCCGAGCGGCGGCCCGGCGGCCGGGCCGGCCACGACGGCGGGGCCCTTGACGGGTGCGACGGGCGATTCGGCCATGCGGGCGTCCTTCCTGGGCGACGGGATCGGGCGGTCGGCGCGCCGTCGGGGCACCGCGCCGCAGCGGCCCGTCCTCCCGGACCGGTCCGCACACCGCCGTCGAGCCGCCGGCCCCCGCCCGCGTCTCTCCCCCACGGGGGCACGCCTCACCGGCACGCCCCCACCGCACACCCCAGGAGCGTGTACGGGCACGCGGAACTGGCGTTCCCCCCGCATGTGAGCCGAGCGCGCGACGCCACGATCCGTCGCGCACGCCGCATCCGGCAACGGCACAGACCGCACTCGACCCCCCGCACACGCCGGTGGGCCTGATCAGATTGCTCGTTGTTACCCGCCAGTGTCAATCCCCTCCCGACCAGCGGACAGCGGTCGGGGGAACGCCCCTGACCTCCCGTCAGGGCGGCTTCACCCCCGCCCACCGGCCACGACGCCGACCGGCAGGGCAGCGGCCCCGCGGGCACGCCCGCGGGACCGCTCGCTTCGCGCCGGATCAGTTGACGACGACCGCCGGGCTGCCGGCCTGGCTGGTGTCGGTGACCGGGCCGTAGGTGGCCGAGAAGTAGCCGTCGGCCGGGCAGAGCGAGGAGCCGCCGCTCTTGGCGAAGTGCTCGGTGCGGAACGCCATGCTGTGGCCGGCGTTGTCCGCGGCGCCGGTGAACGCACCGCTGAGCTGGTAGCTGCAGGTGAGGGTGCCGAACCAGCTGTTGAGCACGGCGGTGGCCTGGATCGGCCCGGCGGTCCCCGAGGTGAGGGTGATCGGCAGCCCCGGGCCGTCGTCGACGGCGATGACGTGCGGGAAGTTGCCGACGGTCAGGCTCCGGACCGAGGTGACACCGGTGACGTTGCTGGTGCAGGAGCCGAAGGTCAGCCCGGTGAGGGACTCCGTGGCCGTACCGGGGGCCGCCGGGTTGCTCAGCACCTTGGCGGCGAGCTGGGAGGTGGCGCAGGTGACCCCGGTCGTGCTGGTCGCGGTCGAGTAGAAGGTGGCGCGGGTGTTCGCGGCGAGCGGCGCGGCGAGCGTGTCGCCCGCCGCGACGGCGCCGCCGCCGGCGGTCAGCACCGTGGTGGCGGTGACGGAGCCGGGCGCCGCCGACGCGGGGACAGCGCCCAGCGCGAACGCCGCGGTGGCGGCGAGGGCGGCGGCGAGGAGCGGGACAGGACGGTGAAGGCGCATGGGAAAGCCTCTTCCTCGGTGAGGGGGAATCGAGAAGGTGAACTTTCGTGGCTCCCCGCCGGTGGGGGATTCGGGGAGCTGACTACGTTGTAGAGCGGTGTCGGTGCACCGTCAAGGCACTGCACCGAACTTGCTGACTTTTCGTCAGCAAGAACCGGAGCGCCGATCGGCAGCCGGACCCGCGGCGGTGTGACTTACCCTCCACGCGGGTGACCGGACGCGGGAGGCGGCCGGGGTTCCCGCACCGGCGACGCCATAATCCCAGCACAGCACGGCGGTGAGCCGGATTCCGCCGCCGAACGCACAGCTACCCGAAGAAGAGGCGGACCGCCATGACCGACACCTCCTGGCCGAGCGACCCCGATGCCGACACCTCGATCCGGGAGCTGGCCCTTCGCTCCGGAGAGGTGCACAACGAGGTCCTGCGGGTGGTCCCCGAACTCCTCAGGCTCTCCCTGGACCAGCTCGTCGAGCGGGGGGAACGGGACCTCGCGGCGCTGCACGGCAAGGGGCGGCTGTCCGCCGCGGAGCTGGAGCAGCTGATCGACCTGCTGCGCCTGGTCCGCTCGGAGGCCTCGCCGAAGGACAAGTCCGACGGGGTCGACGCCGCGCTCGACCGCATCAGGACCTCGAACGGGCACCCCTACGCGGTGGTGATCGCCTCGATCGCCTCCGCCAGCAGCCGCGAGTTCCTCCGACGCGCCGAGGCGGCCGGCCCGGACGCGGTCGCCTTCAAGGCCTCGACCCTCGCGGTGGTCGCCTCGGACGTCGTCGGCGGGGTGGTCGGCGTCTTCGTCGGCGACGAGCTCTGCGGGGTGCCCTGCGGAGTCCTGGGCGGCGCCGCGGGCGCGCTGGGCGCGTCGCTCGCGGCCCAGGAACTCCTCTAGGTCGGCCCCGTCCTCAGCGGTGCTCGGGGTTCTCGAAGTCGAAGCGGCAGCCGGCGTCCCACTCGGAGCGCTGGTTGCCATGGGCGGGGATGCCGCCGGCGTCCTTGAGCATCCGGGCGAGGTGGAGCAGGTTCCAGGTCATGAAGGTGGCGTTGCGGTTGGTGAAGTCGTTCTCCGGACCGCCCGACCCCGGGTCGAGGTAGGACGGCCCCGGCCCCGCCTCCCCCACCCAGCCGGCGTCGGCCTGCGGCGGGATCACGTAGCCCAGGTGCTGCAGGCTGTAGAGGACGTTCATCGCGCAGTGCTTCGCGCCGTCCTCGTTCCCGGTGATCAGACAGCCGCCCACCCGGCCGTAATAGGCGTACTGACCCTCGGAGTTGAGGATCGACGAGCAGGCGTAGAGCCGCTCGATCACCTGCTTCGTCACCGAGGAGTTGTCACCCAGCCAGACCGGGCCGGCCAGGACGAGGATGTCGGCGGCCATCACCTGGCTGTAGAGCACCGGCCAGTCGTCGGTCTCCCAGCCGTGCTCGGTCATGTCGGGCCAGACGCCGGTGGCGATGTCGTGGTCGACCGCCCGGATCACGTTTACCTGGACGCCCTGGCGCTGCATGATGCCGGTGCTGAGGTCGATCAGGCCCTGGGTGTGGCTGCGCTCGGGTGAGCGCTTGAGGGTGCAGTTGAGGACCAGCGCGCTCAGGTCGTCGTAGCCGCGGGGCGAGGTGGACATCGGCGGGCCCTTTCCGGAGGAGGCGTTCGCCCACCAGTCCAGCCGCACGGCCGGGCCGCCGCCCGTCGGACTGGGCCGACCGCGCGGACGCCGGACGGACGCCGGGCCGGGAACGGTCCGGTCCGGGAACGGGCCGGTCCGGGAACGGTCCGGTCCGGGAACGGGCCGGGCCCGCTCAGCGCGGCGCCACGGGCAGCCGGCCGTCGGCGATCGCCCGGGTGAAGGCGGCGTGGTCGTCCCGGCGCCCGTGCGGCCGCCGCCGTACGGCGTAGCCGCCGGGCCGGTCCGCCGCCCCCTCGTAGGGTGCGAAGGATGAGCAGCCCAGTCAGCCGGCCCGAAGGCGGGCACCGCAGCGACCGTCCGGCGGCCGAGCGCACGGACTACGCGGGAGCGGTCTATGGCTCCATGCTCGCCGCCTCGGTGGTGGCGACCGCGAGTGCCGTCGGCGACTACCCGCGCTTCCAGCTCGGCGTCCTGCTGATCGTCACCGGCCTGGTGTTCTGGGGCGCCCACGTGTACGCCCGGCTCGCCGGTGAGCGCCAGGTCGGACAGCGGCTCACCTGGCGGCAGGCCCGCCGGATCGCCCGCCACGAGCGGCCCATCGTGGAGGCGGCGGTGGCCCCCGCGGTGGCGGTGCTGATCAGCCCGCTGCTCGGGCTGGGCCTCGCCGGGACGGCCTGGCTGGCGCTGGGCGTCGCCGTCGCCCAGCAGGTCGGGTGGGCGTTCGTGGGAGCCGTCCGGGCCGGTGCGAGCCGGCGGCAGGCGGCGCTGGAGGGGTTCGTCAACCTCGTCCTGGGCCTGGTCATCGTGGCCGCCAAAGCCGCCCTCGGGCACTGAGCGCGGCTCGTCCCGGCGCGGGAGCGGCGGCGGTGTCAGGCCTCGTCGGTGGGCGGGCCGGCCGGCGGCAGGACCGGGGTGACCAGCAGCCGGGCGGCCAGTATCGCGCCACCGGTGACGGCGGCCAGCGTGGCGTCGTGGAAGGGGCGCAGGTTGCGCTCGTGCCAGAGCGTCTGGGTGGTGGCCCAGGCGGCGTCCAGCGCGCGGGCGACGGAGAAGCTGGCGACGAGGTGCTGCAGGGACTCGGCGGCCCGGGCGTCCGGCGTGCCGAGCCGCGCCTCGAAGGAGGCCCGGGCCTCGGCCTCGGCCTGCCCCAGCAGTGCGGCGGCCCGGAGGTGGTCGGCGTGCACGGGCGGCGTGTCCGGCGTGGTGCGGCGCTCGATGCAGGTCTCCACCAGGCCCAGCGGGAGGTCGTGGCTGAGGTGCGCGCTCATCCCCGCGAAAGCGAACTGGATCGGCCGGACCGACCGGTCTCCCCGGGCCTCGAACAGCGGCTGCCAGGCCTCGTTGACCGGGCGACCCGCCTCGGCGTCCTCGACCGCGTCGAGGTAGGCACCGGCGAGGACCACCTCCAGGCCCTCGGTGAACGCCCCGTCCTGGAAGGAGCCCGCGGCCAGGTGGCCGCCGATCAGTTCGGCGACCCTCAGGTACATCCGGTTGAAGCAGGCCACACCGTCCCGCGGGTCCAGCCGGGCCTCCACCGCCCGCATCCGCCCGACGACCTCGTCGAGGCTCCGCGCGGGCCTGGCGTGCGCGTATGTCATGGCCGTCCTCCCGGAGAAGCGGTCGGTGCGGGGTCGGACCCGGCTGCCACCTGTACCCAGACTGCCACCTCCGCGCGGCGGCCACCGCCGCCGGGCCCGCGCACCCCGCGCTCGGACCCCGCGCTCGCACCGCCGCCGGTCGCCCGAACCGCGCCCCACCGGCCGACCGCAGCACCGGCCGACCACGCCACCGGCCGGCCGACCGTGCCGGGGCCCGGAACGCGCCTAGGGCCGTCCTCGCCGGCGGGGCGGGGACGGCCCTAGGCCGGTCCGGATCAGGGGCGGGCGCCTCCCCGGGTCGAGACGGCGACGTAGTCCACCCGCATCGGGTGCCCCGGCTCGGTGGCCGGACCGGGCACGCCGCCGAGCGCGGCGGGCAGGTTGCCGCCGACCGCGACGTTCAGGATCAGGAAGAGCCCGTGGCCGACGGCCCGGTCCCAGGTCGCGCGGTCCATCTGCGCGGCCGTGACCCGGTGGTGCTCGCGCCCGTCGAGGTACCAGCGGACCTGCTCGGCCCCGGGCGTGAGGTCGACCTCCACCGCGTAGCTGTGGAAGCCCGTGCGGCAGTCCGGGCACGACTGGTCGCCCGAGCCGAGGCCCTTCGGCTCCTGGCAGGGGCCACCCTCCAGGGTGCCGCAGTGCATCGTGCCGAAGATCGAGCCGCGGCCGTTGACCTGCTCCATCACATCGAGCTCACCGATCGCGGGCCAGCCGGTGAAGCCGTTGCGCAGCTCACCGCCGAGCGTCCAGAAGGCCGGCCAGTACCCGGCGGCGGCCGGTCCGGTGACGTCGGGCAGCGCGATCGAGGCCTCGATCCGCAGCACTCCGCCGGGCGGCGGGGCGAGGTCGGAGCGGCGGGACTCGATCCGGCCCGAGCTCCACCGGCCGTTCTCCAGGGTGGGGACGATCTCCAGCGCGCCCCGGCCGTCGAGACGGACGTTGGCGGTCGAGTCGGTCATCGTCTCGATCTCCCCGGTGCCCCACTGCGGAGCCGGGCAGCCCGGGTAGCAGGTCCCCAGGTCGTACTGCCAGTGCTCGGCGGAGGGGCGGCTGCCGGCCGGGCCCTCGAAGTCGTCCCGCAGCACCGGTGTCCAGCCGTCGGCGCCGGGCTTCCCCGGTCCGGTGGCGACACCCCCGGTAGCGCCGGCGGCGGGCACCAGCCCGGCCTCGGTCAGCAGCCGTTCGAGCCGGGGCGTCAGGACGACGGCCGCGACGTTGGTCAGGTGCGCGTCGTCCCGGTAGAGCAGGATGCGCTCCAGGACGGCGGGGCAGCTGCGCCCCGCACCCGGGCAGAGGACGGAGTTCAGCTCGACCGACCGGACGCCCGGCACCCGGCCGGCCGCGATCTCCTCGGCGAGCGGGTCGGGCCACTGCGCACGGGCGCGCGGGAACTCGCAGGCGGCCGGGTCCTCGGTGTGCCCGGAGACGCAGGCCGGAACGTCCGTCCCGGGGATCGGGGTGTCCTGGATGTAGACGATCGGCACTCCGAGCGCGCGCAGCGGCGCCAGTGTCCGCTCCCAGCCGTCCAGCAGCAGCCGTCGGTCGTCGGTGTAGCGGTTGAGCGCGGAGACCACGATCAGCTTGGGTTTCGGCCCGCTGCGCAACCGCTCCAGGCTGGCCGTCCGCCAGCTGTCGCACTCCCAGTAAGCCCGCCCCAACTGCGGATTGACGACGTCGAGTTCGGGCAGCGGGCAGCCCTGCTTGACCAGTTCCTCCAGGGCCCAGTGGCGCCCCGCCGCGATGGCGAGCAGCGAGGAGAACCACTGGCCGGCGTGCGAGTCGCCGAGCAGGACGATCCGGTCCGCAGCGGTGGTCTCGCCGAACAGGCAGGCGGGGCTGGTGACGGCGCTCGGCGCCACCTCGCACTCGCCGTCCGGCGGGAAGTCCTTGCGCGCCTGCGCGGCGGCCGGGACGACCGCCGCGGTCTTCGGCGGGGTGGCGGTGCGCACCAGCAGGGAGGTGCCGTCGGGCGAGCCGGGCGGCAGGCCGAGCAGGTCCACCGGCCCGGCCGGCCCGAGCAGCCGCAGCGTCCCGGTTCCGACGACCAGCGCCAGCACCACCGGGACGATCACTGCGGTGAGCCCCAAGGAGAGCCCGCGCCTGGGGAGTTCGGCCACGGTCCGGTTGCGGCGCAGCGGCTGTTCGATCCAGCGCAGCACCGCCACGGCGGGCAGCGCGGCCGCCGCGCTCAGCGCCACCTTGACCGGCCAGCCGAGCGTCCCTAACCGGGCCTCGGTGAGCACCAGAACCGGCCAGTGCCACAGGTACAGGTTGTAGGAGAGCCGGCCGATCGCGCGCGGGGCCCGCAGGCCGAGCAGCCGGTCCGCGCCGTACCGGGTGGCGACGACGGCGCCGCCGTCCCGCCGGTCCGGCGTCCCGGCCAGGATGATCGCGGCGGTGGCGAGGGTCGGGACCAGTGCGGCGTACCCCGGGTAGGGGGTGCCGGCGTCGTAGGCGAGGACGCACCAGCCGATGGCCAGCAGGCCGGCCCAGCCGGTGAGCAGCCGCAGCGGGCGCGGTCCGCGCAGCCGGTGCCAGGGCAGCAGGGCGAGCAGCGCCCCGACCCCGAACTGCCAGACCCGCGAGGGCGTGCCGAGGTAGGCGAGCGAGACCGAGCTCTGCGTCCAGTGCAGCGAGAGCGCGAACGAGCCCAGCGTCAGCGCCCCCGCGACCGCGGCCGCCACCGTGCGGACGGCCCGGCCGCGGCGGACCGCCCGGGCCGCCAGGAACACGATCAGCGCGACCAGTGGCGCCCAGAACAGGTAGAACTGCTCCTCCACCGCGAGCGACCAGAAGTGCAGCAGCGGGCTCTGGTCGCGCCCGGCCGCGAGGTAGTCGGTCTGCTGGGAGACGAAGCGCCAGTTGGCGACGGAGAGCGCCGCGGCCAGCACGTCGTGCTCCAGGTCGGCACGGCGCAGCGGGACGGTCAGCCAGGCGCCCGCCAGCGCGACCGCGCCGAGCACCACGGCGGCCGAGGGCAGCAGCCGGCGCGCCCGGCGGGAGAAGAACTCCCCCAGCCGGACCCGGCCGGTGGTGACGGCCTCGCGCACCAGCAGTCCGGTGATCAGGTAGCCGGAGACGACGAGGAAGACGTCGACGCCGACGAACCCGCCGGCCAGGCCGGGTACGGAGGCGTGGAAGGCGAGCACCGCGAGGACCGCCACCGCGCGCAGGCCCTCGATGTCGGGGCGGAAGCCGGCCGGGCGGGGCGCAGGCCCCGGGCTGCCGGACGCCCGCACGCCGGAGCCCCGGGAGCCGGAGCCGCCGCGCGGCGGCCCGGGGATGGTGTAAGTACCCGGCAGGAGCTCCGGATCCGCGGTCGGTGGCACAGGTGTGTTCGGTGACATCGAGGTGGTCGGTGTGATCGGGGTCGGAGACATCGGTGTGGTCGGGGACATCGGTGTGACGACCTTTCAACCCAGCCAGGGCAGCATCGGGCGGACCCAGCCGGAGGCGAGCAGGGCGGTGAGCACGAGGGTGGCGGTGGCGGCCAGCGCTTCGGGCCAGCGCCGCGGCAGCATGCCCGTCCGGGCCGCGCGCCGGGACAGCAGCCGGCGCGGGGCGCCGGGGCGGTCCGGGTCGGCCGCGCGCTGCCCGCCGGCTGGGCGCAGCTCGCCGACCAGGTCGCGGATCAGCGGGAGGCCGATCTGGCACTGCACGGCAAGGTAGAGGCCGAGGCCCCAGTTGGGCTCCCAGCCGTTGCGGGCGACCGCGAGCGAGAGGCCCGCGGCGGCCGCGCCGACGGAGGCGCAGAGCCACCCGAGCGAGACCAGGACCACCTGGCGGGCCAGGCCGCCCGGCTTCGCCCGGCCGGCGCCGGTGGGCACCCAGGCCGCGCTGCGGCCGCGCAGGGTGTGCCAGAAGGCGGCGCCGGCGGCCACGCTCATCAGCACGTTGGAGCGGATCACCTCGATCCGCCAGCGGGTCCGGCTGATCCGGGGCAGCAGGACGTGCCAGAGCCAGAGCGGCGCGAGCAGCGGCAGGACGTGCCAGGGCCGGATCTGGTCCGGGTACCAGAACATCATCACCAGCGGCGGCAGCGGTGCCACGAAGAGGTTCACGGCGGCGGCCAGGTAGCCGACGACGCCCTCGTAGAAGCAGAGCCGCATCCGCCAGGGCGCCCGGATCCGCTTGAGCACGGGCGAGCCGAGCAGGTGCAGGTTGCCCATCGCCCAGCGGTACTGCTGGTTGACGTAGGAGGCGAGGTTGTCGGGCGAGGTGCCCTTGGCGACCAGCACCGGGACGTACAGCGTCCGGTACCCCTGCTCGTACAGGCCGAGGCCGGTGAAGAGGTCCTCGCTGTGGTCGAGCCGGGCGAAGCCGCCGGCCGCGTCGATCGCCGTGCGCCGGTAGACCGCGTTGCTGCCGCAGCAGATCGCCGCGTCGCTGGCGTCCCTGGAGGGCTGGATCCAGCGGAAGAACCACTCCTGCGCCGAGCCGGCGGCACGCTGGATCCAGTCCATCGTCTCGTCGGTGTCGAAGCACTGCGGGCTCTGCACGATGCCGATCCGGGCGTCGGCGAAGTACGGCACGAGGTGGCGCAGGAAGTCCGGCCTGGGCGCGAAGTCGGCGTCCAGGATGGCGATGTACTCGGCGCGGCTCAGGGTGAGCGCGTGGTTGAGGTTGCCCGCCTTCTTGAGGTGCCCGCGGTCGGGCCGCACGACGTACTCGTAGCCGTGCGCGGCCGCCAGGTCGGCGACCTCGGCGCGGTCGGCGTCGTCGAGCACCCAGACGGTCAGCGCACCCGGCCAGTCGAGCCGCCGGACGGCGCGGTAGGCGTTCTCCAGGACGTCGAGCGGTTCGCCGCAGGTCGGCAGGTAGAGGTCGACGGTCGGCAGCTCACCGGGGTTCCAGGCGTGCACCAGGACTTCGTGCGACTGCCTGGTCAGCCGCCGCTGGCGGAGGCTGTTGACCGAGGAGAGCCCGAGCGCGACGACGTTGAGCGCGAGGACGGCGAGAAAGCCCCAGAGGGCCGGGGTCCGCAGCGAGAAGGTGAACATGGTCGCCGCGGTGAAGACGAAGGCCAGCGAGGTCAGCACCAGCACCCAGCGGCGTTGTGGTCCGAAATACCAGTACAGCTCCTGATCGGAAGGAGGTTGAGGAAGGTGTTGGACAGTCATGAGGCCCCCACAGCCGCGTTTCTGACAGCTCCGCGGCCACAGTACCTCATTGGTATAGACCATTCGGGCGGCCGTCCGAGAGCTGGGACGCCCGCCGGCGGCGCCCGCCCCGCGCCGCGATCGCCCGGCCACCGCGGCCGGATGCGGAGGAAAGCGGCAGGTCACAGCGGTGACGGCGGCGCCCCGCCCACCCCGGGGGTCCGTCGGGCGCAGCCGTCCGCTCCCCGCCAGGACGCCTCCGGGCCCTCGCCGATCCCCCGCCCCGACGCCTGCGTGACTGCGCGCCGCCCCCGTCGCGACCCCTGATCGCCTCCCGCCGGCCACCCACCCGTCGCCTCGGGCGCCACTCCTCCCCCTCCCGACCCCTCGCCCCCCGGGTCGGACGGCCGCCCCCTCCCCCGATTGGCGGTGCGTCGCACTCGTTCGGCGCAGTCCGGATCGTGCCGGCGCCCCGGTGTTCCCAGACTCGGAGGCGGGGGTGGACTCAACCGGAGAGGCATCCTCATGTACATCGGGCTTCGCCGCATCGTCGCGGTGACCGCAGTGGTAACCGTCGGCATGGGCCTGGCGTCGTGCGGCAGCGCCAAGCAGTCGACCGGCACCACGTCCTCGGGCAGCGCGAGCGGCACCGCAGGAGGAGCGATCAAGATCGGGCTGCTACTGCCGGAGACCAAGACGACCCGGTACGAGCAGTTCGACCGCCCGCTGATCGAGCAGAAGATCAAGGAACTCGCGCCGAACGCGCAGATCGACTACTACAACGCCAACGAGAACGCGACCACCCAGCAGACCCAGGTGGACACCGCGCTGACCAAGGGCGACCAGGTGCTGATCCTGGACGCGGTGGACTCCAAGTCGATCCAGTCCTCCGTCCAGAAGGCGCACGACGCGGGCGTGAAGGTCATCGCGTACGACCGCCTGGCGCAGGGTCCGGTCGACGCGTACGTGTCCTTCGACAACAAGAAGGTCGGCGAGCTGCAGGGCCAGGCCCTGGTGGCGGCCGTCGGCGACAAGGCGAACGCCGGGTCGATCATCATGATCAACGGCTCGCCGACCGACCCCAACGCGGCCGACTTCAAGGCCGGCGCGCACAGCGCGATCGACGGGAAGCTCAAGATCGGCAAGGAGTACGACACGCCGAACTGGGACCCGAACAACGCCAACCAGGAGGCCGCCGCCGCGATCACCGCGATCGGCGCGCCCAACGTCGTCGGCGTCTACTCGGCCAACGACGGCATGGCCGCCGGTATCGCGACCGCACTGAAGGCGGCGAACCTCAGCGTGCCGCTGACCGGCCAGGACGCCCAGCTGGACGCGGTGCAGCGGATCCTGGTCAACACCCAGACCATGTCGATCTACAAGCCGTTCAAGCCGGAGACCGACGCGGCCGCGCGGATGGCGGTGGCCTACGCCCAGGGTTCGAGCCCGGCCCCCGACCTGGTGCCGACCACGGTGACCAACGGCAGCGGCAACAAGGTCCCGGCCGACCTGATCACCCCGGTGGTGCTGACCAAGGACAACATCAAGACCACCGTGGTCGCCGACGGCCTCTACACCGTCGCGCAGATCTGCACGCCCGACTACGCCGCCGCCTGCGCCGAGGCCGGCCTCTCGTAGCGGCGCCGGGCCCCGGGCTCCGCCCCCCGGAGCGGCCCCGGCCCGGCCCCGGTCGCGTGCGGCACCGGACCGGCAGCACCCCGAAGAAGCACCCGAAGCCGAAGACGCCCCGCCTCCCCCCGGAGGCGGGGCAAGGGAGTTGGTCACTGTGGCAGGTGAGACCGTACTGGCCCTGCGCGGGGTCTCCAAACGGTTCGGCGCCGTACAGGCGCTCACCGACATCGAGCTGGAGGTGCACACCGGCGAGGTACTGGCGCTGGTCGGGGACAACGGCGCCGGCAAGTCCACCCTGGTCAAGGCGATCGCCGGGGTGCACCAGCCGGACGAGGGCGTCATCGAGTGGCAGGGCCGCCCGGTCTCCATCCACCGCCCCCAGGACGCCCAGCACCTCGGCGTGGCCACCGTCTACCAGGACCTCGCGCTCTGCGACAACCTCGACGTCGTCGGGAACCTCTTCCTGGGCCGCGAGATCAAGCGCTTCGCCGTCCTCGACGAGGTCGAGATGGAGAAGCGCTCGCGCGAGCTGCTGGACACGCTGTCCATCCGCATCCCCAGCGTGCGGATCCCGATCGCCTCGCTCTCCGGCGGCCAGCGCCAGGTGGTCGCGATCGCCCGCGCGCTGATCGGCTCGCCCAAGGTCGTGATGCTGGACGAGCCGACCGCCGCCCTCGGCGTCGAGCAGACCGCCCAGGTCCTCGACCTCGTCGAACGCCTCCGCGAGCGGGGCCTCGGCGTGATCCTGATCAGCCACAACATGGCGGACGTGATGGCGGTCGCGGACACCGTGGCGGTCCTGCGGCTCGGCCGCAACAACGGCGTCTTCGACCGGCGCTCCACCAACCAGGAACAGATCATCTCGGCCATCACCGGGGCCACGGACAACGCGGTGACCCGCCGACAGGCCCGCGGCACGGAGGGCACCCCATGAGCGACCACATCCCGGGCGGCGACGACGGCCGCCGCCACCACCTGCCCGAGGACAGCATGCCCAAGGGCGGCGTCAACGCGCCGGTCCCCGTGGCACCCTCGGCGACCCCGGTCGTGGACCCGCGGCTCATCGTGCGCCAGGAGGGCATCAAGGGCTACCTCGGCGAGTTCCGCCGGCGGGTGAGCAGCGGCGAACTCGGCTCGCTGCCGGTCGTCCTGGCACTGATCGTGATCTGGGCCGTCTTCGGCAGCCTGGACAGCACCTTCCTCTCCGCCCAGAACCTCTCCAACCTGTCACAGCAGATCGTCGGCACCGGCATGATCGCCATCGGTGTGGTCTTCGTGCTGCTGCTCGGCGAGATCGACCTGTCGGTGGGCTCGGTCAGCGGCCTGTGCGCGGCGATCTTCGCCGTTCTGAACGTCACCCACGGCGTCAACCAGTGGGTGGCACTGCTCTCCGCCATCCTCGGCGGCGCGGTCGTCGGCCTGATCCAGGGCGTGTTCTTCGCCAAGGTCGGCGTGCCGGCCTTCGTCGTCACCCTCGCGGGCAACCTCGGCTGGAACGGCGCGATGCTGCAGATCCTCGGCGCCAGCGGCACCGTCAACCTCTCCGGCAAGGACATCGTCTCCCGCCTCTACAGCACCATCTACAGCCAGCAGCTCGCCGCCTACGGCGCCGCCGCGATCGGCGTCCTGCTGTTCGTCGGCGCCTCGCTGGCCGACGCGAGACGGCGCCGGGCGGCCGGCGTGCCCTACCGGCCGATGGCCGACCTGGTACTGCGCACGGTGGCCCTGGCCGTCGTCTCGTTCCTCGCCGCGTACACCCTGAACCAGTACAAGGGGCTGCCGCTGGCCCTGCTGATCTTCCTGATCTTCATCGTGGTGCTGGACTTCGTCCTGCGCCGCACCACCTACGGACGGCAGATCTTCGCGCTCGGCGGCAACATCGAGGGCGCGCGCCGCGCCGGTATCAACATCTCGTGGATCCGGATCAGCGTCTTCATCATCTGCTCCACCATGGCGGGCATCGGCGGTCTCTTCCTGGCCGCCCAGATCCAGTCCGCCAGCCAGACCTCCGGCGGCGGCAACCTGCTGATGAACGCCATCGCGGCGGCCGTCATCGGCGGCACCAGCCTCTTCGGCGGCCGCGGCAAGACCTGGTCGGCCCTGCTCGGTGCCCTGGTGATCGGCTCGATCCAGTCCGGCATGAACATCGAGGGCCTGAGCAACGCCATCCAGTTCATGATCACCGGTGCGGTGCTGCTGGCCGCCGTGGTCGTCGACTCCCTGGCCCGCCGCACCCAGAAGGCGGCCGGCCGCGCCTGACCCTCGCCCGGGTCCCGGTACGGCGACGGAGGCCCGCTCCACCGAGGTGGAGCGGGCCTCCGTGCCGCATGGGCGGGCGCCCGGCCGTCAGGCCTTCGGGCCGGGGTCAGCGCACCCGGCTCAGAGCATCCGGCTCAGAGCGCCGGGGCCGGGAAGGTCGGGTACTCCACGCCGGAGACGTACTGGACGACCCGGATCACCTGGCAGGAGTAGCCGAACTCGTTGTCGTACCACAGGTAGAGGATCGCGTTGTCCCCGTCCACCATGGTGGGGCCGGCGTCCACGATCGAGGCGTGGCGCGAGCCGATGAAGTCGCTGGACACCGCGTCGGGAGCGGTGACGAAGTCGATCTGGCGCTTCAGCGGCGAGGTCAGCGACACCTCCCGGAGGTAGTCGAGGACCTCCTCGCGGGTGGTCTCGCGACCGAGCCGCAGGCTGAGGATCGCGATCGAGACGTCCGGCACCGGCACCCGGATCGAGCTGCCGGTGATCTTCGCGTCGAGGTCCGGCAACGCCTTCGCGACGGCGGAGGCGGCACCGGTCTCGGTGATCACCATGTTCAGCGGTGCCGAACGGCCGCGGCGGTCCGAGCTGTGGTAGTTGTCCAGCAGGTTCTGGTCGTTGGTGAACGAGTGGACGGTCTCCACGTGGCCGCGCAGCACGCCGTACTCGTCCGCCATCGCCTTCAGCGGCGGGACGATCGCGTTGGTGGTGCAGGAGGCGCAGGACAGGATCTGCTCGTCCGGCTTGATCATGTCGTGGTTCACGCCGTGCACGATGTTCGGGACGTCGCCCTTGCCCGGCGCGGTCAGGACGACCTTCTCGATCCCGGGGCGCAGGTGCTTCGAGAGCCCCTCGCGGTCCCGCCACCGGCCGGTGTTGTCGATCAGGATCGCGTCCTTGATCCCGTACGCGGTGTAGTCCACCGTGGTCGGGTCGTCGGAGTAGATCACCGTGATCTCGTGACCATTGGCGATGATCTTGTTGTTCGCCTCGTCGACGGTGATCGTGCCGTTGAACTGGCCGTGGATCGAGTCGCGCCGCAGCAGCGAGGCGCGCTTCACCAGGTCGTCGCCCGCACCCTTGCGGACGACGATGGCACGCAGCCGCAGGCCGTTGCCCGACCCGGCCTTCTCGATCAGCAGGCGGGCCAGCAGCCGGCCGATCCGGCCGAACCCGTACAGCACGACATCGCGCGACCCGCGGCGCTCCAGCTTGTTGGCACCCGTGGCGCCGGCCACCGCCTCCGCGGTGAACTCCGCCACCGACAGACCGCGGTCATCGGCCTTGTACGTCGCGGCGAGCATGCCGATGTCGATCTGGGAGGGGCCGAGATCCAGCGCGGTGAGCGCGTGCAGGAACGGCAGCGTCTCGGTGACCGAGAGCTCCGCCCCGGCTATCTGGCGGGCGAACCGGTGAGTCTTCAGAATGCTGACCACCGACTTGTTCACCAGGGAACGGCTGTGCAGCAGAACGGTGACGTCCCGCTCACGCTGCAGCCTCCCGATGATCGGGATCATCGACTCCGCGATCTCCTCGCGGTTCATCCAGTTAGTGAACACGTCTTCGTTGACAGTCACAGGTCCATCTTTCGAGCTAGGCGAATGCCCACATGCTAGCTTTGAGCCATTTTGGCCTCTCAGCCGGACCCACCCCGAGCTGCGATTCCCCCCTCCCCACGGTCCTCACGCGGCCCGCTTCCGCCGCTGCGGGAGACCCGGGCGACGGCAAGCGGGACGGGCTCGCTCCGCGGGAGGGCAGCGAAGGCCGGGCTCAGCGGCCCGCTCCTCGGATTTCGTGCGTACAGCCGCCGATCTCGGGCTACCGTACCGTCTGTCACCGCGGCCCGACGGGCTTCCACCTCGGACATGCCCCTACCCGCACGAGATCCGTCGTGCCTGTGGGGGAACCCGTCTTGTTGCTACGAAAGCCAGCATCCGCGCTCGTCCCGTTGATCACACCGGTGGCGGGCGGAGAGCATCTCCCGCTCACCCAGTTGCTGATCGACCGCTACACCGCATCGCACAAGCACCAGGCAGCACCCGGCACCGGTCTGGTCGCCTCGTGGGAGTACAGCCTGCGCGACGTCGTCGAGGCGCTGAACGAGCGTGGTCTCGGCGGCGTCGAGGTCATGGTCGAGTACAAGCTCCCGTACATGGACGGCGACATCGACGTGATCCTCGCCGGTTACCACCCCACCACCGATGAGCCCTCCTACGTGCTCATCGAGCTCAAGCAGTGGGACAGCGTGACGGTCTCGCCCGAGAATCCGGTGGCCGTCCATGCCGGCTTCCCGAAGGTGAAGCTCCACCCCGTGCGCCAGGTCCAGCGATACTGCGAACACCTGATGCACTCCTACGCGCTGCTCCGGGGCCGGCCGGAGCGCCTGGCCGGTGTCGCCCTGCTGCACAACGCGACCGACCAGGTGAAGGAACTCCTCAAGCTGCCGCAGAGCGACCACGGCCGGCTGTACACCCTCGGCACCATGGAGAAGTTCAAGGACTTCCTGGCCGCACGGCTCTCGTCCCGGCCAGGCGGTCAGGCGGCCGAGATGTTCTGCAACGCGAAGGAGGTACCGCCGCCGACCTCGAGCGAGGCCTTCAGCCGGGTCGGCAGCCCGCACCCGGTCTTCGCGCTGCAGCGCGAGCAGGAGATCGCCTTCCAGGAGGTGCGGGAGACGATCCGGGCCGCCGAGCAGGGCCGCCGCAAGAAGGTCGTCATCGTGCGTGGCGGACCGGGCAGCGGCAAGACCGGCGTGGCGGTGGAGCTCCTGCGCTCGCTGCGACAGGAGGGGATCGAGGCGGTCCACGCCAGTGGGTCGCGGGCCTTCACGGAGAACCTCAGGACGGCGGCCACCAGCGGCCCGCTGAAGTCGACCAAGGCCCAGGCCGCCCGCGACTACCGCTTCTTCAACCAGTTCGGTTCCGCCGTGCCGGACTCCGTCGAGGTACTGATCTGCGACGAAGCCCATCGCATCCGCCGCACCTCGACCAACTTCCGCACCCCCAAGGAGAAGCGGGACAACGCTCGTGCCCAGGCGGATGAGCTGATCGCGGTGGCTCAGGTGCCGGTCTTCCTGCTCGACGACTGGCAGTCGCTGCGGCCCGACGAGGTCGGTACGACGAAGTACCTCGTCGAGCGGGCCAAGGCGGCCGGCTGCGAGTGGGTCGTGATCGACCTCCCCGGCATGTTCCGGGCCGGGGGGAGCGTGGAATTCCGCCGTTGGGTGACGCACTTGCTCAGCCTCGACGGTGCCACACCGACGCCCTGGGTACCGGACGGACGGATGACGGTGAAGATCGCCGAGTCCCCGAGCGAGCTCGAGGCGTTCCTGCACAAGCAGATCGAGACGAACAACGCACAGGCCCGGATGACCGCCGGCTTCTGCTGGGACTGGAAGAAGCCGAAGGACGGTGAGGGAGTCCGGTTGGAGGTTCGGATCGGGGATTGGCACCGCCCCTGGAACACCCGGGTCGACGTGATTCCGGAGGACCTGCCGGTGACCAGCATGTGGGCCACCGACCCCCGAGGGTTCCGCCAGATCGGCTGCATCTACACGGCACAGAACTTCGAGTTCGACTGGAGCGGAGTGATCATCGGTCGCGATCTGCTCTGGCGGAACGGCCGGTTCATCGTCGACCGGACGCAGACAAGGGACGGCGAGCTCCGGAAGAAGGCCGTTTCCGACGAAGACGTCGACCGCCTCGTCCGCAACGCCTACCACGTCCTGCTGACCCGCGGCCGCCTCGGCACGGTGCTGTACTCCGAGGACGAGGAGACCCTCGACAAGCTCCGCGACCTCGTCGTCGGCACCGTCGGAAACCCGCTCGCCAAGTCCAAGAAGCCGGCACTGCCGAAGACGGGTGGCGCTACCGCCTGACGGCGCCGAGTGAGCAACGGTATGCTCACGGACAGCACTACACATCGCTGCACGGCGTGCAGCAAGCCCTATGGCCGTCCTCCACGTTGTTGGAGGGTCGGCCATAGTTGTTCCCGAGGGGAAGTCTGTCGTGTACCTCTGCTACGTCGACGAGTCAGGTGACGGCGGCCGGCTCGACCTGGCAATCGGCAACTCGACACCGGTGATGGTCATCGGCGGCTTCGTCGTCCCGGAGAGCAGCCTCAAGGCCCTGACGACGGACTTCCTCCAGCTGAAGCGCACGTTCAGCCCGCGCGAGTTGGGCACGGCGTCCCTCCTCGACGTCGTCCGGCACGAGATCAAGGGCGCCAACTTCCGCAAGGACATCCGGTCGACCGCTCCCGGCCGCCACCGCCGCGCTCACGGTTTCCTGGACAAGACCCTTCGGCTGCTCGAGGAGCACGAGGCCGGAGTGATGGCCCGGGTCCTGGTGAAAGCCGTGGGTGAGACCAACAGCGAGAGCAGCATGTACGCGGGGGCGATCCGCGGACTGTGCGCCAACCTGCAGCACCACCTCTCCGATCGGCACGAGAAGGCGCTACTCATCCTCGACAGCCGCAATCCCCAGAAGAACGCCGGCAACGTCCACGGGATCACCGCACGCAAGCTCGACGCGAAGGGCGACCTGTTCCCCTCGGTCGCGGAGTCGCCCGTGTTCGGGCACAGCGACACGCATCTCGCGCTGCAGATCGCCGACATCCTGATCGCCGGGATCCTCTTCCCCGCGGCCTGCCACACCTACGCGGGTGATCTCACGGAGAACGTCCACAGCCGCGCCGAGTTCGCCGTGGTTCGCGAGCGCTACCTGGATCGCGTCCGCAAGCTCCAACTGCGCTTCGAGGACCCGACCGGGAAGTGGCGCGGCGGTGTGGTCGTCTCGAACCGCCGTGACCCCACCCGAGGAGGCTCTCTGCTCTTCCCCCGCCCGGAGGAGCCCAGTCAGCCGCTGGTCCCGCAGCAGGCCCCGGAGACCGAACCGGCTCTGGCCGTCTGACGGCTGCCTCAGCAGAGGTACACGAACCCTGCCGGTAGAGTCTTCACCCAATAGTCGACGCGGCCCGCCGGGCTTCCTCCGGGACACGCCCCCACCCGCACGAGTCTCTTCGTGCTGCCTGGGGGCCTGCCTTGCTGTTCCGCGACTCCGCGTCCACGGTCGCTGCCGAGAGCCTGGCCGGTTCGCTCACCCTGCGCCTGATCGAGCAGTTCTTCCACGTACACGGTCACAAGCCCGGCACGTCCGAGATCCGCTCCTGGGAGCGGAGCATCCCCGTTCTGGCGAACGCGCTCGTCGACGCCGGGCTCGGCATGGTCGAGATGCTGATCGAGTTCTCGCTCCCGCTGAACAGCAAGCGGGCGGACGTGATACTCGCCGGCGTGCACCCCGGTACCGGTGAGCCGTCCTACGTGGTGGTCGAACTCAAGCAGTGGAGCAGCGCTCTCCCGGAGGACGGCGAGCCCCTGCTCTGCCGCGTGGACGCGTACAGCAGGCCGGTACTCAACCCCATCGAGCAGGTTCGCGGGTACTGCGACTACCTCGTGTCGTTCAACGGCGCACTGGCGGCGCACCCGCACCGACTGTCCGGCGTCGCCTATCTCCACAATGCGACCGAATTGGGTGTCCAGGGAATCCACCTGGAGCCGAGCGAGCGTGGCCGACTGTTCACAGCCGAGCGTCGCGGCGAATTCATTGACCACCTCCGGGCGCGGCTCGGTCCGGTCCCCGGTGCCGGAGCGGCGGACGAGCTCCTCGCCGGAAAGGTCGGTCCCTCCAAGCAGTTGATGGCGGTCGCCGCCGAGGAGGTCCGCGATCGCGAGCAGTTCGTTCTGCTGGATGAGCAGAGGGTGGCGTACGAGCTGGTCCTGCGCGCCGTCCGGCGCTCACAGCGGTCGGACCACAAGGAGGTCCTCGTCATCACCGGCGGTCCGGGCACCGGGAAGAGCGTCATCGCGCTCTCGCTCCTCGGAGACCTGTACCGGCGTGGCATCACAGCCCTGCACGCCACCGGGTCCAGTTCCTTCACCACGACCATGCGCCGGGTGGCCGGCGCACGCAAGCGTGAAGTACAGGACCTCTTCAAGTACTTCAACAGCTTCATGACGGCTGAGCGCAACGGTCTCGACGTACTGATCTGCGACGAGGCGCACCGCATCCGGGAGACCTCGGCCAACCGCTACACCCAGGCGGCCCAGCGCACCGGTAAGCCGCAGATCGACGAACTGATCGACGCCGCCCGGGTACCCGTCTTCCTGCTCGACGAGCACCAGGTCGTGCGACCCGGAGAGATGGGCACGGTGGCCCAGATCCGGGCCGCGGCCGCGCTCAAGGGCCTCGAGTGCCGCGTCGTGGAGCTGGACAGCCAGTTCCGTTGCGGCGGCAGTGACGCGTACCTGCGCTGGGTGGTCCGGCTCCTGGGCCTCGAGCCGGGCGGCCCGGTCGAGTGGGAGCCCGACGACAAGGTCGTCCTCGAGGTGGTCGACAGCCCCGGTGAGCTGGAGGAGTTCCTCGAAGCCCGACGGGCCGAAGGCTACGGCGCCCGCATGTCAGCCGGGTACTGCTGGAGGTGGACCAAGAAGATCGCGCCCGGGGACCCACTGCCACTGGACGTCCGGATCGGGGACTGGGCACGGCCGTGGAACCTCTTCGGCGACCGCTCGGTCGCCGGCGCCCCGCCGGCCGCACTCTGGGCCACCGACCCCGCCGGCTTCGGTCAGGTGGGGTGCGTCTACACCGCGCAGGGATTCGAGTACGACTGGAGCGGCGTCATCATCGGGCCCGATCTGGTCTGGCGGACCGACCACTGGGAGACCGACCGGGCGGCCTCGAAGGACCCCGTCTTCCGCAAGTCCGACAGCGACGCCGCCATCGACCGCCTGATCCGCAACACCTACAAGGTACTGCTGACCCGCGGGATGATCGGCACGGTCGTCTACTCGACGGACGCCGAAACCCGAGCCAAGCTCCGCGAGCTGGTGGCCCCGCGGTCGGCCACACCGGCACGCATGCTGCCCGAAGTCACCGTCTGACCACTATCGGGCTGAACCGGCACCGCTGTCCTCGACCCCCACCCCGGGTCGTCAGCCCACCCTTCGAGGGCGATCCGATCAACAAGTCGCGCTGGGGCAGTCCACCCCGCATGCTGACCTGCCTGTTTCGACCACGGAAATCGCCAAACCGGTTGACTGCGAATGGAACGTGTTGGTCGAATCCTTCTCAGCACATCGCTGGCATCAAGGTGGGGAATCGATCGGGTGGCGCTCGACAGTCCGAAGCTCAAGGACGTCCTCGCGGACGTCGCGTCCGGAACGCTTCAACTTCCCGACTTCCAACGCGACTGGAAGTGGGACGACGACCGGATCAGGGCGATCATCGCCACGGTGACACTCGACTACCCGCTCGGCGTGGTGATGACCCTGGAAACCGGCGGAGCTTCCCCGTTCCGGGCCCGTACGCTCACGGGCGCGGACTCCGAGCAGGAGAAGGTCCCCAACCTCTTGCTTCTGGACGGGCAGCAGCGTCTGACCTCACTGTTCCAGGCCCTCTACCTCGATGCTCCGGTGAAGACGGTCGACGCGCGTGGCAAGGCGATTGAGCGCTGGTACTACGTCGACATCGCCAAGGCCGTAGGTGCCTCCGCCGACCGGGACGAGGCGGTCGTGTCCGTCCCGGAGAACAAGATCCTGCGGACCGAATTCTCCCGTGCCAACGCCCTCGACCTGACCACCGTCGAGAGCGAATGCAGGGCAGGGCTCTTTCCGCTCCACTTCGTCTTCGACATCCCACGGGTCAACGTCTGGAAGAAGGCGTTCGTCAACGGGGACGACCAGAACTGGGACCTGTGGTCCGAGTTCGAGGAGCGCGTCCTCGAGAAGATCCGGTCATTCCAGGTCCCCATGATCCGGTTGTCGGCGTCGACCTCGATGGACGCCGTGTGCGCGGTGTTCGAACGCGTCAACACCGGCGGCGTGCCGTTGAACGTCTTCGAGCTGCTGACCGCCACCTACGCCGGGGACCGCACCTTCACGGCGACGTCCGGGGACTACTACCAGCTGCCCGTCGTCTGGCACGCGATCAAGCGGGACCTGGCCACTCGCTTCCCGGTGTTCGGCCGCCTGGACCAGGGCATCGAGGACGGTCTGAGCAGCAGCGACTTCCTGCAGGCCGTCGCGCTGGTACGCACCTGGGAGCGCAAGCAGGAACGGCCGGGTGCCGCAGTCTCCTGCAAGCGCCGCGACCTCCTGGAGCTCCCGCTCGCCGATTTCGACCGGCTGGCCCCGAAGCTGGCCGATGCTTTCGCCTGGGTCGGTGACTTCCTCCAGCAGCAGTGCATCGTGCGTGCGGCAGATCTCCCCTACCGCACGCAGCTCGTTCCGTTGGCCGCGATCCGCGCGATCCTGGGCGAGGAGACCGACGGCCTCCGCGCGGAGGAGATGATCACCAGGTGGTACTGGTGCGGTGTCCTCGGCGAGATGTACGGCGGCTCGACCGAGACTCGCTTCACCAAGGATGTTGAACAGCTCATCGGGTGGATCCGTGGTACGGGCGACGCCCCCGACACGGTCGGCGACGCCTACTTCTTCCCCGATCGCCTGGACACCCTCACCACGCGGCACAGCGCGGCCTACAAGGGGATCTACGCCCTTCTCATCAAGCAGGGCGCGGTGGACTGGCACTACACCGCTGCACCGATCAGTCCCGTGCGGCTGGACGAGCACTCGGTCGGCGTTCGGCAGATCTTCCCCAAGGCGTGGATCGACAAGGCGTACGGACAGAAGTTCCCGGCCGGCTCCATCGTGAACAAGACGCCGCTCTCCTACCGCGCGGCCCAGGGCATGTCCGGCTCGCCGGCGACCTACCTCCCGTCGCTGGTCAGCGCCTCGGACATGCGACCGGAATGGTTCGACGACGTCATCGCGACCCACCTCATCGACCCCGAAGCGCTGCACGCCGACGACTACGAGCGCTTCTACGTCAACCGCTCCAGGCAGCTGGTGGACCTGGTCCAGGGCGCCATGGGCAAGCGCACCGCGCTGCGTGGTGCGGCGGACGGCGGCGCGTGATGCCTGCGAAGCCTTCCCCGCAGGACCTCCTGGCTCTCAAGGGCACCCGTATCCCCCTCCAGGAGATGCTCGACCTCTTCGGTGTGCGCATTCGCAACCACCAGAGCGTGCAGCTGATCTCGGAGTCACTGGCCGACGTCGGTCTGGCGACCGTTCCGAACTTCGCGGTCTGCCACCACCGGGGCACTGTCGACGTCGTCGAGCAGGCGGCCGTCGCACTCGCGGAGGTCGATCCTGAGGCCGGCGAGGAGCAGGAGACGCTCCCTTCCCAGGCCCTGCCGCAGCGCCTCCATCTCGGGGATCTCGAGTGCGCCCGCAACGGGGTGGCCGGCGTCGGCCTCAATGCCTCGCTCACACAGGCGACCTACCTGATGCGAACGCACGGATATTCGCAGATCCCGGTGACCACGGGAATGGCCACGCTGCACGGCGTGGTCACCTGGCACTCGGTGGCGAAGATGTACGAGACCGGAAAGGCCGCCACGCTCGAGCAGGCCATGCAGAAGGACTCCCCGCCAGTGGCGGACGTGCGCCAGGAGTTCTTCAGCTGTCTTCCGGTGATCAAGGAGCACGGCTACCTCCTGGTCCGCGGCGAGGACGGCTGCCTGTCCGGCATCGTGACAGCGGAGGACGTCACCGAGCGCTTCGAGGGTGCGGCTCGTCCCTTCTTTCTGGTCGGAGAGATCGAGTCGCTGCTCCGTCGAGGCCTGGGCGCCGCTCTCGACAAAGAAGCGATCAAGGCTGTGCAGACGAACAAGAAGGTCGACGAGCGATCTGGCTTGATCACCGACCTGATGTTCGGCGACTACATCAAGCTTCTCGACGGCACGCAGGCCAAGCAGGCACTGGCCGAAAAGGCGGACGTCAACTGGGCCACACTCGGCTGGGTTGCCATGGACAGGACACAGTTTGTCCACCATCTGAAGAGGGTGAAGGAAATCCGCAACCGGATCGCCCACTTCAGCGAGAAACCGCTGCCCGGCGACCTGCTCCTGGAGCTCACCTCGTTCACCAAGCTGCTCCGGGACTTCGTCTCCTGAGCCGTGGACGTTGCGACGGCGAGCGATTCCGCAGGTCTTCGCGACCCCGTCCACTTTTTTGTACGAGTCCTCCGGGGACAACCGCCACCCGCTACGATCGTTTGGGTGATCCGGCTGCTGACCAGCAGCGAAGCACAACACGAAAAGAAGCGGTGAGGGCGCATGCGGGACGGCCGGTGGGTGACGGTCACCGACTCGGAGTTCCAGCACGAACGCCGCGGCCTGGAAGCGATCCGGGAGAAGCTGCCGAACGCCGACCCCTGGCGGGCGTGGTCGAACTTCACCTTCACCGCCAACACCGGACACGTCCGTGAGGTGGACCTGCTGGTGGTGGCGCCGGGCGGGGTCTATCTGATCGAGCTCAAGGACTGGCACGGCTCGATCGAGTCCCGCAGCGGGACCTGGCTGCAGACCCAGCCCAGCGGCCGCCAGGTCCCTCACGGCAACCCGCTCCACCTGGCGAACAAGAAGGCCAAGGAGCTCGCCGGGCTGCTCACGCAGAACGGCCGACGGGTCTGGGTGTCGGAGGCGGTCTGCTTCACCGACGCTTCGCTGCGGCAACGGCTCGCCCCGTCCGATCAGCACGGTGTCTACACCGTCGACCAGCTGGTCACCATGCTGCAGCAACCGCCCCGCGACGAGCGCCGGCGGGTCGACGCCGTCGCCTCGCGTGAGATCAAGGCGGCACTCGAGAGCGTCGGCATCGCCCGCAGCGACGCGGAGTACAAGGTCGGCCCCTACCTGCTGAACCGCAAGTCCTTCGACTCCGGCCCGACCTGGGCCGACTACCTGGCCCGGCACAGCGAACTCCCGGAAGCCGCCCGGGTCCGCATCTACCTGCGCGAACGTGGCTCGGACTCCGGCCTCCGGGCCTCGGTCGAACGCGCCGCGCTGCGCGAGGCCGCCGTCCTGCGACGCTTCCGGCACCCGGGCGTCGTGCAGCTGCGCCAGTACGACTCGTCCGGGCACTCGGCCGGCCCCGCGCTGATCTTCGACTACGACCCGCGGACCTTGCGGCTCGACGAGTACCTGGTGCAGTACGGGGCCAAGCTCGACATCCTCACGAGGATGTCGCTGGTGCGCCAGCTCGCCGAGACGATGCGCTCCGGACACAGCAACCGCATCTACCACCGCACCCTCGCGGCCCACGCCATTCATGTCGTCCCGCGCGAGCGCGGCCGCACGGCGGGTGCGGACGGTGAGGAGTCGGGCTGGCTCAACCCGCGTCTGCAGATCTCCGACTGGCAGGTGGCGGTGCAGCGCTCGTCCGGCGGCAGCGCGGACGGCGCCCCCCGGCTGGCCCCGACGGCGATCTCCAACGCCGGCGCCCACCTGGCGGACGCCGCCGACCCCTACCTCGCCCCCGAACTCACCGCCGTCAACCCCAACCCCGTGCTGCTCGACGTCTACGGCCTCGGGGGGCTGACCTATCTGATCGCGACGCTCCAGCCGCCGGCCGCGAGCCAGGCCGAGCTGGTCGCCCAGCTCGAGGCCGGCGAGGGACTGCGTCCCAGCGCGATCGTCGACGGACTCTCGGAGGACATCGACGAGCTCGTCCAGGCCGCGACCGCCTACAACGCCGATCAGCGGCTCTCCTCGGTCGACGAGTTCCTGGAGATGCTGGAGTTCGTCGAGGACAGCCTGACCGCTCCGACGCCGGACACCTCGGCTGCGCCCGCGGCCGAGGCCGAGCCGGAGAAGGACCCCTTGGACGCCGTCGCGGGCGACATCCTGGCCGGCCGCTGGGAGGTGCGGCGCCGGCTGGGCACCGGCTCGACCAGCCGGGCGTTCCTCGTCCGGGACCTCCAGGCCGACCCGCAGGCCCGGCGCTCCAAGGCGATGTGCGTGCTCAAGGTCGCCCTCAGCGACAGCCGCGCCGAGGTGCTCCGACACGAGGCCGAGGTGATGGGCCGGCTGCGGCCGCACTCCGGGATCATCCGCCTCGTCGAGCCGGAGCCGCTGACCATCGGCCCACGGACCGTCCTCGCCCTCGAATTCGTCGGCGACGAACGCGAGGACGAGAGCACCACGCCGGGGACGCGCCCCACCCGGCGGCGCGAGGAGACGGTCGGCCGGCAACTGCGCGAGCGCGGCCGTCTGCTGATCGACCAGCTCGAGGCATACGGCGACTACCTGTTCGGCGCGGTGGACTTCCTCGAGGGCGAGGGCGTCTGGCACCGGGACATCAAGCCGGACAACATCGCCATCCGCATCCGCCCCAACCGGACCCGCGAGCTGGTCCTGATCGACTTCTCGCTCGCCGGCTACCGCGTGCAGGACACCAGCGCCGGCACCGACGGCTACCTCGACCCGTTCATCGGGACGCTCACACGCTCCGTCTACGACGCGCACGCCGAGCGCTACGCCGTCGCCGCGACCCTGCACGAGATGGCCTCCGGCGAGCTCCCGGTGTGGGGCGGCGGCCGAGTGTCCGCCCGGCAGACCGATCCGGCGAAGGAACCCCACGCGACGATCGCCATCGAGGCGTTCGACTCTGCGGTCCGAGAAGGTCTGACCGCATTCTTCCGCAAGGCCCTGCACCGAGACGCTTCCCAGCGGTTCTCCGAGCTCAAGCCCATGCGGGACGCGTGGAAGAAGATCTTCCTCGACCTGGACAGTGCCAAGCCGAGCTCGGGGCGGACTCGCCCCTCCGCCACCGGCGACGCAGCTGCTGCGTCTGCCGAACAGGACGATGCTTCGACGGCCGAGACCGCCCCGCCGGCCATCGCGGACGCCGAACCCGAGGACGCCGACCGCGAGCGGGATCAAAAGGCTTCGGGTGCGACCCGGGAGACCGCGATCTCCGCCGCCGGCCTGACCCCGGCCGCAGAGTCCTTCGTCTTCGGCCTCGGGGTGAACACCGTCGGCGAGCTGCTGGACCTCACCAAGAGCCGGCTCGTCAACTCACCCGGTCTCGGTCCCAAGACGCGCAACGAGGTGCTCGGCCGGATCAAGGAGTGGCGCCGCCGCCTCGCCGAGCAGCCGGCCGGACCGCTCACGCCCGAGGGGCGCAAGGCCGCGAAGGAGGAGCTGGCCGAACTGTCGGTGGTCGAGCAGGCCGCCGTCGACGCCTTGGCGACGGGCGACGCGGCCGGGAGCCTGTCTCCTCGGACCCTGCGGACGGTCAGCCTCGACACCCTGGCGACGATCTTCGTGCCCCCTCTCAAGAAGGACGGGTCCAACCGCAACGAGGTCGAAACGGTCAGGCTGCTGCTGCGCCTGCCCAACGAGACCGGAGCCCTGCCGGAGATCGGGGTCTGGCCAAAGCAGAAGGACGTCGCCGACAACCTCAAACTCACCGCCGGCCGGATTCCACAGATCCTGAAGCCCCAGCGCATTCGCTGGAGCAAGCAGGCAGCGGTGCAGGTGCTGCGGTCAGAGATCCTGGAGCTGCTGCGCACGCTGGGGCGGGTCGCCTCGGCGGCCGAAATCGCGGATGCCCTCGCAGTCCGGCGCGGCACCCGGCTGCAAGGGCGTGGCGATCGCCGGGCACTCGGGCTCGCGGCCGTACGAGCCGTTCTCGAGGTCGAGCAACTCAACCCGACAGCCGCCCAGTTCCGGCATGTCGCCAACCGGGAGGCGGCCGACGAAGGCATGGGCGCCGGCCTGCTGGCACTGGAGGTCGGAGAGGACGACTCCCCCGAGACCCCGTCCGCCCCGGGCCTGCTGGACTACGCGCAGCGGCTCGGCAAGGTCGCCGATCGGCTCGCCAAGCTCGACACCCTGCCGACGGCAGCGACAGTCCTGGCCGAACTCGGCGCGGTCGCCCTGCCGAGCGGCGCCGTGGAGTGGGACGAGCGGCGGACGGTGGAGCTGGCCGCAGCCGCCTCGCGGAACGCCGCCGCCACGCCGCGGCTGGAGATCTACCCGCGCGACCTGTCGTTGGTCCGGGCCCTGCGGCTCACCCAGGCCGGGCTCGTCCGGATCACGCCCGGCGTGCCGGAGGCACAGCAGCCGGGTCTGACCTGGGAGGACGTGCACGAGCGCGTCCGCGCCCGGTTCCCCGAGCTGCTGGACGGGAACGGCGGGCACTCGTTGCCCACCGACGGTCCGCTGACGAAGGCGCTGCGGGAGGCCGGATTCGACCTGGTCCTCTCGCTGCGGGCGGGCACCAAGACCATGCGCTACCTGCCGCGACGGGTCGACGCCGGCTCCAGCTACCTCACGTCCGGTGCCGGCCGTCGAACCACGCGCATCTCTCTGGTCACCCGGTACGACGACGATCCGCTGCTGG
Source organism: Kitasatospora sp. NPDC086009 (assembly GCF_044540385.1). NCBI lineage: Bacteria > Bacillati > Actinomycetota > Actinomycetes > Kitasatosporales > Streptomycetaceae > Kitasatospora > Kitasatospora sp. NPDC086009. Next base: position 611,575 of record NZ_JBITSA010000003.1, read on the forward strand.
CCGGCGCCATGCAGGCGGAGGAACGACTGCTGTCCTCTGCGCGGCGCGACGGCTTCCGAGCGCTGACCGTGCGGACCGGACTCGCCCGGGAGGCGGCGCAGGAGCTGACCGGTGATGGCGGCGACAGCAGGTTCGGAGCGGAGGCTGTGTCGGTCGCGGAACTGCTGATCGACGCCCTGCACGAGCTGGTGGACCCTCGACCGAAGCCGACCTGGGAAACCATCCTGCGCGCCGATGCTGCGGAGCCGGGCACACCGGCGGCGATGCGGTTCGGCGAGTACGTGCGGACGGCGTGGGGGGTGGTCGAGCCTCGGATCGGTGAGCTGGTGACAGCGGGTGGGCCCGGGCGGCCCGTGCTGCTGGTCGACGGCGGGGTGTTCGCCCGGTACGACGCCATGGCGGTGCTCGACCGGCTGGCTGGACGGTCGCGCAACAGCGGACGGGGGCTCTGGCTGCTCTGCCCGCAGAGCGACCCGGCACGTGATCCCCGGCTGGGGACGACGACTGTGCCGTACCAGTCGGGGCTCGGAGAGTGGATCGAACTTCCGGACTCGTGGGTCAACAACGCCCACCGAGCCGGCGCAAGTGGAGAGGCGACGAAGTGATCGACCGCAAGGCCCTGTTGGCAGATCTGATCAAGCAGGTCAAGGCGGTCGAGACCGACCTCGGCAGCCAGGTCAAGGCTGTGGAGGACGTGCGGGTCAAGCTGCGCGCCGAGTACGACCAGGCACGGAAGCTGGGGCGTACGGCCGCGACGTGGAACTCGTGGCTCGACGAGCGGGTGACGCAGGTCGCGGTGGCGTGGGTGCTGGGCACCGTGTTCGTGCGGTTCTGCGAGGACAACGAGCTGATCCCGGAGCCGTACCTGACCGGGGCGTCGGATGAGCGGCGGGATCTCGCGCTGGAGCGGTACGCGGCGTACGTGGACGAAGACGCCGACCCCACGTATCGCGGGTGGCTGGAGCGGGCGTTCGCGGAGCTGGGCGCCGGGCAGGCCGGCAAGCTGCTGTTCGACAAGCGGCATAACCCGCTGTTCCAGATCCCGCTGTCGCACGATGGTGCGCGGGCGCTCGTCGAGTTCTGGCGGGAGCGGGACGAGGCTGGCGTACTCGTCCACGACTTCACGGACAAGCTGAACGACGACGGCACGGAGGGATGGGACACCCGCTTCCTGGGTGACCTGTACCAGGACCTGTCCGAGGCGGCACGAAAGACATATGCGCTGCTCCAGACGCCGGAGTTCGTGGAGGAGTTCATCCTCGACCGGGCGATGGACCCGGCCGTGCGGGAGTTCGGCTACGAGGGCCTGAAGATGATCGACCCGACGTGCGGATCGGGCCACTTTGTGCTGGGTGCTTTCCGGCGATTGGTAAAGCTCTGGGCCGAGGGCCAACCCGGACGGGACCGTTACGAGCGGGTGCAGGCGGCGCTGGACTCGGTGCACGGCGTCGACATCAACCCCTTCGCGGTCGCCATTGCGCGCTTCCGGCTGCTGGTCGCGGCGATGGCAGCGGCGCAGGTCCGGACGCTGGCAGAGGCCGGAAAGTACGACTGGCCGATCCACCTGGCAGTGGGAGACTCACTTATCAAGGCTCGCCAGCTCGAACTCACCCTCCTGGGCGAGGAGTCAGGCGACGAGCTGGCTGAATTCGCATATGCAACAGAGGATATTCAGGAGCACCCAGGCATTCTGGAGGAGGGTCGCTACCACGTGGTGGTCGGGAACCCTCCTTATATCACTGTCAAAGACAAAACGCTCAATGCACTATACCGCGAGCTGTACAACGCCTGCGCGGGCAAGTATGCACTATCGGTACCCTTTGCGCAGCGCTTCTTTGAACTCGCACGAGCTGGAAATGATGACGGCCGAGGATATGGCATGGTCGGCCAGATTACTGCAAACTCCTTCATGAAGCGAGAGTTCGGAACCAAGCTAATCGAGGAATACTTCGCCCACAAGGTAGATCTAAAGGAAGTAATCGACACATCGGGCGCATACATTCCGGGACACGGGACACCCACGGTCATTCTGGTTGGAAAGCGACGAACCACAGGAAGTCGTTCACAAGTAATCCGCACGGTGCGAAGCGCCCTAGGGGAGCCCTCCACGCCAGAGAATCCGGAGGACGGCCTGGTATGGAATGCCATTGTAAGTCAGATCGACGAACCTGGGTCGATCAGCCCATGGATCTCGGTGGATGATCTGGAGCGAGAGAAGAACTTCGGGAAGCAACCTTGGATTCTTGCCGAAGGCGGCCTGGAGGTCATCGAGGCCATCAATCGGCACGGCACCGCCAAGTTGAGGTCAGTCCTGTCGCGCGATATTGGGTTCGCAGGATTTTCAGGCGTAGATGATGCCTTCTATTTGCCGGCCGACTGGCATGAGAGATACCGGACGCCACCTGAGCTGACTCGACCAATTGCGGTGGGCGAAGATATTCGGGACTGGGGCACATGGCCAGCTTCAATCGCACTGGTTCCATACTCGAGCACCGGCACTTTGATCGACCTGGACGAGCAGGCACGCTGGGCGCGGCACTTGTGGCACTACAAGCAAATCATGGGGAACCTCACCGACTTTTCCGGCAAGTCCAGGTTCGATATGGGAATCCCCTGGTGGTCATGGTACCGCTGGGTAGCTGATCGCTATCGCACACGGGAGACAATCTCATTCAGCCATGTAGCGACATGCATTCACGCAGCCTTTGACACTTCCGGCATTGCATACAATCAGCACGCCCCGGTGATCAAGCTGCCCGACGAGGCAAGCCCCGAGGACTATCTGCAGCTACTCGGACTTCTCAACAGCTCAACCGCGTGCTTCTGGCTCAAAATGGTCAGTCACGATAAGGGAAACCGAGGTGGCGAGCGAGGAACGGGCCGCTACGCTTGGGAGAGTTTCTACGAGTTCACTGGCACAATTCTACAGGAATTCCCACTTCCTTCTTCCTATGCCAAAGAGCTCGCAAACGCACTCGACGCCCTTGCTCAGAAACTCTCCGCGGCGAGTCCGTCTTCCCATATCTCTGAAGTCGCCCCTACCGCTGCCTCGCTCCGCGAGGCTCGAAAGTCATGGGAAGCAGCCCGCGCCCGCATGATCGCACTTCAGGAGGAACTGGACTGGCAAACATATTCGCTCTACAACCTGCATACAGACGACCTCCGCGCACCTGAGGCCGAAATCCCCGAACTTGCCCTAGGCCAGCGGGCATTCGAGATCGTCCTCGCTCGCCAGGTCGATAACGGGCAGGCTTCCGACGAGTGGTTCAAGCGGCATGGTTCTGTGGCTATCACCGACCTACCCGATCACTGGTCCGATGGCTACAAAGCCATCGTGCAGAAGCGTATCGAGGCCATCGAAACGTCCCGTGCTATCGGTATGATCGAGCGCCCTGAGTACAAGCGTCGTTGGGCAACTGAAGGCTGGAGTGCCCTCCAAGAGAAGGCGCTCCGCTCGTGGCTACTCGACCGTATCGAGAATGCAGACTTCTGGTACCAGGATGGCCAGCCGAGCCTCCTGAGCCGTGCCCAACTCTCAGATGCGCTCTCACGTGATACAGACCTCATCTCCGTCGCTGCGATCTACGCGCCGCGCAAGGAACTGGCCACCGTCGTCGCCGATCTCCTCACCGATGAGCACATGCCGTTCCTCCCTGCCCTGCGCTACAAGCCAGCCGGACTGAAGAAACGCGCTGACTGGGAGCACGTGTGGGACCTCCAGCGCCAGGAGGACGCCGCGCTAGACGAACCGACCAGGCGGAAAATCCGGAACTCGATCCCCGTGCCACCGAAGTACACGTCGGCCGATTTCCTCAAGCCGTCCTACTGGCGAGCCCGGGGTAAGCTCGATGTTCCCAAGGAGCGGTTCATCTCCTACTCGACGACCACCTCCGGCACCCCCGACCTCTTCGGTTGGGCCGGCTGGGACCATCGCGAGCAGGCGCAGGCGCTCACCACATACTTCACCAACAACGACTTCACCACCGAGGAGTTGACCCCCTATCTCGCGGGCCTCCTGGAGCTCCAGCCCTGGCTGAACCAGTGGCACGGTGAGTTCGATGCGATGTACGGCGGTTCCCCTGCCGACTTCTTCGCCGGCTACCGCGCGCAGATTCAGGGTGAGCACGGTCTGACCGACGACGACCTGCGGGCTTGGCGTCCGGCGCCTGCCCGTCGTGGCCGCGCCGCCAAGGGCTGACGCTTCAGCCCCGCAACGTGCAACAGCCTCCGGCCGGATCTCCGGCCGGAGGCTGTTGCATAAGCAGGACGACTCAGCAGTCGGCGGAGAACTCCCCACCCTTGATCCCGGCGACGAACGCCAACCACGCCTCAGCCGGAAATACCAGCGCCGGGCCCTCGGGATCCTTGGAGTCGCGAACCGGCGTCACCCCGGGCACACCGTCAGCCACCTCGACACACTCGTTGTCAGGCCCGCTGTACGTGCTCTTCCTCCACATGGCAGCCGACAGGTCCACGGCCACAGCATCAGACGTCGAGCTCATATGGCGTTCTCCTTGATCGAGTTGATCAGTTCCAGGGATTCCACTGGGGACAGCGCTTTCGTACGGACGTCGTCCCACAGGTCCACATACACCTCGACCTCAGGTGCTCGCTCCAGCCACATCGAGCCGGATGGATTGTCCACCAGGACCACGTCCAGCGCACTGGCCGACGGGAATCCGAGGATCACATATGGCCCGGCCATGCTCGCGTGCGCACCGACGCGAAACGGAACGACCTGCACCGTCACGTTGGGCATCGCCGCCGCAGTGGCAAGCTGCGCAAGTTGGTCACGCATGACGGAAGGGCCACCGACCTGCTGGCGAAGGGCGCCCTCGGCCAATACAGCCCAAACGGAGAGCGGCTCGTCCTCGGTCAGGCGATTCTGACGGGTGAGGCGCACCGAGACGAACTGCTCGATCTCCTCCGGCTGCTTCCATCGCCGACTGGCAACCGACAAGGCTCGCGCATAGTCGCGGGTTTGGAGCAGCGCCGGGATGGTCTGGCTCTGGAACGTACGCACCGATGAGGCGACCGCCTCAAGCGCGATGAAGTCCCGGTAAGTGTCGGCGAGAACATCGCCGTACTCGTTCCACCAACCGCTCCTGCGCCGCTTGTTCGCCGTACGCGCCAGTTCGGTCAGTCGTTCCGTCGTCGCCGCGTCACCGGTGCCGTAGAGGCGGAGCATCGCGGCGAGATCCGGCGCGCGAACAGGGGATCGACCGTTCTCGATCCGAGAGATCTTGCCCTTGGTGCAGTCCAGCTCGGCCGCCACGTCGGCGGTCGTCAGACCGGCCCGTTCCCGCATGGTGCGCAGCTCATCGCCCAGCTGACGTCCGAGCACCGTCGATGGGGCGTTGGGCGCCTTCTCCCCCTCCATACGACCTCCCTTGAGTAGCAGTCAGTCTGCTACCCGGCCGTCGGCCCGAGCAACAAAGATCATCGGTCATCGTTTCTTCGCGCAACGTTGCACACGATCATGAAACCGGTGCATGCTACTCAACGTAGTCAGTCGCACGACACACCGTGATCCTGACGGCTCGCCACCGGGCATTCCCGTGCCTCCTTCCGGCCGTCACCGGGGCTGTCAACCACCCCGGATCACGTCGAACTCATTCGCACTCCGAAGGGGACATCGCCATGCCCGCAGCCCTGAAGATCCCGCCCGCCGCCAACGAGTACTCGTGCTGGCTGTCGCGTCATCCGAAGTCGGGGAGCACTGCCCGCCGGCTGCTCCGGGAGTTCCTCGCCCTCCACGCCTCCGGCGAGCGCTACCTCGACGCCGCCGAGTCCGTCCTCGCCGAGCTGGTCAACGACGCCGTGCAGCACTCGCGTACGGCGCCTGGCCGCCTCCTCCTGATCCGGTTCGAGCACAAGCCCGACCACCTGCGCCTCGAGGTGCACGACGCCGGCCGCGCCCGCCCCGCCCTTCGGACCACCTCCTCGGACGACGAGAACGGCCGCGGACTCCGGCTGGTGGAGAAGCTGTCGATCGCTTGGGGCTGGTGCCCGCGCGAGGGCGGAATCGGCAAGGTCGTGTGGGCCACGGTCGCGCCCGAGAACCGGAACCCCCGGTGAGCACAACCGACAGGCGGCCCTGCGGCCAGGGAATCGGCAGCTGCCCGCTCCGAGATCACCCGACGCTCTATGGGAACAGAGCCGAACCCGTGGTGGTCGAGATCGAGGGCATCTGCGCCCCCGCCACCTTCCCCCGGCTCACGGAGGCCATGGCCGCCCTCTGGCGCTCCCTCCAGCTCCTCCCGCTGGGCGAGGCACAGGCCGCCACCATGCGGTACGCCCTCACCCGCCCCGGCGCCGCCGACCTCGTTGCCGAGTCGATCAGACGTGACGGCCGGCTCGACCTCTCCTTCCGGATGAACGGCCGGCTGCACGCCGCGCGCATCCGCCCCGCTTACCCTCCGCCCGCCCAGGAATAGCCCGTCCAGGACGGCGTCACGGCGAGGAAGTGCAGTTGCCCCACAGGCAACCAAGCCACCTCGCCGCCCGGCGCCACCAGCCCCCGTCACCCAGACCGGCCTGGTAGCACGGCGTGGCGCCGCCGACATAGCATGGCTGATCGTCGCCGGCGCAACCGCCGAGGACCTTCCGCCGCTCTCCACCGCCCCGTGCGGCTGCGAACGGCCGGCAGAGCCCCACGCCGGCGACGCACCGCAGGACGACGACGATGACGACGGAACGGACGAAAGCAGACCATGGCCTCGACACCGGCCCAGCCGCCCCTTCTCCGCGATGTCATCGACATCAAGCCGTCCATCTCCACCTCCGACTTCGTCCTGAAGCTCGCCGAGGCGGTCACCGACGAGGGCGCAGCCCGCGCGCTCAAGGACTACGTCCTCACCGACCGCCTCCTCGAGAACTTCGACGAGGCCCTCGGCCTGATCAAGGCCGCCCTCGACGGACACACCTCCAAGGCCGCCTACCTCCACGGCTCCTTCGGTTCCGGTAAGTCGCACTTCATGGCCGTCCTGCACGCCCTCCTCCGCGGCAACCAGGCGGCCCTGTCCCGCACCGAGTTCGACCCGACCCTGGCCAGGCACGAGTGGCTGAGCGCCGAGCGCAAGAAGTTCCTGCTCGTGCCGTACCACATGCTCGGTGCGAAGTCCCTGGAGCAGCGCGTCCTCGGCGGCTACGTCTCCCATGTCAAGGCGCTGCACCCGGACGCGCCGACCCCGCAGGTCTACCGCACGGACGCGCTCTTCGAGGACGTCCAGCGTCTGCGGGCCAAGGTCGGCGACGAGCAGTTCATCGCAGGACTCGCCGGCGACAACGGCGCGGACGTCGACGAGGACGACGACTGGGGCGAGGGCTTCGCCTGGACGCCGGCCCTGCTCGACGCTGCACTCGCCGCCGAACAGCAGGACGCCTCCGAGACCAACCTGAACATCGTCAGCCCGACCACCCCGGCCGAACTGCGCGCCAAGCTCGTCCACGACGCCATCGCCGGCTGGTTCCCCGGGTTCGCCCAGAACGCGAAGGAGGACGAGTTCGGCTTCATCTCCCTCGACGCCGGCCTCTCCGTCATCGCCGCCCACGCGAAGTCGCTCGGCTACGACGGTCTGATCCTCTTCATGGACGAGCTGATCCTCTGGCTCGCCAACCGCATCCACGACCAGAAGTTCGTCTCCCGCGAAGCCGACAAGATCACCAACTTCGTGGAGGGCGCCGACTCCCGCCGGGCCATCCCGGTGGTGTCGTTCATCGCCCGCCAGCGCGACCTGCGCGAGCTGGTCGGCGAGGAGGTGTCCGGCGCGGGCGAGACCGCGATCCAGGACAGCCTCAACCTGGCCTCCGGTCGGTTCGACAAGATCACCCTCGAGGACCGCAACCTCCCGCAGATCGCCCACGCCCGCCTGCTCACCCCCAAGGACGACGAGGCCCGCGAAAAGCTGGACGCGGCGTTCAACAAGGCCAAGCGCACCGGCGGTCACCAGGTCTGGGACGTCCTGCTCGGCTCCGAGGAAGGCACCACCGGCGCGGACGAGGATTCGTTCCGCCTCACGTACCCTTTCTCCCCTGCCTTCATGGACACCCTCGTCCACATCTCCTCTGCTCTCCAGCGGTCCCGCACCGGTCTGAAGCTGATGGGCCAGCTGCTCGCCGACCACCGGAACGACGCCCGGCTCGAGCAGCTGATCCCGCTCGGCGACCTCTACCCCGTGATCGCCGACGGCGGCGACAAGCCGTTCGTCGACAGCCTGAAGGCCGAGTTCCAGGCCGCCGACAAGCTCTACCGCACCAAGCTGCGTCCCTACCTGCTCGGCGAGAGTGAGATCACCGAGGAAGACATCGAGCGGTTCCGAACCCAACCGGACACCGTCACCGATGCCCAGCTGCGCCAGCGCTGCATCAACTTCATCGGCAACAACCGGCTGATGTGCACCTTGCTGCTGTCCGCTCTGGCACCAAGTGTTCCCGCTCTCCGCGATCTGACGATTCGCCGTCTCGGCGCACTGAACCACGGTTCGGTCGTCTCACCGATCCCGGGCGCCGAGATCGGCGTCATCAGGAAGAAGGTGTCTGACTGGGCTGCTCGGTTCGCCGAGATCAAGGAGACCGGTACCCAGGTCAACCCGGGTGTCCGGCTCGAGCTCGCCGGCGTGGACGTGGACTCCGTCATCGCCAACGCCAATGTCAACGACAACCCGGGCAACCGGCGCGCACTGGCCCGCCGACTCCTCGCCGAGGAGCTCGGGGTCGAGACGCACGACGGCCGCCTCGACGCCGACGAGATGACGTTTGTCTGGCGCGGCTCCAACCGCTCGCTGGAGGTCGTCTTCGGCAATGTCGCCGACCGGGACAGCATGCCCGACCATGAGTTCAGCCCCAGCTACGAGAACAACTGGCGCTTCGTCATCGACCTGCCGTTCGACGAGAGCGAGTACGGGCCGGTCGACGACGCCAACCGGATCCGCGAGCTGCGTGTGCAGTCCGGCGAGAACCGTCCGCGGACGGTCGCCTGGCTCCCCACCCACCTGTCGACCGCGCGCTTCCAGGACTTCCGCCGCCTGGTCACCATCGACTACGCACTCAGCGACCAGCGTCGCTTCGACACCCAGTACGCCGGGCACCTGAACGCCGACAACCGGGCCCGCGCCAAGGCTCTGCTGGAGGGCCAGCGCGAGTCGCTGACCAAGACCGTCAAGGCCGCTCTCAAGCAGGCGTACGGGCTGTCCGAGAAGAAGAGTTCCGACGTCGAGCTCGGTTTCGACGACCACTTCGAGCCGCTGCCGGATGTCCCCGACCTGCGCCCGTCGATCGGCCAATCCCTGCACGACGCCGCCCGGCACGTGGCCGGCAAGCTGCTCGCCCACCAGTACCCGGCCCACCCCGTCTTCGACCGGGACGCCCCCGGCACCGTCGTCAAGCCCGCCGACGCCAAGACGGTCTTCGCCCACATCCGGGCTGCCGGCGAGGCCAGCGACCGACGCGTCGAAATCCCGGCCAAGGACCGCCAGGTGATGAAGCGGATCGCCGGTGAGCTGGGCCTCGGGCAGCAGAAGGAGGCGTACTTCGAGCTCTCCACCCGCTGGCCCGACCACTTCCGCCGCGAGGCCCGCACCGAGGGCGTCACCGGCGACCTGACCGTCGTCCGCCTCACCGACTGGCTGGACCGGCCCGAGCCGATGGGCCTGGACCCGTTCCTGGCCAACCTCGTCATCGCCTCGTTCGCCGAACTCGACGACCGGGTCTGGGTGCGTGGCGGCGGTTTGCTCGACCCCGCTCCCGAACCGACCGCGATCAAGTCGGGCGACGCTCTGCGCACCCAGCCGCTGCCCGACGAGGCGGCCTGGGAGGAGGCCGGCCACCGCTACCAGCACATCTTCGGCACCAAGCCGCCGACCCTGCGGCGCAGCCGGATCGCCAGCCGCTTCGCCACCGAGATCGTGGCCGCCGCCCGCCGGTACCAGCCGCACGCCACGAGCCTCGTCGAGCAGCTCGACAGGCGGGCCGAGCTGCTCGGCCTGGACGACACGGACGGCACCGGCCGGCTCGCCGTGGCCCGGCGCTCGCTCGACCTGCTCGACGTGATCATCGCCGCTGACAAGGGCCCGGCGGCCGGTTCCGGTTCAGCCAAGCAGGTCATCGGTGCCTTCGCCGCCTTCGATCTGGGTGCGGTGTCGGCCGATCGTTACGGCCGGTCGATCAAGCAGGCCGAGGCGGTCGCCTCGGCGCTGGCCGGAGCCGCCTGGGACATGCTCAAGCTCGCGCCCAACTACGGCCCGGCCGGCCAGGCCGTCCTGGAGGAACTGCGCGGAATCGCTCGGGAGGTCATGACCGACCTGCCGCAGGCTCTCAAGGACGCCCGGCGCGCCATCGTCGAGGTCATCGACCGCAGCCAGGCTGCCGTCACGCGCCCGGCGCCCGGCGCTCCGGCGGCCCCGCCGAAGCCCGCCCCGGGAGCCGATGACACCGACCTCGACACCCGCACCAGCGACCCCCGCGTGCCGACCGAGCCTGCCGAGCCCGCCGCTCGCCGCCCCCTTCGCCGCTCCGGGGGGAGCCGGACCACCGCGGCCCGCGCCATCGCCGAGCTTCGCGCCGATCTCGAGGAGCTGGCGAGCAGGGAGCCGAACGCCACGGTCGAGATCAGCTGGAAGGTGGTGGAATGAGCACCCCGATCGGCACCAGCGCGGTCCGTCTGAACCCCGGTACCGTCACCCAGTACCTGGCCTCACAACGAGGGCTGGCCGGCCGGCGCAAGGCGGTCCTGCTACGTGCCGCCCCCGTATGGGACGGCGCCGCCGAACTCGGTTGGGGCGAGCAGCAGCGGGCCAAGGTCGCAGCCGCGCCCTCCCCGCTCGCTGCGTACGAGCTGGTCCTGGCCCACCTTGCCAACGACGCGGCGGGGCCCGAGATCCTGGTCATCCTGACGGACCGGGAGGAGTCGGAGCTGGGCCCCGACCTGCTGGCCCGGGTGCACCGGCAGCGGGTCAACGCCGTCGACACCTGGGACGTGGTCCGGCAGGCCTTCGGCGCGGCCAGCGCCGACAACCGGCTCCTCAAGGACAACTGGGCCGCCGAGTCGCTCCTCGACGCCACCCCGCCGGCCGGCTGGCCGCAGCTGGCCGGCGGGGTGCTGGCCCGGCCCGGTGCCCTCGCCTCGCTCGCACTGCGGCGACTGGGCATCGGCCGCTTCGATCCGGACCGGACGGAGCAGACCACGTCGGGGACCGGCCTCGACGTTCCCGCTCTCCTGCGCTGGTCGCTGACGCCCGGCGGTCCGGACCGCTTCCTCGCCTTGCGCGCGCCCGAGCGGGCCGGGCTGGCGTCGTTCCTGGCCGAGGAGGACCAGGCCGGTCTCACCGGCAAGGCACTGTTGGCTCTGGTCGCCGCAGAACACGGCCCGGACGCGGTGGCGTTCGGTCTGGTCTGCGCTGCCCTGTGGGTGCACGCGGACGCGTCGTCGGCAACGGCCGAGGACTACCGGGCACGGGGACGCGCCGAGCGATGGTTCGGCGAGGAGCCGCCGGCCCACGGGGAGGCGCTGGACGCGCTGGCGAGCGCCTTCGGGCGCAGCTGTGAGGAGTTCGTCTCCGTCCTCCTGCTGATCGGCCGATCGGGGTCCGACGACGAGGCGACCGATGCCCGGAAGCTGACCGGCGCCGTTCTGAATCGGGCGGAGTCGCTGGTCGACCAGTTCGGCGCGCGCGCGGCGGCCGAGGCCAGCCCGGTCCTGCGCGCCGGCCTCGAGGCCAGGTTCGCCGCTGCCGGCAGGGCTCTGGACTCCGGGAAGCTGCCGGACATCGCACAGGCGGTGCTGGCCGTGAGCGAGCACCGCCTCGCTCCGGGCCGGACCTCCCGGGCCAGGGTCGAACGAGCCCGGATGGCGCAGCGACTCGCCCAGTGGCTGGCCACCGGTCCGGCGACGAACATCGCGCACGTGGCGGACGGCATCAACGACCACGCCAACCAGACCGGCTGGGTCGACCTCGCGCTGGAGCACATCCAGGCCGGGGGCGATACGGACGAGGCCCTGAGGTCCGCCTACGACCGGCTCTGCGCCGCTGTCCGCGCCAAGCGGCAGGAGATCGACCGCAACTTCGCGCAGGCCCTGGCCACCTGGACGACGGCGGGAACCGAGCCGAAGACCATGCTCACGGTGGAGACCTTCCTGCAGCGGGTCGTCGCCCCCGTGGTCAAGGCGGGCGAGCGCCGCGTGCTGCTCGTGGTCGTCGACGGGATGAGCGCCGCCATAGCGTCCGAACTCGGTACGGAACTGCGCGAGCAGTGGGCCGAGTACGATCCGACGCCCCGGGCCACCGGGAGTGCGGCCTCCTCCGATGTGCCGCGCCCTCCGGAGCGCCGAGCCGTCGCCGCCGCCCTGCCGACCGTGACCGCCGTCTCCCGGACCTCCCTCTTCGCAGCACGTCTGATGACGGGCACGCAGGCGGATGAGAGCCGGATCCTCCCCACCCATCGGTTCTGGGGCAGCGAGAAGGTGGCGGTGTTCCACAAGGACGACCTGCGCAGCGAGACCGGTGGTTCGGTCTTCGGCCCCGAGCTCTCCGAAGCGCTGGCCGGCGACACCCACGTCGCGGTCGTGCTGAACACCGTCGACGACCGGCTCGCCAAGGAGCAGAAGCACGGCGACGGGTCCTGGCGGCTGTCCCAGATAGGGGGTCTGCAGGACCTCCTACGGGTCGCCGCCACCCAGGGCCGTGCGGTCATCATCACCAGTGACCACGGACACGTCGTCGACCGCAGCGGTGCGAAGGTGGATCGGGACGCCCCGCTCTCGGCCCGGCACCGTGCCCCCGGCGGGGTGCTCGGTGACACCGAGATCACCCTTGCCGGGCCGCGTGTGGTCTCCCCGCAGACCGGCAATGCGATCGTGGCGCTGTGGGACTCCGACTCCCGGTACACGGCCCTCAAGGCGGGGTACCACGGAGGGGCCTCCCTGGCGGAGGTCGCCATCCCGGTGCTCGCCCTCCTGCCGTTCGGGGCCACCCCTCCCAAGGGCTGGCGCGAGCTCGGCAACCCCGAGCCCTCCTGGTGGTCACTCACTCCCGGCGTGATCTCGCCCGATCCGGTCCCTGTGGTCGTCCCGAAGAAGCCGGCCAAGGCGAGCCGACCGTCCAAGGCGGCCGCACCCGGCCAAGAGGCCCTCGTCGAGGTCGCGATCACGCCTGCGACGGAGGGCGCCGACGCGCTGCTGATGCCCACGCTGGTGACCCCTCAGGACGCCCTGGTGGGCAGTCTGCTGAGCTCGCAGACCTTCCGGGACCAGGTGGAGCTCCTGGCCCGCAAGCCGGACCTGGCCAAGGTCGAGAAGGCGCTCCGGGCGCTGCTCGACGCGGGCGGCACACTGCCCGTGACCGCTCTTGCCCAGCGGATCGGGGAGCTCGCCGTCCGTGCCGACGGATTCGCCGCCGTCCTGCGACAGCTGCTCAACTACGACAGCATCCAGGTCCTGGAGACGCTCCCCGACGGCCGCACGTTGCGGCTCGACACGGACCTTCTCCGGATCCAGTTCGACCTGAGTTGATCCGCTGCCGGGGCCGCCTGGGCCCCGGCATCCGGACAGCTGTGATCACGCCCGTTCGGTGATGGGAGACTTTCCGCGTGAGTGCCGACGGAACCTCCCGATCCACGACCGTCAGTGCGGCCCGCCGCCGCGACGTCATCGACGCACTGCGCCGCGGCGCCGTGCCCGAGAACGGGCTCGACCTGCTCGCCACGGGGCTAAGCCGGTTCGAATCGGCCCTCGACGCGGAGCTGGACGCCGTGGTCTCCGGAGCGTCGGTGTTCAAGGCCGTCCGTGGTGAGTACGGGTCGGGCAAGACGTTCTTCACCCGGTGGCTCGGTGAACGCGCCAAGCGTCGTAACTTCGCCGTCGCCGAGATCCAGATCTCCGAGACGGAGACGCCGCTCCACAAGCTGGAGACGGTCTACCGACGGCTGACCGAACGGCTGGGCACGTCGAGCTTCCCCCCCAGCGCGCTGCGGCCCGTGGTGGATGCCTGGTTCTACGCGCTGGAGGAGGACGCCCTCGCGGCCGGCTGCTCCGAGGAACAGCTCCCCGCCGAGGTGGAGCGTCTACTGGCCGCCCGGCTCAGCGAAGTGTCCCGGCACGCGCCGTCGTTCGCCGCGGCCCTGCGCGGCTACCGGACGGCGCTCACCTCCGGCGACGAGACCACGGCCGCGGCGGTGCTCGCCTGGCTCGGCGGGCAGCCGAACGTGGCCGCCGCCGCACGCCGGTCCGCCGGAGTGCGCGGCGACCTCGACCACTTCGGTGCCCTCGGATTCCTCCAGGGCCTGCTGACCGTCCTGCGGGACTCCGGCCACGCGGGGCTGTTCCTCGTCCTCGACGAGGTCGAGACCCTCCAGCGCGTCCGATCCGACGCCCGCGACAAGGCCCTGAACGCCCTTCGCCAGCTGATCGACGAGGTCCACTCAGGCCGCTTCCCCGGCCTCTACCTGGTCATCACCGGTACGCCCGCCTTCTACGACGGCCAGCAGGGCGTCCAGCGGCTCGCCCCGCTCGCCCAGCGACTCGCCACCGACTTCACCACCGACCCGCGGTTCGACAACCCGCGCGCCGTCCAGCTCCGCCTTCCCGGGTTCACCCGCGACTCCCTCATCGGACTCGGGGAGACGATCCGCGACCTCTACGCCCAGGGCGCCGACTCCTCCGGCCGGATCAAGTCGCTCGCGGACAACGCCTACATCGCCGACCTTGCCGACGCCGTCGGGGGCGCGCTGGGCGGCAAGGTGGGCGTTGCTCCGAGGCTCTTCCTCAAGAAGCTGGTCGGGGACGTGCTCGACCGGATCGACCAGTTCGACGAGTTCGACCCCCGGCAGCACTACCGGTTGACCGTCTCCGACCAGGAACTCACCGCCACGGAGCGGAACCTCGCCGCCGGCTCGGCGGACGACATCGAGCTGGACCTCTGATGGCCGCCCCCGAGAGCACCTTCGAGGGCGACGCCGGCGCTACCGACCCGCTCGACCGGCTGGACCCGGTGGTCCTGCACCACATCGTCAACACTCTGGGTTGGCCCGATCTGCGTCCCCTCCAGCGTGCCTCGATCGGCCCCTTGATGGACGGCGAGGACGCCATCCTGCTGGCGCCGACGGCCGGGGGCAAGACCGAAGCCGCCTGCTTCCCGATGCTTTCCGCGATGGCCGAGAATCGCTGGACCGGCGTCTCGGTGCTCTACCTGTGCCCGCTCAAGGCCCTGCTCAACAACCTCGTCACGCGCGTCGACTCCTACGCCCAGTGGATCGGACGACGAGCCGCCCTGTGGCACGGCGACACCACCGAGTCGCAGCGGCGGCGAATCCGGACCGACCCCCCGGACATCCTCCTGACGACCCCGGAGTCACTCGAGGCGATGCTCATCGGGATCAAGACGGATCACTCCCAGCTGCTCTCCGACATCCGCGCGGTCGTGGTGGACGAGGTGCACGCCTTCGCGGGGGACGACCGCGGCTGGCACCTCCTCGCCGTTCTGGAGAGGCTGCAGCGGGTGAGCGGCCGCCCCATCCAGCGCATCGGGCTCTCCGCGACGGTGGGCAATCCGCAGCAGCTGCTGGCCTGGTTGCAGGGCTCGAACACGGGCGCCCGCGCTGGTCGGGTCGTCGCGCCCGACGTCACCACGGTCGCCCCGGGCACGCGGCCTGCCGGCGAGGTGGAACTCGACTACGTCGGCTCGCTGGACAACGCAGCGAAGCTGATCGCCTCCCTCCACCGCGGTGAGAAGCGGCTGGTCTTCTGCGACTCCCGTCGGCAGGTGGAACAGCTCGGGGCCGCGCTCCGAGCACGCCACGTCACGACCTTCCTTTCGCACGCCTCGCTGTCCGCCGAGGAACGGGCCCGCTCCGAGCAAGCCTTCGCCGAGGCTCGCGACTGCGTCATCGTCTCCACCTCCACACTCGAGCTCGGCATCGACGTCGGCGACCTCGACCGCGTGATCCAGATCGACGCGCCCCGGACTGTTGCCTCCTTCCTCCAACGCATCGGCCGTACCGGCCGACGAGCCGGCAGCGTCCGCAACTGCCTGTTCCTGGCGACGGAGAACGAGACCCTGCTTCAGGCCGCCGGCCTGCTGCTGTTGTGGGGACGCGGTTGGGTCGAGGCCGTCACCCCACCACCCGAGCCCCGGCACCTGGTCGCTCAGCAGATCCTCGCCGTGACACTGCAGGAGCACTCCCTCGGGGATCACCTCTGGAGCCTGGAGTGGAACGGGCTCGCGCCCTTCGATCGCTCGGGCGAGCCGATCGTGCGCCACCTGGTGGGAGAGGGCTTTCTCAATGACGACAACGGCCTGCTCTTCATCGGCCCGGAGGCCGAGCAGCGCTTCGGCCGCCGCCACTTCATAGAACTGACCGCGTCATTCACTGCGCCTCCCCAATTCACCGTCCTGTCGGGGCGCACGGAGATCGGGCAGACCGACCCCTCGGTTCTCACCGAGGAACGTCCCGGCCCTCGCAGGCTCCTGCTGGGCGGGCGCAGCTGGCAGGTCACCTTCATCGACTGGTCCAGGCGTCGGGCTTTCGTAGAGCCGGCCGACGGCGGGGGTATCGCGAAGTGGTCCGGCAACGGCATCGCCGGGCTCTCGTACGAGCTCACCCGGTCCATGCGCGACGTGCTGCTCGGCACCGACCCGCCGGTCTCGCTGACCCGGCGAGCACAGGCTCGCCTTCAGGAGCTCCGCGAGGAAGAGGGCCCCGACAGTGTCCACCCCGCTGGGACGATCATCACGCGATTCAGGGACGACGTTCGCTGGTGGACTTGGGCCGGCTTTCGTGCCAACTCGACCTTGACCGCCACCCTGGCCTCCATCGCGGACCAGGTGCAGCGTCCGACGGACCGGTATGTGCGGCTTCGCGAGGATCTGACGACTGAGATGTGGCAGAGAGCCCGGACGAGCGCCGGCAATGGCCTGATGTTCCCGGATGTCGACCGGCGTGCGGTCAAGGGGCTCAAGTTCTCCGCAGCGCTTCCCGAGCGACTTGCCATGGCGACGGTCGCCGCGCGGTTGGCGGACTTTCCAGGCGCGTCCGCGGCGCTCGCCGAACCGGTAAGGCTGCATGTCATGCAGAGCTGACGAATCTCACCACCGACCTTGTCGATGGCGGCCTCACGACCGCCTCAATATTATTATCCTCTCCTCCTACTATTCTCTCCAGCATGAGCCTCGGGGATCTGACGCGTTCGGGAGTACAGGCGGCGATCCGGGAGCACGAACTCCTGGGACAAGCCATGTTCAACAGTCGATACGGCTTCGAACCGTCCTCGACTTACAAGGTGGCGCTCGGCAACAAGGTCTACGATGCGACCGCCGTCGCCGCAGTCGGGCACCTCTATTCCACCGGGACCCTGCCGGCGGCCGCGACCTTCCACGATGAGGAGCCCCCGGAAGTCAGCCGCCTGCGCGGGCTGGGATTCATCATCCAACAGCGCGGCTCTGCCGAGGCGCCACAGCTGATCCTTCAGCCTCGGGGTGACAAGGACGGCGGCCCGGCGCACTTTGCCAAGTCGGTGCGGCGGGGTGTTCAGGTATCGGACCTTAGGCGCACGGTAGGAGCAGAGTCCGACGTATTGACCAGCCTGTATCCCGGAGGCGTCGCCCGGCTGTGGGGCTCGACCCCGACCACCGAGCCGAACAACGAGAAAGTCCGGGCACTGCGCGACCGCCGTGTCGGGGATGACGTCTTCTTCTACACCGGCTACAGGTTCTTCGCCCGCGCCAGAGTGATCGGGCTCTTCACCAGTTCGGCGATCGCCCGGGCAGTCTGGGGCGTCGGGAAGGACGGCACCACCTGGGAGCACATCATGGCTCTGGATGATTTCGAGGAGTTTCCCCAGCCCATCCTTGCCGCGGAGGCTCTGAAAGCTCTCCAGGTGCCACTTCCGCTTCGCATGCTCACGCTGCGATCGGCGGCCGACTACGCAAGCGCCGGCAGGCTGCTCCACCCCATCCGCGCCACCCCCCTGACAGCGACGGAGCTGCTGACCCGACTCACCGCCCTCAGAATCCACCAGAACTCGGCGAACGGGGCGGCGAGCCGCCATCAGCCACTCGCACTGCTCTGGGCGATCGCCCGCATAGCGGCGGGCGAACCGCGTCTGACACCGTGGTCGCTCTTCAAGTCCGAGGTCGGAACTCTCCTGTCCGACTTCGGACTGCCAGAGTCCAAGGTGACTCCCGAGTACCCCTTTTGGCATCTTCAGGGAAGCGGCCTGTGGGAGATTCACGGAGCGTCCGAGTACCCCGGACCGATGCCCCGGATCAGTGACTTCACCACCTCTCAGCCGGTGGCGGGCATCCCACACGAAACAGCCGAACTCCTGCGCGACCCGGTCGTTCGGCTCGAAGCCCTGGTTCGGCTGCGCAACCGCTACCTCCGGGACGTCGACCAGCGCGCACTGTTCGACAGGCTTGGACTCTCCGGCTACACCACCGCTGACGCTCTCGTCGATGCCACCGGGACCGTCCGCGCGAAGAGGGCCGCCGGCGTCGAGCGCGCGACCGGCGCCACCATGCGACGGGAATCCACCTCATCCCGAATCGTACGAGACGCCGCGATCGCACTCCTGGTGAAGGAGATCCACGACTACAAATGCCAGGTGTGCCGCACCCGACTGCAGTACAAGTTCAAGCCTTACAGCGAGGCCGCCCACATCCGTGGGCTGGGGTCGCCACATGACGGGCCGGACGAACTGCACAACCTGCTGTGTCTCTGCCCCAACCACCATGTCCTCTTCGACGGCCTGGAGATCTACGTCGACGCGGAGTACGTGGTACGGCAGACCCGCGGCGGCGAACCCCTCGGCAACCTCCACCGGCACGACGACCACCCCATCGACGAGGAGTACCTCGGCTACCACCGGAGCCTGTGCGAGCTCAACGCCTGAGCTGGATTCGTACGGAGACGGTCAACCCGGCTGGGGCAGCGACGGCCGACCGTGCCACCATCCGAGCCGGGGCGGTTCGCCCCCGGCGCGGTGGGTCAGGCCGGGTGGGGCTCGGTGGTGAGGGTGGTGGTGAAGACGGGGGTGCCGGACTGGGTGGCTCGGATGTGGGTGCGGGGGTGGCCGTCGGGGGTGGGGGGTGCGGGGGTGGTGGTCAGGAGGCAGGGTTGGTCGAACTCGACGTAGCGCAGGAAGGTGCTGTCGAAGGCGACCGGGACGGCGGGGTGGGGCAGCGTGGCCCGGGTCGCCTGGACGGCGGCCTCCAGGAGGACCATGCCGGGGACGTGGTCGTGCGGGTGGTCGAAGAGGACGCGGTGGCCGGTGTCCGTACGGAGCTGCCAGTGATCCGGCGCGCCCGCCGGTGAGATGACGACGTCCCGCTCGTGCAGGCGGCCGACCACGGCGGTGGGGGCCGGCGGGAGGAGCGGGAGCGCCCGCGCGAACGCCTGGGCCGCGTCGGCGTAGCGGCCGCGCAGGCGGTCGTAGAGGGCGGGCGGGTGGCTGGTGTAGTGGAGTTCGGCGGTGCCGAGGTGGCGCCCCCCGCGCCGGGCCTCGACCTGGGAGACCAGGTGGGCGGAGCCGAGCCGCCGCCTGGTCACCGAGGTGTGGGTGATCAGCAGGTCGACCTCGGGCGGCCCGGAAGTGGTGAGCAGCTCAGCCGAGTTGACGGACGTTCGGATACGCTCCATGCCGAAGCGGTGTCCGAGCGGGACGCCGTGGACGGCGTGGCTCAGCACGGTGAGCGCCTGGCGGGCGCTCTCGGTGAACAGCAGGGGGCTGTAGCGGCCGCCCTCGGTGTAGAAGGGGTGGTCGTGCGGCCAGTGGACGGTGACCCACTGGGTGGCGCCGGAGACGTCGCCCCAGTCGGTGACGAGCGCTTCGCCCGCCACGGACTTGCCGACCAGGGCCGGCATCTCCGGCGGGACCGTCGGCCGGGTGCGTGTGGCCGCCGTGTGCTGAACGATCGTTGGACGCGACTCCATGATGAGCCGTCTCCCCCCGGAGTCAGTGTGGCGGGGGACGGGAGCGGTGCAATCGTCCCCCCAGCCTATAAAATGAAGAATACTCTTCTTTATCAAGCAACATGAGGTGCAGTCGTATGGTGGGACGCCCAGTGAAACAGGAGCGGGCCGAGCGGACGCGGGCCGCCCTGATCCAGGCCGCCGCGAAGCTCTTCGGGGAGCAGGGCTTCTCCGGAACCAGCGTCGTGAAGATCGCCGACGAGGCCGGCCTGACCCTGGGCGCGGTGTACTTCCACTTCCGCAACAAGAGCGAGCTGGCCCGGGAGATCGTCTTCCGCCAGCCCGAGTGGGTGGTGACCCCCCGCCCCTCGGAGGGGCTGCAGCGCGTCGTCGACGTGTCCCTCACCTGGGCCTGCCAGCTGCTCGACAACCCCATCCTCCAGGCCGGGGCCCGACTGGTCTGGGAGCAGGAGCAGTTCAACTCCCCGGACGAGAACTCCCACCGCCAGTGGGCCGAGATCATCATGGACGACCTCCTGGTCGCCCAGCGCCGGCGGGAACTGCGGGCCGGCACCGATGTCCAGGCGCTCTCCCGCCTGGTGGTCTACGCGTGTACGGGGGCCCAGATGCACTCGTTCATCGAGACCCGGCGCGCCGATCTCCCGGAGCGCGTCGTGGAGTTCTGGCAGCTGCTGCTGCCGGCCGTCGCAACTCCCGCCACCGCGAAGCGCATCGAGCTCTCGGAGTGCCGCGGCCGGCCCGAGTAGCGCCGACGGCCGGGGACCGCCCCGTGCCCCTCCGCTCCCCGGACGGTCGACCGTCCCGACTGGTGCCGCCCCCCGCGAGCCCGGGACAATGATCGACATCCGAGTTCGACGACACCGAGACCGGCTCGCGGGCCGGTCGGCGCCGCGGGCAGGGGGGCGAAGCACATGGAGCACCGTCAGGGGCTGTTGCAGGGCAGGACCGTCATGATCACCGGGGCGTCCAGCGGGATAGGCGCGGCCGCCGCCCGGCTGTTCGCCGCCGAGGGCGCGGCCGTGGTGCTGACGGCCCGGCGCAAGGAACTGCTCGACCGGCTCGCCGAGGAGATCCGCTCCGCGGGCGGCCGGGCCGAGGTGGCCCCGGGGGACGTCACGGCGACGGCCGACGTCGAACGGGTCGTCGCCACCGCCGTGGCGGCCTTCGGCGGCCTGGACGGCGCCTTCAACAACGCCGGCTGGGGGGCGATCGGCTCACAGCTGCACGAGACGGACGACGCGGTCTACGACCGGATCATGGACGTCAACGTACGCGGCGTGTGGAACTGCCTCAAGCACCAGGTGCCGGTGATGCTCGGCCAGGAGTCGGGCGGCTCGATCGTCAACACCGCCAGCATCGCGAGCCTGTTCGCCACCGGAGCGGTCTCCCCCTACGTCGCGGCCAAGCACGCCGTGCTCGGCCTGAGCCGGGCCGCGGCGGCCGAGTACGGGGCGCGCGGGATCCGGGTCAACGCGCTGGTCGTCGGGACCACCCGCACCGAGCTGATCGAGGACGCCATGCGCCAGGTCCCGCAGTTGGAGCAGGTCGCGGTGGGCAGATCCATCCAGCCCCGGCTCGCCGAACCCGTCGAGGTGGCGCGCGCGGCGGCCTGGCTGCTGAGCGACCAGGCCTCGTTCGTCACCGGTGGTGCCGTCCCCGTCGACGGCGGCTGCAGCGCCGTCTGACGGGGCCGGCGGAGCCGGGGGTCGGGCCCGGCGGGGTGACTCTCGCCGGTGGGCTCAAGTCAGGCACCGCTCGCCGCAGCTGAGGAGGTCCCAGATGCGGCTGATGTGCTCCACGGACTGCCCGTCCAGGGGTTCCTTCCGGCAGGCCCGCTGCCGGATGCAGGACTCCGCGCCGGTGACCAGGTACCCGGCCAGGGTGGCGAGGGTGCTCCGGTCCCCGTACGGGCCCAACTCGGCTTCGTGCGTCGCCTGCAGGCGCTCGTGGATCACCGGTGCCCAGGTCGTCGACCAGTCCGGCTCCCCGGGTTGCTCCCGGGCGAGCCGGGCCGCGGCGCGCACCACGGCCTCCCGCTCCAGCAGATCGGCCAGCGCCAGGGTCAGCGAGATGACCGACTGGACCGGGGGTTCGCTCCGCGCCGTCACCTGGCCCACGACGGCCTGGGTCACGGCGTGGCCCTGCGTCCTGACCACCGCGGCCATCTCCTCCTTGCTCTGGAAGTGGAACGTCAGGGCTCCGGTGGTGATTCCGGCCGACCTGGCGATCCGCGCCAGGGACGCCCCCGCGTATCCGTCGCGGTCGAACTCGCCAGCGGCCGCGCTGACCAGGTTCTGTCGCGTCCGGGCCGCCCTCTCTTGCATCATCATGCTCCTGTCAGATGTGGCGTTCATACACCCGCACCATAGGCGTAAAAAAAGAATGCCACTATTTTTGTAGCGGGGCCGCCTCCCCGTGGTGCATCCTGTGTAGAACTGGTGTACAGGGGGGACTTTATGACTCTGGCGACAACCTCTCGAACCGAACTACCAGGTCAGCCCCGGGCCGTGGTGTCGATCCCGTACCGACGGACCGAGAAGGCCTCCGAGCCGCAGGCGATCCGGGTGCTCGTGGTCGCCGGCGACCACGACGCCGCCGAAGGAAGGGCTCATGACCTCCGACGACAGGGGTACTGCACGAGACTTGCCGGAACCGGCGCGGAAGTGCTGAGAACACATGAGCACTCGGACATGATCCTGCTCGACCTCGATCTTCCCGACATCGACGGCCTGGAAGTCTGCCGTTCGATACGAGCGAGTGGAGACAAGCCCATTATCACTCTCACCGGCCGCGACACCGAACTGGACCGGGTGCTCGCCCTGCAGGCCGGCGCGGACGACTGCGTCGTCCGCTCGTGCGGCCCCAGGGAGATGACGGCCCGTATCGAAGCCGTGCTCCGCCGGGCCCGCCCCAGACCGGCCCCGGTCCGGATATTATCCATCGGCCCGCTCCACGTCGACGAAAGGACCCGTGAAGTCCGCCTGCACGGCGAGCGGGTGAGCCTCACCGCCAAGGAGTTCGAGCTGCTGCACATCCTGGCCTCGAACCAGGGCCACGTCATGTCACGCAAGGATCTGATGGCCCGGGTCTGGGACACCGACTGGGTGGACTCCAGCCGGACCATCGACACGCATGTGCGCAACCTTCGCGCGAAGCTCGGCGCCAGCACCTGGGTCATCACCGTCCGCGGGATCGGCTACCGCATCGGCCACGGCTGACGGCCGGCCACGGGCCCGCCCCGGAAGGACCGCACCGACAGGACGGCACCCGCCCGGAGCGCCCCGCGCGGACGGCGTCCCGGCGCGCACGACACCCTCATCGAACGGCCCCGCGCAGCGCGGGAACGAACCGACCTCGCACGGACAGCAGCCCACGGGCCCACCCCCGAGGCGCGCGGCCGGCCGGCCGACTGATCGTCATCTACCGTTTCCCCGGCGGTTGACAGGCCGACGACCGGCGCGCGGAGCCCCGGCGAAGAGCGAACCCGGGCGCACCGACCGAGCGGTTCGGCAGATGGCAGTGGCTCCCGCCCGAGGGCGGGAGCCACTGCCATCTGCCGGGAGAATCAGACCGCTTCCGCACGCTTCGCGGGGAAGGCGTGCGTACGGGCGGCGAACACGAGGGCGATCAGCGGGATCACCAGCACCAGCACGGTCCACGGGAACGAGCCCGGGCCGGCCGCCGAGAGCAGCACCCCGCCGGCCACGCCGCCACCGGCCATGAACGAGTTCCAGACCGTGACCAGCAGGGCCTGGCCGCGGCTGCCGCCCGTGTTGGTGACGGCGGTCTGCAGCAGGGTGGCCAGGCCTCCCCAGCCGAGGCCCCACAGCACCATCGCCCCGTAGACGGCCACCGGGCTGCCCGGCGTCAGCGCGAGGAAGACCGCCGCCACGGTGAACAGGACGCAGCTGGCGATGGTCAGTTCGCGCAGGTAGCGGTCGATCAGCGTGCCGGTGATCCAGATGCTCAGCATCGAGGCGAGGCCGAAGACCAGGAGGACGGTGTCGCGGTTGTCCCCCAGTTTGTTCTCGTCGAGGAACGAGGCGATGTACGTGTAGAAGGTGTTGTGGGCGAGCACGTACGCGGCCACCACGACCAGGATGATCGACACCCCGGGCAGGCGCAGGGCCTGGAGGATCGGCTCACGGTGCTCGGCCTTCTGCCCCGGGTGGTCGGGCACGGACGCGATGATCCAGAGCAGCAGCAGCACGGTGACGGCGGTGATCAGACCGAAGGTCAGGCGCCAGCCGAAGACCTTGCCGAGGAAGGTGCCCGCCGGGATGCCCAGCGACAGGGCGAGCGGGATGCCGATCATGGTGATCGCGATGGCCCGGCCGACCAGGTGCGGCGGCGCCAGCCGGCGGGCGTACACCACGAGTTCACCCCAGACGGCGGCCGCGGCCACACCGGCGACGAGACGGAACCCCATGGTCAGGACGTAGCTCGACGAGATGGCGGTGACCGTGTTGGCGAGGATGAAGGCCACCACCGCCACCAGGACCAGCTGCTTGCGGCGCCAGCCGGCCGTGGCGGCGGCGAGCGGGATGGCCGAGACGCCGGTGGCGATCGCGTAGATCGTCAGCGCCTGCCCCGCCGCGGACTCGCTGACCGAGAGGTCGCGCGCCATCTCGGGCAGCACGCCGGCGGGCAGCGCCTCGGTCAGCACCATCACGAAGGCGGCCGTGGCCAGGGCCAGCAGGGGGGACATCGGGAGCTTCCGGCTCTCCTCCGCGGAGGGTGTGTCCGGAGGGGAGCTTGCCGACAGCCCGGTCTGGGAGGTTGCCATGCTTGATACCTCGAACTCTCATACGAATGCGGATTCAGGACGCTGCTGCGGTACGGGGTGAGCCGACTGCGGGCGGAGAGCGGTTCGTCGCGTGCCGGTTCGTCGCACGCCAAAGCCCCCCGGCCCCCACGCAGCGCGCTGCCAGCCGCAACAACCGCCGACCGCCCGGTCATCCCGTTTCCCGCAGAGATGATGGACTTATTTATGTTCCGGCGGAAGTAGCGGGTGCGGCGAGCCCGGTGGACGGCACTCGGCGTGGCGTTGAACGGAGTTGACGGACCATCAAACGTGCAGCTCACGGGCCCGGAACGACTCTCCGGACAGTCGGCCGCGGGGGTGGCCGCGGGGCTTCCGATGCGGCGGCGAGACCGTCTCACATGGGGGACGCTCCGCAGGAACCCGCCTGCCCGGCGGGGCGGACAGCCCCACCGGGCAGGCGGATCGGGCCAGAAGGGCGGGAACCGGCCAACGACGGCGAGCCCCGAACGACTAGGCCGGGTAGTTGGACTGAGTGAACGTCACCTCGTTGTCCAGCACCACGCCGTGGCTCTTGAAGTCGATGGTGATGCGGTCGCCGTGGGCGATCCGGAAACCGTCGTGGAAGCTCGCCTTGTCGGCGCCGAGCAGGACGTAGTTGACCAGGCCCGGGCGGCGCAGCGCCGGGTACTCGAACAGGTTGTCCACCATGTCCTGGATCTTGAAGTACAGGGCGTCCTCGCCGCAGTCGAACGGGCCCTCCCAGGCAGGGACGCCGTCCCGCTCGATGACGACCCGGCCGGTCACCGAGGCCGGCGGCTCCCCGAGGAACAGCCACGGGGTGATCGAGGTGTCGCACAGCTTGCAGTAGGGGTTCCAGCCCGGGTTCTGGATGTGCAGGCCGATGTCGCACAGGTCGTTGCCGAAGGTGTAGCCGACGTACCGCGGGTTGCCCGCGTCGTCGTTGACGTAGACGAGGGCCAGCTCCGGCTCCTCGATCAGCGCCACCGACTTCTCCGGGACGACCAGGGTCTGGCCGGGCAGCCGCAGCCAGGAACCGAAGCCCTTGAAGAACCAGTTCGGCGCGACGAACTCCTCGTCCTCGCCCGGCTCGCCCTCGAACTTCGACTTGTGGGTCCGCATGAAGCCGCTCAACAGGGCGTTCCCGCTGGCCTCGGGCAGCAGCGGCGGCAAGTACTTCACCTGCTCCTCGCCGCCCTCGACGGTGATCGGGGTGACCTCGGCCTTGATCGCGGCGACGACGTCCTCGGCGGTCTCGGCGGCGATGAACTCGGCCTGCAGCCGGCCGTCGTTCACCCGGTACAGCGTCAGAGCCTGCCCGGGTACGGGCTTCTCGAAGCCCACGTACCGCTCACCCTGGTATTCGCATTCGAAAAGTACGGACATCTCGGTGGTCCTCCTAGGCTCGTTGGTGCGGTCGGCCCGGCAGGGGCCGGGTGGTGGACGGGGCGGTGAGGTCCGTCAGGACCTCGTCGACCCGGTCGATGGCGGCCCGGATCCACGGCAGCCCGAGCGGGTCGGCGGCTTCCAGGGCGGCGTGCTGCCGCTCCGCCGTCTCGCCGTAGAACCGGCTGGTGGCCGCGCGAAGCCGCAGCGGCTCGGCGGCCTCCCCGAAGGCCTCGGCGCCCAGCACGCCGACGCCGTAGCGGTCGGTGAGCAGCCGGGCCAGCTCCGTCCCGGTGCGCACCCCGTGGACGGAGCGGAGCCGCTCGCGCAGCGGCTCGAAGTCCGGGTACAGGTAGCAGGTGGCGCGGACCGGCGCCAGCAGCGCTCCGGCGGCGGTGAACCGCTCGGCCGTCGCCGCGGCGACGATCCCGTGCAGCCGGCGCGAGGCCGCCACGTGCGCCACGATCTCCGGCGGCTCGCCGAAGGCGTACGCGGCCGCCACCTGGACGGGGGCGGGCGGGCTGGACCAGATCTGGCTGGCGATGGCGGTCAGCCGGGCGTGGAGCCGGCGCCCGGCGGCGCCCTCGGGCAGCAGGGCGACGCCCGTCCGCCAGCCGCCCACCGCCAGGTTCTTGGTCAGCCCGGTGGTGACCACGGTGCGCTCGGGTGCGAACGCGGCCGGGGAGACCGCCGGCGTGGCCTGGTCGAAGACCAGGTCGCAGTAGATCTCGTCGGAGATGATGACGATGTCCAGCTCCCGGGCCGCCTCGCCCAGCCGCCGGACGGTGTCGGGCGTGGCGACGGCGCCGGTGGGGTTGTCCGGCAGGGTGACGACGACGGAGCGCGGGTCGTGCCCGGCGGCGCGGGCCGCCAGGACCGTCTCGCGCAGCAGGTCCGGGTCCGGTACGCCGCCCTCCCCCGCCGGAACGGGGACCTTGAGGACGCGGGCGCCGACGAGCTCGGCCTGGGCGGCGTAGCTGACCCAGCTGGGCCGGGGGATCACCACGTCGCCGCCGACCGCCATGATCAGGGCGAACAGCAGGGCCTTGCTGCCCGGCCCGGCGACGACCAGCTCCGGGTCGGCGGCCAGACCGCGCCGCTGCCAGTAGCCGGCCGCCGCCGACCGCAGCTCCGGGCTGCCGGCCACCGGGCCGTAGGTGGACCGGTCGGCGGCGGCCGCCAGCCGGGCCCTCAGCTCGGGGTGGACCGGCAGGCCGATCTCGCCGCTGGCCATGATCAGGACCTGTTCGCCGGCGGCGCGTCTGCGGGCGAGGGCCTCGTCGGCGGCCAACGTCGCCGACAGGGTCACCTTCGCGGGCTCGGGCATGGGTGTGCTCCAGGGATCGGAGGGGGCTGATGGTCGGCGGGGCGGGACCGGGGCGATCCGGCGTGGGTCACTGCCCGCCGTAGCGGCGGCGCAGCTCGGCCTTGCGGACCTTGCCGGTGAGCGTCTTCGGCAGGGCGTCGACGACCACCACGCGCTCCGGGAAGAAGCGCGGGTCCTGGCCGGCCTCGCGCAGCACGGCGTGGATCTCCTCCAGCCCCGGCTGCGCGCCGGCGGTGACGACCACCGCGAGGATCGGGTCGTCGCTGCGCCCGGTGGTCCCGACCAGCGCGGTCTCGGTCACCTCGGGGTGCCGGGAGATGATCGCTTCGAGTTCCGTCATCGGGACGACGGTGTCGTCGCGGATCAGGGCGTCCTTGGCCCGGCCGAGGATGCGGATGCCGCCGCGGCCGTCGTCGCGCGCGTAGTCCCCGGTGTCGAACCAGCCCTCGGCGTTGAACTCGGCGGCGAACACGTCCTCGCGCTTGTAGTACCCGAGGGCCTGCGCCGCGCCGCGCACCCGCAGTCGGCCGACCGGGGCGCGCTTGCCCGGGTCGTCGCGGTCGTCGACGCGCAGCTCCATGGAGTCGATCGGCCCGCCGTTGCTGCTGGCCGCCCAGTCCGGGTTGTAGTCGAGCCGGGTGATGGTGACCGGCCCGAACTCGGACATCCCCCACACCGAGTAGGTCCGGGCCCCGAGGGTCTCGCGCACCTCGTCCACCAGCTCCTGGAGCACCGGCGCGGAGCCGGTGACGGCGTGGCGCAGGGTGGAGACGTCGCGCGGGTCCTCCCGCTGGGACCTGGCGATGTCGGCCAGGGTGGACGGCGGACCGTAGACCAGCGTGGCGCCGTAGCGCTCGACCAGGTCGAGCAGGGCGGAGTTGCGCCGGACGTCCTGGAAGGCGACGGTGGCGCCGAGCATGACGCCGGTCAGGATGCCCTGGCCGAAGCCGGAGTAGTGGACGAGCGGGGTGGTGACGGCCGCGACCAGGCTGTCGTCGAGCAGGAAGGTGTCGGCGTAGCCCCGGACGGCCGCGTAGATGGTGTTCTGGCTGTGCAGCACGCCCTTGGACACCCCGGTGGTGCCCGAGGTGAAGAGCACCACGAACGGCTCGTCGGGCGTGAGTTCGCGCCCGTCCAGCTCGCCCGCGCGCTGCTCCTCCCACGGGACGCCGACGAAGTGCTCGTCGAAGGAGAGCGTCCCGGCGTCCCGGCCGCCGACCACCACCACGTGCTCCAGCGGAAGTTCGGCCTTCAGCGCGGTGAGGTGGGCGGCCAGCGGGTAGCCGTTCCACTCCGGGACGGTGATGCAGACCCGGGCGCCGGTGAGCTCCAGGCGGTGCCGCAGCTCCTCCTCCTGGCAGACCGGGTCGATCGGGCAGATGACCGCGCCGACCCGGATGCAGGCGAACAGCAGCGGCACCGTCTCCCACCGGTTGGGGAGCTGGACGGCGACGAAATCGCCGCGCTCGACGCCGAGTTCCACCAGCGCCAGGGCGAAGCGGTCGGTCAGCACGGCCAGTTCGGAGTAGTCCAGGGTGTCCGTGCGCGCCTCGCCGATCCGGCGGGCCGCGACGGCGAGCTTGCGCGGCCGCAGCCGGGCCTGGCGGCGCAGGTCGTCGAGGAAGGTCTCCTCGCGCCACCAGCCGCGCCGCAGGTACTCGGCCGCGCTGCCCCGGGGCGGGGCCTGGTCCGGGCCGACGGACGGGCCGGCGGTCATCCGCGCTCCTTGCGGCGGGCGGCGAGCAGCTCGGGCAGCGGGTCGCCGGCGCGGGCGGCGGCGATCTCCAGCAGGTCGCGGGTGTTCTGCCGCACCCGGTCGCCGACCCAGTCGAAGACCCAGGCCTTGCGGGCCTCCGCCTCCAGGTGGAACGGCACGACCCGGGTGACGGCGAGGGCCGCCGAGCCGGCGCCCCCGATGTTGGCTATCACGCCGGGGACGACGGTGGCGCCCGCGGCCAGCACCTTGGCCTTGCCCTCGGCGCTGGAGGCGAGGTTGCCGCCCTCCACCACCAGGCGCGAGCGCAGCCGGTGCGCGTTGTCGGCGTTGATCGCGTGCTTCTGCGCCGCCAGGATCAGCAGGTCGGCGTCGACGTCGAGCCAGGCGTCCGGCTCGCCGGACTGGGTGACGCCCTGCGGCAGGCGGGAGCGGTCGATCCGGCCGAACTCGTCGGTGATGGCGACCAGGTCGGCCACCGGCAGCCGGTCCGCGCTGATGGTGCCCTGGACGTCGGCGACGCCCACCACGGTGTGGCCGCGGTCCTCCAGGAACCGGGCGACGGCACGGCCCACCGCACCGAAGCCCTGCACCACGACCCGGGCCGACCCGGTGCGGCCGCTGGCCTCCAGCGCGGTGACCGCGGCCACCCCCACACCGTGCCCGGTGCAGTCGATCAGCGGCTCGTAGTAGGTGCGCCAGTCGATCGGCATGTCCGGGGCACCCAGCCGGAAGCGCGGGTCGTAACCGGCCTCCGCGAAGAACACCGCCCGGTCCGCGGGGGTGACGCCCATGTCGATGCCGAGGTGGATGCCGCCGTGCAGCAGCGGCTTCACCGTCCGGCCGAAGGTCCGGAAGGTCTCCTCGCGGTCGGTGCCGTCGGAGACGATGCCGGCCTTGGCGCCGCCGATGCGCAGCCCGGCGAGGGTGAACTTGTCGGTCATGTCGCGAGCCAGGCCCGCCACTTCCTCCTCGGTGACCCCGGTGGTCATCCGGGTGCCGCCCATGGCCAGGCCGTCGACGAGGGAGTCGACGACCACCCAGCCCTTGATCGCACCACCGCTGCCGTTGAGGTGAACGGCGAATGCCGGCGCCTGGGTCTCTTCCACAGTCATGTGCGCATTCCTTCGGTACCTAGATGGGTTCATGGTGTGACGGCCCGTCAGCCAGGCGCGCCGGCCGTCGCGGACGGCTCGGCCGTACGCGCCTGCTGACGGATCGTCACTGGTAGAGCTGTGCGAAGCCTCGCAGAATCTCCAGACCGTCGGCGCGGAACTCCAGATGTGCCTGGGCCCCGTGGATCCGCCCGTCCTCGGAGCGGATGAACTCCACCGGGGCGTGCTCCGAGCGGCCGATCGAGCGGAAGCCCTCGGGCGCCTCCTGGAGGTAGAGGGTGTGCCGGTGGAACACCGTCACGGTCGGCTTCACATGGGTGAAGAGCGGCTCCTCCTTGTCGACCTGCACCTCGTAGCCGCCCACCCGCTGCGGCCCCTCGGCGAGCCGGCCGCCGGCCGCGACGGCGATGATCTGCATGCCGCCGCAGATCCCGAAGACCGGGACGTCGGCATGGGTCACGAGGTCGATCAGCGGCCGGTAGAAGTCGCTGTCATAGGCCCGCACCTTGGTACCGCTCAGCACGATCGCCTGGTAGCGGCCACCGAGGTCGGCGGGCACCTCCTCGGCTCGGACGACGTCCGTCTCCGAACCCAGCTCCTCGAAGCGGCCGCGGAGCTGCTTCAGCGACAGCGTTCCGTTGTTGACGACTAGCACACGGGATTTCGCCACGTACCCTGCTCCTCACGCTCGTGTGATGACGGTTCCGGTGCGCTCGGCGATCAGGTCCGTCACGGGTGCGCTGCCGATGACGACACGGTCCACTCCCCGGTCCAGGGCCTCCCCCGCGGCGCGCAGCTTCTTGCGCATGCCGCCGGTGGCGCCCTTGTCCCGGAACCGGGCCGCGGCCTCCGCCGTGATCCGGCGCACCGGCTGACCGTCGATCAGCAGGTGCGCGACATCGGTGACCAGGACCAGCTGTTCGGCCCCGATGCCGCCGGCGACGGCGGCAGCGGCCCGGTCGCCGTCGGTGTTCACCTCCCGGCCCGCCGCGTCCCGCGCGAGCGGGGTGACGAGGTAGGCGTGGCCGGCCTTGAGGTTCTTCAGCACCGCCGGGTCCACCCCGGTGATCGGGCCGACGAGGTTCTCCAGCTCGACGAGCTGCTTCTCCTTCCACCACCAGCGCTCACCCTCGCCGGCGGTCACCAGGCCGTCGCTGCCGAGCACCCGCTCGGCGGTGATGCCGCGCTGCTCCAGGCGTCGCAGGACGTCCTCGGCGAGCTCGGCACTGACGGTCTTGATGTCCTCGATGACCTCGGGCGTCGTCCACCGGCTCTGGTTGCCGTACCGGTCGCGCAGGATCGCCGAGGGCTCGTGGTAGCGGGGGCTGAGGTTCTTCAGCGGCTTCGACCAGCCGTGCACGAGGACCAGCGGGCGGTCCCGGCCGAACCGGGCCAGGTCGTCCCACCAGGTGCCGGCGAGGTCGTCGACCGTGCTGCCGCCGAGCTTGACGACGGTCGGGGTGTCGGTGGCTGCCGTCCCGGTCATGCCGGCATCACCGGCTGCTGGGTCAGCCCGGTCTCCTCGGGCAGGCCGAAGCGCAGGTTGAGGGCCTGGATCGCCTGGCCGGCCGCGCCCTTGACCATGTTGTCCAGCGCCGCCAGGACGACGATCCGCCCGGCCTCCTCGTCGTGCAAAACCGACACGTCGCAGAAGTTCGAACCCAGCACGGCCTGCGGGTCCGGCACCGGGATCAGCGTCTCGTTGTGCCGGCGGACCCGCACGAACGGGCGCTGCTTGTAGAAGCGCAGGTACGCGCGGTGCAGGCTGCGCGCGTCCACCTCGTCGTCGGTGAAGACGTAGGTGCTGGCCATCAGGCCGCGCACGTGCGACACCCCGTACGCCGACATGCTGAGCGAGTCGATCCCGCCCGGCTTGCTGCGCTCCAGGAAGTCCTTGACCTCCGCCGCGTGCCGGTGCCCCGCCGGTGCGTACGGCGCGATGGCGCCGTTGCGCAGCGGGTGCAGGTCGGCCGTCCGCAGGGACAGGCCGCCGCCGCTGGAGCCGGTCTTGCCGTCCACCACCACGGTCCTCAGGTTGAGGCCGAGGCCGATCACCAGCGGGGCGAGCCCGAGGGTGATCGCGGTGGCGAAGCAGCCCGGCAGCGAGATCAGCGCGGCGCCGGGCAGCTGGTCGCCGACCAGCTCCGGGACGCCGTAGACGAACCGGTCTGCCAGGCCGTCGGCACGGTGCACGTCCGGGTACCACCGGTCGTGCAGCGCCGGCGTCTGGATCCGGAAGGCGCCGCTGAGGTCGATGACACAGGGCACCTCGTCGGCCAGCCGCGCCGCCAGCTCCGCCGAGGCGGTCGCGGGCGTGGCGAGCAGGACGACGTCGCACCGGCCGCTGAGGTCCGTGCCGACCGGTTCGATGGTCAGCCCGAGGTCCAGCCGCAGGCCCGGGTGGAGCTCGGCCGGGCGGCGCCCCGCGCTGGCGTTGCCGCCGAGGAAGGTCAGCTCCAGCTCGGGGTGCTGGGTGATCAGCCTGATCAGTTCACCGCCGGCGAGCCCGGAGGCCCCGATGATGCCGACCCGGATCATCCGATCTCCTCCCGTACGTAGCGGCCGATGGCCGCGGCGATGTCCACCCCGGTGGCCGAGGCGACCGCCCGAAAGGCCGGTGCGTGGTTGACCTCGTTGACCACGTAGCCGTCGGGCGTCGCGAAGAGGTCGATGCCGAAGATGCCCTCGCCGAGGACGTCCAGCACCCCGTCGACGATCTTCTGCACCTCGGGGTCGAGGTCGACGGCGCGGTTGCGGTTGCCCAGCGCCGCGTTGCTGCGCCAGTCCGTCCCCGCGCTGTGGAACTCGGCGATGGCGACCAGCTCGCGGCCGACCACGAAGCAGCGCAGCGAGGATCCGCCGGCCAGGTAGGGCTCGATCAGCGAGGCCTGCTCGAAGCCGTGCCCGAGGTCCTCGACGTAGTCGTAGACCGAGTGCGCGGAGTCCGCGTCCCGCAGCAGGGTGACCCGCTTGCCCATGCCGCCGAAGACCGGCTTCAGCACGACCGGCGGCGGCAGTTCGGCCAGGGCCTTCTCGAAGTCCCGGCGGGACAGCACGAGCCGGAAGTCGGGCACCGGCACGCCGGCGGCACGCAGCTGGGCGCGCAGCGTCAGCTTGTTCTCGCAGGCCTGGATGGCCGAGACGGTGTTCAGGGTGGGGATCCGGGCCGCCTCCGCGACGGTGGCGATCAGACCGCCCCGCGTGTAGCTGCGGCTGCGGACGAGCACGGCGGCGTAGCCCCCGAGCGAGGCCGACTCCTGGTCACCCAGGGCGAGGGACTCGTCGTTGACCCACTCGACGCTCAGGCCCAGGCCCGCGGCCGCGTCGATCAGCCGGCGCTCTTCCCAGCCGACCCGGTCGGCGACGATGGCGACAGTTCGCTCCATGGGCTTACTGACCCCAATCGCGAAGCTGCACCTCGACCATCTGGAGGCTGAGCCGGCCCTCCACGACGTCCTCCACCCGGAGCGTCAGCATGCACTCGGGGCAGGCGATGGTCTCGCCCTGCACCATCGGCGGGGTGGTCAGATCGGTCTCGCATTCGGGGCACAGGCCGGTCAACGTGCCAGCAGACATTGTCATCTCCGTAGTCGTTCTCTGGTGGATGTGGATCCGGTGGTGGTGGAAAGCCGGACCGGGGTGGGAGCGGTCAGACGGACTGGAACTCGACGGCCGCCTTGCGGATCGCGTCGCGGTCCAGCAGGTCGCGGTCGTCGCGCTCCTGACGGACGGTCAGCCAGGAGGTGAAGGCGGCGACGTCGACCGACTCGGCCAGCTCGTCGAGCGCCCAGGTGACCAGCGGTGTGGTCAGCCGGGTGCGCACCCGCAGCTCGCGGGAGTTCCCGACGATCTCCGGGGCCAGCGTCTCGTAGGCCTCGGGGTGGGTCAGCTGGCCGGGCAGCTCGTAGGCGAAGGCGTGCGGCGCCGTGGGGCCGGACTGGAAGGCGTCGCCGAGCCGGGCGCCGCGCAGCGCGGCGTTGGTGAGCTCGGTGAGGTGGCTCAGGTCGAAGCGGGTGTCGCCGTAGACCACCCGCAGCGAGGTGAGCAGCTCGGCCAGCGGGGCGTTGCCGCCGCGCTCCCCGATGCCGCCGGCCGTCGCGGAGATCCACTTCGCCCCGGCGCGGTAGGCGGCCAGCGAGTTGGCGACCGCCATGCCCAGCATGTTGTGCGAGTGGATCTCGATCTCGGAGCCGTCGATCTCGGTGATGCTGCGGATCTGACGCTCCATCTGCCACGGCGACAGGTAGGCGACGGTCTCCGCCAGCCGGAACCGGTCGGCGCCGGCCGCGAAGCCCGCCTCGACGTAGGGGACGAGCCGTTCCCTGGGCGTGCGGGCACCGTCCTCACCGCTGAAGGTGACGTGGAAGCCGCGCTCCTTGGCCGCGACGATCGCCGCCCGGGCCACCGCGATCAGGTACTTGGTGCTGGAGGAGCTCAGCTTGAGGGCCGCGTGCTGCTCCGAGGTCGGGATCGAGAACATCACGGACCGCACGCCGAGCCGCTTGGCCTCGTCCAGCGCCGTGACCACCTGCTGGCGGTCCCGCACCACGACCAGGCTCAGCGAGCGCTCCGGGCCCACCGACTCGTGGGTGGCGAGGATGAGGTCGGCGTCCTTGGTCGACGGGCCGGAGATCATCCCGACCTCGACCAGCTCGACGCCGGTGCGGACCAGGAGGTCGGCGATGTGGGCGGCGTCCTTGGGGCCGAACTCGACGCCGGCCATGTGCGCGGAGTCCCGCAAGGTCGCGTCGGACAGGTGGGGCAGCCCCTGCGGGGGCACGTCTTCCTTCAGGTGCTCTGCTGGTGCCATGTGCGTTCCCTCCTTTTCCGGAGCCGGGTTCCCATTCGCGCTGACCTCGGCTCCGGCCTGAATTCTCGCGATGCGGCATGTACGAATGGAGCAGGGCCGAAAGAGCGACGATGCGCAGTGCGCTCGACGAATATGGTGGTCGATCGCGCTGTGAAGGGACAACACTGCCAATGTCAGGAGCTTGTCAAGGACTGTGATGGAACGTCATGGACGGTGAGCTGTGCGGACTTCTCGTCGGCATGCCGACAATTTCCTGGACAGCCTCCGAGGGCACCTGTATCGCTGAATAGGCGCGCGAAATCCGCGCCGAGCGGCGGGAGGCCGGCGGCATTGCCCCGCGAGTCGTTCGAGCGCCCCCGACGGTGTGCCGCCCCGTACCGCCGCACCCCCCTCCACCCGAGAACGGAGCCATGGACACGTGAGAACGGACCGGTCGAACCGTGCGCACGCACCCCGCAGTGCCGGGGGAAGCGACCACTTACCGAACTGAGCACCGCCCGTAGAAAGGAGAGAACTTCCGATGGTTGTTCCACTGGAACTCAAGCCCGCCCCCCAGGGGTCCGGCGATCCGTCGTCGGCCGCCGCGGCCCGCGAGCTGGCCGAGCGCGTCGCGCGGCCGACCGCGGCCGAGCGGGACCGCGACCACCGCTGGGACCCGGCCCTCTTCGCCGAACTGGCCGGCGCCCGGCCCGGCCCCGGCCTCGCCGGACCGCTGGTCCCGCGCGCCCTCGGCGGCGGCGGCCTCAGCGCCACCCAGACCTGTGCCCTCCTCGAAGGCCTCGGCGAAGGCGCCCGCGACCCGGGCCTCGCCCTCGCCGTCGGCGTCCACGCGGTGCTCGCCACCGTGCCGCTGCGCGCCTTCGGCAGCCCCCGCCAGCGCGAGCGCTACCTGCCCCTGATGGCCTCCGGCGACTGGATCGGCGCGGTGTCCCTGCGGCAGACCCAGGGCGCCGCCCTCGCCCCGACCGTCACCGCCCGCCCCGGCACCCCGGGGCTCGGCGGCTGGGTGCTCACGGGCGAGCTGGACCTCGTCGCCGGCGGCCCGGTGGCCCACCACTTCCTGGTCGTCGCCACGCACGACGGCGGCGGCCGGACGGCCTTCGTCCTGGACCGCTCCACCCCCGGACTGCTGATCACCGAGTCGGCGCCGGCCGCCATGCGCACCTGCGCCTGGGGACGCCTCGTCCTGGACGGCTGCCACGTCCCGGACGACGCGGTGCTGGGCAGCGTCGGCGGCGCCGGGACCGAGGTGGAGCCGCTGCTGGCCTCGCTCGACTGGGTCTTCTCCAGCGCGCCCTGGCTCGGCGTCATGCGGGCCCTGGTCCGGGACGCCGTCGACGGCGTCGGCGAGCGCCGGGTCTTCGGCCGGCCCCTCGTGCACGCCCAGTCCGCCCGGTTCACCCTGGCCGACCTCGCCACCCGCTGCGAGCTGGCCTCCGGACTGCTCTACCGGGCCGCCGGACAGTTCGACTCCGGCGGCCGGCCCACCCGCCAGGACGCCGCCACCGCGCGGCTCTTCGTGGCCGCCGCCGCGCGGACGGTCGCCGAGGGGGCCGCGCGCCTGTCCGGCACGCTCGCGCTGACCAGCGACCACCTGATCGCGCGGGCCCACCGCGACGCCCTGTTCTTCGCCGAGACCGGGGGCGGCACCGAGGTGCTGCGCCCGGTGATCGCCGCGTCCCTGCTCGGGCTCGGCTGACGTGAGGACCGATACCGACATGACCGACACACCACACGGCACCGTCCTCAGCTTCCCGGGCACCGCCTCCCGGGCCGCCGAGACCGACGCGGCGGGCCGGATGCCTTCGCCGAACTGGACGGAGATCATCGACAGCGGCTACCTGCGGCTGTTCCACCCGGAGTCCTCGGGCGGCAGCGGCGCCGACGGCCTCACCCAGCTGGCGGCCATGGAGGCGCTCGCCCGCGCCTGCCCGGGCAGTTACTGGACCGCCACCGTGTCCGGCCTGCTGTGCGGCAAGCTGATCTCCCGCTACAGCCGGCCCAGCGAGTACGACCGGCTGCTGAAGCCGCTGATCTCCGGCGAGAAGCTGGCCTGCTTCGCCATCGTGGAACCGCCCGCGGGCAGCGACGCCGGGACCTACACCACCACGGTCCGGCCGGCCGGAGCCCCCGGCGAGGGGTTCGTCATCAACGGCGAGAAGGCCAAGATCACCAATGCGCCGGACGCGGACGTGGCCGTCACACTCGCCCGCCGGCAGAAGGCCCCCGGCGACGAGGGCCACGACTGGTGCCTCGCCTTCGTGGACCTGAACCAGCCCGGCGTCCGCCGCTACGAGACGCCGCGGATGGGCCTGCGCGGCATGCCCTGGGGCGGCATCGTCTTCACCGAGGCCACCGTCTCCGAGGCCGACGTGGTGCCCGTGCCGTTCGGCGAACTGGCCGGTGAGCTGGCCGAACTGATGGCCTGGGGCTGGCTGCTGATCTCCGTCTCGGCCATCGCCATCGCCGAGTCCGCGCTGGACGCCTCGGTCCGGTACGCGGGTGAGCGGGTCTCCTTCGGGCGGCCCCTGGCGCACATGGAGGGCGTGCAGACCCAGCTCGCCGAGTCCCGGGCCCAGATCGACGCCGCCCGGGTGCTGGCGCGCCGGGCGGTGACCGAGCTCGCCGCCGGCCGGTCGGCCCGGGAGGCGATCGCCATGCTCAAGATCTACGCCACCGAGATGGCCGTCGAGGTCGCCGCCCGCGCCGTGCAGATCCACGGCGCGGCCGGCGTCACCCGGGGCCACGAGGTGGAGCGCCTCTACCGGGACGCCCAGATGAACGTCATCGGCGGGTTCACCTCCAACCGGCTGCGGGAGACGGTCGCCGAGAGCCTGGGCCTGGGCCCGGCGGTCTACCGGCCGTTCGACTGGGTGGCACCGGCGGGTCTCGGTACCGATCCGGCGGGCTTCGACGGCCTCACCCGGCCCGCCGGGGCCGTTCCCGCGTAGCTCCGCGGTCCGGCACCCCCCGGGGGTTCTTCCGGCCCGGCCCGCGGCGGGCCGGAAGAACCCCCGGATACCGGGATCGGCCGGCCGGCCGGCCGGTCGAATTCCCGGCGGACCGGAATTCGTCACGGCGAATTCATCTCCGGCAACACCACGGGTACATTCCTCCGGCGTAATGCCGGGAATCCGTGAGGGAATCCGCGAGGGGAATCCGTGGCTCGAACCGGTGGCGGGAATCCGGGCCGACCCGCCGGTCGGCTTCCCGGCACTCCCGGGCATTTCCCGGGGCCGACCGGCCGGGGCCATTCGCGAGGCGGCCCCGGCCGGTCGGCCGGTATTCACCGACGGGTCTGCTCGCCCCCTCCCGGAGGGTCGTGATGATGGCCGAGAAGTCCAGCCCCGCTCCCTCAGCGGCGGCGAAGTCCGCGTACAACTCCGCTGCCCTCAGGCCGAGTTCCACCGGCAGGCCGGCGGCCTTGACCGCTCCGGCGGCCAGTTCGAAGTCCTTGGCCATCAACGCGGCGGCGAAGCCGGCCCGGTCGTCACGGTTGGCGGGGCCCGCCGGCACCGGGCCGGGGACGGGGCAGTTGCCGGTCAGCGCCCAGCACTGGCCGGAGGCGGTCGAGGCGACGTCGAACAGCGCCTGGTGGCTGAGTCCGAGGCTCTCCCCCAGCACGAACGCCTCGCTGACCGCGATCATCGAGATCCCGAGGATCACGTTGTTGCAGATCTTCGCGGCCTGCCCGGCGCCCGAGGGGCCGCAGTGCACGACCTTGGCGCCCATCGCCGCCGGCACCGGTCCGGCGGCGGCGAGGTCCGCCGCCGCGGCGCCCACCATGAAGGTGAGGCTCCCAGCGGTCGCGCCGGGCACGCCGCCGGAGACCGGCGCGTCGATCGCGACGAAACCAGCCGTCTCCGCCACGGATCATCACAAGCCTGCTCCCGGATCACTGCGCGCCGCCCGGTCTTCCCGGCTGGGTGCCAGTGACTGGTACTGCGACGACGCACTCTCCGGTCACAGTGGCGCGACCGTGCCGGATTCACACCGGCGTCCCTGCACTGCGGGCCTTGTTCACGACCATGTAGTCGGGCGTCCTAGTAAGTCCGGGTGCCGCCGCGCCCGCCCTGCCCGCCTTGGGCAGCACAGCAGCCCTCACGGATGCCCTGGCGGTCGCCGGCCCGACCGCTGTGACGCTCCGTGGCCAAGCCTCGGGGAGGTCGCAGGCGGGCCCGACTGCGTCGGCACCTGGCTGGTGGCGTCTTTCTCCGGGAACGCAAAGAACCCCCCGATCCTTACGGATCGGGGGGTTCTTCACAATGATTGTTCGGCGGCGTCCTACTCTCCCACAGGGTCCCCCCTGCAGTACCATCGGCGCTGTGAGGCTTAGCTTCCGGGTTCGGAATGTAACCG